>JADLKF010000017.1:63111-108865 GCA_015657475.1 Lentimicrobiaceae bacterium | reverse complement strand
CTTATCAGTGTCACCGTACCCCATTCACTCGTGGGCATGTTGTCGGTTTCACCCACGTTCTCGTTGTGCCATATCGTCCCGTCCCTGAACACTGCCTGCACCTTCCACACATACACATCCTGCTGGCAGGGAACCTGCTTGTAAGTGCCGTCCCATCCCTGTAACGGTACACCGTTGCTGTCCAGCGCCGTGGAACTCCATAGCAGTATGCCGTGGCTGTTGTACACCTCTGCCCTGTATGTCGCCAGGTTCACACCCACAGGCTTCCACAGCCGTGTCTGCTCCACCGGCCCCGATGGCGCCATTGCCGTGGGTATCCACAACCCCTTGTACAGCATCCTGTACACCGTTGTGGCCGTATCTGTGCATCCCAGGCTGTTCACCGTGATCAGATGTACCGTGTAGTTGCCGTCCACATCGTAGGTCACCACCGGCGACAAGGCCATGCTCGTCTCCCCGTTGCCAAAGTCCCAGTAGTATTGCTGCGCTCCCAACGATCCGTTGGTGAACAGCACCTGCCCCTGCAGGTTCTCGTAGTTCTCCGTCACCGTGAACGCGCTCACAGGAACAGGATTCACGGTTATCTGTTTCACTATCGTGTCAATACAGCGGTTAGAGTCTGCCACCGTCAATGTCACCGTGTAGTCGCCTGCCGTGCTGAACACGAATCCCGGCGTGGCACCGTTCATCGTACCCAGCTGCTCTTCTCCTCTCACCATCCATCCCCACCTTGACAATGGCGCCAGGTATGACTGCGAGTGGTCGAAGAAGTATACCTCATGACCCTGGCAGGCCATGGAGTTGTCAAAAGCCGCCTGTGGCAACCCGTTCACCCGGATCTCACTGTCAGTCGTGTCGGCACATCCCAGCTGGTTCATCACCACCTGCTGCACCGGGAAGGTCCCCGGCCACGGGTACAGGTAATCGGGATTCTTCAGTGCCGAGGTATCACTTATTGTACTACCATCGCCAAAGTCCCATCGATAGGTCAGCGCCAAAGCGCCGTTGGCCAGCGTGGTGTCGTTGAAGTATGCCCGCTCTCCCTGGCATACATCCTTTGCCGTGAACCCCGCCATCGGCGACGGCCATATCGTTACCTGCCTCGTCGTGCTGTCGGTAATGGCCGTACTGCCAACCATCGTTGTCACCACCAGGCTCACGGTAAATGTGCCCGGGCCGCTGTAGCTGTGAAGCGTGTATGGATTGTATTGCGTGTAGCTGTCTGTTGTCCCGTCACCCCAGTGCCATGTCCACCGGGTGATCACCCCGTCGCAGGTGCTCATGTCCATGAACTGTACCGGCGAGTTCTGGCACAGCAGGGTGTCTCCTGCCATCATCGCTGCCACCAGGCAGCCTGAACGCTGTACCTCCTGCTGTGTGCCGGCACTGCAGCCATCGGCATTCACCGTGGTGAGCGTCACCATGTAGTTGCCCGGGGCACTGTAGTGATGTGTGGCTCCCGTGTTCGGGGCATAAACCGTGTCCACCGTCCCGTCGCCATAATCCCATATCATCGTGGTGATTGCCGCCGTAGTGTCCTGCGAAGTGCTGCTGAACATTACCGTGGTGTCGCAACTGCCGTTCTGCCACGTGAACGATGGCACCGGCAACGCATGTACCTCCACCTGCTGCCAGGTGTCGGCACTGCAGCCATATTGGTCTGTAGCCGTGAGTTGAACACTGTAATATCCCACCTGCGTGAACAGGTGCTGCGGCGTTTTCTGTGCTGTAGTATTGCTGGTCCCCGAGGCAGGGTCACCAAAGTTCCAGGCAAAGGTGATCAGCGAGTCGCCTGCCGGGGTGACAAGTTGCGGCGTGAACTGTGCCGGCTGCCCGTAACAGTGCTGCTCATAACTCATCGCTATCGCCAATGGCGCCGGTACACATACCTGCTGCTGAGCGGTGTCAATACATCCCCTCCCATCAACCACAACCAGCTGCACCGTGTAGCAACTGTCTGTCGCATAGTAGGTGTGCTGAGGATTCTGCCCCGACCCGTACTGGTAAGGCTCAAACTCCCACGCCCGGCTCATGATCGTGCTCTGGTAACTCCACGAGGTGTCGGCAAACTGTACCGTTCCCCCTGCACAGGGCGTCGTCGTGTAGCGGAAACCCGCCGTGGGAAGGTTCCATACCTGCAGCGGTATGGCAATGCTGCCCTCACAGCCATGCTCTGTCGTCACCGTCAGCGTTACCGTGTAAGTGCCTGTCTGCGTGTATGTATAGCCCGGGTTTTGTAACGTGGAGGTGTCTGTCGTCTGCTGCGTGTCGCCAAAGTTCCACAGCCAGCTTACAATGGTGTCGCCCTGTGGCGCCAGGCTAAGGTCGCTGAACAGCGTCGCCGTGCCTGCACATACGTTAGCATAGCTGAACTGCGCCTGCGGCGAACCGTGGATCGTGATGCTGTGGCTTACCGCGTTGGGACAACCCACCGTGTCTGTCACCACCAGCGTCACCGTGTATGTGCCTGCATTCTGGTAGCTGTGAACGGGATTTACCGTGTATGCATGCGCCGTGCCGTCACCAAAGTCCCAGTCATACGTTTGCAACGCATCGATGTTGGAAACCAGCGTGTCGGTGTGGAACAGCACATCCACTCCCTTGCAGGTGGTGTTGTCATGGTAGAAGTCTACCGCCGGCATCGTGCTGATGGTGACACTGCTTTGCGCCGTGTCGGCACATCCCGAAGCATTCAACGTGACAAGGGTGACAACATAGCTCCCCGGTGTGGTGTAGCTGTGCCACGGGTTCTGCAGCGGTGAACTGTTGCCCGTCCCCGACCCCGGGTCGCCGAAGTCCCAGCTCCACGAGGTGAGCGTGGCGCCGCCGTTGAGCGTTGTCATGTCCGTGAACTGTGTCGCCTGACCCTGGCAGGTGTTCTGCCACAAGAATGCCGCCAGCGGCGAAGAGGATATCGTCACCGTCTGCTGGTAGGTGCTTTCGCAGCCCTGCTGCGTGACTACCGACAACGTGGCCGTGTAAATGCCTGCATTCGTATACGTATGCGTGAGCGTGGGAACCTGTGCCGTGAGCGTGGTGTCGTGGCCGTCGCCAAACTGCCAGTACCAGCTGCTGATAGTACCGCCGTTGCCGTTGGTTAAATCCGTGAAAGTCACCGCCATGCCGCTGCATCCCGGCGCCGTCACGCTGAACCATGCCTGCGGGCCCGCCTGTATCGTCACAGGGTAGCTTATCGTGTTGCTGCAGCCTGCCGTGTCGGTGATCGTGAGCAGCACCATGTAGGTGCCCTGCTGAGTGTATATGTGCAGGGGATCCGGGGTAGTGGCCGTAGTGCCGTCACCAAACTGCCATAGCCAGCTTTGCGTGGCTGCCACATTCACCAACGTGCTGCTGACAAACTGAGTGGTGTCATTACTGCACTGCGCCGTCATCGTGAAGTCTACCACCGGCGGCGCAGATACCGTGACCTGCTGCGTGGCCGTGTCGCTGCAGCCATTGGCTGTGGTGGCTATCAGCATCACCGTGTAAGTGCCTGAAGTGTTGTAACTGTGCGTGGGATCGGCCAGCGTGCTCTGGTTCGCAGTGCCTGAACCAGGGTCGCCGAAGTCCCACAGGTAACCCGACAATGACTGCCCGCCACCGGCAGTGCTCAGGTTGGTGAACTGCATAACCATGCCCTCGCAGCCGGCGCCATGCGTGAATGCCGCAGCCGGCTGAGGCAGCACCGTCACCGTCTTTTGGGTCGCCGCCGTGCAACTGTCGGCAGTCACCGCCGTGAGCGTCACCGTGAAGGTTCCTGCCTGACCATAACTGTGGCTTACAGCCGTGGCATTGGGGAACAATATCGTTTGTGACGTGCCGTCACCAAAGTCCCAGGTCCTGCGGTATACATAACCCGTTTGGCCCGGTACCGCCGTCAGGTCTGTGAACGCTACCGTCGTACCTTCACATACAGGACTGTCATACGTGAAGTTGACCTCAGGAAGCGGTAGTATCGTTACAGGCATTGTTACGCTTCGTTCGCAGCCTGAAGTATCGCCGACCGTCAACGTGACCATGTAGGTGGCCGACATATTGTATACATGTACAGGCTCGCGCAGCGAACTGCTGTTGCCGTCGCCGAAGTCCCACAGCCACGTCGCAATGGTCGTCGTGTCCGTCACCGAATAGTCCGGTGTGAACTGCACCGGGTTGTCCCTGCAGGCCTGCTGCGTGGTGAAACCGGCAGTAGGCAAAGAACCAATAATGACCTGCTGCGTCGTCGTGTCATTGCACAGGTTGCCGCTGTATGCTATGAGCTGTACCGTGTAAGTGCCTGCGGCATTGAAAGCGTGAACAGGGTTTTGCTCGGTGCTGCTGTTATAGATGCCCGAGGCAGGATCGCCAAAGCTCCACTGCCACCCCGACACCTGCTGGTAGCCCGTGGTGGTGCTCAGGTCGGTGAACATCACCTGGCTGCCTTCACAACCACCTCCCTGGTACATGAACAAAGCCGTGGGTGAATCATTCACAGTGATCAGCCGCTGCTCCCGGTGTGTGCACCCATAGCTGTCGGTGACCGTCAAAGTGACCTGGAAAGTGCCCGCAACCAGGTAGTTATGGCTGACATCCGGTGTATTGGGGAAGGTTACCGTTTGTGTATTGCCGTCGCCAAAGTCCCATAACCAGCTGGTGAGATAACCATCATTAGCTGTGCTCAGGTCGTGGAACAGTATCGTCTCGCTCAGGCAGTTGTCGGCAGGAGCCGAAAAGTGCGCCACCGGCGGCGTGGTGATGGTGAGATAGCGTGAAGTGTCATTCTCGCAGCCCGAGGTGTCTGTCACCGTGAGCGTGACCAGGTAAGCGCCCGGGGCTATGTATATGTGTGATACACTCTCGCTGTAGGCAGTGCCCCCGTCGCCGAAGTCCCAGCTGTATCCGGCTATGGCTCCGCCGTTTACAACCGTCATATCGGCCCACAGCTGCGTGGTGTCTCCCACACAGCCCGTACCAAAGGCAAAGGCTACTGACGGCTTTTCAAATACCGTGATCGTCTTCTGCAAGGTGTCACTGCAGCCGGCGTAGTTGGTGACAATGAGTGTGACCGTGTAGATGCCTGACGAAGCATAGCTGTGCTCTGGGTCCTGGGCCGTGCTGTAGTTCAGCACTCCCGATGCAGGGTCACCAAAGTCCCAGTTCCTGCTTGCTATCGCCCCGCCGCCGTCTTCGCCCGACAGATCCTGGAACGTTACCGCCATCTCCCGGCAGGCAGTGGAGGCCATCGTGAAGTCCGCCACAGGACGACGGGTAACCGTCACCGTGGTGCTCCACGTGTCACTGCAACTCACCGAGTTGCTGACCTGGAGGGTTACCGTGTAGGTGCCGTCGGTGGAATAGGTGTGCGTGATATTCGGCGTGGCAGGAAACCAGATCGTGTCACCAGGCGTGCCGTCACCGAAATCCCAGATCCACCGCTGAAGGTAGCCCTGACCTGACGGTATCGTGCTGAGGTCGGTGAACGAAGTGGCATCTCCCAGGCAGGTGGGCGTGTCGTAGCTGAAGAAAGACGTAGGGTGAGGACGTACATCTACCGTATGCGTGATGCTGAACTGGCAGCCGTTGGTGTCCGTCACACTCACCGTTACCGGGTAACTGCCGTAGGTGGGAAAGACATGCTTCACAGGGTCCATAGGCGCGTTGAGCGTGAGGTACGTGCCGTCACCGAAATCCCACAGCCAGTTACTGATGGCATTGATATACAACCCCGATACATCGATCACCGTGGTGTCGCCAAGGCAGGCTGTATTCCATGTGAAGTCCGTTACAGGGATGGGGTTGATGATAACCTCCACCGTGTCGCGCATCCATGCTGTGCAGGGACCGCCGGGATTGGTGCCCTCGATGGCATACTGCCCCGGGGCGGTGAAGGTGCCAAAACGCAATGTGCTGCCCGTGCCTGACAGCACCACTCCCGTGCTTACCCAGTTGTGAAAGAGCTCGTACGTCATTCCCACCTGTGAGGATGACAGGCTGATCACCACGCCTGTATCGCCGGCACAGTAATAACCTCCATTAGTGGCTGTGGTAATGTACTGGTAAGGCAACTCATGGACTGTGACATATGCCGGCCCGTGGATAGAATCGTTCGGTACAGGACAATAAGCATCCGATGCCGCCGTGATCCAGTAGTTGGAGGTTAACAACGGCGATACCGTGAAGGTGTATGGCGAAGCTGTAATCCCCGTCACCGTCACCGGTACAAGGCCGTCAGTATAGCTGACTGACCACGGTGGTGTCCCCGTGAAGTCTATCGTCAATGGCGTCGACGTGCCTTCGCAGATGTCCGCGGTGCCACTGATTGTCGCACTCGGATCGGGATGTACCGTCAGCAGCAGGAAGTCATCCCCCGTGAGGCTCTGGCACCCGCTCAGGTCCAGCCGCAGCATAACCATCGTGCCTACATCGCCCGGACCGGGGGTGTAAGTCGCGTTCAGAAGATTAGGATTATTGAAACTGCCGTCGCCCGTGGTTACCCAGAGTATAGTGTTCTCATACTGAGCCACCCCGCTGAGCTGGTAAGGCCTGCGACCACACACTTCCCCGTCGGGGCCTGCATTGCTCACCGGCGTGGGGTCGATGAGCAACGTCATCTCATCGCTTACATATTGACCCACACAGGTGCCTACTCCCTGCAGCGTGAGCGTGAAGGTGATGGCACGGTCCACAGTGCTTAAATCCACAGGACCAGGGTAATAGATAGGACTCATTACATTCGTGGCACTGAGTACCCCGTCACCTCCCGTGAAACTCCACTGGATATCGGCCGCATTGTAATTGTTGCCGAAGCCGTTTAGCTGGTATTGTGTCTGGTTACTGCAGATGTAATCATCAGGGCCCGCATTCACTGTCGGGTAGGGCGTTACCGTCAGCACCCGGCTGTCGCTCACCGTCTGTGATGCACAACTCAACCTGCCGTAGGATCGCAACGTCAGCGTCACCGTGCCGTTGTTAAAGTCTATGTTGCCCGGCATATAGGTCGGCGTCAGCGTGGTGTTGCCCGTGAAAATCCCGTCTCCCGAGGTGACCCACTGTACCCCCGAGTTGTTACCTGCCGTGGCTCCCGTGATCGCTATCGGGCTCTGCACACAATGCGACTCATCAATGCCTGCATATGCCGTTGGCATGGGATCGATCGTTAAAACTACCTGGTCATTGTCGGTCTCACCAACACAGGAACCGGCTCCAAAACCGGTGATCGTCAGCACCACACTGCCCGAGGCTATGTCGTTACTGCCCGGAGTGTATACCGGTGCTAGCGATGCAGGGTTGTTGAAGGTACCGTCACCCGAGGTGCTCCACAATACACTTCCGCAGTTGGTCTGCGTGGCAGACAGTGTATGCGTGTTGGCAGCACAAATGGTGGCATTCAGCCCTGCATCAACTACAGGAAGAGGGGTGATCGTAAGCGTCATCGTGCTCTGGGCTGTCTCTCCGGCACAACTTAACTCACCCTGCGCGGTGAGCGTCAGCGTTACCGTGCCTGATTCACCGGGACCAGGTACATAAGTCGGGGTCAATGTGTTGGCATTGGTGAGGGAACCCGTGCCATTTTCAGTCCAGGTGACCGAAGAATAGTGTGTAGCCGTAGCTCCGCTTACCGCGTAGTTGTATCCCTGGCAACTGAAGCCCGCAGAACCGGCATCGGCCGTGGGAAGAGGATGAATGGTAAGCGTAATGTTATCCGTCACGCTGCTGCACGGGTAATAAGCAAGGGAATGTAAGGTCAGTGTCACCGTGCCCGATTCACCCGTACCAGGAACATAAGTTGGAGATAATGTGGTGGCATTGTTCAGGGTGCCTGATCCGTTATGCGTCCAGTAATGCACCGAATCATATACCGAGGTGGCGGTGGTAACATTGAATGTGCTGTTCTGGCATATCTGTCCATTGGCTCCTGCATTGTTCACCACCTGTCGGGTAATGTGAAGGGTCATACCATCGGAAGCGGCAGAGCATTGTGCATAGGGATTGGCCGTAAGGGTGAGCGTTACACTGCCATTGGTGATATCGGTGGCATCGGGCGTATAGACAGGATGAAGGGTTCCGGCGGGTACAAACCCCGAAGTGCCTGAACTTGAGCTGTTCCAAGTAAGGGAGGTATACCCGAAGGCTGCAGCGTCGGAAAGCTGATAAGTGCTTCCTTCACATATCCTGGCATCAATGCCGGCATCTGAAACAGCCACGGGATTTATCGTCAGTACCATTGACGATGTGGCAGGGCCACAGGGTGAATTGCCGCTGGCAACGAGGGTAAGAGTTACTGTATGTGCAGCCGTGTCGGCAGCACTGGGAGTGTATACAGGGTGCAGAATGGTCTGGTCATTAAACGTTCCTGTACCGCTTGAACTCCAGAGTAATGAGGAGTAATTGGCCGCTGTTGCCGAGGCCGGAGAAAAGGTATCATCGGCGCAAATGGTTTGTGGCGAGCCTGCCGAAGCGGTGGGAAAAGCTACAATGTTCAGGGCAATGGTATGGGTACCGACACAACCGGAGTCGGAGGTAGCTGTTAGAATTACATTGAAAGTGCCTGCGTTGGCATAAGTATGCTGAGGATTTTGGAGAGTAGAGGAGTTCCCGTCACCAAAATCCCAGCTCCATGATACAATGGAACCCGATGTAATTGTTGAAAGATCGGTGAACAGCACCGGCTGCGCCTGGCAATTGTTGGAATAGGTGAAATTGGCGACCGGTGAAGGATTGATAAGAATGCTTTTTGTTGTGGTAATCGCAGGACAGGTAACAGAAGTTGTGATAACACTCACGGTTTGTGGTCCGGCTGTATTCCAGAGAAATGTAGCCGAACTAAGATTTGATGATCCCACAATTGTACCGCCTGTAGCTGACCAGTTATAAGTAAGGCCGGTTGTAGCATTGAAGGTGCTCTGATAAGTATTACAAGCCGTCGGTGATCCGGTGATTACGGGAGANAGGATTGTAGTTGACGGTGATGGTTTTTAAAGGGATAAACCACCAAATCCGCAATCAATATTGTATCCTCGAACAGATAATGTATGGTTTCCAGATGGGAAGTAATTCCCGAAATTCAAAGTAACTGATGGAGTCGATGTAGTATCAATAGGTAGGCCATCAAGATACCATTCATATAGAGAAGCAGAACTGATAGTAGTTGTATAGGTGACACCTGATTGTCCCTGACAAACAGAATTTGGCCCTACTGGAGCCAGAGTGGGAGTTGAAGGAGTGTTAATTGTAGTAATATTCAGGGATTCTGTTCCTGTTGTCAGATAATACCACCATGAATTTACAATCCTGTGTTCACCAGTGAAAGTGTGACAACCGTTTGGTGGAACGTAAACGCATCCAGGATAAGTACTATTAACTGAGCCTCCGAAATTAGAATCATCCCACATTATGCCCATTATTCCTGTTGTTGGACGAACAATGTCAACCTTAATTCCGTTATTACACGACTCAATATCATTGCCTGGCAAATTAGTCAATCCATTTAGATACTGGATGCTCATAGTAAGACTTGCTCCGTTCTGAACAGGAACTCCATTAATTAATCCATCCCAATGGATAGTATCAAATGTTGAGCAATCAGGGTATCCGGTTACTTCCCCCTGAACAATTGCAGTACCACTTGGAGTAGTGATATTAAGGGTAACAATACCAGTTTTGGTTACTTTCATGATAAAATCAACCGACCCGTCGCAATAAGAAATGCTCCCAAGACTTCCCGAACAGATTTGACCTATTGTTCCAGTAGGGAAGATTGTCTCGTCAGGAAGGTTAAGGAATTCTCTATACTGAGGTAAAACCGGTATTGGATCACTATCACTATATTCAATTGATTTTCTGTCAGTTATCCAGTTGCCGGTTCTATATACTCCCCATTGATTGCAGTTAACATAAAAATGACCACCTTGCCATCTGTTCAGGTTGCATTTTGTTGTTATTCCATCATTTGAGTAAAAATAAAGGTCTGTGGGAGGTGCAGCATTTGTGTTTCCGGTTCCACCTTCGCGCCTGATCTGGTTAGAAAATTGCCAGGCTTGACTCCATACTCTTCCATCAACTATTGTAGAACCTGATTTTACTACGCTGATATCGAAAAGATCAAGTACTCTGCTGTCACCATAACCAAAATTTCCTCCCGAAGGATTAGCCGCAAATTCAACATAATAATTACCCGGAATACCACCTGTCAATGCAGGGTCAAGAATAAGAGGAGTATAGCCAACCAACGGCCCACTTACAGCAGATGCCCAATCATTAATATAACCAGGATTGCCGGCAGCAGGGAAAGCAGTAAGATCAAACCCGGGTACTATATTTCCATTAGGATCACGAAATCTGAAATACACAGCCTGTCCATCCTGTTCGCGAAACCCAAAATATATCTTTTCAGTGGATGGATCTTCAATATAAATATTCAACCGGAACGCGGTATCACACCCGACTTTGGCAAAAGGTATCCGATATCCATTGGAAGTAGAGCCGCCATCATATAATGCAAGTCCCAACCCACCATTGACATTAGAAGGTGGACCGATAGGCTCGAATTGCTTTGTTCCTTCTCCAGTTGAAATTTGTGGCGCAAATATGAATAACGTCAAGAAGACCGGAAACCACCAAGAGAATGGAATCAATAGGGAAGTCCTTTTTTTAATGAAGCGTATTATATTCTTCATAAGTAGTCAGTTAGGTAAACAAAGCAACTTGGATTCCAAGGCATTTGGACGTAAAGATATGCACATTTGCAGAAGCAAAATGTAAAAATGACAAGAAATTTGATAGGTAAAGGCTTTCAGGCATTCATACAATCCTGTACAGCATGGAATTTTCTCTCAGGTTATTGAAACCCATGTTACGCGATTGACTAACTGCTGTAACTTATCATTTCACCGGAACTGATAAAATATCAGTATATATCAAGCCTTCCGGAGGTTTTAATCAGTTCTTTTACCGAGTCGTTGAAATCTGATTCATCAATCAGGTCTTCGATATTGAGGTGCATCCTGTAACGCCAGTAATGGTTAGGATTACCCGGCTGGTTGATGCGCTCGGAGGGAGCATTCTGCAAACGAAGGGTATCATCCATTCCCAGGAGATCCTGAAGCGGAAAAACAGCCCACATACTTGGCGAGTACAGGTGCTGAGTAATTATCTGCTTTACAATCCACGGTTCACAGAAGTATGGCGCCTGGCCTTGATTTCCAAGAATTTCGTTATAAAATTTTTGGGTCACTTCAGGGTTTTCTTCCCACCAGCCACGCAGTGTTGAAGTGTCGTGCGAAGAGGGTGTTGCAACCGAAAGGTACGGATAATCAGATGGTTGACCAAAACTGATTTTCGGATTTTTTGGCATCCGCTGCACTTCAAGGCTTAGTATTCCCAGTTCTTTCATTACATCGGGAACACAGGCTGGCACCATGCCAAGGTCTTCACCGCAGAGGAGCATATTGGTGGCTTTTTTAAGCACGGGCAATTTGGCCATTGCTTTGCTGCGCCAGAATTCCTCGTTACGCTGGTAAAAGTATTCGAGGTAAATGCCGTTGATTATATGTTTGGAATGTGCATCAAGTTCCTGGTACGAACGGGTGAAGTGCAGTGCATTGCGCGGGAAGAAAGCGTTGCCTCCTGTGCCGGGTGCTTCAAGGAAAATCACTTCCGAAATCAGTGAATACAGACCCTGTGTAAGCCTTACAAGGCGGCTGCGTTCTTCAGCGCTCATGTCGGGCTCAATGGCAAATTTCTCTTCCACTTTACGCTGTGTGTCTACTTCCTGAACAAGATCGTAGCATCCAGGGTAGTATTCAGTAAGGAAATTCTGTTTTACATAATCGGTGAGATCACCAAAGCGCTCATAAAGAAGATGTTCGCGAATATATGGCTTGCAAAAGCGCTGTTCGTCGAACCACAGTCCTTTGTTGTGCAATTCTTCACGGGAATATGGAATACTTGGATTGAAATAGCCCATGAGCCCTTCTACCTGGCTTGCCGGGATTTCCCATATCCTGAAAAATCCAAGGATGTGATCAATGCGAAAAGCGTCGAAATAGTGCGACAACTGACGAAGGCGCTGTTGCCACCAGGCATAATTGTCTTTGGCCATTTCGTCCCAGTTGTATGTCGGAAAGCGCCAGTTCTGCCCTTTGTTGGAAAAATCGTCGGGCGGAGCACCCGCCTGTTTGTCCATGTGGTAAAGGTGTGGATTGAGCCATGCGTCAACGCTGTTGCGATATATGCCGATCGGTATGTCACCTTTCAAAACCACTCCTTTCGACCTGGCATAATTAGCAGCGTCGAGCAACTGGCGATGGGCATAAAACTGAATGAAGTAGTGAACCGCAATATCGTCGAAATGCGGCGAATTTTCGTTCGTCAGGTGATCCATCAATTCATCAGTAGGCTTGCTGTATTCGCCCCAGCGACTGAAATCGGGAGTGTTGAATAGATCACGCAGGTACGAAAATGCTGCGTAAGGTTTAAGCCAGTATTCGTTCTCAGTATAGAAGGACAGAAATTCAGGGTTCTTCAGGAATTCATGTTTTGTCTGGTCGTAGATTAGCTTGAAAAATCTCGATTTGAGTGCCATCACTGCTTCATAGTCGATCTTATTCAGCGAATTCAGGTACTTGCCCTGAGCATCAATGATTTGTTGACTAATATCCGATTCAATTTTTCCTATTTCAAGCAGGTTGATGTAAATTGGGTGCATTGCGTATACCGAAATGGCAGCATAGGGATATGAATCCTGCCAGGTATGTTTTGCCACCGTGTCATTTACCGGAAGTATCTGAATGAGTTTGATGCCAACACGGGTAGCCCAATCCACAAGCAGTTTCAGGTCAGTGAATTCACCGACACCAAAGCCATCTTTTCGCCTGAGTGCAAATACAGGGATTGCAACACCTGCTCCTTTCCAGGGATATTGCGGGAAGTCAAAATTCTCATCTCCTATTTCAATTACATCCGGTAATTCTCCTTCCGGCAATGCAATAACCCTGTCGGAAGCTTTTTCCCAAAAAAGGATTGCCCCGTCTTCGTTCTGAATCAGGTACTTATGTTTCACCGGAAATTCACTCCTGGCAATTTTCGCTTCCCCGCACCACTGAGGGTGTTCAGGATTCCCTAATGCCAGTACATTGTTTTCGTTCCATTTTCCCAGTGATTTTGCACTTCCTGCCACAGCCACCCGATGCCCGGGAATGACTCTTACAACATTTGGCTTAAAACGCAGGATTACGGTGTCTTTTTTGCTGTCAGCTTTGAGCATGGGTGCTTCGTAGCTTTTTCCAGGCTTCAGGATCGCGTTTATAAATGCGGATGAATGCAGCGCGTATTCAGGATCGGAGGTTGAGCGCCAACGATCATTGAGGCTTATGGAACAATCCTCTCTTCCCTTGCCGGAAAAGTGCCTGTCGGGGCCCCATTCTTCAAGATAAGTTCCGAAATTGTCGTCCTTAACGTAATAGCGGTAAGTAAACTCTTTTGCTTTTCCAATGTCGACTGTAAGAACCCATAACCCTGATTTTACATCTTTAATGGTCATGAACATAGCATTGCCGGGCTTGCCTCCGCCGAGCTCTTTTGCAGAGCCTGCCACAAGCAATTGCTGCCCCGGATGTGTCAAATAGTTGATCTGAAACTGCAAAATCATAGCACGATATTTTTCCGGATTTGAAAGTAACGAAATTATGACAACGACATGAATTTTCAGCAATTAGTTGTGTTAATTCCAGTAGCAAAATGAGCTCAATAAGTAACGAATGTTTTTGCGGGTATGGGTGATGTATCAGGTAATGATTGATTATTTCGTACTTTTAAGCGTATGGTAATGATACAAAAGTGAGGTCAATCAAAGAAGACGAGGTGAAATTCATAAGACTCACTGCCGGAGATGAAGATCGCCTGCTGGAGTATTTACACGATTTAAGCCCTGAAACGAAACATCGTTTTGGCCCTCACAATTTTGACCGTCAAAGTGTAAGGGCGGTGCTGGGGGATAATAAACTTTACAGGACATATGCAGCAATAAATACAGTATCGGGCAAAGTGCTGGCGTATTCAATCATCAGGCATGGCTTCCTTGAGCATGATAAACCACGGCTCGAAACTTGCGGGCTGGCTATCAGTACCGAGCAGGACTGCACATATGCGCCATCAGTAGCTGATCAATGGCAGGGTAAGGGAATAGGCAGTGAAATGCTGGGATTCATACGGAATGAATTAAGCAATGCCGGCTATTTGCGCATGATACTCTGGGGCGGGGTTCAGGCCGGGAATGAAAGGGCAGTGCGGTTTTATTTCAGCAATGGCTTTCAAAAAGTCGGAGAATTTGAATACTACGGGTTGAATTATGATATGATTCTTGATATTAAGAACAGATAAAAAAGCTGCCATAAGCAGCTCTTCATTGTGACCCCATCGGGATTCGAACCCAAACCTTCAGAACCGGAATCTGAAATTCTATCCATTGAACTATGGGGCCTGATTCCAAAGGCAAAAGTACGAAATCCCCCGTGATTTATCCTATTTATTCACGAATATGGAATAAAGGATTATGTTAAGATTCAAATATGTGCAGCTGTTTGCAATTCATGCATAAAGTATTGTCGTATCTTTGCACTCCGAAATTTCAAAACATTCATTAATACATACAAACCCATGTCAGAAAAGGTTTTTGATAAAGTTGCCCCCGGTGTTGTGACCGGAGATGGCGTTCAGGAAGTATTCCGTATTGCCCGTGAAAACAATTTTGCCATTCCGGCAGTTAACGTCGTAGGCACCGATTCGATCAATGCAGCACTTGAGGCAGCCAAAGAAGTAAATTCGCCTATCATCATACAGTTTTCGAACGGCGGCGCCCATTTTGTAGCAGGTAAATTCCTTAGCAACGAAGGTGAAAAAGCAGCCGTTACAGGTGCTGTTTCGGGAGCCAAACATATACACATGGTGGCAAAAATGTATGGTGTTCCGGTTATTATCCATACCGACCATGCTGCAAAAAAACTTCTTCCCTGGATTGACGGATTGATCGAAGCCGGCGAAAAGCACTTTTCCAAATTCGGAATTCCCCTCTTCAGTTCGCATATGCTCGACCTTTCGGAAGAACCGCTGAAGGAAAATATCGAGATCTGTAAAAAATACCTCACCCGTATGAGTAAAATAGGGATGACCCTTGAACTTGAACTTGGAGTTACCGGCGGTGAAGAGGACGGTGTGGACAATACCAACGTCGACAGTTCACGCCTTTACACACAGCCCGAGGATGTGGCTTATGCATTTGAAGAGCTTTCGAAAATCAGCAACAAGTTTACCATAGCTGCCTCATTTGGGAATGTTCATGGCGTTTACAAACCGGGTAATGTTAAACTTCAGCCTGTCATTCTGCATAATTCACAGGTTTACATTCAGAAAAAATACAATACTTCAGCGAATCCGGTGAATTTCGTTTTTCATGGCGGTTCAGGATCGAGCCGTGAAGAAATCCGCGAAGCGATCAGCTACGGAGTAGTGAAGATGAATATCGACACAGACACCCAATGGGCAACCTGGAAGGGAATCCTCGAATTTTACAAGAAAAACGAAGGATACCTGCAGGGGCAGATTGGAAATCCTGAAGGTGAAGATAAACCCAATAAGAAATTCTACGACCCGCGCAAATGGCTGTATGAAGCACAGAAAAGCATGGTAATCAGGCTTAAGGAAGCATTTGAGGACCTTAACTGTACCGGCAGGAACTAAAAATACTGAAACAATTAAAAAGCCCCTTGACCGGGGCTTTTTTTATTAATGCGAGGCCATGATCAGGGTCTCTCTCGGATTGATGCTCAGCACAGGAAAGGGTGATGTGTTCACCATTTGCTGTGCATAAGGCCCAATGAGGAGGTTATACATTTTAGTCTCCTGTTCGGTCATGATGCTGATGAGATTGGCTTTAACTTTCTGAGCATATTCAATTGTGGAAACAGTGAGATTATCGGCATGCACTGAATCCACAACACATTGAATCTCTTCATCTTCGAGGTACTCAACCACTTGTTCAGCATATTCGTCAACGGTGCGTTGAATGGCTTTCACATTGCTGGAGTATAATTTCAGCACATGAACTTCGGCATCGAAAAGCTTGGCCAGATAAGCAGTGAAGGGTACTTTCTGACGGGTATCGAGGGTTGAATCAACCGGCATTACGATACGTTCGAGATCGTGTTTGATGCTGATGCCTGACCGTAAGGTGATTACCGGACAATGAGATACCGAAATAAGCCGGTTAGCGTTACTCCCTATCCAGAATTGTTCAAATCCTGATGCCCCATGGGTTCCCATTACAATGCAGATGCTATCCATCTCTTTGGCTTCATCGAGTAACTCACGGTAAACCTTTCCCTCGCGAATTACATAATCGATCTCGTTCTCGGGGAGGCGTGGCTTGTATTTTTCAATCAGTTTGGTAAACTGCCCTTTGATCTGGTCGATGAGGTCAGAAGATGTATCGGAATATATGGTTGTTTTAGTGACACTTGGATTATTGACCCAAACCATATGAAGGTCAAGGAGTCCCCGGTTTGCAATCGATACGGCATGCTCCAAAGCATTTATCGAGCAATCGGAAAAATCAACGGCAGCAATTATATTACTCATATGAATATTTATTATATATTAGTGTTAAAGAACAATGCTAAAAGTAATGAATTATTTGTAAAAAAGCAAGTAGTCTGTTCTAATGCTTTGAAGAGGATGCCGATGCATATAACATATAGATAATCAATCAGATAAAAATATAAGACAACAAATTTTCAGTCCATCTCGCTGAAGAGTATTTTATCTCTGACAACAAATGCATTTGGATAATCTGACTGAATGCTTTTCTGGAAACCGATTGCTTCACTTTTTGTTCTGAAATTACCTACCCTTATCCTGTAATTAGGCTGTTTAAAAGATAAGTATGCCTTCACATTTGGAAATTTTTCCTGGAATGCAGCCAAAGCGTCGGTTGCCCTGTTTTTACTGTTGTTGCCGGAGTCAAAAAAAATCTGCAACCTGTAACCGTCGAACGAAGGATCACGCTGGTTCACTTCCTTATACTTCTGGGTGAGAGATGTCAGTTTTTCATCCTGAACAACGGTGATCTTCCCGGTTTTGTGGTTTGCATCCTGGGCGGTTGAAAAATTTACCGCTACCAATAATATGGCAGAAACTAACAGAAGTGTCTTTTTCATGGCTGGTTAAAGCACAAAGTGTTCGACAGGATGGTGGCTAAGCACGGGAACTGAAGAATAGTTTATCAACTGCTGCGAAAACTTATCCAATTGCAGTGTGCTTGCTTCAATATCGCCGTCTGTCATTATTGAAATGAGATCGGCATCGACCAGTCGTGCCTGGTCAATTATGCTTGAAGCTTTGTTGTCAGTGTTTTGTTTATCGGTGATAAAACTTACTTTGTTGTCATTGAAATACTTTTCAACTTTGAGAACGGCATTGTCGATGACCCGTTGAATGGTTTTCAGTTTGCTTGTGTTTAAAGCAATGATATTCACTTCAGCACTAAAGATTTTTGCCAGCATTGCAGTACTTGGCACTTTATGAAGAGTAACTGCGGTATGATCGACGGGCATCACTATTTTGCGTAAAGGCCTGCTTATATCGAAACTTGTACGGACAGTAATTGCCGGGCAAGGTGCGTTGGTCACGATGCGGAGTGCATTGCTGCCAACCCAGAATTCCTCGAAGCCTGTAACTCCATGAGTGCCGGCTATAACCAGGTCGGCATTGACGAGTTTTGCCTGTACTGCCAGTTCCTGATACACTTTTCCTTTACGAAGCTTATATGCCAGTTTACCATACAATAGCTTATTCTTATTTGCGTCAATAAGCTCTTCCATATTTTTCCTTGCTTCTTCACGAAGTTCAGAAGCTTCGTTTTGTAAAGGCAGCAGGGTGATGCTTTGGCTATCAACCCAAACCATAGTGACGTTGCATCTGCATACATTTGCCAGGCTAATAGCATAATTGAGTGCATGCAACGATCCTTTCGAAAAATCAATGGCTACCACTATCTCTTTCATCATGCTTTGAATTGGTTAGTCAGGTAAAATTATAAATATTTTCGATGTAGGGCTAAGATAAGGTTTTTTTACGGAAGATATTCACGTCGGCCATCTTTCACCGGAATTATTAACTTTGCGCTGTATCATCTTAAATTATTATGTCGCTGAACAAAAACCTGGATGCAACAGGTGATTCCCTTTCACCTGCTGAACGTGAAATTGAGAAGGCGCTCAGGCCCCTTGATTTCAGCAGTTTTGCAGGACAGCCGGGGGTGGTGAGCAATCTCAAGGTTTTTGTAGCTGCGGCGCGTCAACGCAGCGAACCACTCGACCATGTGCTGCTTCATGGGCCTCCGGGATTAGGTAAAACCACGCTTTCATACATCATAGCCAATGAATTGNGGGTTGGAATAAAAATTACCTCCGGTCCGGTACTTGATAAACCCGGAGACCTTGCCGGATTGCTAACCGGCCTCGAGCCTCATGATGTACTGTTTATCGACGAGATTCACAGGCTAAGCCCGGTGGTTGAGGAGTACCTTTATTCTGCCATGGAGGATTTCAGGATTGATATCATGATTGAAACCGGGCCAAATGCTAGAAGTGTTCAGATAAAACTTAATCCATTTACGCTTATTGGAGCCACCACCCGGTCGGGATTGCTCACAGCGCCGCTTCGTTCACGGTTTGGAATCAATTCGAGGCTGCAGTATTACGATGCCGATACATTGAAGCATATTATCATTCGATCGGCCGGTATATTAAGGGTGCCGATAAAGGATGATGCCGCTTATGAACTGGCAAGGCGCAGCCGTGGAACGCCCCGTATTGCCAATTTGCTACTGCGAAGAGTGCGCGATTTTGCCCAGATTAAAGGCAGCGGGACAATTGATCTGGATATCTCCCAGTTTGCTCTCAATGCTTTGTTGGTAGATAAAAACGGCCTCGATGAAATGGATAACCGTATACTGGTTACCATTATTGAGAAATTTAAAGGCGGGCCGGTAGGACTTACGACCATTGCCACTGCCGTGGGTGAAGACGCCGGTACCATTGAGGAAGTTTACGAACCTTTCCTCATCCAGGAAGGATATCTTATGCGCACACCACGCGGAAGAGAAGTTACCGAAAAAGCATATATTCATTCCGGGAAAATTAGAACCCAGGCCAACGGGACTCTTTTCTGAGACTTTTCGGTTCAGTACTCAACCAAACTCTCGGTTCAATGCAGCCACAAGAGCTTTCTGTTATCATTAAAAAACTGCTGCTTCCTTAGGTTTTTTTGATTGCGGAATTGCANGGGCTGAACCATTAATACAAGATGCTGAGCGACTGAAGCAGTGGCTAGATATTGGCTGCCATGCCGGAATGGAATATATGGAGCGCAACCAGGATAAACGCTCCGACCCCAAACTGCTGGTTGAAGGTGCAAAATCAGTTATTGTATTGATGTACAATTATAACCCACGACAGGAAATTATATCGGGCGGCTTGAAAATATCAAAATATGCATACGGATCGGATTATCACGATGTTATCAGGAGAAAGCTCAATGTTTTTTGTGATGAATTGAGAAAGTTTGATGAGAATGTAATAGCCAGGNGATTCGTTGATTCAGCGCCTGTTCTTGAGAGAGCCTGGGCCACAAAAGCTGGTCTGGGTTGGGTTGGCAAAAACAGTTTGCTGATAACCAGGAGGAAAGGATCTTTCTTCTTCCTTGCTGAAATCCTGACCAATCTCGAACCTGAGTTAGACAAGCCTTTTGGCGGTAACTACTGCGGTGATTGTTCAAGATGTATTGATGCCTGTCCGACGCAAGCCATAATAGCTCCACGATTAATCGATTCCAGGAATTGTATTTCTTACCTGACAATCGAAAACAAACGAGATATTCCTGAAGTATTTAGGGGTAAATTCGAAAACTGGATTTTCGGATGCGATATCTGTCAGGATGTATGTCCATGGAACCGGTTTTCAATGGTGCATTCTGAACCTGAATTTATTCCGGGAGAAGAACTCGTCACCATGAATATTGAAGATTGGCAAAATCTTGATGAAACAAAATTTAAAAGGCTGTTTAAACATTCAGCGGTAAAACGAACCAAGTTCTCAGGTTTGAAGAGGAATATAGAATTTGTATTAAACACTGACAATAAATAAGTTACACGGCCGGGATGAAAACAGTAGCATAATTTCCGTGAAGTTCTGGCAGAATACAGTAACATAATCATATCAAAAGAATTTTACAATGAGCAAACAGGTTAAGTCAATTGTGCCGGCGATCGATATAAGGTCAGAAATTGGTGAATTGAAAGGCGTTGTACTTCACACACCGGGAAATGAAGTTGAGAATATGACTCCTGAAAGCACCCGGAAAGCGCTTTACAGTGATATCCTGAACCTTTCGGTAGCACTCAGGGAGTACAGCCAATTCAAGGGATTCCTTTCAAAAGTCACAGCTACCTATGAAGTTCGGGATCTGCTGAAAGATGTTATGGCTATTGACGACAATCGGAAAGCATTGATCAACAGAATTATTAAAAGGGAGAAAGTTTCAGAAGATCTGAAAGAAATATTGCTTGACATGAAGCCTGCTAAACTCGTCACAGCTTTACTCGAAGGTGTGGAAATGCCGAAGGATAACCTTACAAGGTTCATGAGTAAGGATCGTTTCATTCTTGAGCCGTTGCACAATTTCTTTTTTACCCGCGATGCTTCCGTTGCACTGGGCAATAAAGTCTTGATCAGCAGTATGGCAAGCCAGGTACGGGTGCGCGAATCGCTGATTATGGATACCATTTTCACGCATCATCCTTCGTTCAATGCTAAAACGATTCACCCCGAGGAGAGTCGTCATTACTGCCCTGAGTTTAGTTTTGAAGGGGGTGATATACTTGTAGCCCGCGAAGACGTGCTATTGATAGGTACGGGCCCCAGGACTACCAGCCGTGGCATTGACTTTATTATTGATTATTTCAGGCAGCGAAATGACAGGCAGCATATCATTGTGCAGGAACTACCGCATAAGCCTGAATCATTCATCCATCTCGACATGGTTTTTACATTCCTGGATCATGATAAGTGTATGGTTTATGAACCTCTTATACTGCATCCAAGCCGATACCTTACTATTCATATTGAACTGGATAACGGAAAAGTTAAATCCATTGCTGAGAAGCCCAATATTCCCGCGGTGCTTAAAGAATTGGGAATGGATATGGAACTGATGTATTGCGGAGGACATCGCGACAGGGTTCTACAGGAACGTGAACAATGGCACAGCGGGGCTAACTTTTTTGCAGTAGGCCCCGGGAAAGTGATGGGCTACGGCCGCAATGTGCATACCATTGAAGAGCTCAGTAATCATGGTTTTGCAGTTGTAAAAGCCAACGACGTGATAAACTCCAGGGTTGATATTTCGCAATATCAAAAGTATGTTGTAACCATTGATGGTTCAGAACTATCACGCGGAGGAGGAGGTTGCCGCTGCATGACAATGCCGGTAAAAAGAGGATTGCTTAATTGATGACAGGTGCTTTTTTTTTGAGAATTTCACTGTTTTCCCCATCTGAAGTCATCGGTTCTGAATCCTGCCAGTGATAATGCCCTGCCAGTTACGGTGGAAGCCAACTGCTCAAAAGTCGTAGGTTTACTGTAGAACGAGGGTGTTGCCGGGCATATTATTCCGCCTGATTCGGTCACTGTCTTCATGTTATTGATATGGATCAGGCTGTAAGGTGTCTCGCGAATAACCAGTACAAGTTTTTTTCTTTCTTTCAGCATAACGTCGGCAGCGCGGGTCATCAGATCGTTGGAAACACCGGCAGCAATTCGCCCGAGTGTTCCCATGCTGCAAGGGCAGATGATCATTGCATCGTAGCCGGCTGATCCTGAGGCAAAAGGAGCATAGAAATCCTGAATATCATAAACCTTGTAAGGCAAATTGTCATATTCTCTGTTTCCCAACTCGTATTGCCATACCTGTTTGGCATTTTCTGAAAACAAGATGCCGCACTCATCCAGCTGGTTTTTGACCTCTGTAAGACTATCAATCAGTACTTTAGCGTAAATCGCCCCACTGGCACCCGTAACCCCTATCACTATTTTCATGAAATGGCTTTTATGTGCATAAGAACAACAAAGGCATTCTAAAGTTTGTAGGCAAGGCTAAGAATCAGGCAGTCGTTAAACTGGCCGTATTCAAACAACCGCCATACATTTCCATTTGAGGGTTGTGTACGTATTGACTGTAAAGAATTGTCGGTTCGGAAATGAGCAATGAGTTTTTCAGAAATAGGGTAGGCAATACCAAGGGTGAAATTAGAGTTGAAAAATCTGAAGGGGTAGTTGCCAACTGTTTGATAATCTCGTTCTTCGAAATGGTGAAGTAAAAACGATAAAGCCGGACCTCCTTCGATAATCAAACCACTTCGCAGTTTGAACTGGTAGAGAAAGGTTAGTTCAACATAACCCAGGCGCATGATATAATAAGTAGGATCAGCACTTTTTGGATCAGGGTTTCTGCGGCTGCCTTTTTGTATATAATCAAGCTCCATCTGCCATGCTGTCCTCTCTTTTACAGGCAAATTTACCCAGCCTCCGGCAAAAATACCTGCTTTGTCGAAGCCGCTGTATGTATCACCGGCAACCTGGCTTCCAACCACCCCGGCTGCAATACCACCGCTAAATTGCTGCGCTTTTGTAAATGGGATGAATGTTATGAAAGCAATAATAATCAGCGCAATCCTATGCTGTTTCATGATCGGCAATTTATTACCAATAATGTAAAAGTAGCAAAGTTCTCGTTTACGGGAATGCAGATTTCTAAGAAATAAAACGGGCAATAATATTAAAGGCGCTATTCTTTACAAGGTTTGCCCAGTGGGTCTTCAACTTCACCAAACCAAACCGTAGCATAGTTTTCGCTGATACCAATGCCAATGGCTTCCCATTGAATGTCTTTCCATACGCCTTTGTTGATAATAACTTCGTTGTGACTGTTGCTTTTTTTCCAGCCTTCGAGTATATCCTTTGCCATGGCTTCGGCTGAAGGGTACTTGTATGATGTGAAAAATGAAATCTCATAACCATTAGCCGGATAATTTGTCAGCTCACGGGGCTTATCCCACATACACCTGGCTTTCTTATGATCATCGGTGTAACAACAGGGTGACCATTTGCCCTTTGCTGACCAGCTATGCATATTACAACTACTGCCTAGTTTAAAGTTTTCCGAAAGATCATATGCATGAATCCGGGCAACATAACTGAGAGACCTGGACGCTGTTATGGGTTTCAGCCGGTTTTGCTGCCTGTACTCATTGATCAGCTTCAGGAGTATTTGTTCGGTATCGGTAAGGCAGATATTTTCAAATGTCGCCTCATTTGACGGCGGCTGGCAAAAGGCAATAGCCGGAATAATGAACAGTATAAGAAAGGCCAAGCAACGATTCATGCTGTGTGTTTTACTGCATAACTCGCTGTCAACTGAAAAATTGCGCGAAAACCCCGGGAAAAGTGACTGTCCTTATTCTTTTCCGCTACCGTAATGTTTCTCCTTAATTTTCTGTCCGTTGTTGAAAGTGCCTTTATAAACGACCTTTCCGTCAGGGTCCCAGTAAATCCAGGTTCCGTGTTTTAGCTGATTCAGGTATGTGCCTTGTCCTTGTTTGCGGCCATTAGCATAATAACTAACCCAATCACCATCGGGGTGGCCGTCAACATAGTTTTCCTCCTTGATCTTGAGGCCATTCTCATCAAAATAAACAAAGTAGCCATTACGTTCACCGTTCTTATAACTACCTTTCTCCTTCAGGCTGCCATCATTGTAATACTCCGTTGACAGGCCATCTTTGGCTCCGTTCAGGTAGTTGATTTCCAATTTTTTATGTCCGTCGGCCCACCACGATTGATATGTACCCTGTAGCTCACCTATAACATAGCCGGCAATATATTGAGGTTTCCCATTTTCAAACCATCCACGCCAGGTGCCTGTCATCATCCCGTTGTCATAGTTACCGGAATCTTTCATTTGTCCGTTTTCAAACCAGCTCATCCAAAGCCCGGTTTCCTTATCGGAGAGGTAAGCTCCTGTATGATGTAACTTTCCGCTTTCATAATAAAATTTCCAGCTACCGTCTTTCAGTGAGTTGACATAATTCCCTGTTTTCCAAAGGCCTCCTGATTCATAGTAATAGTCCCATTTACCTTCCTGCTTTCCGTTATTGAAATTGCCGCGGCTGCCAATAGTCCCACCCGGATGGAAAAATGTCCAGGTGCTATCGTGCACTCCGTCAACGAGTTTGCCAATCATATCGGGCTTGCCGGCCTCTGTCCACCATTGGGCAAAGCCATTTAACTGGCCATTGTGGTATAGAGCTTCCGATTGTTTTTTACCATTGGTAAACCAAGTGATTGCCTTTCCTTCTTTGATGCCGTTTACATAACTGACTTCGGCTACTTTGAACCCTTTTTCGTTGAATTCGTACCAAACACCGCTTTTGACGCCGTTCATAAGATTACCTTCAGCTTTTTTGTGCCGTCGGGGTATGTTTCGGTCGAAAGCTGGGCATATGAGATGCCGGCAATAAGCTGAAAGAAAAAAAGAAATGCTGCTAACCTTTTCATTTTCAAATTAATTGTAAAGGCAGTGAATGTCATGTAAGAAGGTTTATAAAGCTTATTAATGTTTGCGTTCGGTCGTAAAAATGACCAGTTGTTCCAGGGCAGTTCTCGAAGGACTTTCCGGAAATGAGAGGAGCAAGTCAAGAGCTTTCTGCCGATACTCTATCATTTTGCCTGTAGCATATTCAATGCCGCCGCTTTCGTTTACCTTCCTGATGAGTTCGGCCACTTTCCCGGGTTCGTCGTTATGATTCCTGACGATGTTCTTTGCCATTCGTTTTTCGGCCCACGAAACGTTGTTGAGCATATAAATCAGCGGCAATGTCATCTTTTTTTCCTTAATATCAATGCCGTGAGGTTTTCCGGTATTCAGGTTCTTTTCGTAGTCAAACAGGTCGTCTTTGATTTGGAAAGCTATGCCAACATATTCTCCGAACTGGTGCATTTTCGTCAGTGTTTCCTTGTCGGCTTTAACTGATTCGGCGCCTGCTGCGCAGCACGATGCGATGAGCGAAGCGGTTTTTTTCCTGATGATTTCGAAATAGACTGGTTCTTCAATGTCGAGGTGACGTGCTTTTTCAATCTGTAGCAGTTCTCCTTCACTCATCTCTCGGGTTGCATTAGAAACGATTTTAAGTAACTGAAATTCATCATTTTCGAGGGCCAGCAACAATCCTTTCGATAACAGGAAATCACCGATCAGAACGGCTATCTTATTTTTCCACAATGCGTTGAGTGAAAAGAAACCACGGCGTTCGTTTGAATCATCAACAACATCGTCGTGGATGAGTGTTGCTGTATGCAACAGCTCAATCAGTGATGCGGCATGATATGTACTCTGGTTTACTTCGCCGCATACCTGAGCAGAAAGGAATACAAACATTGGCCGCATTTGTTTTCCCTTTCGCTTAATGATGTAACGGGTGATTGTATTGATAAGCGGCACAGGGCTTTTCATCGAACTGCGAAAATGCTTTTCAAATTCATCAATGTGTTGAGCAATTGGGGATTTTATCTCGTCGAGAGTAATCATTCAGGGATTAATTGATGTGTAAAAGTAACGATTATTTCATTCGTGGTATTATTGTAAATCAGCGGTAAGCAGGCTAAAAGACTGACGAATAACAGTATTTCAGCTTGAATGTTTCATAATACAGATATTAATTGATTTCGAAGAAAAGTACCTTTGCAGAAAAAAAATTCTATGTCGGGTTTCCTCTTTGATGAAATCGTTTTTGGCCCGGTTAAAAGCCGCAGATTTGGCATCTCATTGGGTATCAACCTGCTGCCTCTGGATTCAAAACTTTGTTCTTACGATTGTATATATTGTGAATGTGGTCTTACCAGACACGAGGCCGGACACAAACCTGTGCTTTTCACAGCCGCTGAGATCAGGAATTCCCTGCAAAAGCGATTTGAAGCACTTTCAGAGGAATCGCTGGCTCCCGATAATATTACTTTTGCCGGGAACGGAGAACCTACGCTGCATCCGGAATTCGCCAGGATTATTGATGATACGATCGTTTTGCGGAACCGCTACTTTCCGAAGGCAAAGATCACCGTGCTTTCGAATGCAACCATGCTTAACCGCCCGGCGGTTGTTGAAGCCCTTAAAAAGATCGATAATAACGTGCTGAAACTTGACGCCGGTACCAACGAGACTTTCAGGGCGATCAACCGGCCGCTGAGCCCTGTCACCATTGAAGAAGTGGTGGAACGGATGATAGCCTTTAAAGGTGATCTTACTATTCAGACATTGTTCCTTCGAGGATCAATAGGTGACAAATTCATTGATAATACAACCGAACACGAAGTGAACCTCTGGCTGAATCACCTTAACCGTATCAGGCCTTCATTGGTTATGCTTTATCCCATTGACCGCCGCACACCTTATGCTACGCTGGAGAAAGTATGTGAAGATGAATTACATACACTAGCAAAGAAAGTTGAAGCCATTGGACTTAAAGCCGAAGTTTTTTACTGAAAATCTCTATCTGAGAACCTGTTTTTGAGCAGTTAGTTAAATACTCTGATCTGTCTTGTAAAAATCTTCACTAACTTTACACAAAGCTTGCAAATATGCTGGAATATGAGCCGAAAATACTCATTGCTTTTGCCGAAACACTGAGTGGCAATACGGAGATATTCAACTGGTTACTCAATAACGGGTACCCTGAGCTGGCAGCTTTGTCAGCAGCATTAAGGGGTAGTGTGGAAGCAGGAGACTGGCTTCTGAAAAACGGATTTCCGCATTTTGCGGCTTTAGATCAGGCAATCGATGGGAAGGATGATGCATATTTCTGGCTCAAACGAAACGATTACAACCTGCTCTGCATGCTTTGCGATGCCTGTAACAACAAGCCGGAAGCCATTCGATGGCTTGCGGAGAACGATTTGAAAATACTTATTGTCATCGCCGAGAAATTCAGGGCTTTTCGTGATAATCAACATTACGATTACCATAAAATGCATTTCTAATGAATGATTGTTTTAAGTTACAGATTATCAGCGTGTATGAATGTTAAACTCATAAAAAAATATACCTATGGAAAGTATTAAAGGAACCCAGACTGAAAAAAACCTGCTAAAATCGTTTGCAGGTGAATCGCAGGCACGCAACCGATATATGTTTTTTGCCAAGAAGGCACGCGAAGAAGGCTACGAGCAAATTGCGGCTTTTTTTGAAGAAACTGCCAGGCAGGAAGAAACTCATGCCAAGACATTTTTTAAATTTCTTGAAGGTGGCATGGTTGAAATAACCGCAACCTATCCGGCTGGTGTAATTGGAACTACAGCCGAAAACCTGAAAGCGGCTGCCGAAGGCGAAAACGAAGAATGGACGGTTTTGTATAAAGAATTTTCAGAGATTGCTGAGAAGGAAGGATTTAAGAAAATAGCTACTGCTTACAAGCTGATTGCTTCGGTTGAAAAAGAGCATGAAGAACGCTACCTCAAACTTTTAAAGAATATTGAAGAAGGTAAAGTGTTTGAAAGTGAGGAAGAAACCGTATGGGTATGTCGCAAATGCGGCTATAGGCATAAAGGCAAAAAAGCTCTTAAGAATTGCCCCTGCTGCGAGCACCCTCAAGCATACTTCGAAAGGGAAGCCAAAAACTACTGATCTGCTTCAGACCTTCGGGATATTGAGTAACTAAAACAGCTGCCTCACAGGGCGGCTGTTTTGCTTTTAAGCAAAGTGTCAGAAAAAAGAAGCCCCGGAACCTCACAGAACCGGGGCGTCAAGCAGAATTAAAGCAGAAAATTTATGAGCATTTAGAGTAGTCGCAATGTTTGCAGTATACACAACCTTCCTTACGATAGAGGGCGTCGGTTTGGCCGCACTTGGGGCATGCTTCGCCGGTTTGGCGCTCTTCCTTGATGTACCTTGAGAGAGTTCTTACCACACCGTTTTTCCATGTCGTGATATAGTCTTTGTCAAACGTGAGGTTCTCAACAAGACTCACCACGTATGGCAGAGGCATACCATGACGCAGGATGCCGGAGATAAGTTTGGCATAATTCCAGTATTCTTTTTCAAATGTACGCGATAGGCCTTCGTAGGTGACTTTATAACCTTGCCTGTCGACATACTGGAAGTTGTAAAGGGTCGGTTCTCCTGTCTCTTTATGACGGATCACCCATCCTTTCTCAACCCAGTCGGGNAGGAAAAAGTCATCACTCTTCCCGGTAAAGATTTCGTAGGGTTTGTTGTCGAGCAACCCGACAACGGCTATCCATTTTTCACTCTCATTGGTAAACCTTACTACATCGGCTTCAAGCTTCTTGGGGCGGGGTGGGGCTTTGGTTTCTTTGAATACTATGGTTTCTTCTTTGTCTTTTTAGATTCGTTTACTCACCAGCACTCCCGAGCGTGAGCCTTCGCGGTATATGGTCATTCCCTTACAACCGCTTTCCCAGGCCGTCTGATACACTTCACTTACAAGTTCTTCACTGACTTCTTTAGGCAGATTAACNGTAACACTGATACTGTGATCAACATATTTCTGGATAGCTCCCTGCATTTTAACCTTGGCTACCCAGTCAATATCGTTGGAAGTAGCTTTATAATAGGGTGATTTTTCTATCAGGGCATTCAATTCCTCTTCGGGCAGATGGTTGGCCTTTTCAACATCATAACCGTTAATACGCATCCATTCAAGGAACTTGGGATGGAAAACGTTGTATTCTTCCCATGAATCGCCCAATTCATCAACAAAAGTTACAGTAACATTCTTGTCGTTGGGATTTACTTTCCGGCGGCGTTTGTAGCTGACCATAAATACAGGTTCTATGCCCGAAGTAGTCTGGCTGCAGATACTCACGCTNCCTGTGGGTGCAATAGTCAGCATGCTGATATTGCGACGGCCATGNTGTTTCATTTTTTCGTAAACAGCGGGAGCAGCTTCACGTATACGGGTTACGAAAGGATTGTTCTTTTCGCGTTCGATATCGAAAATCGGGAAAGCGCCACGTTCTGCCGCAAGATCAACGGAGGAACCATAGGCTTCGATGGCAAGTACTTTATGAACTTCAACACTGAAATTGGTTGCTTCGTCGGTGCCGTAACGGTAACCTAAGGCTGCGAGCATGTCGCCTTCTGCCGTTATACCAATGCCTGTGCGCCGTCCCTGTATTGTTTTAGTCCTTATCTTNTCCCAGAGCAGGCGCTCGGTACGTTTGGTTTCTTCATCTTCAGGATCTGACTGTATTTTTGCCAGTATACCGTCGATTTTTTCCATTTCGAGATCGATGATATCATCCATTATTCGTAATGCATAACGGGCATGTTTTGCGAACAAGGGTGCATTAAATGTTGCATCGGGAGTAAAGGGATTTTCAACGTAACTGTAAAGGTTGATAGCAAGCAGGCGGCAACTGTCGTAAGGACAGAGCGGAATTTCACCACATGGATTAGTTGACAGGGTTTTAAATCCAAAATCATTATAACAATCAGGAACAGATTCACGCAGTATGGTATCCCAGAAGAGCACACCAGGCTCAGCCGATTGCCAGGCATTGTGAATGATCTTGTTCCACAGGTGGCTTGCTTCAATCTCTTTGGTAAAGGATGGATTATTTGAGCCTATCGGGTATTTCTGAGTGTATTTGGTGCCTGATTTCACGGCACGCATAAAGTCATCATCAAGTTTTACCGAAACATTTGCCCCGGTAACCTTACCCTGTTCCATTTTGGCATCTATAAAATTTTCGGAATCAGGGTGCTGTATCGAAATAGAAAGCATCAGCGCACCACGCCGTCCATCCTGAGCCACTTCGCGGGTCGAATTTGAATAGCGTTCCATGAAAGGTACGATACCTGTCGAGGTGAGGGCGCTGTTTTTAACATCACTGCCACATGGACGTATGTGTGAAAGGTCGTGACCTACGCCACCGCGCCTTTTCATCAGTTGTACCTGTTCCTGGTCAACTTTGAGGATACCGCCGTATGAATCCTGGTTGTCGTCGCTGCCGATAACAAAGCAGTTTGAGAGCGAAGATATCTGGAATTCGTTGCCTATGCCGGCCATAGGGCTTCCCTGGGGAATGATATAACGGAAATCGCGGAAGAGCTCAAACAGTTCTTCTTCGCTCATTGGATTAGCATATTTTTTTTCGATACGAGCCACTTCAGAAGCCAGGCGCCGGTGCATGTCGTCGGGNGTAAGCTCATAAATGTTGCCCTTGCTGTCCTTGAGGGCATATTTATTCATCCATACATTAGCAGCAAGTATGTCGCCTTTAAAATAGACAGTTGCTGCTTCCATAACTTCTTCGTGATTGTATGTAGTCAGTTTCTTGTTTGGTCTTGAAACGGGTAATTCCTGCATCTTGGTTTCTCCTTCGGGGTGATGAATTTCATTTATAGGCTGTACCGGAGCCGGTTCAGATTCATTGCTCATTTCGGGGCGGTTGCGGTTCTTCAATACCTCGTTATAAAACGTTTTTGAAGAGTCCTTTTCGGTCCGGGTCTCAATACTTGAAAAGAGGTCTGCGTCCATGATAACGTCGCTTGACTGGTTTTTTAGCTATTGCAGAATACAAATAATTGATTAACAATGAGGTGAGAGATAATTTTCTCACCTCAAACAGCCTGACCAAGTTACAACAAGGGTTAAATGATCACCAAAAGCAGTTATTAACAATATTTTAAAAGGAATAATTAATTACTTGATATTCAACGAAAAAGTATCTTAGTAAGTAGCGAAACCCTTGGTAATTGCGGTTTCTAAAACACGCGTCAATCAAGGGTTACGATAATATGAAATTCGTTATAAAGAATCAAGGTTATTGAATGTAAAATGTATTTCGCAGGCATTGCTTACATGCTGAAATGCCGATAGTTATTTACAGTAGCACAAGAACCGCGGTATTTACATGATAAAAACTTTGCTTTTAAGGTTTATCTTCTTTCTTCCAAATAAGTTTGGTCCCAAACCCAAGCATATTATGAGTCATTTTGATGAAGTCAGGCTCTATACACCACAAAATCAATTCTTTAAAGCCGGCATACGGAAATTTTCCAAGATATTGTTTCCTGGCTTTTTGATATGTTTCTCCTTGTAATCTGGTGCTGATGCCTGTGAATTGCACGCCTTGTATTTTGCCAATAATTTTAGTTTCAAGAGCGATTGCACCTGCAACCCTTTTTTGTTTTTTCNNCATTTCTTCAACATGTCTTGTGCCTTCATCGGATGTAAAAATGAACAGGTTAGCAGCTTTATCATACACATAAAANACGGTACATGAGTAAGGCTCATTATTATGAGCAGTAGAGAGTGTAAAAATGTGGTGCTTGTTGATGAATGAACTAATCCGGTTATCAATAATTTCGACAGGCATACTGAATTGAAGATTTTTGGGAATCAAAATTTTTGGTTATCGGTCGCTATGAATCAGCTTTTAAAAAACATTCTTAGTGCGATGGCTATGACTGATACGGCAAAAATCTTACGCAACAGGTCGGTTGACATGGTGAGTGCTATTTTAGATCCGAAATATCCTCCTGCTGTGAATGCCAGTGCAATAATGAGCGCATATCGCCAGTCAATGTGGCCTGCTTTGTAATAATTTATTGCGGCAAAGATTCCGATAGGAGGTAACATAACTGCCAGGCTGGTGCCCTGTGCCTGTAACTGGGTCATTCCCAGAAAGTAAATCATGGCCGGGATCATGATAACACCGCCACCCAGGCCAACCATTCCGCCGAAAACTCCTGCTCCAAGGCCAATAAGGGCAAGGATGAGTACAACTTCAATGCTCATTTTCATAAGGTTTTTATTCTTTAATGATTTATTTATGACAGACAATGGCTCATATGCGCCATTGAAGGGTTGAGGCAATCAGTAATCAGAAGTCGAGGCTGAATGACAGGTAGAAGATCTGATCCTGCCGGGTGCGGTCTTCTATACCCCAGGCCCAGTCGGCACGGATGAAATAACCGAATAACCTGCTTCGAAGCCCGACACCATAACCTGCAACGAAAGGATCTTTCTGTACCTGGACCGTCACAAGCATAGGATATTGGTAGATAGTACGCGTAAAGTAGGTGTTTTCTTCTGAAAGCGGATTCCAGCCCTTTCCATGCAGATCTACATCAGCAAATCCNACAACCTGGAAATTGTTGAGGAAATCTGACTTGAGCGGCCGGTTAAAGAAATACCTGAATACCGGNAACCTGAGCTCCGAATTCCACACTGCGAATGAATTGCCGTTACGTACATTTTGTTTTNNAAACCCGCGCATATTAGTGGCCAGGGTCTGATAGGCATAATTCTGCGAATTATCGATGCTGTTTTCGTCGTTAAACGTAGGTACGATCCAGTTATCAACACTNCCAAGGTAGTACATGAGTTTGCTGTCGCCAAACGAAGTGCTGGCTGCCAGCCTGTTGGCCCAGATAAAAGACCGGTGTATACGTGTGTAATACCTGACATCAAGTCCGACAACTGCCATGTTGGTTGTATTTTTCTCAACCAGCTGATAATATTCGCCAAACAACTTGTACCGCAATCCCTGGTATAGATTGAGGCCAACTGCCGTGGTGTTGTCGAAAATAAGTTCGCCTTTGCCTGACGCCCAGTAATTATTGTCGTCTTTAGCAGCCAGTGTAAACTGGTCGGTTGACATCAACNNGATCGATTTGTCGTTCTGCAACATAAGTGTCCCTTTAAGACTCAGGGCTTCAGTAAACGGGTATCGCAGAATGTAGTGTATCTCGTGGATACGATGCCTAACAATCGCNATTGTGTATGTAACGTCATACGAGGTACGATGGAAGAAAAGTNNCTCCTTATCTACCCGTGATTTGAGATTTGCAAAANNACCGAGAAGGTATTCATTATTGGTAAGGTCAAAATTAAGCCTTACNAAACCGCCTATGATGCGATAATCTTCGAGCAGGTCGGTTGCACCAATCGTGAAAAGCGCTGTGGTTCCGGGATTCAGATAAATAGGCCCGGCATAGCCGGTAAATGGCTGATAACTGGCATTCAGGTACGAGNNCAAGTCGAGCTGGTTGATAAGTNNTTGGTTAATGCTGTATNNTTCAACATTGTAGTTGCGGNNCACCTTCGGTGGTATTGAATCTTTGCGGGCATCAGGTTTCAGCCCACCTCTCAACATCGAAAGGGAGTCGGTGTGTCCACCTGCAATTTCAGTAATGCTGTAATTGCTGATATCTATCAAGCGCGCGGTGTCTTTCCCCGGAATGACTTCCTTGGCATACACGTTGGTGAACCGTTTTCGTTTTGCCCGGGGGNNTTGCCCTTTTTTATCGACAGACTTCTCAGCCAAATCTTCATCATATTTCCTTTTTACCTGTTCGAGGTAGGGAGTATTCCCAAGGTCAACAGTTGATCCGAAGGATTTGCCGATANNCATCTGAAATGTAAATCAGGTTTTATTTTTCTGTAAATGAACTTCTGCACTTTTAGCTGCCATCGGGCTCACATCCTGTGAGATCAGGCTGCGTGAATAGTTTGAAACCGGGTATGATCTTATAAAATACCTGTAGTGAGTTGTGGTATCCACATATGAAATGGCGCTGTCGAATCGTGCCACGTAACGGTTATTGATGCCGTTGGCATCACTCAGGTAAGTGAAATAGCCTGGAGAATAAGGCATAGGCTGGGTTTCGTTGGCCAACGGAGTGCGGGTAACACGACTTAATGTGCGGTTGCCGGGAGCCACATCAATGAGAAAANNAAGGTCATGATTTGGTTGTCCCGTGTATTTCAGCGGGATTTCCTTATCAAACCTTAGTGTATCATCAGTACGGTTAGAACTGAAAATGATTTTGCCTGTTTTTGGCAGAAACNNCTCGGGATTTNNGAGATCGTTGAAGTTATCCCTTGTTAATTGTTCGGCCGAATTGGCTGCANNAATGTTGTAAAGGAAANNGATATCGGATTCGCCGCGTTGCACAGCCGAAAACACAAATGTCCTTCCATCGGGTGAATAACTGAAATCCCATATTTTGNNCTGAAATCCGAAGATGTTCTGTTTTTGTCCATTTCTCCGGGTCTCCAGGTCATAGAAATAGAGCCACAACAGACCTTTTNNATGTTCAGTTATCATAGCGATTACCTGTCCGGCAGGATGCCATGCCAGCAGAGGATAGGTGTAATCTACCTTGTCGTCGTGGCGGTAACCTTTTCTGAATATTNNCGCTCTTTTTTTCCCGGTAAGAGAATTGAGGATGAATACTTTATATAATCCATGGTCGTTCACAGTATATAATATTTTTTTCNNACCGTCGGGACTTATTTTTACCTGGTTGTAGCTCCTGTCAGGCTTAAATTTGATGGCAAGATGTGATCCATATGGAGTATAAGTATCGGTGCCGGAGTATTTTTTCCTGGTACCTTCNAGGCTTTCCAGTTCTTTCATGAGGTTCTTAAACNNGGAAATACCCAGCACGTTANNGAGAAATCCGCTTNNTTCAACACCACGGCTGACCCTGGTCATATAAACAATGTTGGGAATGAACTTTTCTCCGTATTTCTGCGCTACATAATACCAANNAACCGAATGACCGGCTATGGTGGCCTCTTCGNNTCCTGGCAGATGGTTGAATTTCAAAAANAATTTACCAGACAAAATCCCGTCGNNGCGCATCTTGTTATCAATCTCAGTATTCCATTCAGTGCCGAGGTACGAAACCAACCCGTTGATGTACCAGTCGGGAAGGTTTGTTCCATGGCGCTGCTCTTTTATTTGTTGANNGCCGATGGTTTCGCCGTAGATAATTCTTTCGGCAAGCAGTTTGGCTATGCCTGAACGTATTTGCTGGTCAAAGTGGTTGAGATCGCCATCGAAATAAAGGAATATTTTATGCCCGATAATATGGGTGACACCGCCGGTATTGTACTGTTCATTGCTCATGAGGCCTATATTGCTCTGCCTCAGATCATTGAGTGTATTGTAGATAAGAAACTGGATTTTAGTATCAAGGGACGATTCAAGCTTTTTCTCGATTTCCGGAAGGCATTGTCCTGCANNATAACGGGCAGTGTGCAGGGCAAGCTCTTTGCCGTTGAGATAAAAGTAAACGTCAAATTTGTCGAATTTATAGAAAGTCCAGAATTGATCGAGGTACTGCACCCGGTTTTTTCCCNNAAACGACATTTGAGAACCCGTGTAAAACTGCGCACTCACTCCGGCAGGCTTGAACAGGAATCCTGCAAGTAAACAGAATGTAAAGAAAATCAGCCGTTTGCAATTTTTTTCAAGCATACTCAGGCCAGCATAATTTTAGGCTTGCTAAGGTAACAATAATATTCGATGCAATGTTTTCAGGGATTCTACCTGAACATAATTGATAACTTTGCGGTTAAGCAAATATTTTACCAACCTTTCATGATGGAGATAAAAAAATTTGTTTTCAATGCTTTTGGTGTAAACGGCTATGTGTTGTNNTTTGACGAAACCGGCGAATCAATTCTTATCGACACCGCTTGTGCTAGTGATAATGAAAAGATAATACTGGAAAACTTCATAACAAACCAGGGATTAACACTGCAAATGCTGATTAATACTCATCTGCATGTAGATCATGTGCTGGGCAACAATTACCTGTGCGATAAGTATAACATTGATTACCGGGCGCACAGAGACGGGCTGCCGCTACTTGAGATGGCGCCACAATACAGTGCCATGTTCGGATTTAACATTGAGCCGGTAATCAGTCCTGCCGGATTCCTGGAAGAAGGCGATATTGTCAGATTCGGAAAGTCAGTATTAAGAGTTATGAGTACACCGGGTCATGCTGCGGGGAGCATTTGCCTGATCAGTGATACAGATAAGTTCGTCATCACCGGTGATGTACTTTTTGCCAACAGTATTGGCAGGACCGATCTGCCAACCGGCGATTTTGAATTACTGAAAAACAGTATCTATGAGAAGCTGTTTACACTGCCGGGCGATTATCGTGTCTTACCTGGTCATGGCCCTGAAACAACCATTGGTTATGAGAAACTGAATAATCCATTTTTATAAATAAAAAACTCCGGTCGTCGCCGGAGATTTTTAATGATAGAGGCTTTCAACTATTTACAAGGTTTGAAAAATCGGCTGGTAAGTTGCCGNGCATTAAGTTTCATGCCGTTTGTGTAAGTATCCGTATTGAACTGGCCTACCTGCTGTTGCGGTGAACTATATTCAATAATCTTAAATTCTGTGCGGCGGTTGGCCTGGTGTTCCTCCTCGGTGCAATTCACTCCGTCGGCACATTTGTTTACAAGCTGATGTTCACCGTATCCTTTGGCAGTGATGCGGCTCTGGTCTATTCCCTGTGAGATAATGTAATCAACAGCTGACTTAGCACGGTTTTGTGACAGGCGGTCGTTATAGGAAAAAGAACCCCGGCAATCAGTATGTGAGCCCAACTCAACGTTGATTGGATTCTCTTTCATAATTGTCACCAGTTTATCCAGTTCGGGACGAGCATCAGCCCTTATGTTGTATTTATCAAAATCGTAATAAATATTGTCAATTCTGAAAGTGCGGTTGAGCGCTAGCTTGTCGAGAAGCAGGTCACGGGGCTCATTTCTTGTAATATCATCAGATTCTGATACTTTTAAAGTAAGGCAGTCAGCGATATATGTTGGTTTCATACCTTTTATAATATAGTCATCCGGATCGTCGACCGGTAGTTCGTAACGCCCGTCAGGGTCGGTTTTNACAACGAAAACTTCACCGGTCCGGATATTGTAAATAAAGGCAGTAGCTCCTTCGAGTGGCTGCATCGTAACCTTGTCCTTAATAATTCCGGAAATAAGCTCCTGTTTTGGGGTTTCGGGGATAAGGGGTACAATTGGTTCAGGCTCATACTCTATCAGTTTGAAGGAGTATATATCATCATTTCCTTGTCCACCGGGACGATTTGACGAAAAGAACCCGTTTTTGGTGCCTGGTACAAAAGCCAGTGCGAAATCATCAAAAGAACTGTTGATCGGTGATTTCAGGTTTAAAGGTGTCGACCATTTACCATCTATTGCTTTGCTGCTGAAAATATCAAGTGCCCCGTAACCCGGATGACCTTCACTGGCGAAATATAAAGTTCCGTCTCCCGATACATAAGGAAACATTNNTTCATTTTCAGTGGTATTTATTACGCTGCCGAGGTTTACCGGTGATCCCCAAGATCCATTAGCCAGGGTGCACATCCAAAGGTCGGTGCCACCCTGTCCACCNGGCATGTCCGATGCAAAATATAATGATTTTCCGTCAGGTGAAAATGCCGGATGGCCTACTGAATATTCAGTGCTATTGTATATAAAAGGCTTTGGCACGCTCCATCCACCAACAATTTTCTCTGCATAAAATATCTTCAGCAGATTGGTTTTGATGCCGTTTTCCTTTTTGGATTTNGCCTTGAATGATCGTGTGAAATATACTGTATTACCCTCAGGTGAAAAGCATGCCGGCCCATCGTGAAATACCTGATTCAGTTTAGGACTGAAAGGCAGCGGTTGGGTCATATCACCCATGAACTCACCATTTTCAGCAGGCGATGATTTTTTGATATCAAGGTAACCACGACCGGTCCAGCCGTATGGGTAGTTTTCTCCCGAACTTTTTACAAAGTCAGATGCGAAAATGAGCATGCCGTTATAAATAGCAGCTCCGAAATCGCTCCCTGATGTGTTAATATTANNGGAAACATTTTTAATTTCGGCGGAAGGTTTGCAGTTTCTCCAGGGTCCAAGTACGCTGTCGCAATGTGCAGCAAATAGTTGTCCTTTAGGTGATTGTTTCGCATAATTCAGGAATATGCTTTTTGCTACGCTGTATTCACCAGTCGCCTGAAGTGCCTGTGCGTAGTAAAGTGATGTTTCAGCATCGGCTCCCGGCAGCGAATCAGCCTGCTGATACCACGCTCTGGTATTGAAAACATCGCGTTGCAGCCTGTAACATTCAGCCAGCAATGGAACAGCTTCATTACGGGACTTCTCCTTTTCCACAGCCTTTTTCAGTATTGATACAGCNCGGGCATAATTAAACTTTTGCATTGCTCTTTGCGCCTTGCTGACTGATTGGCCAAATGAAGTGACTGAAATGGAAATGATTAAAAGAAAAACAGGTAAAGTTTTCATTAACAAGATGATATTTATGCAGTTACAATTTATTTTTCTGTCATTTCGAAGGTAAGCCATCAGGAATTGTGCTGGAATATGCTATTCAATTTCTGTAATGGGAACCCGTAATATCAAGGGAATGAAACTCAAATAATGCATTTGTCATTGTTATTTCACATTTTGTTGCAAAGCCCTTTATTATTGATATCCCTGACCTGAAAAAGTAATAGAATATTGACAGATTTCAAAGAAGAAAGTGAGTAAAAGACAACCTGATGTAAGATGAGTTAATAAGAATAAAAAACCGGTGGTTGAGCTCTAAAACAACCACCGGCAAATAAAGATGAAAAATTGATGTTTAAAAATACCGAGGCGAAAGCATGCGGCTGCTAAAAGATTCGAAATCGATTCCAAGACGAATCTCATGCGAACCTTTATTAACGGAACTCAGCTGATTAAACCATATGTCATAGGAATAACCAATCCTGATGTTTTTTGAGATTTTTAATTCAGTCATAATAGACATTGCATTTTCAGTGCGGTATGAGGCTCCAACCCAAACTGTATTGGCAATAAGGAAGCTGGCATTGAGGTCGAGTTGGGGAGGTGCGTTTTTAACAAATTTTGCCAGGCATGATGGCCTGAAAACCAAACCGTCGGCAATTGGGAAAGCTGCACCGGCCATGCCATAAAAATGGCGAAGCAAATGGGTAAATTGTGTTTTGTTATCTATGTTTACAACAGCTATTTCATTCTGCAGAAGTTGTTTTGTTGATACCCCTGCATAATATTTATCGGTGTAATAGTAAACACCGAAATTGGCGTCAGGTACAGCCTTATTCAGCGTGTTGCCCATCAGAGCAACATCGTCCATATCAATTACATCTATCGAACTCCAGTCAATGTCCATATACTTTACACCAGCCTGAAGACCAAATGAAAGAGTAGATGTCGGGAAAATGATGCGGTAAGCAAAAGTAGCGAGAGCTCCCTGGAATAATGAAGGGCCTAATTTGTCATTGTACACATTTAAGCCAAGGCCGATGTGCGGGTTACGCAAAGCCGTGTGAATTGATGCACTTAAAGTGTTTGGAGCGCCATCAATACCAACCCATTGCCAGCGGTTAAGTACGTCAGCGGTCAGAGATTCACGGCTTCCGGCATATCCGGGATTGACAGCCAGCTTGTTAAACATGTATTGGCTGAACAGTGGATCCTGTTGAGCAAACAGAGAGGTTGCAATCAGCATTAACGATGCAAGTAAGAGCTTTTTCATTGTAATACAAGTTATGTGAGTAAAAAATAATATTGTTTGCAGGTGATATTCAATTTTCAATTAGCGTGCCATTGATTATAAATAAAAGAAAATCAGGTAGTTAAAGTTAACACTTTCCGAAGAGGATAGTATCACGTCCCAAATAGGGACAATTTATTCCATAATAGGTTCTAATGCTGTAATGGAACAATTCTTCCGGAATTCAACAATCCGGGATTTTTTAAGTAAAAAGTCCTGAAATAAAAAACCTGTCTGCTATTTGTTTTGCAGACAGGTTTTCTGAATGAGAAGTGAAGTAGTTATCAGAACATCAGAAAATGTTCCGGGATAGTCTTGTATAGTTTAAAAGATTGAACATTACTAAATCATACCTAGAGAATTCCCCTGATGTTATTCACTGTTACGAACGAATATCCAACCAGCAAGGGTTCCATAATTCCTGATCTTGATTATGTAATAATAAGTTCCATCAGGTACACGATCATCACTGCCATTGCGGCCCTTCCATACGACATCTTTGTTGTCATACCCGGCGAAACTGTCGATTTCATCGCCCCAGCGGTTGAATATAACCACTTCGTTATCAGGATATTCTTCAATACCTCGAATAATCCAGACATCATTCTTTCCGTCATCATTTGGCGTTATTCCCGAGGTGGGATCGATCAGGCTTATTCCGTCAGGCTTAACGTAAACGTTTACCAAAGTCGTATCGCATAGCGGGGTTGAATGTTCATCGCAGATCTGGTAAATGAAAGTATCACTACCGGTGAACCTCGGATATGGTGTATAGGTTATAGTCATATCCTCGTTAATCACTATCGTTCCGTTTTGCGGAAACTGGGTGATACTCATGTGAATCGTTGTTTCAGGCTGAATCGTATCATTTAAAAGAACCGGAATGGTAACCGGGGTGCCGATGTCAGTAGTATCGTAATCAACAATTGCGACGGGATGGATTAAACGGTTACCCACAATTACGAGTAATGAATCGGTTTGCATACATCCCGAAATCAGATCCAACACAGTAAGGTTGAAAACAGTGCTCTCGTATAGCGGCAGTGTTTGAGGTGCAGGACCTCCGGCATCAGCAAGTTTATCAGAAGGTTCCCAATGCCAGGTATATGATGCTGAAGCCGGTGTCGCAGAGCCATTCAGGTTCGTCGAGGTCCCTTCAGGAATAAGCTGATCAGGACCGGCATCAGCAAATATTCTGGGAAATACGTTAAGGCTAAGTTCATCGCTCGTATGCAGCAGACCACATTCTGCTGTACCGCTGGCAGTTAGTACCAGTAAAGCCGTACCTGAGAAATTTTCAGCTGGAGTGAAGGTTGGATTTAGGGCTCCGGGATTGGCCAGCACTCCGGCGTCAGGTGGTACCAGGCTCCAGTTAATGCTTGAATAGTTATAAGCCCAGGCATTATTGACCGTGAATGATGAGCCTGAACATATTTCGTCATCATCACCAGCGAATACGGCAGGAGCTATACCAAAGGATACCCTAACATTATCATCTGTTCCGGCACAGGCCCCGTTTCCCTGAACATGAATTGTGAGTGTGACAGAGCCGTTTTCAATGTCCTGCTGACTGGCTTTATATACAGGATTCAGAATACCAGGATCAGTAAAATTGCCTGTACCAGATGTTGTCCAGTTAATATTGCTGTAATTTGAAGCTGTGGCACCTGTAATTATTACTGAATCAGCCCCGCAAATTGTTACATCGTCACCGGCATTGGCAATCGCAGCAGGAACAATGGTTACATTTTGCAGGCATGAAGACGTTAATCCGTTCAGGTCACTGGCTACCCATGTCACAATAGTTGTTCCGACAGGGTATGTTTCAGGAGCATTGTTTGTGATTGATGCGGTTTCCGCAGTTGTGGTGGGCTTCTCCGCTATGGTTCTCTGGCGGACATCCTGCACAGTGATCACTTGTTGAAGCGGTGGTTCGTTTTTCCCCAGTTAGGTCGACTGGCTTTCCATAACGTCTCAACATCTATAAGAATCAGCCATTGGACCGTTTGGTGCGGACTTCACCTCTGTATGTTACTGTAATATGCATCGCAGTTATCGGTAGCGGATGCCGTTCCGACAGCCGAACGGCAGAGCATTCCACAGGATCATATCGACGGAACAGTGATACGGCAGCAGAGCATTCCTGAACGGTTATCAACTTGTGAAGCGTGTGACTCTCAATTGCCACAGTAGTCACAGCTCCAGTTCACGATTTAAAGTATAGAATCAGCGCCAATGAGCATGTTGGACTTCGCCTTCATAGGTTACGGAACATCAGCATCGCAATTATCGGTAGCAGATGGCAGTCCGACAGCCGAACGGCTCGTTGCCACAGTTATCGACAGCTTTCCAGGTACGTGTCAAAGTGTAAGAATCAGCGCAGGAGCCATTGGTTCGGACTTCGCCTTCATAGGTTACGGTAACATCGGCATCACAATTATCGGTAGCAGTGGCAGAACCGACAGCAGGCACGGCAGAGCATTCCACTGTCAGATCAACGGGAACGGTGAGTACTGGAGCAGTGACATCCTGAACGGTGATCACTTGTGAAGCGGTGACTTCGTTGCCACAGTTATCGACAGCTTTCCAGGTACGTGTCAGAGTATAAGAATCAGCGCAGGAGCCATTGGTACGGACTTCGCCTTCATAAGTCACAGTGACAGAAGCATCGCAGTTATCGGTAGCAGAGGCAGAACCGACAGCCGGAACGGCGGAGCATTCCACGGTCAGATCAACGGGAACGGAGAGCACCGGAGCGGTGACATCCTGAACGGTGATCACTTGTGAAGCAGTGGCTTCGTTTCCGCAGTTATCGACGGCTTTCCAGGTACGTGTAAGGGTGTAGGAATCGGCGCAGGAGCCATTGGTTCGGACTTCGCCTTCATAGGTTACGGTAACATCGGCATCACAATTATCGGTAGCAGTGGCAGAGCCGACAGCCGGCACGGCAGAGCATTCCACGGTCAGATCGACGGGAACAGTGAGTACTGGAGCAGTGACATCCTGAACGGTGATCACTTGTGAAGCGGTGACTTCGTTGCCACAGTTATCGACAGCTTTCCAGGTACGTGTCAGAGTATAAGAATCAGCGCAGGAGCCATTGGTTCGTACTTCGCCTTCATAAGTCACAGTGACAGAAGCATCACAGTTATCGGTAGCAGTGGCAGAGCCGACAGCCGGAACGGCGGAGCATTCCACGGTCAGATCAACGGGAACGGTGAGTACCGGGGCGGTGACATCCTGCACGGTGATCACTTGTGAAGCGGTGGTCTCGTTGCCGCAGTTGTCGACTGCTTTCCAAGTACGTGTCAAAGTATAAGAATCAGCACATGAGCCGTTGGTGCGGACTTCACCTTCGTAGGTTACGGTAATATCGGCATCGCAGTTATCGGTAGCTGAGGCAGTTCCGACAGCCGGAACGGCAGAGCATTCCACGGTCAGATCAACGGGAACGGAGAGCACCGGGGCGGTCACATCCTGAACGGTGATCACTTGTGAAGCAGTGGCTTCGTTGCCGCAGTTATCGACGGCTTTCCAGGTACGTGTCAGAGTATAAGAATCAGCACAGGAGCCATTGGTGCGTACTTCGCCTTCATAGGTCACGGTGACATCAGCATCGCAATTATCGGTAGCAGAGGCAGAGCCGACAGCCGGCACGGTGGAGCATTCCACGGTCAGATCAACGGGAACGGAGAGCACCGGAGCGGTGACATCCTGCACGGTGATCACCTGTGAAGCGGTGGTCTCGTTGCCGCAGTTATCGACGGCTTTCCAGGTACGTGTAAGGGTGTAGGAATCGGCGCAGGAGCCATTGGTTCGGACTTCGCCTTCATAAGTCACAGTGACAGAAGCATCACAGTTATCGGTAGCAGTGGCAGAGCCGACAGCCGGAACGGCGGAGCATTCCACGGTCAGATCAACGGGAACGGTGAGTACCGGGGCGGTGACATCCTGCACGGTGATCACTTGTGAAGCGGTGGTCTCGTTGCCGCAGTTGTCGACTGCTTTCCAGGTACGTGTCAGAGTATAAGAATCAGCACATGAGCCGTTGGTGCGGACTTCACCTTCGTAGGTTACGGTGAATATCNNGGCATCGCAGTTATCGGTAGCTGAGGCAGTTCCGACAGCCGGAACGGCAGAGCATTCCACGGTCAGATCGACGGGAACAGTGAGTACTGGAGCAGTGACATCCTGAACGGTGATCACTTGTGAAGCGGTGACTTCGTTGCCACAGTTATCGACAGCTTTCCAGGTACGTGTTAAAGTATAAGAATCGGCGCATGAGCCATTGGTGCGGACTTCACCTTCATAGGTTACGGCAACATCAGCATCGCAATTATCGGTAGCAGAGGCAGAACCGACAGCCGGAACGGCGGAGCATTCCACGGTCAGATCAACGGGAACGGTGAGCACCGGAGCTGTGACATCCTGCACGGTGATCACTTGTGAAGCAGTGGCTTCGTTTCCGCAGTTATCGACGGCTTTCCAGGTACGTGTAAGGGTGTAGGAATCGGCGCAGGAACCATTGGTACGGACTTCGCCTTCATAAGTCACAGTGACAGAAGCATCGCAGTTATCGGTAGCAGAGGCAGAACCGACAGCCGGAACGGCGGAGCATTCCACGGTAATGTCAACGGGAACGGTGAGTACCGGGGCGGTGACATCCTGAACGGTGATCACTTGTGAAGCGGTGGTCTCGTTGCCGCAGTTGTCGACGGCTTTCCAGGTACGAGTCAGAGTATAAGAATCAGCGCAGGAGCCATTGGTACGTACTTCGCCTTCATAGGTCACGGTGACATCGGCATCGCAATTATCGGTTGCAGAGGCAGATCCGACAGCCGGAACGGCAGAGCATTCCACGGTCAGATCAACGGGAACGGAGAGCACCGGGGCGGTGACATCCTGCACGGTGATCACTTGTGAAGCGGTGGTTTCGTTTCCGCAGTTGTCGACGGCTTCCAGGTANCGTGTCAGAGTGTAAGAATCAGCGCAGGAGCCATTGGTTCGGACTTCGCCTTCATAGGTTACGGTAACATCGGCATCACAATTATCGGTAGCAGTGGCAGAACCGACAGCCGGCACGGCGGAGCATTCCACGGTCAGATCAACGGGAACGGTGAGCACCGGAGCTGTGACATCCTGCACGGTGATCACCTGTGAAGCGGTGGTTTCGTTGCCGCAGTTGTCGACGGCTTTCCAGGTACGTGTAAGGGTGTAGGAATCGGCGCAGGAACCATTGGTACGGACTTCGCCTTCATAAGTCACAGTGACAGAAGCATCGCAGTTATCGGTAGCAGTGGCAGAACCGACAGCAGGAACGGCAGAGCATTCCACTGTCAGATCAACGGGAACGGAGAGCACCGGAGCGGTCACATCCTGCACGGTGATCACTTGTGAAGCGGTGGTCTCGTTGCCGCAGTTGTCGACGGCTTTCCAGGTACGTGTCAGAGTGTAAGAATCAGCGCAGGAGCCATTGGTTCGGACTTCGCCTTCATAGGTCACGGTGACATCAGCATCGCAGTTATCGGTAGCAGTGGCAGAGCCGACAGCCGGAACGGCGGAGCATTCCACGGTCAGATCAACGGGAACGGTGAGTACCGGGGCGGTGACATCCTGAACGGTGATCACTTGTGAAGCGGTGGCTTCGTTGCCGCAGTTGTCGACTGCTTTCCAGGTACGTGTCAGAGTATAAGAATCAGCGCAGGAGCCATTGGTTCTGACTTCGCCTTCATAGGTTAGGGTGACATCAGCATCGCAATTATCGGTAGCAGTGGCAGAACCCACAGCCGGAATACCGGAGCATTCCACGGTCAGATCAACGGGAACGGTGAGCACCGGAGCTGTGACATCCTGCACGGTGATCACTTGTGAAGCAGTGGCTTCGTTTCCGCAGTTATCGACGGCTTTCCAGGTACGTGTAAGGGTGTAGGAATCGGCGCAGGAGCCATTGGTGCGGACTTCGCCTTCATAAGTCACAGTGACAGAAGCATCGCAGTTATCGGTAGCAGAGGCAGAACCGACAGCCGGAACGGCGGAGCATTCCACGGTCAGATCAACGGGAACGGTGAGCACCGGAGCGGTCACATCCTGCACGGTGATCACTTGTGAAGCAGTGGCTTCGTTTCCGCAGTTATCGACGGCTTTCCAGGTACGTGTAAGGGTGTAGGAATCGGCGCAGGAACCATTGGTACGGACTTCNGCCTTCATAAGTCACAGTGACAGAAGCATCGCAGTTATCGGTA
>JADLKF010000017.1:0-63011 GCA_015657475.1 Lentimicrobiaceae bacterium | reverse complement strand
AACGGCAGAGCATTCCACGGTCAGATCAACAGGAACAGTGAGTACCGGAGCGGTGACATCCTGAACGGTGATTACTTGCGAAGCAGTGGTTTCATTACCATAATCATCAACAGCTTTCCACGTACGTGTAAGGGTATATGAATCATTGCATGCACCATTTGTTCTAACCTCACCTTCATATGATACACTGACATCATTATCGCAGTTGTCGGTAGCTGTAGCATTGCCAACATATGGAACAGCAGAACATTCTACAGTAACATTGCCCGGGCAACTTAATGATGGAGAAATGTTATCATTTACAATGACAGAGAAAGAACAGCTAGAACTATTACCAGTAGCATCTGTAACGGTATAAGTTACAATTGTAGTTCCAACGTTGAAAACATGATTGCCAACCACGTTAATTCCTGAGGATGGAGAGCTCCCACTTGTAGCTCCTGTCATTTCCCAAGTTAGATTGCCCAGATTGCAATTATCGCTTAAGACCGGATCGTTCAGAGTAATTGATTTGCTGCAGCCTGATGTCACATTCTGACTTATGTTGGGAGGACAAGAGATGAAAGGTGCTATGATATCTGGTGCAGTACCGACAGTAACAATAGTAGTTTTTATACAACCATAAGCATCAGCGACAGTGACTATATACGCCTGGGCAGTCAGAGATATAAATGTTCCGGCGGGTGATTGGAAACCAGTCTCAGGATTAATCGAATAGGTATATGGTCCTGTGCCTCCTGAAGCAGTGATAATAATCTGGCCATCATTTTCACCCTGACAACTAACATCCTGAGTGGATAAATTACTGAAAACCAGAGGTTGCGGTTCCGTGATATCAATTGTTCTTGAATAAGCCAGGCAATTATTGGCGTCTTTTACAGTAACAACATAAGGTGAGCCAGTGGCATTGACTGAAAAAGTGTTACTGCTCTGGAAACTGCCTCCATTTAATGAATATAAATAAGGAGCTGTTCCACCGTTAGCCGAGATAGTTATTGTGACGTTATCACCGTTACATAAAACAGATCCTACGTTTTCATTCACAGTAATTGCGTTAGGAACAGATACAACAATTGATTGACATTCTGATTCACCACAGGAGTTTTGCCATCGGGCATAATAGGTTGTTGTCGCTTCTGGTGAAGGTAAAGTGAGCGAAGTGCCCGACCCAATCAAAGTATTGTCGCAGGTTCCTTCTGACCATAAAAGTGTTGTACCGCTTCCACCAGTTGCAGTTAGAGTAAGATTGTCATTATCATCGCTGCAAAAGATAGTCCTGCTAGTTGTTATTGATGTTGGTGCGACTGGTAGTGGCTGGACTGTTACTGTAACCTGGTCAGTTGATGCACAAGCACCTGCTGCATTTGTAACAGTCAATGTATAAGTTGTAGTGCTGCCGGGTGAAGCGATGGGGTTAGCGATATTCGAATAATTTAGTCCGGTTACCGGGCTCCAACTGTAAAGAACACCTCCGGTACCATTAAGCTGGGTAAAACCACCCTGGCAGATTGATACATCCGGTCCGGCATTGGCAACAATAGGGGTTGGATTACCTATAGTTGCCGAAGCCGATAGAGTGCCGTAACATGTTCCGGGATCCTTTACAATAACAGTATAATTACCAGGATTTAAACCAGTGAATGTATTAAGGCTTTGCCAGGTTGAACCATTATTGATAGAATACAAATAATTGCCTGACCCGCCTGTAGCATTTACCACAATAGTACCATTATTACTTCCATTACATTGAGCATTAGTTGCATATACTGATTCTATTGAGAATTGTTCATAAATATTCATTGTCAATGTGTACAAGGTTGGGTTCATCGAACAGGGGCATCCGTTATTGACCTGAACAATAAAAGTCTCACCATTATCTGGGATCCCGTCCAAATTCGCAACATAAGGAATATCAACATAGGATTGATCTGTCGGAATTGTTACCGAAACGGGAAATGACATTCCGCCGGTTGTTTGGATATCTACTCCATTTTCAGCAGTACCTGAAATTAAAAGATCAACTTCCAAGGGTTCAGACAGGTCATTGGTCATTCGTTCAACCCTTAGAAAATTGTCACAACCTTCAAAAATTGTAGTTTGGTCTTCGATCAAACTGCCAAAGTTCGTGAGTTTAATATTTTCTGAGTTGAAGCTACGTGCGCCTAAAAATACAGCAGCATCCCACTTCTGGTCAGAAGCATCTGCAACACACATCTTAATATGATAGGTTGAACATGCTGTAACAGGGTAGGTTGCTGTAAGTACAACTGTACTTCCATCATACTGCATTGTTTGAGATCCTGAAGGATTATCAAGATAGTATTCGGCATTTTCAGCAGAGAAGTTAACCTTGTTGACATTTGTACCTGCCGGATGGATTGTATTCACTGAAACAGGAATGTTATCTGGAATAATGGCAAGATTCACAGCCCCATTTGTAAATGGTCCAGAAATACCCGGACCACTAAGAAAAAACCCAAAAGCATCATTAAACTCTGTTTCACAATATTCTATATATTCTTCAGAAGCGAACATGTATGTGAATTCGAGTGTATTTCCAGCTGGGATAAAATCAAATTCGAGAATCGATGCGTCATGCATATTTTTTTCAGTTATGATAGATAGATCCGGATCAGAGGCAATACTTACCATATGATCTGATTTACTCCCAGTATTATTTGGACCAGTTGCGGATGTTGCTTTTCCAGTAGTAAGGACAATACCTTCTTCTAACGGAAATATTGAGGTTGCTCTCTCGAAATATGCGAGTTGTCTATCACCTGGTGTTGAAGGCCATGTATGATTGGTCCAGCTCCATATAGTACCAACTTTCTTATAATAGCCATATTGTATATTGCTCGCAGTGAGACAGCCCGTTACAAGCACATTTTGTACGAGTTGTTCAGGAGTATATGCATTATAGGTTGAATTTTCAGCAACTGAAATAGATCCGGCAGGTGAGTCAGAATTATTTCCCGTCATATTGAGGGATTGGATAGGATTCTCAGGTGGAGACTTCCTTCCCGGACTGTCAACTTTTTGAGTTTCCTGTCCAAGTGCAAAATTTCCAGAAAAAAAGAGATACAATCCGAGCGCTAAAAGTAAAGTCCTGAGTTTCATAATATATAGATAATTAGTTACTTATCGGTTCTGGTTTAAGGGTGCAGTATTGACAAATAAGCCTGATAGATGCACAATTAGCATATATCAGGGTGATTGTTGATTGATTTACAGATTATATTCCTGGGCGAATTTTTTAATGTTTATTTAGTATTTTATTACTTCACAGGCAATAAGTAATATGTTCATTTCTTTTTCCTTGAACCGTATAGACAGGGATGAATGCATTAATACCTGTTTAATGCAATACGGGCTGTTTGATACTTAATTCTGATCTGATGATAAATTATACCTTTGCAATATGTTTATCGACACCCACACACACCTGTATCTTGATGATTTTCAGCACGATGTTGAAATGGTAATCAACCGGGCTGAAGTCACGGGAGTAACAAAGATGTTGCTGCCCAACATCGACAGCACCTCGTGGGAGGGTATGCTTGCCTTGGCTAATCATTATAAAGAAAGTATGTTTATGATGGCCGGGCTGCATCCTACTTCCGTTCTGCCTGAGACCTCAGTTTCAGAAATCGATGCTGTTGAGCAACAGTTGTCTACCGGCCGTTTTATAGCAGTTGGTGAAATTGGGATTGACCTTTATTGGGATAAAACACACCTATCACTTCAGGAAGAGGTTTTCAGGCACCAGCTCAGGCTTGCAAAAAAACATAACCTGCCGGTAGCTATCCATGTGCGGAGTTCCTACAATGAGGTTTGGAGAATATTAAAACAGGAAATGGCACCCGGGCTTCGGGGCGTTTTTCATTGCTTTCCGGGGAACGAAATTCAAGCCAGGCAGGTGACAGAGTTAGGGTTTATGCTCGGAATAGGCGGGGTGGTTACCTACAAAAACTCTGTTATGCAAAAGGTTGTGGCAGAGGTCAGCCTGGAACATCTTGTGCTTGAAACAGATGCCCCATTCCTTACGCCTGTGCCTTTCAGAGGGAAAAGAAACGAACCCGCCTATATACCCATTATAGCAGAGAAAATTGCAGAACTATGCAACACCTCAGTAAACGAAGTAGCCGAAATAACAACCAGGAATGCTGTAAATCTCTTCCATCTAAACGCTTAACCCCCACGACCAACAGTTACCGGGACTAAGACATATTGACTCAAACTCTCGAGCCTGCCTGCCCCCTGCAGGCATTAGCACGGCAGGCAGGCTTTCAAGCCCTCAAACTCTCAAACTTTCAAACTTTCAAACTCTCTCCCATGACCTCCATCCTTGTCATTAATACCGGCGGAACAATAGGAATGGTAGCCGATAAACAAAGCGGAGCCCTCCGGCCGTTTGATTTCGGTAACCTGTACCAGTTGATGCCTGCCCTCGCAAATTTTGACTACAGTATCGATTCACACACTTTTCAGCCGCTTATTGACTCCTCCAATGTAACGCCTTCCTTTTGGATCGAACTTGCTTCGGTTATCGAGAGCAACTACGAAAACTACGATGGGTTTGTGGTCCTTCATGGTACCGATACTATGGCCTATTCAGCTTCGATGCTCAGTTACATGCTTGAAAATCTCAACAAACCCGTGATTTTTACCGGTTCGCAGTTGCCAATCGGATCTGTAAGAAGCGATGGCAGGGACAACTTTATAACGGCGGTTGAAATTGCAGCCGACCGGCAGTTTGATACACCTGTTGTGCCAGAAGTTGCTATCTATTTCGAAAACAAATTGTTAAGGGGGAATCGTACCAATAAATTCAATGCTGAGAATTTCAATGCCTTCCTCTCGGGCAACTATCCTCCGCTTGCCGAAGTAGGGGTTTATATCCGGTATAATCATGCAAATATTCTCAAACCTAACTTCCGGGCTTTAAAAGTGCACTATTCGCTTGATACCAATGTAGCAGTGCTGAAGTTATTCCCGGGAATTTCCGAAAATGTTGTAAAGTCAGTTTTGCACATCAAGAGCCTCAAAGGTCTTATACTTGAAACTTATGGAGCCGGTAACGCTCCCACCGATGCATGGTTTGTAGATTGCCTCAAAAGCGCTGTCGATCATGGAATTACCATCTATAACGTGACACAGTGCAAAGGCGGATCGGTTGAAATGGGCAAGTATGAAACCAGCGTGGCGCTTGAAAAAATCGGGATTGTTGGAGGTTATGATATTACAACTGAATCAGCTGTCACTAAAATGATGTTCTTGCTTGGACAAGGTTTTTCGGGTGATAAATTGAGAGAAATGCTGCAAATATCACTGCGTGGCGAATTAACGATTTGATGCAGCTTTGGAACAAAAATTATCATAAGGCCACTTTTTTGAAAAATTTTGTAAATTAGCGCCCCAAAACGTGTACGTATCGTTGAGATTAAGATCACAGCCCGATGCGAGACCCGGAGAGATGGCCGAGTGGTCGAAGGCGCTCGCCTGGAAAGTGAGTATGCGCCAAAAGCGTATCATGGGTTCGAATCCCATTCTCTCCGCAACTTAGTAATTCTGAATTCATTAAACTATTAATAAACGCAATTCACCAAAAAACACAAATTCAATAAGTGAACCCATGAAAAAAGTAATCGCATTCATTTCATTAGCAGTCGTGCTTACCATCGGCCTTTCGAATCGCACATTCGCTCAGGATAAGGCTGCCCCTGCAACTACTGAAGCCACGGTTGATTCGGCTGCTCCTCAGGTTGATTCGGCTGCCGCTCCCGTTGCTGCACCCACCGAAGCTCCGGCCACTGAATCGAAATCATTCCACCAGATGCTGAAGCAGAAATTTATCGATGGCGGCCCGGGCTGGATGACTCCAATTCTCCTTTGCCTCATCATTGGCCTTGGTCTCTGTATTGAACGTATTATCTATCTGAACCTTGCTTCAACCAACACTACCAAGCTTCTTGAAAAAGTTGAAAGCGAACTTCAGACCAATGGTGTTGGTGCTGCTAAGGAAGTATGCAAAAATACCCGCGGACCGGTTGCTTCAATTTTCTACCAGGGATTGGATCGTTATCACGAAGGCATTGAAATTGTTGAGAAATCAATCGTTTCCTATGGCGGCGTTCAGATGGCACGCCTCGAAAGCAACCTTTCATGGATCACCTTGTTTATCGCCCTTGCCCCCATGCTTGGGTTCTTGGGAACAGTTGTTGGGATGGTTCAGGCATTCGACGCTATCGAAGTTGCCGGTGATATTTCACCAACCGTTGTTGCCGGTGGTATGAAAGTAGCTCTTATTACTACTGTATTTGGTTTGATCGTAGCTATTATCCTGCAGATCGTTTACAATTACCTCGTTTCAAGGGTTGAATCAATTGTAAATACCATGGAAGATGCATCGATCAGCTTCATGGATATCCTTGTCCGTAACAAGAATGCTAAAAACTAACCAACTATGGATACCTTAATCAACATAGGGCTATATGTTGCATACATCGCATTTTTTGCGGCAATAGCATTACTTATCTTTTTTCCGGTTTATAATATGCTGATCGGAAATTTTGGAAAAGCCAAAGGAAGCCTGATTGGCGTGGGAATATTGGTTGTAGTGTTGCTGATTGCATACCTGCTATCACCGGCTGACCAGGGCGCCTACTACACAAAGATGGGAGTTGGCCCGGATTGTCAAAAGTCATAGGTTCAGGATTATTAACAACCTATATCATGTTTGCCGGGCTGATTGTCGTTATCCTCTATACCAGCGTTACAAGATGGTTCAAATAATCAGGTAAATAGTATCTATATGAAGAAAATGCCTGAAATTAACAGTGGGTCAATGGCAGATATCTCATTCCTGCTGCTTACCTTCTTCCTGTTGACTTCATCAATCGACACGGACCAGGGTATCACAAGGAAGTTGCCACCACCACCCGATCCAAACGCCAAACCACCTGATGTCAAGGAAAGGAATATTCTTAAAGTTCTTGTAAACAAGAGCGACAGGCTTCTTGTTCAGGGCCAGCCGATTGATATCCGCCAGTTGAAGGAGAGGGCTAAAGAATTCCTGACAAATCCTAAGGATGATCCTAACCTTCCGNAAGTTGAGGAGGTTACCATTAATAACCTTGGCACTGTGCGTACAACCAAAGGTATAATCTCCCTGAAAAATGACCGCGGTACTTCATACGATATGTATATCCAGGTTCAGAACGAACTTACCGCAGCCATTAATGAACTTCGCGATGAACTTTCACAGCAAAGGTTTGGAGCAAAGTTTGCTGATCTGAACAGCGCTGCTCAAAGTGAAGCTATCCAGAAAGCAGTACCAATTGCTATTTCAGAAGCTGAACCAGAAAATATAGGAGGGAAAAAGTAATGGCACGTTTCAAGAAAAGCGGAAGTCGTTCGGTTCCCGGTATCAACACCGGTTCAATGTCCGACATTATCTTCATGTTCCTGTTCTTCTTCATGGTTATTACCACAATTCGTGAAGTTACGCTTGAGGTCAAAGTACTTGCACCGCAGGCTACCGAAGTGCAGAAGCTGGAGAAGAAGTCGCTGGTCAGCTTTATCTATATTGGCCAGCCCCGCAAAGCATCTTTAGGTACAGAGTCGCGCATACAGCTCAACAACCAATTTGCTTCTGTTGGTGATATCCAGGCATTTGTTGCTGCCGAAAGAGCTTCCCGTGATGAATCAGAGAAAAACTTCATCACCACTTCTCTTAAAGTTGATCAAAATACCCGTATGGGTATCGTGACCGATGTTAAGCAGGAACTTCGCACAGCAGGCGCATTTAAAATCAACTACTCAACACGCAAACAAGCGAAAAAGACTGAGGATTAGTTGATCTCACACAAGAATTATTACTAAAGATGCCCGATTGTTATCGGGCATCTTTTTTTATCGAAAAATATTAATGGTTGTGTTGGCTGACCATTTCAGGCTCTGAAAGGGTGGAGATCAGGCTATTGCTTTGTTTTTCCTTAGGATGATTACAAGAAGTAATGCCGATACAGCGAAAGATAAGATTGTCAGATAGATATTTCCGGTATTTCCGAGATCTTCAGCATTTGTACTCGTGTACCCACGCCGGTAAAAGAATTCAGCAAGGACTGATAACAGGTTATTCACAAAGTGAGCTGATATGGGTAGCCATAAATTTGATGACCAAAGAAACAGGTAACCAAAAGCCAGTCCGAGGGCAAAACGGGGCAGGAAACCGTAAAATTGCATATGGATAGCCGCGAATACAGCAGCAGCAAGAATAACCCCCGCATGTTTATTTTTTAACAGACTTATCAAGACGGGCTGAAGCGCACCCCTGAATACGATTTCTTCAGCCAGTGCCGGCAAAATGGCAATCATCAGTATGTTTACAGCCAGTCCGGAGAGACTGGTAGTTGATAAAAAAGCATCAGTAAGCAAGGTGTTTTTTGTTTCTGAATCCTTTAACCATTGTTCCAGTCCGGAAAATGAAGCGGGCAGAATCATTCTTTGGTTCAATTCACCAAGCCACCCGATAGCCGGCTGTGAAACCAGCATAAAAATAGCAGAAAGAACAAGTAAATAAGTCATATAGCTCTTTTTCGCCGAGAAATATTTACGGTAATTTGTGTCAGTGAGTAACACAAAAATGGCAGCAGGCAGCAGCAAGCCGAAAACCTGGTTGATGATCTGTACCAGTTTTAATTCTGTAACAACCGCAGGATCTGCATACGAAGAGACGTCGGCAATGGCTGACAAACCTCCCGGCCCGTGGAGAACCAGAAGTATGAGAACTCCAAGCAGCGACGAAAACAATAATGCTGCTATGATGATGCCGATGAAGAAAAAAAGCTTCGCAAGGGCAGACATTTCGCTAAATTGTAAAAAGCGTAGCATCAGTTTGAATTTGGACAAAAGTAAGCAGAAGTCATGAATGATAATGTATTAGTAGCGAAATGGCTACTTTTGCAAAAAAGTTATAAATGAAGATAGGCCCGCTTGATCTTGGTGATTTCCCGGTATTGCTTGCACCGCTTGAGGATATAACTGACTCAGCTTTCAGGGTGATTTGCCGGAGATTTGGCGCTGCCATGGTTTACACTGAATTCATATCTTCTGAGGGATTGGTGCGTGATGCCAGAAAAAGCAACGATAAGCTGCTTTTTGAAGAACAGGAGCGCCCTTTGGGGATACAAATCTTTGGCTCAGATCCTGAGTCAATGAAAGAGGCGGCTATACGTGCTACCCGGGCCAACCCTGAGGTCATTGATATTAATTTTGGTTGCCCGGTACGAAAGGTTGCCATGAAAGGTGCAGGTGCTGCCTTGCTTAAGGACATTCCAAAGATGTTGAGAATAACCAGGGAAGTTGTCAGATCAACTGGTATTCCAGTCACAGTGAAAACGCGCCTGGGATGGGACGAATCAAAAAAGAACATTGTTGAGATAGCAGAACAACTGCAGGATACCGGCATAGCAGCTATAACAATTCATGGGCGCACCAGGGCGCAATTATATTCTGGTACGGCTGACTGGACACTGATAGGTGAAGTTAAAAACAACCCCAGGATGACTATTCCGATTATAGGTAACGGAGATGTTACGGATGCTGCTACTGCCTTCAGGATGAGAGAGAAATACGGTGTGGATGCTGTAATGATTGGCCGGGCAGCGATCGGTAATCCATGGATATTCAGGGATATAGAAATATTCAGAAAAACAGGTGCTATTCCAGACCTGCCGACTGTCAGCGACCGCATATCGGTTTGCCTTGATCATCTGCACCATTCAGTTGTCAATAAAGGCGAGTATAAGGCGGTGGTAGAAATGAGGAGGCATTATTCAGGCTATTTCAGAGGATTGCCGGGTTTCAAAAAATACAGAATGCAGTTATTGACGATGAAATCAGAAGCAGAAATCGTGGATTTACTGTCTCAGATCAAAAATTCTGAATCGCTAATTTCAGAATAGTACTGATTTTCAAAATGGCATAGATTATTTTTATTGTCCCGATAGCGGAAAGCGATTTTATTATTGTACATTTGTTCCTTCATTATCTCTAAAATTATTTTCAATGGAAAGTTTTCGTATATATATAGTTGAAGATGAGATGGTTTATGCGCGGATACTTGAATATCATCTTTCGCAGAATCCTGATTACGAGGTCCATGTTTTTACTACAGCGCGCGAGTTGTTGCTGAATCTATACAAAAGGCCGTCAGCAATCTCTCTGGACTTCAACCTGCCAGATATGAGCGGCTTTGAAGTTTTAAAAAAGATCAGGGAATTTGACCCGGAGTTACCTGTTGTAATAGTATCAGGCCAGCAGGATGTTTCAACTGCGGTTGAACTATTGAAGAAAGGTGTGTACGATTACGTGCTGAAAGATGCCGATACAAAAGACAGGATTTGGTCAGCAATGCGCAATATCCGTGAAAACTTTAACCTGAAGCAGAAAATCAACAGGCTTGAAGAAGAGATAGGCCGCAAATACTCCTATAGCAACCTGATCAAGGGAAACAGCTCTGCAATTAACAGAGTCTTCCAGATGCTAGAGAAGGCAGCAAAAGCCAATATTACAGTATCAATTTATGGTGAGACCGGCACCGGAAAAGAACTAGTTGCCAAGTCAATTCATTACAATTCTAAAAGACATAATAAGCCTTTTGTTGCGGTCAATGTAACTGCAATCCCAAAGGAATTGATTGAGAGTGAGATGTTCGGACATGAAAAAGGTTCCTTTACGGGTGCTCATGCACAACGGATCGGGAAATTTGAAGAGGCAAATCATGGAACCATTTTTCTCGATGAGATTGGTGATATGGATCTAAGCATGCAATCCAAACTCCTGAGGGTGCTGCAGGAGGAAGAAGTGACCCGCGTGGGCTCAAACAAACCGGTGAAACTGGATGTAAGGGTGATTGTAGCTACCCATAAGAACCTGCTCGAAGAAGTAAAAAAAGGCAATTTCCGTGAGGATCTTTATTATCGGCTGCTTGGGTTACCCATCGAACTGCCTCCGCTCAGGGACCGTGGCAACGATATCTTCATTATTGCAAGACATTTTATCGATGAATTTTGCGATAAAAATGATATGCCCAAGTTAACAATATCGGCTGAAGCCATGGAGAAAATGAGCAGATACCCGTTTCCGGGCAACGTTAGGGAGCTTAAAGCCATAGTTGAACTGGCTGCCATTATGACTAACAGTGATACTATACATGCCGAAGATATCAGAGTGCCTGAAGTAGAACAGAGTTTTGATATGATCTCGGGTGACTGCACGCTTGAAGAATACAACCAGCAGATAATCAGGCATTACCTTAAAAAGTACGATAATAAAGTAAGACTTGTGGCTGAAAAGCTTGACATAGGTAAGACTACCATTTACCGTATGCTGAAAAATGAAACCGACGGCCTGTTGGATTAACCGTTAATGCTTTTCAAAACGTCAGGTGAATGCGTAAACCGGTTGAGTAAGCTCAAATTAATTCTTCCCTGAGCCGGAATTCATTGAACATTTCGGTAACGTCACTATAACCATCGAGGTGAATTGCTCTCAAGCCGGTTTTTATTGCGGCTTCGGTGTTTTCTGATAAATCATCGATAAATACTGAGTTCTCAGGCACAAGCTTGCTGTCCTCAATCACATGCTTATAAATTGCTTGCCCTGGTTTGCGCATACCCAGCCGGTACGACAGGTAAGCCTTATCAAACAGCTCATTAAAACTAAAACCGTAATCCATAAGGAACTTGTGCGAATAATATTCATAATGAATTGCATTGGTATTTGAAAGCAGCAAAATCCTGTAATGCTTTCGCAGTCCAAGTAACAGCTTTACCCGGTATTCAGGGAAGCTTATCAGTAGTGAATTCCAGGCATGATCAATCTGCTGATCAGTGAGATCGATTCCTGAAACTTCCCTTACTTTCATACGAAATTCTGACGAATCGCAAGCACCGGAGTCAATCCCCTCGTAGATGTGGCCTTCTGAAAATGCTTTGTGAAGTGCCTGCATATCTTTGATACCCATATTCTTAAATTCCTGTGCCGTTATATTTATATCTATATCGTAAAGCACTCCGCCGAGGTCAAAAATTATTGTATCAATTGCAGCCATTTCAACTTGTTATTATGATGAAAAAAGGCAGGAAGCGAATAACGCTGCCTGCCGGTTACATATTTGTGGGCCCACCTGGTCCCGATAGCTATCGGGATGAACCAGGGACCGCGGCAAATCTGGAAACCAGCCTGGTTCTCATTTCAGGATATCTTGTCAGGTTCTCGTAATAAGTTTTATTCTTCATCTTCTTAAGATGCGATTCGATTTTAAGAGCTTGTTGCCTCGTATCGCATTCAATCGAAATGAGAACGTTCCAGTCTTTATAACGACTTGTCCATGCATCAGGGAATGATGAATCCAGATGCTGTTCAAGTCTAATATCTACATTCATACTCTGCCCTATGTAAAAAGCCTTTCCTTCCTGTGAATATAAAATGTAGACGTAATATTTGTCCATAAGTGCCAAAACCTTGCCCGAAGACAAGGTTTTTAAACTATTTGTGGGCCCACCTGGACTTGAACCAGGGACCTACTGATTATGAGTCAGTTGCTCTAACCGACTGAGCTATAGGCCCTTAAATCCATATTTGGTTGAATAACCACAGCCGGATTTCATGATGCAAATGTACAATTTTAGCTAAAACTTACTGCATCAGTTGTTAATTTTTGCCAATTTGTCCGGCAGAATTTGCCAGATTAGGCTCTGACAGTCTATTAATCCATATTTTCATGTACTTTTGCGCTTCATTCTAAACCCTGATTTTAAATGAAACGCATAACAACCGCAGTTTTATTTTTATTAATCGCTGTCGCAGCATTTTCGCAAAGGCCTTCAGTTGAGTCGATTACTAAACGTTTCAGGCTTAGCTGGGAACCATTTAATGATTTTTGGATGAACGTTCCTGATTCGATCAGCGAGCGCAAAATAAACCAGGGTGTAAATGTTTACGGTTTATATACGTTCCCGATGGACAAAAAGGACCATGTGTCATTTTTTGCCGGTGCCGGTATAGGCGCCCATAATTTCTATCACAATTCTCTGCTGGAGCTAAACAACAGTGGTGTTACATACCTGTATAATCTTCCGGATACAATCAATGGGACCAGTATCGATAGCAAGATTAGCAAGATATCGATTACTTATATTGATATCCCATTTGGTTTCCAGTATAAAATGAAGAATCAGATGCATTTCACGCTTGGATTCAAAGTGGGCTGGAAGATTAACGACCATTGGAAATATAAAGGCGATTGTTACGAAACAGATAATGAGTTGTATGATGCCGGGGTCACAATGAAACGGAAATACAGCAATCTTCCGAATATTGATAAATTTCACTACGGACCATTCATCACAATCAATTATAAATGGTTTGGAATCATGGCCAATTACCAGATTTCGACCTTGTTTGAAAAAGACAAAGGTCCAGAAGTCTATCCCATTTCCGTTGGACTTACATTTAAACCTTTCGACTCAAAGTAACAGAGTTAATAAAAGCATCAATCCTGCGCCCACAGCAAAACCAGCATAAACCTGGGATTGGTTGTGGGCGTTTAATTTAAGCCGGCCAAATCCTGCCAGTCCTGCAAGAAGTACTGCACAAGCGATATAGACAGGAATTCCTATCATAAATTGAATTGAGATGCCTGTGAGCGCTCCGGCAGCGGCACCCATGCCNAGTGTGTGAAGGCTTATTTTCCAGAAAAGATTGATCACCATCCCGGTTACCAGGATTATAATTGAACCATAAATGAAATATAAATAAATGGCAGGAATTGAAGCACCACGGGTGAGGTAATACAGCACCATGTATGAAATGCCAGTGATCATAAGTGGCATGGTACGCTCACTTGCCTGGTCCATTTCAAGAGACTTAATTTTTCTGCTATTTATCAATAACAAAGTACCTGCTACCGGAATTAGGAAAGTAAACAGGAAAACAGTTATGAGTAACCACAGTAATGCTTTATAAGTCAGCACTTGAGCAAAAACTGTCGGCAGGGAATAAATCACCGGGAAACTCAGTGTGGGTATTAATAGCGGATGCAAAATATATGACAGCAATCGGGCAATTCGGGTTTCCATAAAGGCCTGTAATAGATGAACATAAGCTGCTAATTAATGACTATCAGCTCTCTGCATAGTATGATTAAGGATGGTTAGTTAGATATTTTTTCTGAGCCTGGCGACGGGAATATTAAGTTGCTCACGGTATTTGGCGACTGTGCGCCTTGCAATCGGGTAACCTTTTTCTTTCAAAATTCCTGTGAGTTCCTCATCAGTAAGCGGGGAAGTTTTATCCTCCGATTCAATACAGTCTGAGAGAATCTTCTTAATTTCACGGGTAGATATTTCTTCTCCCTGATCGTTCTGAATGGCTTCGGAGAAGAAACTTTTCAGAAGAAAGGTACCGAAGGGTGTTTGTACATACTTGCTGTTTGCCACCCTTGAAATTGTTGAGATATCAAGGCTCACTTTTTCGGCTATATCCTTAAGAATCATTGGCTTAAGTTTGGTTTCATCGCCGTCGAGGAAATAGTTGTACTGGTAATCCATGATGGCTTTCATGGTAACGTACAATGTATGTTGCCTTTGCCTTATGGCATCAATAAACCATTTTGCGGAGTCAATCTTCTGTTTGATAAACATTACGGCCTCTTTCTGACCGCCTGAACTCTTTTTTCCTTTGTTTTCACTGTATGCTTCAAGCATATCAACATAAGTGCGGTTAAGCCTCAACTCAGGCATATTGCGCTGGTTTAGCACGAGTTCCAACTCGCCGTCTTTGTTGATGATGATGAAATCAGGGACTATGTAATGATTATCACGGGATTGCTCGCTTGCCGAAGTTCCGGGTTTGGGGTTAAGATTCAGGATGATATTGATAGATTCTCGCAGTTCGTCTTCGGTTGAATGAGAGCGCTTCATGATTTTATCATAGTGCTTCTTTATAAAATCATCGAAATAGCGTTCAATAATCAGTACTGCCAATCTAATCCCCGGAATGTTTCCAAGGCGTTTGAGCTGAATCAGGAGGCATTCCTGCAGGTTGCGGCCTGCAATTCCGGGCGGATCCAGTTCCTGCACAATGTGCAATACCCTCTCGATTTCCTTCTTGTTCGTTGTAAGGTTCTGAGTAAATGCCAGGTCGTCAACCATTGCATTGAGATCGCGTTGCAGATAACCGGCATCGTCAAGATTGCCAATGATTGTATTTGCTATTATCTCTTCTTCTGGGGTGAGATCGTGTAATCCGAGTTGAGCAATCAGCATTTCATGAAACGAAGTACCTGCAGCGAATGGAATTTCGTGATGCTCGTCGTCAGCCGATTGGTTACCGGCGTTCAGCTTATAGGCAGGAATATCATCATCATCCAGGTAATCGGCAATATCAATATCGTTGTCCGGCCCGTCATCATCAGCGGTTTCAGCAGTAGATGATCCATCCAGTTCACTATCTGCATCTTCTGATGGAACATCCTCAAATTCATCAGATATCTCCAGCACAGGGTTTTCTTCAATTTCCTGCTTGATTCTCTGCTCAAGTGCCAGCGAGGGTATCTGTAAAAGCTTCATCAGCAGGATCTGCTGGGGTGAAAGCTTCTGCAACATGCGTTGCTGTAATCGCTGATTGAGCATTTATCTAAATGTTGGTTATAGATTAATCAAATTTAGTTATAAAAGTAACCGGTAGCAAATGCTTTCCGAAGCAGAAAGTTTGCCTGTTACTGTGCACTGAGAGGGCTGATATAAAGGTTCAAGCCTAAAACTCAGCATTTTGCGGAGTTCTCGGGAATGGAATAACATCACGAATATTTGCCATTCCGGTAACAAAGAGAATCATGCGCTCAAATCCCAGGCCAAATCCGCTATGCGGAGCTGTGCCGAATTTGCGTGTTTCGAGATACCACCACATATCCTTTTCAGGAATTCCTAATTCAGCGATTCTGGCCTTTAACTTTTCGTAATTTTCTTCACGTTGCGAACCGCCAATAATCTCTCCTATCCTGGGGAAAAGCACATCCATCGCCCTCACAGTTTTTCCGTCATCGTTCTGTTTCATGTAGAACGCCTTGATATCCTTCGGGTAATCAGTGAGAATAACCGGTTTTTTGAAATGCTGCTCAACAAGGTAACGTTCATGTTCTGCCTGAAGATCAATTCCCCAGGCAACCGGAAATTCGAATTTCTGCTTTGAAGCAGTGAGAATTTCAATGGCCCGGGTATAGGAAAGACGTTCAAAGTTATTTTCAATTACGAAGTTTAACCTGCTAATCAGCTCATTATCATACATTTTCTGAAGAAATTCCAGGTCGTCGTAACAATGATCGAGTACATGCCTGATGATATACTTGACGAAATCTTCAGCCAGGTCCATGTTGTCGGTAATATCGTAAAAAGCCATTTCGGGTTCAATCATCCAGAATTCGGCCAGGTGGCGAGGTGTATTGCTGTTTTCGGCACGAAAAGTCGGTCCGAAGGTATAAATCTCAGAAAGCGCCATAGCTCCCAATTCACCTTCCAGTTGTCCAGAAACCGTGAGATTGGTGCTCTTGCCAAAGAAATCCTCTTTAAAATCGACCTCACCTTCAGCAGTTTTCGGAATATTGTTGAGATCAAGGGTGGTGACATGAAACATTGCTCCTGCGCCTTCGGCATCACTGCCGGTGATTATGGGAGTATGCAGGTAATAGAAACCCCTGTCGTTGAAATACTTGTGAATGGCAAATGCAACATGATGACGAATACGTAAAACAGCTCCAAATGTGTTGGTACGTGGACGGAGATGCGCAATTTCGCGAAGAAATTCAAGGGTGTGGCCTTTTTTCTGCAAAGGATAAGTTTCTGCATCAGCTGTACCATAGACTTCTATCTCTTTGGCATGGATTTCTACTGCCTGGCCCGAACCGGGAGATTCAACCAGTATGCCGTTCACTGAAATACACGATCCGGTAGTTACCAGTTTCATCACTTCCTCTGAAAAGTTTGCCAGGTCGGCAACAACCTGAATACTGTTGATAGAAGAGCCATCATTTACGGCGATAAAAGCCACATTTTTATTACCACGCTTTGTGCGAACCCACCCTTTAATGTTAATCGTATTGCCAATTCCTGATTCAGCATGATGCTTCAACACCTGTGCAATCTTCGTTCTCTTCGTCTCACTCATAAAATATTCACTATTAGTTCGTTGTGTAATTCGGGTTGCTGGAAGCAAATTTAGCAATAATTATGTTTTGCTGCACAGCGATGGGAATGCAGTCTTGAAGGCGAAAATTGTACTGATAGCAAACACTAGTAACAGTTAAATGTTCTAATTTTACTTGAAGCTCATATGAATAATAATCTGGCAATAGAACCTTTAGGAAACTGGTTTCCGGGCAGTGATAAACCATTGGTTATCAGTGGCCCTTGTAGTGCAGAATCATTTGAACAAGTCATAGAAACCGCCCGAGGATTGAAAAAAATCCCACAGGTGAAGGTGTTCAGGTCAGGTATCTGGAAACCACGTACCCGTCCTGCTGGTTTTGAAGGCGTAGGAATTGAAGGCCTGAAGTGGTTACAGGAAGTCAAAGCCGAAACAGGGTTATTGACTGCCGTTGAGGTGGCAAAACCGATACATATTGAAGCAGCTCTGAAATATGGGGTAGATATTTTATGGTTTGGAGCAAGAACTGTGGTCAATCCATTCACCGTTCAGGAACTTTGTGAAACACTGCAGGGAGTGAACATTCCAGTCTTAGTGAAAAATCCGTTGAATCCGGATGTTAAGCTTTGGTTAGGTGCAATAGAAAGGCTCAATAAAGCGGGAATTTCAAAAGTTGCAGCAGTCCATAGGGGTTTTTATTTTTATAAGCATGCACTTTACCGTAACCAGCCGATGTGGGAGATACCCATTGAATTGCAGAGACTGGTGCCGGGTTTGCCGGTGATCTGTGATCCGAGCCATATTTGCGGCAGGCGTGACCTGTTGCATGACATTTCACAAAAAGCGCTTGACCTCGGAATGGACGGCTTAATGATTGAGTCACACATCAATCCGTTGGTTGCACTCACAGATGCAGACCAGCAGGTTACTCCGGATCAGTTATCGGAACTAATAAATTCATTGACAGTTCGCCAGGTCTCAGGAACTCCCGAATTCGAGACATTACTGGAGCAACTGCGCCGCGAAATCGATAAAATTGATGCTGAACTGCTCGATATACTTGCAAAAAGAATGAGAATAGTTGAGGAAATTGGTCACTATAAACGTGAAAACAACATAACAGTATTGCAAATAAGGCGTTGGGCCGATATCATTTTCGACAGGTTAAATATCGGTTCCAGACTTGGCCTTGGCAGGGAGTTTCTTTTACAGATTTTGCAACTTGTTCACAAGGAGAGCATTCGCAAACAGGAAGAAATTATGGGGTTGCACGATGATAGTGAATCCGGGCAATAAGTAATATCAGGGAATTTCTACAGCCACTTCTTTCTTTTAAATATCCATATAAGCACCCCGGTAATTATAACCATTATACCGACCAGCCTCCAGAAAGAGTGCGGGTGATTTTGTCCCGGAAGGCCAATATTCATACCATACATGCTGGCAATAAGAGTCAGAGGCAGAATGATCACCGATATGATCGTGAGAGCTTTCATGATCTCGTTGGTGCGATTGGTCTGCAGCGAATCAAAGGTTTTGGCAAGTCCTTCAATCAATTCTTCATAATCTTCGATCATATCCCACATTTTCTGGTAATAATCGAGGATGTTGCCCCAGTATTCTTCCATGTTTTCGGCATAGCCTTCTATCTGTCCGCTCTCGAATTTCTGGAAAAGGCGAAGTTGTGGTTTGAAGATTGTATTGAGGTGGATTATGTTTTTGCGCGTCAACGAGATTCGTTCAATGGTCTTTTCGGCTTTCTTGCTAAACAATTCACGATTGATGAGCTCCAGTTCAATACCCAGTTTACTTATCAGCGACAGCGTTTCCTGCATCAGCTTTTCCAGGATCTTGTACAACAAAGCATCAGAAGTACCAACCTGTAAAATTTCGTAGGGATCGCTATGTTCACTGGCGCTGTTAAACAGGCTGCTTACCACCCAGTGGCTTTTACCGATGGTGATTATATAATCCTTGCCCCAGAATATTTTAACTTCTTTGGTCTTCAGGAAACGGTTCCAGCGGTCGTAATGCGGGAAGTGGAGGATGAGGAAATAATAATCGTCGTAAATGTCGATCTTGGGGCGCTGATTCACACTCTTACAGTCTTCTATATCAAGGGGGTGAAAGTGGAAATTGTTCTTCAGGAAGCCGAGGTCTTCGTCGGAAGGGTCCTGGATATAATGCCACCTGAGGGTGCCGATTTTTATCGTTTGAATCATTGGTAAGCCCCTAATTTATCGTATAACGATGATTTCTACATTCCGTGATTGATTTTGGATGCGCAAAAGTAAGGTTTTTTTGCCGGAGTGTTTAAGAATGCCTGAAAAATACAGAATTAGCCATAACAGAGTTCAGAACTCTATCATGGTATTATCTTGCGGACAGGGTGCTTGCTGTTGTCTTTTTACCGGCCAAGCATCTTGGTTGGGTCAACCCATTCGGTGAACTGTTCATCGGTTACAAGACCGAGTGCCATTGCAGCTTCTCTTAATGTCGTTCCTTCATGATGTGCTTTCTTTGCAATTTTGGCTGCATTTTCATAACCGATATGTGTATTCAGGGCAGTAACAAGCATGAGAGAGTTTTCCAGGTGATTCTTCACATTTCTTTCAATGGCTTCGATTCCAAGTGCACAGTGGTCGTTAAACGAAACACAGGCGTCACCCAACAGGCGTGCAGCCATGAGGAAGTTATATATCATCACCGGTTTGAAAACATTGAGTTGGAAATGTCCGTGGGTATTGGCAACAGTAATCGCGGCATCGCAACCTATCACTTGTGCACAAACCATCGTCAGTGATTCATTCTGGGTGGGATTTACTTTACCGGGCATGATGCTGGAACCAGGTTCATTTTCAGGAAGATGTAATTCACCGATGCCACAACGTGGTCCGGATGCCATCATGCGGATATTATTGGAGATGTGCATCAGGCTGGTAGCCAATACTTTTAATGCTCCGGATGCTTCCACAATGTTATCATGGCTCGAAAGTGCTTCAAATTTATTCTCAGCAGTTACAAATGGCAGGCCTGTCAGGAAGGCGATTTTTTTTGCAACAAGATCGGCATAGCCTTTTGGGGCGTTGATGCCGGTTCCGACTGCCGTACCACCGAGGGCAAGTTCGGCCAGGTGGGCAAGTGTGTGTTTTATTGCCCTTATTCCGTGATCGAGTTGTGAAACATATCCGGAAAACTCCTGCCCAAGTGTGAGTGGTGTGGCATCCATGAGATGGGTGCGGCCGATTTTAACAAACTTGTCAAATTCTTCAGCCTTGGCAGCCAATGTGCTTTTCAGTTTTTCCACGCCGGGTATTGTGGTCTCCACCAGCATTTTATAAGCCGCAATACTCATTGCCGTAGGGAAAGTATCATTGCTGCTTTGTGATTTATTCACATCATCGTTGGGGTGAAGCGGACTTTTACCTTCTCCCAGGATTCCTCCTGTAAGAACATGAGCCCGATTGCTAACCACTTCGTTCACGTTCATGTTGCTTTGCGTACCCGAACCGGTTTGCCAGATTACCAGCGGAAACTGGTCATCGAGTTTTCCATCATAAATTTCGTCGCAAACACGGCAAATAAGGTCACATTTGTCTTCGGGCAACACGCCAAGATCCTTGTTTGTTAAGGCGGCAGCTTTTTTCAGGATTGCAAAAGCCTTGATAATTTCTTTTGGCATTGATCCTTCAGGTCCCACCCTGAAGTTGCCTCGTGAGCGTTCGGTTTGGGCGCCCCAGTATTTGTCGGCAGGGACTTCTACCGGTCCCATGGTGTCTTTTTCGATGCGGGTTTTCATATTGTTGTGGATTCGGTTGTTGGATTCGGTTGTGGATTTGGCTGTTGATTCGGTGGTCATTCAGTGGTCATTCGGTAGTCATTCGGTGGTCATTCGGTGGTCATTTGGTGGTCATTCGGTGGTCATTTGGTGGTCATTCAGTGGTCATTCAGTGGTCATTCGGTAGTCATTCGGTGGTCATTCGGTGGTCATTCGGTAGTCATTCGGTGGTCATTTGGTAGTCATTCGGTGGTCATTCGGTGGTCATTCGGTGGTCATTCGGTAGTCATTCGGTAGTCATTCGGTGGTCATTCGGTAGTCATTCGGTGGTCATTCAATTGTTGATTGGTAATCTGTAATTAGTTTAATTGGATTTTTATTTTGAGATGAAACCGGTTGAATGAACTTAATGCTGCATAAAATTAGCGAAAATCTACGTGTTTTTACCGATAGTATGTATGTAGTTATTCAGTTTAATCCCGATGTCCCTAATATCGGCTGATAAAGCAGAAAATTCTTCAGGAGAAATGAGTTTCCTGTTATATGCTTTCGTTAACCATGTTTTTGATTCACTTAATGATCCCCTGGAATAATAAAGAAAATTTTTGGAATCCTTAAAATGATATCGTCCGAATCCTTCGCTGATGTTTGCACCAACGGAATCTGCTGCTTCTACCCATTGCCTGCCGATCGTTTGTTTTGCAAACCAGTCCCAACCAATAACAATATTCCAGACTTCTTCAGCAAAATCCATTGAAATTTGATAAATTCTCAATTCATCAAGATCCATATGCAATTATTTAAAGGTAAACTTTGAAATCTATGATCAGTATTTTAAGATGTATTAAAACTAAATTAACTAAAAATTGGTTCAAACTATTGAATGACCATTGAATCAACTATCGAATCAACTACTGAATGACCACTGAATTACTCATTACCCCATCGAAAAAACTCTACCTTCTCAAAAAATACTTGTCAACTCCGGATTACTTCATCAACTTCTCAATTTCCTCAGCAGGCTGGGCGAGAACAGCTTTGTATCCGCTCACCACAATAGGCCTTTGAATGAGCTTCGGGTTTTCTAGCAGGATGGTTATCCATTCTTCTTCGGTAAAATTTTTATTTCTGAACTTTTCTTTATAAACATCTTCCTGGGTGCGGATAATCTCCTTCGGGCCTTTGTTCAGCTTCATAAGAAGGTCTTTCAATTCTTTACGCGAAAGAATATTCTTCATGTATTCAATAACCTGGTATTCAAGTCCTTTTTCCTTAATATAGTTGAGCCCGGCCCTCGATTTGGCACATTTTGGATTGTGGTAGATGGTAAACATTTGAATTCAGTTAAATTATTCGATACTACTCATGAGATGCGAATATAGCCATTCCGCTGCGAAATAATATCGGAATGCAAACAATTTATCACCGGCTTTTCCGGTAAACCCTGAAGACCGCCTCGCGTCCGAAAGAGTCAGATTTATAAATCTTTACGAGGGAAAACTCAGGCAGCTTGCCGAAATCGTAGTTGAATTTGGCAAAGTTTACCGATGTCCAGTTGTCCCAGATAATTATTGAGTTAGGTTTAATGTCTGTAACAGGAATTTCAGTGAAATTCTGGTGCAAAGTTTTATCAAAGTGGTTGATATTGAATGCGTAACTGAAATAGGGCTCAGAATAATACAAACTGCTTCCCGGGAATTCATTGCTTATCTCCCGGCTTATTTGCTGCATCAGCCTTAACTCAGGTTTTCTTTGGAAATCCCTGTCGGGTTTAAGCGAAGCCGGATTCGAAAGGAAGGGAAAAACAAGGACATATGCCATGAATAATACCAAAGGCACTCCGGTTACCAGGCGGTTTTTGACATTTAATGATAAAAGTTTGTCGATAGCGAAAAGTGAAATAAGCGCCTGTAAAGGGATCAGCGGCACGAGTACCCTGATAAGCCCGTATGAAGTAAACAAACCGAAATACCAGCTTAATGTGTGGAACAGGAAATAACTCACAAAAATCGCGGGAAGCAAAAGAAAGAGTTCGGAATTGTATTGCTTTTGCTTGTTTAAGAAGCCTTTGAAAACTCCTGCTATCAGGAGCACTAAACCTGCAACGCTGCTCACGCCAAGCGGAACGCCCACGGCTAATATCCACTGTTCAGCATAATGGGTGAGTTTGCCGCTTCCATAATTACTCTTAACACCATAAGGTATTTCGGTAAAAATCCAGGTAAAGGATTTCCCTGCAAACAGCCCTCCAAAACTTAGTAGCAATGAGCCGGTAAGTAGCCATGGAAGTGCCCGCCATTGTTTCTTCAGCAAAAAATAAGCAGCGAAAACAATGATAATGAAAAACCCTTCAGCCCTTATAAAGGGAGTGAGCGAAATGGCAACTGCTGCCCAGCCGTATTTTTCGCGTAAGCAAAAGTAAAATCCGGCGGTGAGAGCCAGGCCAAAAAGGGGTTCAGTGTAACCTGAAAACAGTAATGTGAAATAGGTCGGGGCGAAGAACAGAAATATGATAGAGAGCCAGGGTAAGCGGAAATTTAACTTTTTGGCTGAAATATATACTACTAATGCCGTAACTAGTCCAACAAGTCCGTTAAACAGTTTCATGCCGGCAAATCCAAGCCGGGCAAAAGGCGAAGCAAGAAAGGTAAAAACCGGCTTTGCCCACATGTCGAGGTACAGCATAGGATTCTCAAAAGCATACCTTGCAAAGTAATAATGTACGATATTGTCGCCTGAATCGCCTTCGAATTCCCTGAAGAGTGAGAGATACACGACAGGAACAGCAAGAAAAGTGATAAGCAATATAGCAATCAGGTCATCCTTGTGTTTCTGTGTTGTCATAACTCCGTGATATTGGAAGCAATTTATTCACCTTCCCTGCCGTATTCCATCAGGTAAGCTTTGATGAAATCATTCAGGTCGCCATCGAGAACTTCGTAAGCGTTAGAGGTTTCATAATCTGTCCGCAGGTCTTTAACCATCTTATAAGGATGCAGCACATAACTCCTGATCTGTGATCCCCATTCGATCTTTTTCTTGTTCCCTTCGATAACAGCCTGAGCCTCACGTTTTTTGCGAAGTTCGATTTCGTAAAGTTGTGATTTGAGCATCTGCATGGCTTTATCACGGTTCTGCAACTGCGATCGCGTCACCTGGCATTCAACAATAATTCCCGTTGGCTCATGCCGAAGCCTTACGGCTGTTTCCACTTTGTTTACGTTTTGTCCACCCGGACCGCTGCTGCGGAAAGTGTCCCATGTTATATCCGATGGATTAATCTGGATATCAATGTTTTCGTCCACCATCGGGTAAACATATACTGAAGCAAATGAAGTGTGGCGGCGGTTATTCGAATCGAAAGGAGAGAGGCGGACCAGTCGGTGGACACCGTTTTCACCTTTGAGGTAACCAAAAGCATGATCGCCTTCAATTTCGAGCGACACCGATTTTATACCAGCCACATCACCTTCGTTGAAGTCGAGTTCGGTAACCTTGTAATTGTTGCGCTCTGCGTAGCGTATATACATGCGCATGAGCATCTGTGCCCAGTCCTGGCTCTCGGTGCCGCCTGCTCCCGAATTTATCTGCAGGATAGCACTCAGTTTGTCCTCTTCGTTGCTGAGCATATTACGGAATTCGAGGTTTTCAATCAGGCGTAGCGTATCATTATAGTGATTCTCGAGCTCTTTTTCAGTTGCTTCTTCAGCCTGGTAAAACTCAAACAATACCTGCAGGTCATCAAATGATGCCTGGCATTGGTCATAGGCATTGGTCCAGCTTTTTTTCTCCTGGATTATTTTCAGGATTTGTTCCGCTTTCTTGGGGTCGTCCCAGAAACCCGGATCATGGGTTTGTTTTTCTTCTTTTGCAATTTGTTCCTTCAGGTTGTCAATGTCANNAAGGAACCTCCTCAGCGCTTCAAGCCGCTTTGTAAGATCTTTAAAAGATTCGCCGGTAATCATCTGGCTGTTAATGTATTAAATTAGAATGTGTGTTTATTTTGTTAACTATTCGTTTTCGAAATTTTTGGATATCGCTTTCATAATGATTTCGGTTTCGAATCCTTTGACCATCAGGTAATTGAACATTTTAGCGCGCTCTTCCCTTGACGGTTGTTTGCCTGAACCCAATCTTTTATCGATAAGCGATTTAATTGTTTCCTGGTATTCGTTCTCATCGATTTCATTCAACGCATCTTTTACGAGATGAGAAGGTATTCCCTTCATTTTTAATTCATTAGCTATTTTGATTTTTCCCCAGTCAAAAAGTTTGAATTTCCCCCGTGCAAATGCTGATGCATATCGTTTTTCATCAATGAAACCTTCGTCAATGAGCTTATCTATTGTATTGTCAATCAAATTGTTATTTATTCCCCACTGCTTCATCTTCATCCTGACCTCTACAATGCAGCGATCCTGCGAAACGCAATAGTCGGCTGCTTTCCTGAAAGCCTGTGCTGCATCGAGTGGTTCACCGGATTGTTTCCTTAACATTTTAAAGATTGGTAAAATTCACCAGTTCAACATCGAAAATAAGGACTGAATGAGCAGGAATTGATCCGACAGCTGATGCTCCATAACCAAGGTCCGATGGAATTAACAGCTTACCTTTCCCGCCTTTGCCGAAAAGCTGAAGTCCTTCCTGCCACCCCACAATTACCTGTGAAAGTGCAAATGTAACAGTCTTCCCGTTGCTGCTGTCGAATTGTGTGCCGTCGGTCAGGTAACCGGTGTATTTCACTGAAACGGTCGACGTTATGGTTGGGTGAGTTGCCCCTCCCGGGGTTTCAATTACATAATATAATCCTGAGGAAGTTGACTGTGCGGTAAGACCTTTGTCTGCAATGTAAGATTCGATGGCTTTTTTATCGATGGCTGCATAATCGGTTTCCTTTTTACAGGCACCTAAAATCACAGGGAGTAAAATAAGAAGGAAAAGTCTTTTCATCTCCATGAATTGAGGGTGCAAAGGTAGAATTTTACCTGAATGCAACCTAAACCTCTAAGTGTTTATAAACCAGAAAAATAGATGTTGGAACCTGATATTATTCCATGATCAGGAGTTCATTAACCAGAGCAGGTACACCGGTTCCTGCTTTTTCTCTTATGGTCGTTAGGTTCCTGATCCAGGGCATGGGCGATGCATTCGGGTCAACGAGGTACTTTGGCGCATCTTCACGAACAAAATTAAGTAATCCGGCTGCAGGGTATACGTTCAAGGATGTACCGATCACAATGTATATATCAGCATCTGAAGAGATTTCTGCAGCAACTTCAATCAGGGGAACGGCTTCACCAAACCATACGATGTGTGGCCTTAGTTGGGAACCTTTCTCACATTTATCACCAAGTTTCAGTTCCCACCCTTCAAGTGTGTAAACCAGTTCAGGATCAACTGTCGACCGCACTTTTTTCAACTCTCCGTGCAGGTGTAAAACGTTGGTAGAGCCTCCCCGCTCGTGCAGGTCGTCAACGTTTTGCGTGATGATTTTTACATCAAATTTTTTCTCAAGTTCAGCAAGGGCAAAGTGAGCAGCATTAGGTTTGGCCTCGTAAAGCTTTTTGCGCCGCTGGTTATAAAATTCATTAACGAGGGCAGGATTTCTTACCCATGCCTCATAAGTTGCCACATCTTCAACGCGATATTCCTCCCACAACCCGTTGCTGTCGCGAAATGTTTTAATTCCGCTTTCGGCGCTTATACCTGCACCGGTTAGTACTGCAATCTTCTTCATATTAAATAAAAAAGGCACCCGACAGGGTGCCTTAAAATTAGATAAAACAACGGTATGTTTATTCGAAAAGATTCATGCTGTCGAGCACATCCATCATCGACTTTACTGATGCAGCAGACTCATCNAAAAGCCTTTTTTCCTCTTTTGTAAGTTTGAGTTCTATGATCTCTTCTATACCGTTGGCCCCCAGTTTTACTGGAACACCGAGGAATACATCCTTATGACCATACTCTCCGTTAAGTTTGGCGCACACCGGGAAAATACGCTGCTGGTCGTCAACGATGGCTTCAACCATCTGAGCTGCAGCTGCACCCGGAGCATACCATGCTGATGTTCCCATCAGATTCACCAGTTCACCTCCGCCTTTTCGTGTGCGTTCAACAATTTTGTCAATTTCTTCTTTATTAAGCAGTTCAGTAACAGGAATGCCACCAACCGAGGTGTAACGGGGCAGAGGAACCATCGTATCACCATGGCCTCCGAGCAGGAGCGAATGAATATCTTTTGGGGATATTTTTAAGGCATCTGCGATAAATGCTTTATAACGGCCGATATCCAGGATGCCGGCCATGCCAAACACCTTATGCTCATCTTTGAGAGCTGCTTTGTATGCGCAATATGTCATGACGTCAAGCGGATTCGAAACTATAATGATAATGGCTTCGGGGGAGTACCTGATGACTTTTTCAGTGACATCCTTCACAATCATAGCATTGGTCTTGATCAGGTCATCGCGGCTCATACCTGGTTTTCTTGGCAACCCGGAAGTTATAACAACTATTCCCGAACCTTTGGTTTTCAGATAATCATTGGTAACACCAACCACGCGGGTATTAAAGTTGTTGATGGATGAGGTTTGCCAGATATCCAGCGCTTTCCCTTCAGCAATACCTTCTTTGATATCGACCAAGACAACTTCCCTGGCCAGGTCTTTATGAGCAATAACATTGGCAACGGTAGCCCCGACATTGCCGGCACCTATAACAGTGATTTTTTTCATGGATTTTCGTTTTTTTCTTTGCCTTGTGAGGGTACGAAATTAGTAAAACATTCAAATTAATGCATATGAAACTCAAAAAAATATCTTTCCCGGATTTCAGGAAAGATATTTTTAGGTTAATTCAGAACTATTTGCCTGGCATAATTGCTTATACGGGCATACCAGGGCATTCGGGAGTTACTGATGAACCAGTGTCATGGGTTTGTGCGTCGATCACGGCAATGGCGGTCATGTTCACGATTTCGTTGACGGATGATCCCATCTGCAAAACATGCACCGATTTGTTCAGTCCGTTAAGTATTGGCCCTATGGCTTCGGCACCACCCAGTTCCTGCATTAGTTTGTAGGCAATATTGCCAGCTGTAAGGTAGGGGAATATAAGTGTGTTGGCAGCGCCTTTGCCATCAGCTAGTTTGCTGAAAGGAAAATGTTCGGTAAGCAGCATGTTGTTGATAGCAAAATTGGCCTGCATATCACCGTCAACAATCAGCTCGGGATAGTCTTTATGAAGTCGCGCTACCGTTTCCCTCACCTTGATGGGGATGTTACCATCTACCGATCCGAAATTCGAATAGGAAAGAATGGCTATGCGGGGTTCTATATTGAATGCTCGCACTGCAGCTGCTGTTTCAATGGTGATCTCAACCAGAGTCTCAACAGTAGGATTCATATTAACCGTGGTGTCGGCAAAAAAGATGGGCCCTTTCTTGGTGAGCATGATGTACATACCTGAGATGATATGCGCACCGGGCTTTTTACCGATAATCCTGAGTGCCGGCCTGATTGTCTCAGGGTAGTTGGTGGTGAGGCCTGATATCATAGCATCAGCCTGCCCGTTCTCAACCATGCTTGGACCGAAGTAATTGCGATGCATCATGAAATCGAGGGCTGTCTGCTTTGTTATACCACGGCGCATGCGTTTCAAATAATATTGTTCGGCAAACAGCTCGCGGTTTTCTTTCTGATCATCGCACAGCGGATCGATGATAGGAACATCTTGAAGTTCAAGCTTATACTCGTCGATTATCTCATTTATTTTCTTCCTGTCACCCATCAGTATAGGGCAGGCAATACCTTCGTCGGCAACAATCTCGGCGGCTTTCAAAATTTTATAATTCTCAGCTTCGGCAAACAACACCCTCTTTGGTTTGCTTTTGGCTTTACCTTTTATAAACTGTATCAGAGGATTTACAAGGCCCAGCCTTTTGCCCAGTTCTGTTTCGTAAGCAGTCCAGTCGGTTATTGGCTTGCGCGCCACACCCGTTTCCATTGCAGCTCTTGCAACAGCCGGGGCTACATGCATAATAAGCCGCGGATCGCAGGGTTTCGGTATGATGTAATCCCTGCCAAATTTCAGATTTGTTGTATTATAGGCAATGTTAACCTCTTCGGGGACAGGAAGTTTTGCCAGATCGGCCAGTGCGTATGCTGCCGCAAGTTTCATCTCATCGTTTATAGCCCTTGAGCGCACATCGAGTGCTCCACGGAAAATGTATGGGAAGCCCAGCACATTGTTTACCTGGTTGGGATAATCGCTTCGGCCGGTTGCCATTACCAGGTCGCCGCGGGTTGCCTTTGCCACATCATAAGCTATTTCAGGAACAGGATTGGCAAGGGCAAAAACGATAGGGTTGGGGGCCATTTTTACTAACCACTCGGGTTTCAAAGCGCCTGCTGCCGAAAGCCCGAGGAACATATCAGCCCCTTCAATAGCCTGTTCGAGGGTATCAATATCTCGGCTGGTAACAAATTCAGTTTTATAACGGTTCAGGTCGGTGCGTTTTTTATTCAGGACACCTTTGCTATCAATCATTACAATGTTTTCCTTGCGGGCACCGAGTTTAACGTAAAGTTTTGTACATGATATGGCTGATGCTCCGGCTCCGTTCACTACAATCTTAATATCTCCAATTTTCTTTCCAAGTATTTCAACCGCGTTGAGCATTGCTGCCGAGGTGATGATGGCAGTGCCATGCTGGTCGTCGTGCATTACCGGGATGTCGAGTTCGGCTTTAAGCCTGTCTTCAATTTCGAAACATTCAGGTGCTTTGATATCTTCAAGGTTTATGCCGCCAAAAGTCGGGGCTATTGCCTTGCAGGTGGCAATCATCCTTTCAATATCTTTCTCATTTACTTCAATATCAAATACATCAATATCTGCATAGATTTTAAAAAGCAAGCCTTTTCCTTCCATAACGGGCTTGCCGGCTTCAGGGCCTATGTCGCCAAGGCCGAGAACAGCCGTGCCGTTTGAAATAACTGCAACAAGGTTTCCTTTGGCAGTATAATTATAAACGTCGTCAGGATTTGCCTGTATCTCAAGGCATGGTTCAGCCACACCCGGTGTGTAGGCAAGTGAAAGATCACGCTGAGAGGCATGAGGTTTGGTCGGGATGACTTCAATTTTTCCGGGACGACCTTCGGAATGATAGGTCAGAGCATTTTTCTGTAGCAGTGATTTCATGATAAGTGCTTATTTGGCAACGTATTGCTTGTGGTTGGTCTGTTTAACAAACTTACCAAATAAACCACTTATCCGTATCTTCAATCTTCCATTTCTTAAGGTTAATTTTCAATTTAAATTGAATCTTAATAATTCCGGAATCAGGGGACCATTGGATATATAGCAATAATTAATTTCAGGATGTATAAAGCCGGATTTACGGCAATTGATTGATTACCAGTTATATTTGCAATGTTTTTACATATCGTGGGAAAAGCCTATTTTTGCCATATAATCACTATTAAGGTTAGTCAGGGTAATTTAAAAGTTTATGTACGCATTTATTGAAGGCAAAATTGCAGAACTGAATCCGGCAGGTGTGGTTATCGACTGCCATGGAGTTGGTTACCAGGTAAATATTTCGCTCAATACTTATTCTAAGCTTAACGGGAAAGAATCCTTTCGTTTGTTTACCCACCTTGTAGTTAGGGAAGATGCTATGGTGCTGTTTGGATTTGCTGATGAGGCCGAGCGCAGTGTGTTTCAGCAGCTGATCTCTGTGTCGGGCATCGGTCCAAACACGGCAAGGCTTATACTGTCAGCACTTTCGCCCGACGAAGTGATTGATGCGATTGTGAATGAGAATGTGAAGATACTGCAATCGGTAAAAGGTATTGGCGGCAAGTCGGCATTGCGACTGATTGTCGACCTCAAAGGCCGTCTGAGCAAGGAAAGTATATCCAAAGAAATATTCGGACTAAAACACAATACAGGTAAGGCTGAAGCGTTATCAGCATTGGTAATGTTGGGTTTCAACAAAGCTGCAGCCGAAAAAGCCCTTGATGCAATCATTAAGAGCGAAGGTGCAGCATTACCGGTTGAACAACTGATTAAGAATGCTTTAAAGATTTTATAGCCAGCGGGAAGCCGGTTTTTTATTTTTCCTGGTATTGAACCTTCCGGACAATCGACGATTAATACCAGGGACCGGGCAAAAAACGGGATAACCAGCATAATTAACGGCCATCATTTGAAGAATCTGTTAAAATATATACTCAGGCTTAGCATACTAACCCTTGTAATCCTTGTTTCGTGGAATCCAAGCCCGGGCATTGGCATTGCACAAGGTGACCATCCTGCAGGCAGGTTCATCAATCCGCCTGACACAACGGATAAGACCGATACTACATTACGGTTCCCTATTGAGCAAAGTATAAATCCTTACGATCAGCCCAAAGACGGCGGCCTCTACCTGAGCAATCCTTCCAACATAAAGGAGCAGGTTATTTACGATCCTAAAACCAACGAATACACGCTTACCCGCAAAATCGGCAATATTGATTACACGAGGCCGGCTTCATTTTCGTTCGACGAATACAAAAACTGGGACCTGCAGCAGGCTGTTGACAAATACTGGCAGGAAAAGGTAAAACAAGGAGGTGTTGGCGGAAGGCAGGGAGTAATTCCCCAGTTGCGCGTCGGTGGTGAACTTTTCGACCGTGTTTTTGGTGGTAATACCATTGATATCAGGCCCCAGGGAAGTGCCGAACTGGTTTTCGGGATACTCTCAAACCGTCGCGACGACCCGGCTATTGATNACCGCCTGCGCCGTACTACCAATTTCGATTTCCAGGAACGTATTCAGATGAGCGTGCTGGCCAAAATCGGTGACAAGATTGAATTTAACACCAATTATAATACTGAAGCAACCTTTGATTTTGAGAATAAACTGAAGCTCAAATACGAAGGTAAAGAAGACGAAATCATCCAGCTCATTGAAGCTGGGAATGTAAACCTGCCGCTCAACAGTACCCTCATCACCGGGAGCCAAAGCCTTNTCGGGCTTAAAACCCAGATGAAATTCGGAAAAGCAACATTCACCACGGTGTTTTCGCAGCAACAGAGCCAGACTGAGAATATAAGCGTGCAAGGCGGAGCCCAGACAACAAAATTCAGCCTGCGTTCACTCGACTACGAAGAAAACAAACACTTCTTTATCGGGCAGTACTTCCGCGATCATTACGACGAGGCCTTGAGCACCCTTCCGGTAATCACATCCAATATTAACATCACCAAAATCGAAGTATGGATTACCAATATCGGGGCTGCAGTTACCGAAAACCGCAATATTGTTGCTTTCCAGGATCTTGGCGAGTCGAAACCATACAACAGCCATATCAATCCGCTTACCACCAACCCGTATCCGTCAGAATACAATAATGACCTTGTAAATAACCTCGACACTACTAAAGTCAGGAATATCAACACTGTTACCGAATACCTCTCAGGAATAAAAGGCTATGTACCGGGCATCGACTTCGAGAAGGTTGAAAGCGCCCGTATGCTGAGTTCTACTGAATATACCTACAACAGTAAACTCGGCTTTATTTCACTCAATTCGGCGCTGAATCCTGATCAGACACTTGCTGTAGCATTCCAGTACAAGGTTATCGGCAGCGATAGTGTTTATCAGGTCGGTGAGTTTTCAGGCGATGGAAACAAAACATCCAAAAACCTGATCGTGAAATTGTTGAAAAGCACTGCTGTAAACACTCACATCCCCCTGTGGAACCTTATGATGAAGAATGTTTACAACCTGAGTGCATATAATATTAACAGCGAGGATTTTATTCTCAATATCCTGTATGGCGGAAACAGTAATGCGGTCCCTACCGGGTATTTTACTTCAGGCCCCGATAATATTAAAGGTATTCCGCTGATTCAGCTGCTTGGCCTCGACCGGCTCGACCCCAAACTAAATCCTCCTCACGACGGTATTTTTGACTTCATCAATTATGCCGCAACAAATGGTGGAACTATCCAGGCTACCAACGGCAGGATATTCTTCCCGGTGCTTGAACCTTTCGGAAGTTATCTGCGCGGCCTGATTGATGATAAAGCACTTGCTGATAAATTGTGCTACGATTCGCTGTACACCATGACCAAAACGGGTGCTCAGCAGTTTCCGGAGAAAAACAAGTATATCCTCGAAGGACAGTATAAATCGGAATCCGGGTCCGAAATCTCCCTCAACGCGCTGAATGTGCCACAGGGATCAGTGAAAGTTACTGCCGGGGGAATCCCGCTGGTTGAAAATGTCGATTATACCGTTGACTACACTCTTGGCCGTGTTAAGATCATCAGCCAGGGTTATCTCAATTCGGGCACGCCANTCAACATCTCGATGGAAAACAACTCGCTGTTCAATGTCTACAGCCAGACACTCATGGGTACTCACCTTGATTATAAGGTGAATAATAACCTGTTGTTGGGTGGTACAATCCTCAATCTGTATGAAAGGCCAATAACCCAGAAAACAAATTATGGAGACGAACCTATTTCGAATACCATCTGGNGAGGTAGTCTCAACTATACAAAGGAATCGGGTTTGATTACCAAACTTGTTGACAGGCTGCCTTTTATCAGTACCAAAGCCGCGAGTAAGCTGCGTATCGATGCCGAATTTGCTCAATTCATGCCCGGACATTCCAAGGCTGTCGGCAAGTCCGGTACTTCATATATCGATGATTTCGAAGGTGCCAAATCAACCATTGATCTTCGCAATATAGGCTCATGGTTCCTGGCAAGTACCCCGCAGGGGCAAGCCATCCGTACCATGTTTCCCGAAGCTGCGACAGGCACCAATCTCGCATACGGATATAACCGCGCAAAACTCGCCTGGTATATCATTGATCCGTTGTTTTACGACAACAGCAGCAATATTCGTCCCTCCAATGTTACAAAGGATGAACTTTCAAAGAATTCAGTCAGGGTAGTCATGGAAAACGAGCTTTTCCCCAACAAGGAATCTGCTACCGGGCAACCGCTTAACATTTCAGTATTCAATCTGGCTTATTTTCCTGAAGAACGCGGGCCATACAACTATGATGTGGGAGGGTCGCCATACTCAAGCGGCATTAACGAAGACGGAACATTGAAAAATCCTGCCTCACGCTGGNGGGGTATCATGCGCCGTATTGAAACGTCTGACTTTGAGGCTGCCAATGTTGAGTATATAACTTTCTGGTTGATGGATCCCTTTGCTGATGACCCCAATGCTCAGGGCGGTGATCTGTATTTCAACCTCGGCGATATTTCAGAAGATATTCTCCGCGACGGGCGCAAATCATTTGAAAACGGCCTGCCCACCAGCGCTGAAAAGCAGAATGTAGATACTACAATCTGGGGTCTGGTTCCTACCATGCAGGCGCTTACCAATTCGTTCGCCTCCGATCCCGCTGCACGCCCATACCAGGATGTTGGTTATGACGGGCTCTCAACTACCGATGAGCAACAGTTTTTCGTATCAAGTTTCCTGGATAAAATTGCCGCCAAGTGGGGAATAACTTCCCAGGCATATATTGATGCCCAAAAAGACCCCTCCTCAGATAATTATCATTATTTCAGAGGCACTGATTATGACAATGACAATAAATTCAGCAGCATCCTGGAAAGATATAAAAGTTACAATGGTACCGACGGGAACTCACCTACTCCCGAGATGATCAATGAGAAATACTCTACCTTGTCGAGTACGCTTCCCAATATGGAAGATATCAACAACGACAATACACTGAGCGACCAGGAGCGGTATTTCCAGTATGTTGTGCACCTGACTCCATCCGAGATGGTTGTTGGCCAGAATCATATCACCGATAAATACGAAGCAACCGTTGATAAACTTGAAAACGGCAAATCAGCAAAAGTGAACTGGTACCAGTTCAAGATTCCGGTTCAGAATCCTGATAAAGTGGTTGGCAGTATCCAGGATTTCAAATCCGTCAGATTCATGAGGATGTTTTTCCGCAACTTCACCGAGCCGGTTGTGTGCAGGTTTGCGACTTTTGAACTCGAACGCGGTGAATGGCGTAAATACGACAACAGCCTCCTGTCGCCGGGCGAATATATTCCTGATCCCAACCAGAATTCCACTGTTTTTGATATCTCATCGGTCAATGTGGAAGAAAACGGTAAACGTGAGCCTGTTAACTACGCAATTCCCCCGGGCATCGAACGCGAAATCAACGTACAATCGACAAATTACCAGAAGCTGAATGAGCAGGCCATGGTGCTCANNAAAACTTGCAACCTGATGGATGGCGATGCCCGTGCAGCCTATAAAACTACTGATTTCGATTTCCGCGAATACAAGCGTCTCCGAATGTTTGTCCATGCTGAAAAATCAAACGCAATTGACCAGTTGAAAACCGGCGATGTGACGGTATTCGTGCGTATCGGGTCCGACTTCACCGATAACTATTACGAATATGAAGTGCCGGTTGAATTTACACCCTGGGGAACTCTGAATTCGGATGACAGAGCTATATGGCCACTCGCCAACGAATTTAATATTGAGTTGGATAAGCTGGTTGAAGCAAAGAAATCACGCAATGCAGCCATCGCCAATGGAAGTAATTCAGTGAGTGTTACATTGCCGTTTAAGGTGACAGATGGCAGTAACAATATAACGGTCGTCGGCTCCCCAAGCCTTAGTGATGTCAGGGCGTTTATGGTAGGCGTAAGGAATCCCAAGAAGCAGAGCATGCTTGATAATACCGATGACGGACAGGCGAAATGCGCTGAAATTTGGATAAACGAATTAAGGCTTACCGATTTCAACGAAAAATCGGGGTGGGCTGCCAATGCCCGCATCAGCACCAATCTTGCCGACCTTGGTAACATGGTTGTGAGCGGGGCTGTGAGCACGCCCGGTTTTGGGAGCATTGACCAGAAAGTTTCGGAACGTCAGAAAGAGAATATCAAACAGATTGATTTTGCCACTAACCTTGAACTGGGTAAGTTCCTTCCCGAAAAGTCGGGTGTGCGAATACCTTTCCATTACGATTATTCGCAAACAGTGAGCAATCCGCAATACAATCCCCTTGACCCTGATGTTGAGTTGAGCGAACAGTTGAATAAACTGGACAAAGAAGGCAAGGATTCTCTCAGGAGCCTTACTTCAGAAGTTATTCAGCGTCAGAATCTCAACCTGATGAATGTGAGAAAGGACCGGATGGGCGGTTCAAAGAAAATGCACCTTTGGGATGTAGAGAACTTTGACCTTTCTTATGCATACTCTGAAATAAATACCCACAGCGCTGATATTGAGAAGGACCTGAAAAAATCGTACCGTGGCGGCATTGGCTACAATTTTGCTGCCAATCCCAAAGTAGTCAGACCTTTCCAAAAGATCATCAAAGGTAAATCGTTGAAGCTGCTCAGTGATTTTAACTTCTATTATCTGCCAAAACTGCTTTCAGTGCGGTCTGATATGTACCGTACTTACGAAGAGCGCCTCTTGCGCAACAAGAGCGATGCGCTGATAATTCTCGAACCCACATATACCAAAAACTGGGACTGGAACCGTATTTACGATTTCAAATATGATCTATCACAATCGCTGAAATTCGATTACAACGCCAATGCGCAGGCATACATTGATGAGCCTTCGGGCGGGATCAACCGCCATGACGATTCATACCAGGCATACCGTGATTCGATCAGGCAGTCGATACTGGGCTTCGGTTCAATGAATACTTTCAACCAAACGGCGAACATCAATTACATGCTGCCTTTCAGTAAGATGGCGCTGCTCAACTGGCTCACCGGTTCGGTGCGATATGGTGTACAATACAGGTGGGACGCTGCGCCAAAATCGCTGCAGGAACGATACGGGAACACCATTTCTAATTCACAGAACTGGCAGTTTAACGGTAATGCAAGGATGTCTGCATTATATAATAAGGTACCATTCCTTAAAAAGGCGNGCTGATTTCAATCAGAAACAGGGAACAGCCAAAAACCCCGGCCCCCGGTCCGTAAAGGCATGGAAGAGCAGGACAAACAAAAGGAAGATGCAAAGAAAAAGCCGGCAAAAAAAGGCGATGTCACTGCCGAATCCGATTCCACCGATACTAAACCTAAAAAAGATTACTTCAGGATTGTGGGTAACGGAGCATTGGGCGTTATAATGTCACTCAAGGATGCATCGCTTACTTACAACTCGACCAGTGGAATGACTCTGCCCGGTTTTAAACCTGAAGCAGGTCCGCTGGGTAATTACTGGAAAACTGATGCTCCGGGCATGGGTTTCATTTTTGGCAGCCAGAAAGATATCAGGCAGCTTGCAGTCGACCGTGGCTGGCTTAGCACCGATTCCACAAGGGTTGACCCGTATCTTGAAAGATCGACCAATTCATTAACAGCACGTGCCAACCTGGAACCTTTCCGTAATATGAAAATTGAGCTTACAGCCGACCGTAGTTATGTTTCGAACTATCAGTCGTTCTGGAGAGCAAACGGTAACGGGATGTTCAGAAACACATCCGAGCAGGAAAGCGGAAATTACAGCAGTTCCTATATCATATGGCCGACTGCTTTCGTACGCGATAACAAAGCCAATCAGAATGCCACTTTCGAGAAAATGCTCGAGAACAGGAGCATCATTGCTGCAAGGCTGGCTGCCGGGAATCCTAATTCCACCGGCGGAGTAGACTCTACCGGTTATCCGCTGGGCTATGGCCCGACTCAAAGCGAAGTATTGCTGCAATCATTCCTGACCACCTATACCGGGAGAGATCCTTCAGTAGCCAAACTCAAGACATTCCCGGCCATTCCGCTTCCTAACTGGCGGCTCACCTACAACCTGCACCAGGGTATAAAGGTACTGAGGCAATACTTCCAGTCGTTCAACCTCACCCATGCTTACCGCTCAGCCTATACAGTGAGCGGATTTAAATCCGATGTCAGGTACGAAGAGAACGCCAATTTCCCCGGCTTTGCCGCTGCACTCGACGACCTGGGCAATTATATCCCCGGCAAGTATATGGATGTCGTCACACTTACCGAGCAGTTCGGGCCTTTCCTGGGCATCGAAATGACCATGAAGAACAGCCTCATGACCCGTATTGAATACAAGAAGACGAGAAACCTGTCGCTGAGTTTTGTCAACAAGCAGCTTACCGAAGTTCGTAGCAATGAATTGGTTACAGGTGTAGGCTACAGGTTTAAAAATATCAGGTTCAATGTGCGATCGATGAATGGCGGGCCCAAGAAACAACTCAAAAGTGACCTCAACGTCAAACTTGATGTTTCGGTAAGGGATAATAAAACAGTGCTCCGTCGGATAGAAGAAAACAATAACCAGATATCAACCGGTGCCATGCAGGTATCCATCAATGCATCAGCCGATTATATGGTGAGCCAGAAACTGGTTATCAGGTTATTCTACGAGTCGGCCATCACCAACCCGCATCTCGAATCACAGATTCCTACTTCAACCACCAATGCAGGTGTCTCACTGCGGTTCACCCTTACACAGTAGTATGTATAAAGCCTGAACAGGCTTCTGCAATTCTTGCAGCTATTCAGAATAGTTCTAACTTTTCCGGATCAGGGTGTCTGAAACGTATCAATTTTTTACATTTGTAAGCCAATCATAAAACGAAACTGAAATGAACATTCCGGGAAATCTCCTCTACACAAACGATCACGAATGGATACTTGTCAACGGCGACGAAGGCGTTGTCGGAGTTACCGATTTTGCCCAGCATGAGCTTGGCGACATTGTTTTTATCGAAGTTGACACAGTTGGCGAAACTATTGCCATGGCCGAAACATTCGGAACCATCGAAGCAGTGAAAACCGTATCAGATATGCTTATGCCTGTCGACGGTGAGATTGTGGAATTCAACGAAGCGCTGGTCAGCAATCCTGAACTGGTGAACACAGATCCTTACGGCGAAGGCTGGATAGTTAAAATAAAGATAAAAGATGCTTCGCAAACCGGTGATTTGCTATCACCTGAAGCTTATGCAAAACTGATCGAAGGCTGATTGTAAGTACCGGTTGCCTGTCACCGGCAAAGTATTTCACTCATTTTGCTGCTTTTATCATCCGCGATAGCGAAAGGAGGGTCACGGACATGCTCTCGCGTCTGGATGTAATCGCCGGTTAATAAATGTTGTGAATTATGAAGCGAATATTAAAATTCTTTGTAATTTAGCAAATCCGTTAAGAGCAGATAATCAGGAGTTATCATTCAATCTGTAAAGTAACCATGGAACAAAAAAAGACCGCTAAAGCTGACCTGGAAAGCAAGAAAACTGTATTTCTGCAGATTGGCCTCGTAATTGCCCTGGCAATAACCCTTGCCGCTTTTGAATATAAAAGCTATGACAAGTTAGAAGTATCAGGATTTGGCGACAACAAATTTGTTGATGTGCCTGAAGAAATGGTGCAGATAACCCAACAGCAGAACACTCCTCCTCCTCCGGCACCTCCTGCAACAACCACCGTTATCAATATTGTGAACAATGACGCTATTGTTGACGACGATTTCAAAATTGACGCTGAAGCCGATGAGAATACCCAGATGGAACAGTATACCGCTCCCAAGGTATCTACCCAGGTAGCTGAAGAAGAAGTATCAGAAGTTGAAATCTTTACAGTGGTTGAAGAAGCTCCTTCTTATCCCGGCGGCGACGAAGCACGCATCAAGTTCCTTCAGGAAAACATCAAATATCCCCAGATGGCCCGTGAATCAGGCATCTCAGGAACCGTATATGTTACGTTCGTTGTCGAAAGAGACGGAAGTGTTACCGACGTGAAAGTAATGCGTGGTATCGGCGGTGGTTGCGACGAAGAAGCTATCCGCGTTATCAATGCAATGCCAAAATGGAACCCCGGCAAACAGCGTGGAAAACCGGTTCGCGTTCAGTTCAACATGCCTATTAAATTCACCCTCGCAGGGTAATCAGATAATAAAATGCTTGAAGCCCGCTCCAGTAAAGGAGCGGGCTTTTTTGTTTTCCGCATGTATCTTAAGGCTATCTGCCTTATAAGAATTGTACCTGGTTGCATTGTTTTCGGCAAATAAAAAGGTGATTTGTAAGAATATGAAATCGGAATGAGTATCATGATTAAAAATATATTTTGATGTTTATATATTAAGTGTTTATTTTGGCGGCTCAATTAACCATGCATTTAATTAACCAAAACCAAAAAGATGAAAAGAACCTTACTGCTTTCAGTGGCTTCGGTGATGTTTGCTGTATACGCGTATGCAGGCGGCATCGTAACGAACACTAACCAAAGTGCTGCTTACGTCCGTATGCTTGCACGGGATGCATCTACAGGTATCGATGCTGTATATTTCAATCCGGCAGGGTTGATGTTACTGAAAAACGGATTCCATTTGTCGCTCACCAACCAGAGTATATGGCAGGACCGCACCATTAAGAGCGATTATCCTTATCTGAATAACAGCGAATACAAGGGAAAAGTAACTGCTCCTTTGTTTCCCTCGGTTTATGCTGCTTACAAGCTCGACCGGCTCGCTTTCTCATTCGGTTTCAACCCCGTTGGCGGTGGTGGAGGTGCAGTGTTCGACAAAGGCCTGCCTTCGTTCGAGTACAGCATTTCCGATCTTGTTCCCGGTTTGCAGGCTGCAGGTCAGCAGGTCACCGGTTATAAAACCGATCTTTATTTCGAAGGAAAATCAGTTTACTGGGGAGCCCAGTTGGGTGTAAGCGCCACTGTAACCGACAATGTTTCGGTATTTGCCGGTGTGCGTTTTGTTTCGGCAAGCACAACTTATTTAGGACATCTCAGGAGCAATACCCTCCTTTTCGGGTCCACCGAAGTTGCAGCCACCGATTTCTTTACAGGTGTTCAGGCACAGTACACTGCCGGCGCTGCACAGGCTTCAGCCGCTGCACAGAATTTTGCCCAGTATCCGGCTGAAATGACTATGCCTGCCAATATTGCTGCCGCAGCAGGTTTACCTGAAGGGACTACTTTCGGGCAAGCCACCGCCATTATGACCCAGGCTGCCCAGACCTATACGGTTAATGCAGCTCAGGCCGGTGCCAGGGCTACTCTTCTCGCCGACCAGGAAGCAGATGTGACACAGAAAGGCACAGGGTTAACACCGATTTTCGGGGCCAATTTCAACCTGCTTGATCAAAAACTCAACATTGGTGTGAAATATGAACTGCCGACCCATATGCTGGTTACCAACAATACCAAGAAAGATGTTATCGGCGGATTTACACCCACCGGTAATCCTGTAACCATGTTTCCCGATGGTGAGTCGTTCTATAACGATATGCCTGCCATGCTCTCATTAGGCGCTTCCTATGCTTTCGGCGAAAAGTTCTCAGCTTCACTCGGCTATCATACATACTTTGACAAAGCTGCCGATTACGGTAAAAAACTTAACGGCGAATACGTCGATAACACCGACCTGATCGATCATAACTATAACGAGATTGCCCTTGGGCTTGAGTACAAATTCGGAAAGAGTTTCCTAGTGAGTGCTGGTTTCCTGCGCGCTATGACGGGTGTAAACGAAACCTACCAGAGCGATCTCAGCAACAGCCTTAATTCAAATACCGGCGCTTTCGGTTTTGCAGTGAATGTAACTCCGAACGTGCAGATAAACCTTGGAGCTTTGTATTCGGTTTACGAAGACGGAACCAAGCATTTCAACCATATGCTTGGAACCACCGCCATTCCGGTTGTTGAAACCTACAGCAAAGGGAACCTTGTTGTTGCCATCGGAGCTGATATCAGTTTCGGGAAGAAGTAACAACTGATAAAGATTTAAAAAGGCTGCTGATTCAAAGGCGGCCTTTTTTGTTATAGAAGGAATTAACCGGAGGACGGAGAAGGGAGGACGGAGAAGGGAGACGGAGGACGGAGGACGGAGAAGGGAAAACGGAAAATGGAAACCGCTACTTTGCGAGACCCGGTTTGCCGGGGCGAAGCAAAATCGTGTAAAAACCGGAAACTGGAAAGAAAAACCACTGAGACACACAGGGCACTAAGAGGCACTTAGGGAAACAGGAGAACGAAGAACGGAGAGCGGAGAAGGGAGGACGGAGGACGGAGGACGGAGAAGGGAAAACGGAAAAAGGAAACCGCTACTTTGCGAGAACCGGCTCGCCGGGGCGAAGCAAACTCAGGGAGCTACAGGGAGCTTGGGAAGAATGGAGAACGGAAACTGGTACACCCGCATCCACCGCACCTTTGACCTTTGACTTTTGCAATCTGACCTTTGACCTAATAAAAACAGGGCGCCCCATCGCTGAGCCGCCCCGTTCGATTTTCTCAATAAAGAGTAAAGTGTTATGCCGCCGACTGTTGCTGCTGTGCAGGCACAAGGGTAAAATCTACCACAAGGCTTTCGCCGGCAGCGGCAGTCACGGTTACACCGGCAGGTACAACATAGCCTTCGAGATGGCAGTTCAAGGTGTATTCCCCGGCTTCGAGGTCCTCAACCAGGTAATACCCGTCTTCATCGGTGTAAATGATGGTTTCGGGCGAGGTAAGGTTGATTACCGCATTGGCTACCGGCTGGCCGGTGGCGCTGTCGGTTACTGTGCCTGAAATTTCGCAAAGGGCCGATTCACCGGTCACGGTTTTCTTCCTGTGTTGCTTACGTTTCCTCTCGGTCATATAAGCATTGAATAATGCAGGAAAAGCCGTTTTACGGCCTTTAACAAACAAATCAAGGTAATCGGTAAGGATTTTGTTGTTTGCCCTTGAGAGCGATTTCAACTCATTGTGTGCAGCTTTGCGGCTGCTCAATTCGTAGGAAGTGATTTGCATAATTTCCCTGAAGGACGAAGATAATTCCTGCAGTTCGGCAAACTCATCGTTTGTAATTCCGTTAAGCAAAGCTGTTTCGAGGTTGGCGGTAAGGATATCGACAACACGAAGAGCAGTTTCCGATAAGGAATGGTAAGAATAATGCCGGAGGCTGGTGCGGTAATTCTTCATGGTCTGAAGCATCACGTTGTCGTGAAGCTCCGAAGCCATTGAAATGGCCGCCCCGATGGCATTGTCGAGAGCGCTGTAGAGGCGTGAAGCCGCATCGCGCTTCTGGGCATGATGTTCGGTATATGGCCTGTCGAGTATCGACAGGAGTTCCGACATACGGTCGGTGTTGCCGGCAAATGTATCGCGGGCTGTTATTATTGAAGTGAATCCTTCGAAAGCGTCAGGATAATCGTTTAAAATCCTTCGCAATGTGAGGAATTTGTCTGTCGTTTTAAAAAAACGGTTCATATTCGTTTAGTTTTAACGAGTATATAATGAGTGAATTTACGGGCAGTATATGCCAGCCCGTGGTGGCAGGGGCAGGGCGGGCAGGGTGGGGGCGGGCCGGAAGTAACGGCATAATCAGACCCGGTACTGATGGAGGCGATAGCCCGAGCGCCGGCCTGCTGATTAGTTTTCTGAAGCAAATACGTTCATCAATCAAAAACCTGTATTTCTTCTGTTCTGCAGAGAGCTTTTCTGATGGAAAATGCAGCCCTGAGATACGTACAGCCTTTACTTTGATAAGGGAATTGTCATACCATACAATAATATACCTCAGCCACTTTATTCCAGGTTGCCTGCTTTCAACCGACCGTTGGAAAGCATTCGATAACCTGTAGGCAACGCGTGGCTCTTCAATGCGCCTGTGTATTTCATACAAGGTGTCTTCATCCAGGACTAAAAGCCCTTCGATACCCAAAAACCGTGTAATCTTTCCCCGGCTCATGCCAGCTTCTCTTTTTCGGGCACATCCCTGTTTACGAACAGATGCATTTCTTTGGGTATAGCCAGCTTGTTAATCCGGCACAGCAATGGAATATAATGATGGTTCAGCGACTTGCGGCTGATTATTCCTGCCCTGGCTAACTGCTCCAGCACCCGGTAATAGCTGCATATTGTTAGCCTCATTGCCTCTGCCGCCATCAGCATCCGGGGATCGGCGGTTAACAGCGCACCGTCGTCCCTGCTGGTCAGAAACAATACCGAATAATCGGCTAATGTGAAGCCGGGCAGGGTAGAGGAAAGCTGATATGAATAATGAAGTTCATCCGGCGAAAGTGTGGATAAATAAATTTTGCCCGTTTCGAGGGGCGCATGGGTAAATGCACCCGGAAAGGGGTCCTGCAAATATGCCGTCGAGGTGGTAGTGACGCGGAAACTGAGGCGGGAAATGGCCGGCAGCAATCCTGCTGCACCGAAATCCCTGATGCTTAGTGTATCAAGAATGAGGAGGTTTGTCATGGTACTGATATAGTGTTACAAGTTCTTCGAGCGACAGGCCGGCCAGATCGGCAGCCTTTGTTAGTGAAATGAGTTGTTCTTCCATGGCGCGTGATAGCAGTAATTGGAAACGAGTCGATTTATCAGCCCTGCAATTGGTACCGATATGCAATTCCATTTTATCGGCACTTATAATATGCATCAGGTTGATGTAAGTAAATTTTGAGATGATATCGTGGTGCAGGGCGCTGAGTGCGATTGCCCTGGCTGAGATTCCGTATTTATCCTTGAGAAGGCCCAGCTCACGGGGCGAAATAGAGGAGCGGTAGCGCCCCAGTTCGCGGATGAGCAGGTCGCGCGGTAACAGCATAGCCGCAGCAAACCGGTTGCAGAGAGTCTCCTTCTCATCATCCGGCACGTCTGCTCCAAATTCAAGCAGCAGGTGTGCCAGTTCGTGAAGGGCTGAAAACCTTTTCCGTTCGGTAGTCGGGCCTTTGCCTCTCAGCACAACCACAGGTATTTCGTCGTTTGCAAAACCTGAATAGCCGTCAAACTTGTCGTCGGCGTCAATTTCAATCACCAGGATGCCGTTGTCTTCAATCAGGTTTATTACGTTGCTGATACCTTCAAATCCGGTGTGCCACAGCCTGCTGAGGAAGGCTGCTGCTGCTTCGGCATCTTCAGGAGTATTGACAATGGTTTTTCTCAGCGGATCAGTGAAAGTATTCGATACATTGAGCAAGCGTTCAAGTTCGAGGTAATTTTCGATGCGCGACGTTATTTCGTGCTTCAGTGATTCTTCTTTCCGTTTGCCCAGGTCAGCCTTTTTCCTGAACCTGACTCCTGTAACGGATACCGACAAAGGTTTAAAGAAATATTCAACCTTTACATTCAATGCACCGGCAAGCGCTTCGAGTACAGCGGTATCGGCCATCATCTCTCCGCGCTCGTACTTGGCGATGGAGGTCTTTTTGACGAAACCGTTGATGCGGGCTACAAGCTGGTCCTGCGAGAGGCCTGCCTGCTTGCGTGCACTGAGTAACCGTTTGGCGAATAGTTCTTTCATATTAAGGTATCTTCCTCTCAGGGAAAATGTGTGTTCAATTCGATACAAAGATAGTGCAAATGTACCCGTGTTCAACAAAAAGATTTAAATTTTTTAATGAACACTTGTAAATATTTTCTAATAAGTTGAAAGTCAGAGTATATGATTTTAAAATAAATTACAATATTAACCTATATATAACAAACAAATGACTTTATGTCAATATTTCCATGGTGAGATAGAAAATAATTTCGGTTTTTTTATAGGGTAATCGCCTTCAGACAAAACCTGACCGGGAGTTTCCGGGTAAGAACAATCAATTCATGTATCATTTTCCTGAACCTGCTCTGAAAGATTGAATATTGATCATCTGTAGCTGACAACCTGACTTGTCTGTGTCCATTTCCATTTGTTCGGTGTATTAAACTTACACACTTTTTTGGACATTCCCGAGATAAAAGCCTGACCTCTTCGTATAAAGCCTGTACCTCTTCGGACAAAACCCTGACCTCGTTGTACGAAGGCTGTACCTCATTGTATAAAGGCTGTACCTCTTCGTACAAAAGCTGTACCTCGTCGTACAAAACCCTGACCTCGTTGTACGAAGGCTGTACCTCTTCGTACAAAACCCTGACCTCATTGTACAAAGGCTGTACCTCTTCGTACAAAACCCTGACCTCGTTGTATAAAGGCTGTACCTCTTCGGACGAAACCCTGACCTCGTTGTACAAAGGTTGTACCTCTTCGGATGAAACCCTGACCTCGTTGTATGAAGGCTGTACCTCTTCGTACAAAACCCTGACCTCGTTGTACAAAGGCTGTACCTCTTCGGATAAAACCCTGACCTCGTTGTACAAAGGCTGTACCTCTTCGGACAAAACCCTGACCTCGTTGTACAAAGGCTGTACCTCTTCGTACAAAACCCTGACCTCGTTGTATGAAGGCTGTACCTCTTCGGACAAAACCCTGACCTCGTTGTACAAAGGCTGTACCTCTCTGGACAAAACCCTGACCTCGTTGTACGAAGGTTGTACCTCTCTGGACAAAACCCTGACCTCGTTGTATGAAGGCTGTACCTCTTCGGACAAAACCCTGACCTCGTTGTATAAAGGCTGTACCTCTTCGGACAAAGGCCTGACCTCTTCGGACAAAACCCTGACCTCGTTGTACAAAGGTTGTACCTCTTCGGACAAAACCCTGACCTCGTTGTACAAAGGCTGTACCTCTTTGGACAAAACCCTGACCTCTAAGTATAAATGCCTGACCTCTTGTGACAATTTGCTGGCTGGGGAGCGTGAAAGGTTCACTCTATTGGTTTTACCCGACTAAACACTTACATAGTTGCAGACTAGTTAATGTCTTACCTAGTGAAGAACAGTAGCAGTTGGTTTATGAACTTAGGGAATCAGAAAAGGAAATGGAGCCAGTTGAAAATTATTTATCAATGGCTGAAGCTGAAAAAGTGGAAGTGTTGAATAAGAATTTATAACCACCAGGTTTTTTGTTAATCGGGACAATGTGAAGGTAAGCCCGTGAGTGTTTATAATATGACAGATGAGGTAGAGGTTGAAAAATGTGGTTGATTAAACAGTGTTTAAAGGCTGTTTTAATGATCATTAAATGACGGGGTACCTGGATATGCATGCATAAGTCAGATAAGAAAATATGTCCCTGGCATATTGTGCTCTTGAAGAAAAGAATATTAAAAAGTTGAAATGAGTTGAAAAGTATTTAAGGTACAGCCAGATGTAAATTTTTTCAATATATATTAACATTGATTATAAACAATCAGAATTTATTAGTTAATTTTAAAAATTATACTAGAGACTTGCTGCCTTTTACTGCCAGCTTCTGATTATTAGCGTTTTATCATTTGTTTTGAGGTATTTGCGGTTGAATTCAAAGTGATAAAATAGTTTCACTTCATTCCTTTCCTGGTCTTTGGTTTTTATTAATTACAGGGAATTGCAAATTCATACATATGGAAAATAAAATGATTTTAGTAAAAGGTGATGTGTCCGGAATACAGGATTTCATTTTTAATGTAAAAAGCGATGGTGCTGCCAGAGAGCTTAAAGGCAGATCTTTCTTTGTTAAGTTGCTCTTAGAGGTGACAATGAGGCGTTTCCTTGGTGCTTTCAATGTTGATCCAAGCAGATTCATTGATTGTCAGGTATCAATTTCGGGAGGGAATTTCATACTCAAACTACCATATAAGGAGAACTATTCCGAATTAACAAATAATATTAAAAGAGATATTGAGAATTCTCTTCAGTTTACAGGTCTTAGTATGAGTATTGGAGCCATAGAACTTAATGACTTTGAATCAGACATACCAAAACTTAATCTAAAATGCAGAAAAGCTAAGTTCGAGAATTATTCTGCTGATATTTCTTATTTTTTACCTGTTGATAAGTCAAATATAAAAAATCTGAATGATAAATGGGAAAATCTTACCCAACAGATCAGAGTGTCCAAATCTTTCAGGATAAACTACAATGAAAAAGCAGATAATCAATTAATTATAAGGGATGCTTTCTTGAGTCTGCTCAAATTTGAGATTACATTTTTAAATGAGGAAGATGAAATCCTCCTAAGTCATTATCTTGAAAGTTTGTTCCCTCTTAATAAAAAGCTTGAGCAAAAACAATTTGAACATCTGGTAAAGAGTGATCAGATTATAAAGAGTAATCCTCCTGATTATATAAGCATGGGCGGAGAAGAGTCAATTGAAAAATTGGGTGTTATAGCCTTGGATGTTGACGGACTCGGTACAAAGATTGAAACAATTAAAACCGAAGAGGAACTACGATTATTTGATAAGAAACTTCGTGAATTTTTCAATGATGAACTCCGAAGAGTAATTAATGACAGGAGTTTAACCTACGAAGATTACAAGCTTAAAATCCCGCTTTTCGAAAATAAAATATATTCAGTTACCGCCGGAGGTGATGATAGCTTTTTTGTAGGTAAATGGAATACGATTCTGGAGTTTGGAATTACAATAAAAGAAAAATTCAATAGCTGGTTTGCAGAGGATAACCTTACTATTTCTGCAGGTTTTATCATTGTTGATCCAAAATTTCCGGTTGTCCGGTTTGCTGATCTCGTTGAATCAGCTTTGAAGAAAGCTAAGTATAGTAATGAAGAAAAGGGTAATATAAGTTTGCTGGGAGAAGTCATAAGTTGGGATACTCTGGATGAGGTTATCATTATGAGAAATCTCTTCTTAGATCAATTGAGACACAGTGGATTTACCAAAGGCCTTTTAGCAAAAGCAAGACTTTCAGCGGCACAAATTCAGGAATATGACAAGTTTAAACTGGAAGATTTCTGGAAAATGGGCTACTTTCTCAGAAATGTTGCCCCAAGAGAAAAGGAAATGATAATGAAAAAGATTGAGCAGTACATTGAACAGTCCATTGGGGCAAAAAGCGCATTTGAACGTAAAAGTTACCGCACAATACTTCCACTGGCAGCCAGACTGGCAGAGTTACATGAAAGATAACAATTAAAATATAATAATATGGAAACTAATACGCATGATAAAGGTAAATTTCAAGTGAAGTATCCTGATATTCAAGTGGTACTCGCTTATGATAAAAATGATCCGGCCAAAGCGCAGGAAACGCTGAATCTGATCAAAATAACTGATGAAATGCTCAAAGAGCATTGTAAAAGTAAAGATGCACTTTCTTATACACAATTAAGAAACATCCTTCAGGAGTTAAGGCATAATGAAGGTAATCTCGTGAATGTGTTGCATAAGCTTGTATATATTGAAGCACGGCAGGAGAAGCCTCATCAAAAGGATCTGGTAAAATTTATCAGATTATTACTTGTTGCAGCCATTGAACATAAGAAAGAAGGTATTTTCCTTGATTATATGGATACAGTAGTGGCTTATCATAAATATTATTCAACCAAATAAAATTCAAAAAACCATGAAACTATTATACAAAATTAAAATTACAGGTAATATAAATGTAATGACCGGTATGCACATAGGAGGTTCGGAAGTTGAACTCGTGATAGGCGGTGTTGACAATGCTGTTGTTAAAGATAAAAGCTCGAACAGGCCCTATGTCCCAGGCAGTTCTCTTAAAGGTAAATTGCGCGATTTACTTGGCAGGCATCAAAACATGAAAGATGTAAAACATGACATAAATGAAGTTTTTGTTCTGTTTGGCGATGGTGCTGAAGGCAATCACCGTAATGCAGGAAACTTAATTATCCGGGATTCTTTTTGGGATGGAACATATGATGAGGAATTGAATCTTGAAGAAAAGTCAGAGAATACAATTGACAGAGTTACAGGAAGAGCAAATCCCAGGCATATGGAACGTGTTGTAAGAGGAGCCAATTTTAATCTCGAAATGATTCTTGATGTCTACGAAAATTACAATGTAAGGGATTCCTTTCACGAACAGAATGAGGGGAGGAAAATAAAATTAATACCACATTTTAAAGTTGAACCAGGTGAAAAATATCAAAATAATTTACTACAAACTTTAAAGACAGGCTTTAAACTTCTCGAAAACGATTATCTAGGTGGAAGTGGAACCAGAGGTTACGGAAAAGTGAAACTGACTTTTGATCAACCAGAAAAAATACTATTTAAAGCTGATGGTACGGTGGTGAGTGAAAAAGTATCTTTCAATTTTAATGACTAAGATATGAAGGCAATTAAAATTCCTATACAGCCTCATTCTCATTTTCATTTCGGAGAGTTCAAGGTCGATGGCAACCTGGCATTAAGTACCACTTCATTATTTGCTCATTCTGACACCTTGTTCTCAGCACTTGTTAGTACATATGCAGATGCAATTGAAGATGCGGATGCTTTTGTCGAAAAATTCATAAATGAGAATTTAAAGATTTCTTCACTATTTTATTATCTTGAAAAGAATGACCAAACCATTTACCTGCTACCTAAACCGATATTCATTGATATGTACTCACCCCGCGACGGGAATCATAAACTAAGGGCTGCTGTAAAATTCATTTCGCTTAAAGTTTGGGAGAAAGGGTTTGGGGCCAATGAATGGTTTACACTTGATAATAAAGAATACCGCTTCATTCAGAATAATGAAATTGTTATTACATCGGAAGAGTTCAAAGCATTTGGTTTGAATGAAAAGGATGTACTTTTCAATGTCGTCGATGTCCCTAAAAGTCCAATACGCAAATCTGATGAAAAAGAAGCGATTTATTATCAAACCGATATTGAAATCGCAGCTATAAAAGGTGTGCAAATAGGTTTCTATTTTCTCACTGAAGCTGATTGTACTGAAAACTTCAATCAGCTTATGCAGGTAGCCAATATAATGAGTTTCGCAGGTATAGGAGGTGAGAAAAATAACAGCGGACGGCAAATGGATCTGCCAAGGGAGGTTGATTTTATTCTCGATGTAAATGAGCCGAATAATTTCTGTAACCTTTCTGTTTTCAACCCGTCCGGACAGGATGAACTTGATAACACTATTTATCAGCAATCATTTTTCAGGGGTGGAAATGAATATAGCTCTTCAGAAAAAGTAAAAATAGTACGAATGATAAAGGAGGGCGCACTTTTTAGCTCCAATCAGGTAAAAGGTAATGTGCCTGTAATTGGTACTGATAGGGAAGGACATTCAATATTGAGATATGGCAAGGCATTTTTGATACCGGTTAAATTTAATGACTATGGAAACAATTAAAATTAATATCCTGACATTAACACCTTTGCATATTGGTAATGGCAAAAGCCTTACTTCGGTAGGTGAATTTGTGTGTACCAATAATGCTGTACGTATTATTGACCAGAAGAAGCTGAACGATTTACTTATGCGTGAAAAACTGAACGATGAGTTCACTGAATACATATTGAATTATTCGGTAAATACTCATGTTTGGAGGTTTTTTGAAGAGCATGGAATAAGCAAAGAATTAAGGTATCTGCGTGAAATCCCATTGCATGCAAATGTTTTTGATCCTGACAGTAACAATATTCTTGAACTTGCTATTGAAACAGAGGGATCTAAATATGTTCCCGGAAGTACTGTTAAAGGTGCTATAAGGACTCTGCTCTTTGCACATGCAATTGCCAATGATTCAACAATCAGGAACAGAGTTGAAAATATAATAGAACAGGAAGATAAACTTGAATACATCAGAAAGGAAATCAATAAAGTAGAAGATGATATCTACAATGATGATCTCAATAATGTGAGGATCGAAGATTCAGAGACTGTACCTGACAAAGATCTTGTAGTTGAAATAGCAAAGAGAACTCATTTGTTCGGTGTAAAAACCGATGGGCTGGACAATTTAAGAGAGTGCGTCAATACTGATGTTTCAATTGAAACGGCTTTCACTCTAAATAACAATGCCAGAGGGTTTGAGTCAGTTTGGATTAATTCAGCCGATCTCTCCGAGTTGTTTACTCGATTGAATTTTAGTACTCTGGCAGTAATTGAACACGAACTAAAACTGCTGAAACCATCATCACATCCAGCAGCCGGAATCCTCACTGCAAAATTAAAATCACTTAGTCAATCTATTTCTGCCAGCAAAGGAAGATATGCTGTAATCAGGCTTGGTAAGGGAAAAACATTCTTTTTTCAGGTCATTGTATCTGTGTTAAAAGAACATTACCGAACAAAGATACTCGATCTGTTACTGCATGAAAATGAAGAGAAAATAGCAAATTATCCCAAAACAAGAGTGTTGAATGACATTAATGATATGTTTGGCTGGATAATGATTGAAAAGTTGAAAGTTCCGGTTGCTATTACACCTATGTTTGATAACAATATTGAGGAACTTCTTAAAGACAAAACCATACTCAAAGCCCGCTGTACAGGTGAGAAAACAGTGAGTTTGATTCTTAATGGTATCCAACTCGACAATGTACAACTGGTTAATAAATACAAACTACCCGTTGAAGCAGGTGATGATATTGAAGTAGTGGTTGGGCAGGTTACTAAAGAAGGTAAACTTAATCAGGTAAAACTAATAACTGAATGAAAAATGAAAAATAGTAAAATATTGCTGTTGCCTCTTGTTCTTTTTCTTGTACTCCAAGGTGTCAGAGCAAATAATGCAAATTCACCGGACTCATTATCGTTGAGAATTTCGAAAGTAGAAAAATCAATTGATAGTATTTCATTAAAAGTTACTGAACAAAGAAAAACAGCTGAATATGCCGAACAAACATACCAAACAGCAAAAAATGTGTTTACATGGAAGGATAACTTATTTTTGGCGGTATAGCTTTAGTTTCACTTATTGTTGCAATTATAACTCTATTTGGTATACGAGATTGGATAAGGAATTTTGTCGACAGAAAGGTCATTGAATTGACTGAAAGGAATACACAAGAAATCAAGAGATTGATAGAAAATGAGAGGTGGGGCATTGAATTGAAAAACAGAGTAAAGATTATTGTTCTGAACAAACTGAAAACCCGAATAAAACCCGAGGTACTCCAAGTTATTGAAAAGTTTGATTATACAGAGGTAGATATTGAAGAATTGACAGGTGAATCATTTAAATCTGCTCTTAAAGTAAAAAATCTTGTAGTGCGGAAGAACTCATTTACAATTATAATAATGGATGATAACATTACAGATTTTGCCGTTAATGATGGCGCAAGTTTTATTAACGAGATCAGAAAATTGCAAATAGGAATATTATTATATGGTGAAGCTAAACTACCAGAATACGAATTGAAAGCTTTTGCAAAAAATCCTTACTCTTTGTATAGTAATCTGAATCAATTAATGAAATACATGGACTTTCGCGAAAATTAATCAGTATGCTCCCCATCCTCACCCTCCACCTGCTTGATGTAAAAATTCCGGCTAATACCAGGCTGATGACGGCATTTTTTAACGGAATGCGAGATACTGCCGATGCCAATAAGGAACTTTTTGAAAAAGAAGGCATATCGTCAGAGATTTTTCATAACGATAAAATCGCCTATTCGGGCATTCAGTTTACTTTGTACAAGGGCGCTGCATCGCTCACTGCCGTTGGACAAACCGAAGTGCGGGCGCTTGAGTTGTGGTACGGGCTATTTAACAAAGAAACCGGCGTAACCGAGCAAAACCTGTTAAGTATAAGAGAGCAGTATATCCCGGCACTGAGCGAAAAAATGCTGAGATATTATACCGGTAATATGCTTATAAAGAAAGAAATAGGTGAAGAGATCAATGCGCTGNAAAACCGCTTTGCCATACAGGATCGTCTTGAAAAATACCTGTATGGTAATATTAAGGCATTTCTGATAAGGGTAGCCGGCATGGAACTGGATGAAAAGGATTATATATCAGTTAAAGTGCACAATCACAAATACCTCGGATTAAAAAGCACCTACCATGGCGGTAAATTGACTGCTTATGAAATAAATTTCTCGGTCAATGTGTATCTGCCGCAGACACTGCGGCTCGGACAGGCAGTATCGCTGGGGTACGGTGATATACATCATATTTAGGTAACGCAACCTGATTTTAAACTTAAAAATACTACCGGTTCTTTGACATCCTGAAATCAAAATTCCTGAACTAAGAACCGGAATAGATACACCACTGAAACAAAGGTGGGCGATGTGTCTCTGATATCATTGGGGTCGGCTATAAGTGGTACAAGGAACCGATACTCCACTGAAACTTTTAATAGTAACCATATTTATACCACTTTCTTATACTATAAGAGTGGTACAAGGAATTGATACACCACTGAAACATTAAATAGTCGTTATTATAATCCTCGTTGTAATCACTATAAGTGGTACAAGGAACTGATACACCACTGAAACCCTCCGATAATCAAAACCGGTTTCCAGTTTCTTTTGCTATAAGTAGTACAAGGAATTGATACACCACTGAATTATTTCTGCCTACAATTTCGCTACGAAGTGAAAAATGCCTTTGCAGAAATAATCATTCGCAGGCATGTGGGTGGTATGTGGGAGCGAATAACAAAAAATCATGAACATACACTCAAGCATGAAAGAATAGGCTATAAGTGGTACAAGGAATTGATACTCCACTGAAACCTTTTCTTGAAATGATTCCTTCCCTTGAGTGTCCTTCTATAAGTGGTACAAGGAATTGATACTCCACTGAAACCATATCGATAATAGCTACAGCAGCTATTTTATCTATAAGTGGTACAAGGAATTGATACTCCACTGAAACCATAAATTGACATTCCGGCGATTTGCCTACTACTACCTATAAGTGGTACAAGGAATTGATACACCACTGAAACAGCGTCATGTCGTAGAGGAAGCGATCACCGTATTTTCTATAAGTGGTACAAGGAATTGATACACCACTGAATTATTTCTGCCTACAATTTCGCTACGAAGTGAAAAATGCCTTTGCAGAAATAATCATTCGCAGGCATGTGGGTGGTATGTGGGAGCGAATAACAAAAATCACGAACATACACTCAAGCATGAAAGAATAGACTATAAGTGGTACAAGGAATTGATACTCCACTGAAACTGTGGAGGATACGATAATAGCGATAACAACGATAACTATAAGTGGTACAAGGAATTGATACACCACTGAAACTAATTTGAAAATTTGAAAATTTGTTAATATGTTAATCTATAAGTGGTACAAGGAATTGATACACCACTGAAACCAAGAATTGGTTTTCCAAATGTTGTACAACTATAAGTGGTACAAGGAATTGATACACCACTGAAACCTTACGAATAGTGATAGTGTTGTCTGATTTTATCTTCTATAAGTGGTACAAGGAATTGATACACCACTGAAACCGAAACCTTAGCCAGCTCGGCAATTTCTTGATACTATAAGTGGTACAAGGAATTGATACACCACTGAAATAATTCAATTCTTAGGTTGATGTAATGCTGATTCGCTATAAGCGTACAAGGAATTGATATACCACTGAAACCCAATGATTGTGAGTTCTAACATTGTACTTGGTTTATAAGTGGTACAAGGAATTGATACACCACTGAAACTTGATGTTTGCGGTACGCTCCGTGGCCAGTATCTATAAGTGGTACAAGGAATTGATACACCACTGAATTATTTCTGCCTACAATTTCGCTACGAAGTGAAAAATGCCTTTGCAGAAATAATCATTCGCAGGCATGTGGGTGGTAAGTGGGAGCGAATAACAAAAAATCATGAACATACACTCAAGCATGAAAGAATAGACTATAAGTGGTACAAGGAATTGATACACCACTGAAACCCTCAATATCTTTTGGCCTCGCGCCAATAAGACTATAAGTGGTACAAGGAATTGATACACCACTGAAACCCGCTTTGCATGATACTGTCGAATTTGCTTAACTATAAGTGGTACAAGGAATTGATACACCACTGAATTATTTCTGCCTACAATTTCGCTACGAAGTGAAAAATGCCTTTGCAGAAATAATCATTCGCAGGCATGTGGGTGGTATGTGGGAGCGAATAACAAAAAATCATGAACATACACTCAAGCATGAAAGAATAGCCTATAAGTGGTACAAGGAATTGATACACCGCTGAAACGTCAGGTTGTCAACCACGAAGAGATTGGACACTATAAGTGGTACAAGGAATTGATACACCACTGAAACATTGTTGTTATCGTCGTCGAATCATTTACGACATACTATAAGTGGTACAAGGAATTGATACACCACTGAAACCTTCATATTTACCTGTTGCATAATCTAATTTCTCTCTATAAGTGGTACTAGGAATTGATACACCACTGAAACTTAGTAATTTCGATCGGGTGACCGTGCATGCTATAAGTGGTACAAGGAATTGATACACCACTGAAACTTTGATGTCAGCTAATGCTGCTTATTGTGCTTTTTTCCTATAAGTGGTACAAGGAATTGATACACCACTGAAACGTGCCGGCGTCAATAAGGGTTTGGTGGATAGTAACTATAAGTGGTACAAGGAATTGATACACCACTGAAACGAATTAACAGGTTTGATAATCGCCATCAGGAATCTATAAGTGTTACAAGGAATTGATACTCCACTGAAACAAATTCATTTTCTGTCAGATGTTTCATCGTTATTTCTATAAGTGGTACAAGGAATTGATACTCCACTGAAACGCAATCTTCAAGTGCAGTTACGAGTGTCGAAATTCTAAAAGTGGTACAAGGAATTGATACACCACTGAATTATTTCTGCCTACAATTTCGCTACGAAGTGAAAAATGCCTTTGCAGAAATAATCATTCGCAGGCATGTGGGTGGTATGTGGGAGCGAATAACAAAAAATCATGAACATACACTCAAGCATGAAAGAATAGGCTATAAGTGGTACAAGGAATTGATACACCACTGAAACGCTTTTTATTTTTTGCTTACTCAAGAATAACCACTATAAGTGGTACAGAGGAATTGATACACCACTGAAACCAAAATTTTCACGAATACTCGGAATGGTTAGTGCTATAAGTGGTACAAGGAATTGATACACCACTGAAACGTAAAACGAAGCCGGCGATGGAATGCCTGCATGTGCTATAAGGTGGTACAAGGAATTGATACACCACTGAAACGTTAGCAATGCACCGGAGTGACCTGTTGATACCTATAAGTGGTACAAGGAATTGATACACCACTGAAACGTTTTCAGTCCATTGATTGAAGTGTCCTCACTATAAGTGGTACAAGGAATTGATACACCACTGAAACGCATTTCTTGAATTTCTTTCCACTTCCACATGGACACTATAAGTGGTACAAGGAATTGATACACCACTGAAACCAATGCATCGTAAGTGACGCTTTCTTTCTGAACTATAAGTGGTACAAGGAATTGATACACCACTGAAACCTTCAGTGTTGCATTGTGCTTAGCACGATTTTCCTATAAGTGGTACAAGGAATTGATACACCACTGAAACCTTCTGGCTGAGAGCAAGCTTGTCAGTTTTTACCTATAAGTGGTACAAGGAATTGATACACCACTGAAACTTACTGATTCTATTTCTTCGCCGGGATCGGTTATCTATAAGTGGTACAAGGAATTGATACACCACTGAAACTGTTCTTTGTTGGCATCTCCCTGATCGAGAGTTTCTATAAGTGGTACAAGGAATTGATACACCACTGAAACAGTAATCATTCTTACCAAGCGGCAGAACTGACTATAAGTGGTACAAGGAATTGATACACCACTGAAACGCAACATAAAGGAAACACAGGTATGGATAATCACTATAAGTGGTACAAGGAATTGATACACCACTGAAACGATCCGGTGTAATCAACGGCTGAACTTGTTGCTATAAGTGGTACAAGGAATTGATACACCACTGAAACCCTTTACTGAGAGCAGATGAAAACGTTTTGCTCCTATAAGTGGTACAAGGAATTGATACACCACTGAAACATTATTCCTAGTTCTTCAAGGGAAGTAAGCACTATAAGTGGTACAAGGAATTGATACACCACTGAAACTTTTAATAGTAACCATATTTATACCACTTTCTTATACTATAAGTGGTACAAGGAACCGATACTCCACTGAAACTTTATTAAACAATATTATTATTACAGATGCTGCCCTATAAGTGGTACAAGGAACCGATACCCCACTGAAACTGCTGATCCCAGTAATACAGGAACGTGTTGTTTGCCTTTAAGTAGTACAAGGAATTGATACACCACTGAAACGCATGGTTGGTAGTCATGTACATCTTCGGCGTGTCGCTATAAGTGGTACATAGGAATTGATACACCACTGAAACGCTCCAGCCATATTAGTAAGCATTTCTGCCACTCGATAAGTGGTACAAGGAATTGATACACCACTGAAATCTAACATAAACTGCACATTCACTTGCTATCATAATAACTATAAGTGGTACAAGGAATTGATACACCACTGAAACTAATTAAGGTACACTGCTAGTACCAGATTGTTCACTATAAGTGGTACAAGGAATTGATACACCACTGAAACGCAGTGGTACAGTTAGCTGCATTTTTCTCATTTCTAATAGTGGTACAAGGAATTGATACACCACTAAAACTTCACCGTATTCACTTCCATACTTTATTGTTTTCTATAAGTGGTACAAGGAATTGATACACCACTGAAACGTAAATACCATGCCGCCAGCTTGTTTCTTCATGCCTATAATTGGTAGAAGGAAATGATACACCACTGAAACCTTCCAATATCTTGGAGATATTTATCAAGTGACTATAAATGGTAGAAGGAAATGATACACCACTGAAACTCCGTGTGGATGACTTCGACCCTTTTATGGATGACTATAAGTGGTACAAGGAATTGATACACCACTGAAACGTTATGTATGTTATTAATATGACTATTAACAGACTATAAGTGGTACAAGGAATTGATACACCACTGAAACTGATGGAATACTTCCCGAGTTGGGGAATATTTTCTATAAGTGGTACAAGGAATTGATACACCACTGAAACGTAAAATCTTATGCCATTTACAGTTTCATGACTATAAGTGGTACAAGGAATTGATACACCACTGAAACATATTGAAGGCAAATTTTTAGCCTGTGGCCTGGGTCTATAAGTGGTACAAGGAATTGATACACCATTGAAACCCAAAAATGACTCAGGGCAGTTAGTACTTCTCCTTTTCTATGAGTGGTACAAGGAATTGATACACCACTAAAACTAGAGTGCGTTTGTTATATCCGCCATTTCTGACGCTATAAGTGGTACAAGGAATTGATACACCACTGAAACAGTAGCTCATCATGAAGAACTGTACGGTTTTGGCTATAAGTGGTACAAGGAATTGATACACCACTGAAACACCAAGCAAAATCCGGCAGTACCGGAACGATCATCTATAAGTGGTACAAGGAATTGATACACCACTGAATTATTTCTGCCTACAATTTCGCTACGAAGTGAAAAATGCCTTTGCAGAAATAATCATTCGCAGGCATGTGGGTGGTATGTGGGAGCGAATAACAAAAAATCATGAACATACACTCAAGCATGAAAGAATAGACTATAAGTGGTATAAGGAATTGATACAACACTGAAACTAATTTGAAAATTTGAAAATGTGTTAATATGTTAATCTATAAGTGGTAAAGGGAATTGATACACCACTGAAACAAATCTATAGAACTTCCTTCGGCGATTTCTTGAATCTGTAAGTGGTACAAGGAATTGATACACCACTGAAACGAAGGAGATACATTTATTTCTGCCATTTTAGGTATTTAATTAGTGGTACAAGGAACCGATACTCCACAGAGAATATTCAGGACTAAATCAGGCCACCATTCCAAGGTAGATCATGCCAATATGTAATATGAAAACTTAGATTTAAACGTTAGGCGGGTCTCAATTGTTATTCTCTTTCTCAGTACCATGAAAATGCCTATACACAATCCCCGCCTTTGCATTACCAACCACTGCCTGCAACTCTTCCAGTGAGGCTTCGGATATCTTTTTCACACTCTTGAATTTCCAAAGCAGGGCCTGTGCCGTGCTGAAGCCAATGCCGTCAATATCGGTGAGCTGGGTTTTAATGGTCCCTTTTTCACGGCGCTTGCGGTGATGTGTAATACCAAAGCGATGCGCTTCGTCGCGTATCTGCTGGATGATGCGCAGTGTCTCCGATTTCTTGTCGATGTACAAGGGGATAGGATCGCCGGGCTTATAGATTTCTTCCAGCTTTTTGGCAATACCGATCACATCAATCTTACCGTTCAGCCCGAGTTTGTGNAGGCTTGTCATGGCAGAGCTCAACTGCCCCTTGCCGCCATCGATCACAATGAGCTGCGGAAGGGCTTTTTCCTCATCGAGAAGGCGCCTGTAACGCCGGAAGATCACCTCTTCCATACTCGCGAAATCGTCGGGGCCCTCAACGGTTTTGATATTAAAATGGCGGTATTCCTGCTTGTCGGGTTTGCCGTTGGTGAAAACTACCATGGCTGCAACCGGGTAGGCCCCCTGTATATTTGAATTATCAAAGCATTCGATGCGGAGCGGCTCGGTTTTCAGCCGCAAGTCCGTCTGCATTTGCGCCATGATTCGCCGTGTATGCCGCTCGGGATCAACCCGTTCGAGCTGCTTGTTCTTTTCGAGGCGGTAGAATTTGGCATTGCGTTCGCTCAGTTCGAGCAACGCTTTTTTATCGCCCCTGAGTGGGACAGAAGCAGTGATCCCCTGCATTTCAACTTCCAGTGCAAATGGAATAACTATCTCACGGGCATCGCTCTGAAATCTCTCCCTCAGCTCGGTCACGGCCAAAGTAAGTAATTCGGCAGGCGATTCATCGAGCCGTTTTTTCAGCTCCAGCGTATGGCTTTGTATGATGCAGCCATTGATCACCTTTATGAAGTTGACATAAGCCGAAGAAATATCGTCGCAGTAAGAAAACACATCCACATTGTGTATTGATGGGTTCACCACTGCCGACTTGCTCTGGTAACGGTCGAGAAGTTCTATCTTTTCTTTCAGGAATTGCGCCTTTTCAAATTCGTAAGCTTCAGCGCTCTGTTTCATCATGGTTGTGAGCCCCTGCCGCACAGTGGAAATATTTCCTTTGATGATCTGCCTGATTTCGGTGAGTGTTTGCTGGTAATCCTCCGGTGTTTGCAGGCTTTCGCAGGGGCCTTTGCAGTTGCCGATGTGATATTCGAGGCAGACCTTGTATTTTTTCTGACGGATATTGGTTTCCGAAAGGTTGAGCGAACAGGTCCTGAGCGGGTAAAGTTGCCTGATAAGGTCCAGCAAGGTATGCATCATTTTTCCTGAGGCATAGGGCCCGAAATATTCCGAGCCGTCTTTTACCAGGTTTCTGGTAGGGAATATGCGCGGGAAAGGCTCGTTTTTAATGCAGATCCATGGATATGTCTTGTCGTCTTTCAGCATCACGTTATAACGTGGCTGGTATTTCTTGATCAGATTGTTTTCGAGCAGCAGTGCATCGAGTTCCGTATCAACAACGATGAACCTGATATCAGCTATTTTCTGGACAAGAATTTTAACTTTCCCGGTAAGTGAACCATCGCGGGTAAAATAGGAGGAAACCCTTTTTTTCAGATTCTTGGCCTTTCCCACATACAGCAATTTGCCTTCCTTATCATAATACTGGTACACCCCGGGCTTATCAGGCAGGTCTTTTACGATGTTTTCGAGATGTAACGTTTTTGGAGGCATTTCTTTTGGTGAGGGGTTTTTGGGATTAGGGGTTAGAGCTTAGTGAATAATTGACAATTGACAATTGAAAATTGACAATGCTGTTTTTACCGTTTTCAAGTATTATATTCTAATCATATTTAACTGCCTTCGAGGTTAGATGATAGAGGTTAGATGCTTGAAGGTATCTCGCCAGACAGATTTTAATGATCAGAATGACCAGTTTAAATGCTATTAACGATTAGCTGTCAGTCCTTTACAATTAACAATTAACCATTTTCAATTGTCAATTTTCAATTGTCCACCTGCCCCTAACACACAAGCCTTCACCAGGCAGGCAGGTTGTCCATTTTCCATTAACCATTAACCATTTTTTCAATTAACCATTAACTATTTTCCATTAACCGTTAACCATTTTCAATTTTCAATTTTCAATTTTCAATTGTCCACCTGCCCCTAACACACAAGCCTTCACCAAGCAGGCAGGTTGTCCATTGTCCACCTGCCCCTAACACACAAGCCTTCACCAGGCAGGCAGGTTGTCCATTGTCCATTGTCCATTGTCAATTATCTTTCATATGGTCAAACCCCTGGGCTAATATCTCGACCAGCACATTATCGCTAGTCACCAGGTTGCATCCTTCCTCGACGGCGGTCATATGCCCGATGACTGTCACCTCTTCAATAGAGCTTATCTTATCATAATCATCCATACTTATGGTAAAAAGCAGCTCATAATCCTCGCCCCCGTTCATGGCGGCCGTTACCGGGGAGATGTTGAATTCCTCGGCTGTTGAAACCGTCATAGGGTCGATAGGGATTTTCTCTTCATAAATCCGGCAACCGGCGTTTGAATCGTGGCATATGTGGAGGATTTCGCTGGCAAGGCCATCGCTAATGTCGATCATGGCAGTCGGGGTGATGCCCGATTCTCTGAGTTTTTTGATAATATCGCCACGAGCTTCCGGTTTGAGCTGCCTGCCGATGACATAATCATGTCCTTCGAGGTCGGGCTGCATGTCGGGATTCGCCAGGAAAACCTGTTTTTCCCGTTCGAGCATCAGCAAGCCGGTGTAGGCGGCACCCAGGTCGCCGGTAACGCATATAAGGTCGTTTAGTCTGGCTGTGCTGCGGTAAACAACTTTTTCATTGTCAACAATCCCGGTTACAGTGAGCGCCAGAAATAATCCCTGTGGGCTTGAGGTGGTATCACCACCTGCCAGGTCTACCCTGTAATGTTTGCAGGCGAGTTTTATCCCGGCATATAATTCGTCAAGCGCTTCGGCTGAAAACCGGTTGGAAACCGAAATTCCGACAAAAAGTTGTTGCGGAGTGCCGTTCATGGCAAAAATGTCGGAGAAATTTACCACGGCAGCTTTATATCCCAGGTGTTTCAGTGGAGTGAATGCCAGGTCGAAATGGATGCTNTCGATAAGAAGGTCGGTACTTACCAGGGTGAGTTTGTCACCGTTGTTATCACGGCAAGCATCGNNTTCGCCAATGCCTTTCAGGGTTGACNNTGAATTAATGAATTCCNNGACGTCGGCTGTAAGCCTGTCAATCAATCCGAATTCTCCCAGTTCATTGAGTTCAGTCCTGCCGGA
>JADLKF010000002.1:19343-148781 GCA_015657475.1 Lentimicrobiaceae bacterium | reverse complement strand
CTTATCAGTGTCACCGTACCCCATTCACTCGTGGGCATGTTGTCGGTTTCACCCACGTTCTCGTTGTGCCATATCGTCCCATCCCTGAACACTGCCTGCACCTTCCACACATACACATCCTGCTGGCAGGGAACCTGCTTGTAAGTGCCGTCCCATCCCTGTAACGGTACACCGTTGCTGTCCAGCGCCGTGGAACTCCATAGCAGTATGCCGTGGCTGTTGTACACCTCTGCCCTGTATGTCGCCAGGTTCACACCCACAGGCTTCCACAGCCGTNNCGTCTGCTCCACCGGCCCCGACGGCGCCATTGCCGTGGGTATCCACAACCCCTTGTACAGCATCCTGTACACCGTTGTGGCCGTATCTGTGCATCCCAGGNNCTCGTTCACCGTGATCAGATGTACCGTGTAGTTGCCGTCCACATCGTAGGTCACCACCGGCGACAAGGCCATGCTCGTCTCCCCGTTGCCAAAGTCCCAGTAGTATTGCTGCGCTCCCAACGATCCGTTGGTGAACAGCACCTGCCCCTGCAGGTTCTCGTAGTTCTCCGTCACCGTGAACGCGCTCACAGGAACGGGATTCACGGTTATCTGTTTCACTATCGTGTCAATACAGCGGTTAGAGTCTGCCACCGTCAATGTCACCGTGTAGTCGCCTGCCGTGCTGAACACGAATCCCGGCGTGGCACCGTTCATCGTACCCAGCTGCTCTTCTCCTCTCACCATCCATCCCCACCTTGACAACGGCGCCAGGTATGGCTGCGAGTGGTCGAAGAAGTATACCTCATGACCCTGGCAGGCCATGGAGTTGTCAAAAGCCGCCTGAGGCAACCCGTTCACCCGGATCTCACTGTCAGTCGTGTCGGCACATCCCAGCTGGTTCATCACCACCTGCTGCACCGGGAAGGTCCCCGGCCACGGGTACAGGTAATCGGGATTCTTCAGTGCCGAGGTATCACTTATTGTACTACCATCGCCAAAGTCCCATCGATAGGTCAGCGCCAAAGCGCCGTTGGCCAGCGTGGTGTCGTTGAAGTATGCCCGCTCTCCCTGGCATACATCCTTTGCCGTGAACCCCGCCATCGGCGACGGCCATATCGTTACCTGCCTCGTCGTGCTGTCGGTAATGGCCGTACTGCCAACCATCGTTGTCACCACCAGGCTCACGGTAAATGTGCCCGGGCCGCTGTAGCTGTGAAGCGTGTATGGATTGTATTGCGTGTAGCTGTCTGTTGTCCCGTCACCCCAGTGCCATGTCCACCGGGTGATCACCCCGTCGCAGGTGCTCATGTCCATGAACTGTACCGGCGAGTTCTGGCACAGCAGGGTGTCTCCTGCCATCATCGCTGCCACCAGGCAGCCTGAACGCTGTACCTCCTGCTGTGTGCCGGCACTGCAGCCATCGGCATTCACCGTGGTGAGCGTCACCATGTAGTTGCCCGGGGCACTGTAGTGATGTGTGGCTCCCGTGTTCGGGGCATAAACCGTGTCCACCGTCCCGTCGCCATAATCCCATATCATCGTGGTGATTGCCGCCGTAGTGTCCTGCGAAGTGCTGCTGAACATTACCGTGGTGTCGCAACTGCCGTTCTGCCACGTGAACGATGGCACCGGCAACGCATGTACCTCCACCTGCTGCCAGGTGTCGGCACTGCAGCCATATTGGTCTGTAGCCGTGAGTTGAACACTGTAATATCCCACCTGCGTGAACAGGTGCTGCGGCGTTTTCTGTGCTGTAGTATTGCTGGTCCCCGAGGCAGGGTCACCAAAGTTCCAGGCAAAGGTGATCAGCGAGTCGCCTGCCGGGGTGACAAGTTGCGGCGTGAACTGTGCCGGCTGCCCGTAACAGTGCTGCTCATAACTCATCGCTATCGCCAATGGCGCCGGTACACATACCTGCTGCTGAGCGGTGTCAATACATCCCCTCCCATCAACCACAACCAGCTGCACCGTGTAGCAACTGTCTGTCGCATAGTAGGTGTGCTGAGGATTCTGCCCCGACCCGTACTGGTAAGGCTCAAACTCCCACGCCCGGCTCATGATCGTGCTCTGGTAACTCCACGAGGTGTCGGCAAACTGTACCGTTCCCCCTGCACAGGGCGTCGTCGTGTAGCGGAAACCCGCCGTGGGAAGGTTCCATACCTGCAGCGGTATGGCAATGCTGCCCTCACAGCCATGCTCTGTCGTCACCGTCAGCGTTACCGTGTAAGTGCCTGTCTGCGTGTATGTATAGCCCGGGTTTTGTAACGTGGAGGTGTCTGTCGTCTGCTGCGTGTCGCCAAAGTTCCACAGCCAGCTTACAATGGTGTCGCCCTGTGGCGCCAGGCTAAGGTCGCTGAACAGCGTCGCCGTGCCTGCACATACGTTAGCATAGCTGAACTGCGCCTGCGGCGAACCGTGGATCGTGATGCTGTGGCTTACCGCGTTGGGACAACCCACCGTGTCTGTCACCACCAGCGTCACCGTGTATGTGCCTGCATTCTGGTAGCTGTGAACGGGATTTACCGTGTATGCATGCGCCGTGCCGTCACCAAAGTCCCAGTCATACGTTTGCAACGCATCGATGTTGGAAACCAGCGTGTCGGTGTGGAACAGCACATCCACTCCCTTGCAGGTGGTGTTGTCATGGTAGAAGTCTACCGCCGGCATCGTGCTGATGGTGACACTGCTTTGCGCCGTGTCGGCACATCCCGAAGCATTCAACGTGACAAGGGTGACAACATAGCTCCCCGGTGTGGTGTAGCTGTGCCACGGGTTCTGCAGCGGTGAACTGTTGCCCGTCCCCGACCCCGGGTCGCCGAAGTCCCAGCTCCACGAGGTGAGCGTGGCGCCGCCGTTGAGCGTTGTCATGTCCGTGAACTGTGTCGCCTGACCCTGGCAGGTGTTCTGCCACAAGAATGCCGCCAGCGGCGAAGAGGATATCGTCACCGTCTGCTGGTAGGTGCTTTCGCAGCCCTGCTGCGTGACTACCGACAACGTGGCCGTGTAAATGCCTGCATTCGTATACGTATGCGTGAGCGTGGGAACCTGTGCCGTGAGCGTGGTGTCGTGGCCGTCGCCAAACTGCCAGTACCAGCTGCTGATAGTACCGCCGTTGCCGTTGGTTAAATCCGTGAAAGTCACCGCCATGCCGCTGCATCCCGGCGCCGTCACGCTGAACCATGCCTGCGGGCCCGCCTGTATCGTCACAGGGTAGCTTATCGTGTTGCTGCAGCCTGCCGTGTCGGTGATCGTGAGCAGCACCATGTAGGTGCCCTGCTGAGTGTATATGTGCAGGGGATCCGGGGTAGTGGCCGTAGTGCCGTCACCAAACTGCCATAGCCAGCTTTGCGTGGCTGCCACATTCACCAACGTGCTGCTGACAAACTGAGTGGTGTCATTACTGCACTGCGCCGTCATCGTGAAGTCTACCACCGGCGGCGCAGATACCGTGACCTGCTGCGTGGCCGTGTCGCTGCAGCCATTGGCTGTGGTGGCTATCAGCATCACCGTGTAAGTGCCTGAAGTGTTGTAACTGTGCGTGGGATCGGCCAGCGTGCTCTGGTTCGCAGTGCCTGAACCAGGGTCGCCGAAGTCCCACAGGTAACCCGACAATGACTGCCCGCCACCGGCAGTGCTCAGGTTGGTGAACTGCATAACCATGCCCTCGCAGCCGGCGCCATGCGTGAATGCCGCAGCCGGCTGAGGCAGCACCGTCACCGTCTTTTGGGTCGCCGCCGTGCAACTGTCGGCAGTCACCGCCGTGAGCGTCACCGTGAAGGTTCCTGCCTGACCATAACTGTGGCTTACAGCCGTGGCATTGGGGAACAATATCGTTTGTGACGTGCCGTCACCAAAGTCCCAGGTCCTGCGGTATACATAACCCGTTTGGCCCGGTACCGCCGTCAGGTCTGTGAACGCTACCGTCGTACCTTCACATACAGGACTGTCATACGTGAAGTTGACCTCAGGAAGCGGTAGTATCGTTACAGGCATTGTTACGCTTCGTTCGCAGCCTGAAGTATCGCCGACCGTCAACGTGACCATGTAGGTGGCCGACATATTGTATACATGTACAGGCTCGCGCAGCGAACTGCTGTTGCCGTCGCCGAAGTCCCACAGCCACGTCGCAATGGTCGTCGTGTCCGTCACCGAATAGTCCGGTGTGAACTGCACCGGGTTGTCCCTGCAGGCCTGCTGCGTGGTGAAACCGGCAGTAGGCAAAGAACCAATAATGACCTGCTGCGTCGTCGTGTCATTGCACAGGTTGCCGCTGTATGCTATGAGCTGTACCGTGTAAGTGCCTGCGGCATTGAAAGCGTGAACAGGGTTTTGCTCGGTGCTGCTGTTATAGATGCCCGAGGCAGGATCGCCAAAGCTCCACTGCCACCCCGACACCTGCTGGTAGCCCGTGGTGGTGCTCAGGTCGGTGAACATCACCTGGCTGCCTTCACAACCACCTCCCTGGTACATGAACAAAGCCGTGGGTGAATCATTCACAGTGATCAGCCGCTGCTCCCGGTGTGTGCACCCATAGCTGTCGGTGACCGTCAAAGTGACCTGGAAAGTGCCCGCAACCAGGTAGTTATGGCTGACATCCGGTGTATTGGGGAAGGTTACCGTTTGTGTATTGCCGTCGCCAAAGTCCCATAACCAGCTGGTGAGATAACCATCATTAGCTGTGCTCAGGTCGTGGAACAGTATCGTCTCGCTCAGGCAGTTGTCGGCAGGAGCCGAAAAGTGCGCCACCGGCGGCGTGGTGATGGTGAGATAGCGTGAAGTGTCATTCTCGCAGCCCGAGGTGTCTGTCACCGTGAGCGTGACCAGGTAAGCGCCCGGGGCTATGTATATGTGTGATACACTCTCGCTGTAGGCAGTGCCCCCGTCGCCGAAGTCCCAGCTGTATCCGGCTATGGCTCCGCCGTTTACAACCGTCATATCGGCCCACAGCTGCGTGGTGTCTCCCACACAGCCCGTACCAAAGGCAAAGGCTACTGACGGCTTTTCAAATACCGTGATCGTCTTCTGCAAGGTGTCACTGCAGCCGGCGTAGTTGGTGACAATGAGTGTGACCGTGTAGATGCCTGACGAAGCATAGCTGTGCTCTGGGTCCTGGGCCGTGCTGTAGTTCAGCACTCCCGATGCAGGGTCACCAAAGTCCCAGTTCCTGCTTGCTATCGCCCCGCCGCCGTCTTCGCCCGACAGATCCTGGAACGTTACCGCCATCTCCCGGCAGGCAGTGGAGGCCATCGTGAAGTCCGCCACAGGACGACGGGTAACCGTCACCGTGGTGCTCCACGTGTCACTGCAACTCACCGAGTTGCTGACCTGGAGGGTTACCGTGTAGGTGCCGTCGGTGGAATAGGTGTGCGTGATATTCGGCGTGGCAGGAAACCAGATCGTGTCACCAGGCGTGCCGTCACCGAAATCCCAGATCCACCGCTGAAGGTAGCCCTGACCTGACGGTATCGTGCTGAGGTCGGTGAACGAAGTGGCATCTCCCAGGCAGGTGGGCGTGTCGTAGCTGAAGAAAGACGTAGGGTGAGGACGTACATCTACCGTATGCGTGATGCTGAACTGGCAGCCGTTGGTGTCCGTCACACTCACCGTTACCGGGTAACTGCCGTAGGTGGGAAAGACATGCTTCACAGGGTCCATAGGCGCGTTGAGCGTGAGGTACGTGCCGTCACCGAAATCCCACAGCCAGTTACTGATGGCATTGATATACAACCCCGATACATCGATCACCGTGGTGTCGCCAAGGCAGGCTGTATTCCATGTGAAGTCCGTTACAGGGATGGGGTTGATGATAACCTCCACCGTGTCGCGCATCCATGCTGTGCAGGGACCGCCGGGATTGGTGCCCTCGATGGCATACTGCCCCGGGGCGGTGAAGGTGCCAAAACGCAATGTGCTGCCCGTGCCTGACAGCACCACTCCCGTGCTTACCCAGTTGTGAAAGAGCTCGTACGTCATTCCCACCTGTGAGGATGACAGGCTGATCACCACGCCTGTATCGCCGGCACAGTAATAACCTCCATTAGTGGCTGTGGTAATGTACTGGTAAGGCAACTCATGGACTGTGACATATGCCGGCCCGTGGATAGAATCGTTCGGTACAGGACAATAAGCATCCGATGCCGCCGTGATCCAGTAGTTGGAGGTTAACAACGGCGATACCGTGAAGGTGTATGGCGAAGCTGTAATCCCCGTCACCGTCACCGGTACAAGGCCGTCAGTATAGCTGACTGACCACGGTGGTGTCCCCGTGAAGTCTATCGTCAATGGCGTCGACGTGCCTTCGCAGATGTCCGCGGTGCCACTGATTGTCGCACTCGGATCGGGATGTACCGTCAGCAGCAGGAAGTCATCCCCCGTGAGGCTCTGGCACCCGCTCAGGTCCAGCCGCAGCATAACCATCGTGCCTACATCGCCCGGACCGGGGGTGTAAGTCGCGTTCAGAAGATTAGGATTATTGAAACTGCCGTCGCCCGTGGTTACCCAGAGTATAGTGTTCTCATACTGAGCCACCCCGCTGAGCTGGTAAGGCCTGCGACCACACACTTCCCCGTCGGGGCCTGCATTGCTCACCGGCGTGGGGTCGATGAGCAACGTCATCTCATCGCTTACATATTGACCCACACAGGTGCCTACTCCCTGCAGCGTGAGCGTGAAGGTGATGGCACGGTCCACAGTGCTTAAATCCACAGGACCAGGGTAATAGATAGGACTCATTACATTCGTGGCACTGAGTACCCCGTCACCTCCCGTGAAACTCCACTGGATATCGGCCGCATTGTAATTGTTGCCGAAGCCGTTTAGCTGGTATTGTGTCTGGTTACTGCAGATGTAATCATCAGGGCCCGCATTCACTGTCGGGTAGGGCGTTACCGTCAGCACCCGGCTGTCGCTCACCGTCTGTGATGCACAACTCAACCTGCCGTAGGATCGCAACGTCAGCGTCACCGTGCCGTTGTTAAAGTCTATGTTGCCCGGCATATAGGTCGGCGTCAGCGTGGTGTTGCCCGTGAAAATCCCGTCTCCCGAGGTGACCCACTGTACCCCCGAGTTGTTACCTGCCGTGGCTCCCGTGATCGCTATCGGGCTCTGCACACAATGCGACTCATCAATGCCTGCATATGCCGTTGGCATGGGATCGATCGTTAAAACTACCTGGTCATTGTCGGTCTCACCAACACAGGAACCGGCTCCAAAACCGGTGATCGTCAGCACCACACTGCCCGAGGCTATGTCGTTACTGCCCGGAGTGTATACCGGTGCTAGCGATGCAGGGTTGTTGAAGGTACCGTCACCCGAGGTGCTCCACAATACACTTCCGCAGTTGGTCTGCGTGGCAGACAGTGTATGCGTGTTGGCAGCACAAATGGTGGCATTCAGCCCTGCATCAACTACAGGAAGAGGGGTGATCGTAAGCGTCATCGTGCTCTGGGCTGTCTCTCCGGCACAACTTAACTCACCCTGCGCGGTGAGCGTCAGCGTTACCGTGCCTGATTCACCGGGACCAGGTACATAAGTCGGGGTCAATGTGTTGGCATTGGTGAGGGAACCCGTGCCATTTTCAGTCCAGGTGACCGAAGAATAGTGTGTAGCCGTAGCTCCGCTTACCGCGTAGTTGTATCCCTGGCAACTGAAGCCCGCAGAACCGGCATCGGCCGTGGGAAGAGGATGAATGGTAAGCGTAATGTTATCCGTCACGCTGCTGCACGGGTAATAAGCAAGGGAATGTAAGGTCAGTGTCACCGTGCCCGATTCACCCGTACCAGGAACATAAGTTGGAGATAATGTGGTGGCATTGTTCAGGGTGCCTGATCCGTTATGCGTCCAGTAATGCACCGAATCATATACCGAGGTGGCGGTGGTAACATTGAATGTGCTGTTCTGGCATATCTGTCCATTGGCTCCTGCATTGTTCACCACCTGTCGGGTAATGTGAAGGGTCATACCATCGGAAGCGGCAGAGCATTGTGCATAGGGATTGGCCGTAAGGGTGAGCGTTACACTGCCATTGGTGATATCGGTGGCATCGGGCGTATAGACAGGATGAAGGGTTCCGGCGGGTACAAACCCCGAAGTGCCTGAACTTGAGCTGTTCCAAGTAAGGGAGGTATACCCGAAGGCTGCAGCGTCGGAAAGCTGATAAGTGCTTCCTTCACATATCCTGGCATCAATGCCGGCATCTGAAACAGCCACGGGATTTATCGTCAGTACCATTGACGATGTGGCAGGGCCACAGGGTGAATTGCCGCTGGCAACGAGGGTAAGAGTTACTGTATGTGCAGCCGTGTCGGCAGCACTGGGAGTGTATACAGGGTGCAGAATGGTCTGGTCATTAAACGTTCCTGTACCGCTTGAACTCCAGAGTAATGAGGAGTAATTGGCCGCTGTTGCCGAGGCCGGAGAAAAGGTATCATCGGCGCAAATGGTTTGTGGCGAGCCTGCCGAAGCGGTGGGAAAAGCTACAATGTTCAGGGCAATGGTATGGGTACCGACACAACCGGAGTCGGAGGTAGCTGTTAGAATTACATTGAAAGTGCCTGCGTTGGCATAAGTATGCTGAGGATTTTGGAGAGTAGAGGAGTTCCCGTCACCAAAATCCCAGCTCCATGATACAATGGAACCCGATGTAATTGTTGAAAGATCGGTGAACAGCACCGGCTGCGCCTGGCAATTGTTGGAATAGGTGAAATTGGCGACCGGTGAAGGATTTACATTGACATTGAACACTGCCGGTGCCGCCGGCGGACAGTTAGTGGGAGCAGGGCCGAGATAGGAGACCGTAACCGTCTGGGCACCGGGCTGAGTCCACTGAACAGTTACCGTGTTGCTTGTTGATGTTCCACCTGAAATTATTGATCCACCGGACGAAACATTCCATGAATAACTGTTGAATCCTGCCTGCGTTGTGTATACCACTGGTGAAACACCGGAACATATGTTGGCAGTTCCGGTAAGAGTAGGTACAGGAAGCGGTGTCAGCGAAACAGAAGCTGACCCGGAAATTGTTCCGGGCCCGGACAGGGTNGCGTTTGAAACAGAGACAAGTGTATACGTTCCGGGCACATTGGTATTAATCACGTAAGGAAATGGCCCGTTGTATCCTGTGACTGGTGTTTGCGGAGACCCGTTGATTGCATACGTAAAGTCGAACGGACCGGAGCCAACAATGCCAATCTGCACAGCGGCTGTACTGACACCATCGTTGCATATCTGTCCTCCTCCGCTGATAGTCGCTACAGGACAGGAAGCCTGCGGTGCCGGATAATTCTGGGTAAATGTACAGGCAGCATCATCTGAAAATGCTGCTGTTAAAGAATGCAGCGCCCCATCGCAAGTAATTCCGGAAAGAGAGTATACCTGAGGGCTGTTAAATGGTGCTGAGAATGTTTGTGAAACCGGTGGCGATGAAGTTACATCAGTTATGGTCATCGTTCCGGTGGCAGGCGGATTGGTGAATTCGATGTTGCCTGAAACTCCAAAAGTGTTTGTACCAGGATTGCAAGCCGTAACATCAGTAGTAATGGCAAGTACCGAGCAATTTAGCACTATGTCGCAATTGGTTACCCCGCTTCCTCCTGTTTGTGAAAATGTAATCGAACCATTCTGCTGACTATAATTTGTGATTAAAAGAATGTAGAACTGACCCGGAACAGCACCGTATATTTCACAATATTCTATTGGATCAGGAGAATAGCTGCAATCAACAACATTCCCGCCTGTAAGTCCTGATTCACAACCAGCTGTAAGGCTTGTAAAGGGCCCCCAGCAAATAAAGTCTACATCAATTCCCTGTCCCAGCATGTTTTTTTGCTCAATTGTGATCACAATATCCCCAAATTGCTCAACCTGCATGAAATACCAGGCAGGACAAGGTTGAGAATTCAAGCAACCATAATCAGGGTAACCTCCTACCGGAGGAGGGGCTGTTCCCTGGGTGCCTGATGGGAAATTGTATATATTGTCAGAACAAGCTACTGAAGCATCTTCACATACCGGATTATCAGCCAGCGGTGCGTCGGTCAAGATGAAAAGTCCGCTTAAAGCGGAGTTAAACCTTGATCCATTGATAAAATCTTGCTTATCCTCAGGGCTGCTTGATTTTTCAGCAATGATTGCTTCTTCAAATAGCTTTCCTGTAATGTTTGCAACCTCTGTTCTATTTGTATTTTTAGTAGAGAATAAGATTGTTTCGCCACTCCAATTTTCTTTACCATTAATAAACAATCCATTTGTGAGCGCATGTTCCAGAAAATACAATTTTTCAAAATCAGTATTTAGCGCAGAAATTCTAACTTTATAATAATCAAGTGATTTAATTGAATATTGATATTCTGCAAAAGCAGAATCATATTCCAAATGTGATACTGATGAGTACTGATGCTGCTCTGTTATTGTCAGGCTGTACCCTGAAACAGAAAAGGACAATAACAATATAACAATCATTGCTATTCTCTCCAAGGCAATTAGCCGGAAATAATAAGCCATCACGTTCATCAGTAAAAGTTAAAGGTAGGAAGCAGTAAAATTACAATAAATTTGAATCTAGCATCAACATTGAATAAGTATCACAAATAACTGAATAAAAGAATGTTATAAATAAATCTGTCAATAATATAGATCATCGGTCCAATCCAATTCAGCCCGAAAAACGAACATGGGGAGCAAGCACGGTTCTAGCTCAAATTAACAAATGTATAAGCTACCAGCCACTGGCTAAAACATCAATTATGTGCAAGGTTTTGATAGGGAGTTTGTGCTTGTCGATATATCCCTGTTGGTGCATAAGACATGAAGAGTCAGTACTTACAATAAACTCTGCACCGGTAGCCAATGCATTTTCAATTTTCTGCTCACCCATGGCCGTTGAAATCGGCTCGTGCTTCACGGCAAATGTACCGCCAAAACCGCAGCATTCACGACTGTCCTTCATCTCACGCAGTTCAAGCCCCTTCACCTTTGCCAGCAGACGGCGAGGCTGGTCGGTGAGCCTGTATTCGCGTAAAGCGGCACAAGAATCATGATAGGTGACTATATGCTCAAACGTAGCGCCAACATCCTCAACCTGAAGCACATTCACCATGAAATCGGTAAACTCGAAGATATTCTTCTTCAACTGGTGATATTCGTTATGCAACGCCGAATTGTAAAACATTTCATCGTAGTAATTCCTCACAAAACCCACGCAGGAAGCTGAAGGTCCAACCACAAAGCGGTTGCCCGAAAAATCGCGGATGAATTTTTCACCCACTGCTTTGGCTTCATCCCAGTAACCACTGTTAAAGGCAGCCTGTCCGCAGCACGTTTGCACCGGGTTATAATGCACCTTAACACCGAATTTTTCAAGGATTTTNACCATATTGAACCCTGTTTCGGGATAAACCTGGTCGATAAAGCANGGAATGAAAATATCTACATCGAGGGCTGAAGGCATACCGGGAATGTTAATTTACTAATATCCTGACGTTAGCAGCATCAAACCAAGAATGAGCGATTTGAGCCTTTCGCAGAAACAAAAGTATTAAAATAGCCTCCCTGCCGGAAATGAAGTTTTCAACCACTTGTTGATAAATGGGTTGGATCAGGCTGAATTAACTCTCACTAAGAACAAAGCCTGCATTGCGCAAATGCGACCAGAATGCAGGATATGACTTTGAGACTACCCCGTCTTCATTAATCCCGATCTTCCCGCAAGCTATTGATAAAGGCGCAAATGCCATGGCCATGCGATGGTCACTATACGTCTGAATATACAGGTTACTGACAGCAGTCTTTATCCTATCACCTGATATAATCAACTCACTGCCATCCTTAATTTCGGTTTTATAGCCTGCTTTTTGCAGTTCATTGGTAAGAGCTGACAACCGGTCAGTTTCCTTTATCCGCAATCCTGACAAACCCGTAAGCCTTGTCTGGATATTAAGCCCTGCACATGTAACTGCCACTGCCTGGGCAAGGTCGGGACAGGAAGTAAAATCGATTGAAATCTCACTGGGAAGTTTTCCCCTTTCTTTAACAATCAAAAGCCCGCCAGATTTTTCAACAGTAAGAACACCAAAATCTCTGAACAATTTAGCAGCAATGGCATCACCTTGTATACTGTTCAATGATAGGCCCGGAAAAAAGATTTCAGCGTTTTTGGAAAGTGCTGCTATTTCGTACCAGAATGCTGCCGAACTCCAGTCGGGTTCTACGCTTAATTCCTTACCGGCTAACGAATAGGGAGATGTACTAATTTCCACAATTCCCGATTTATATTCAACGCCTGCCCCACATTCCTTCATCAGCTGAGCCGTCATTTTAATATATGGCTCCGACACAACTTTGCCGGTGGTCTCGATTGTCAAACCACCCTTAAGCACAGGTGCTATGAGCATGAGTGCTGAGATAAACTGGCTGCTGATATTTCCGGGTACCTGCAGCGTAATTCCTCCCTGCAACTTTTTCCCAAAAACTGAAAGGGGAGGGAACCCGCTTTTTTTCAAATAGCTGATATCAGCACCACACAGTTTTAATGCATCAACCAATGCCCCTAATGGCCGTTGCTGCATCCTTTCAGAACCAGTAATCAGCCAATTGCCGGGTGTTACAGAAAGCATTGCCGTTAAAAACCTGCAAACCGTACCTGCATTCTCACAATCAATTGTTACAGGATCGGCATTGCCTATGTTACAACGAATGATATCCAACTGATTTTGAAGAAGTTTTGTATCATCAGCCTCCGAAAGATTTTTGATATCAACCTGTTCACCAGCCAAATACCGAATGATCAGCAGCCGGTTGCTGATGCTTTTTGATGCAGGCAGCATGACTTCTGTCTTGATTGAATGGCCGGTTGGTGCTGTAACGATCATAAATGGCGACAAGGGCGCAAAAAATAGAAAGAAATCAACCTTAGGAGCTAACCAATGCACAAAGAAGCAACAGGTTTTAAACTGTTTACGCAGAATTCAGCTGATGCTAAAGATTTACATAATAATGAAGGCTTTCGCGGATAAGCGCTTCGCCGGGATACTGGTCGGTAAGTGGAGCCCCGGGGTTGCTGAGCAAGGTAAAATTGATTCTTCCTTCCTGCTTCACTTTCTTGTCGTGGAGCATAATCTCTATCAACTCATTGCCTGCCGGAGCATAGAAAGTTGTTTTTCGGAAATGATTCATAATCAGCTCAACAATTTCATAAAGTACCGAAATTGGCAACCCGGAGTGTTTTACTGACATGAANGACTCACAAATGATCCCTGCAGCTACAGCTTCACCATGCAATAGCGGGTCGGACGAATGTAAAGTTGACCAGGTTTCGAAGGCATGCCCGATAGTATGTCCGAAATTCAAAACCTTACGATAACCTTTCTCCGTAGGGTCCTGTTTTACGACATTCAGTTTGATCATGGCCGATTGCCTGATAAGCGATAGTGAAGTGGCAATTTCAGCCGGAGAGGTCTTTTTAATGGTTTCGTAACTCTCCCCATCAATGAGCGAGTGTTTGATCATTTCTGAAAATCCTGAAGGNATATGGCGGGAAGGCAACGTTTCGAGAAAATCTGAAATAACGCAAATAGATTCCGGCTGACTAAAGCACCCGATCTGGTTTTTGAGGCCTGCCAGATTGATACCATTTTTCCCCCCGATAGCAGCATCAACCATTGCCATGAGCGTGGTAGGCACCATGATAAAAGGCATTCCCCGACGATAAGACGATGCAGTAAANCCTCCGATATCGCCGAGCACACCTCCACCCAGACAAATCAGCAATGAATCTCGTAAAGCTCCTTTTTCGGAGAGTTGTTCCCACACCGATACAGCAGTGTGAAAATTCTTTGCTTTTTCCCCTTCCGGTATGAAAATAATTTTTGCCTTTTCGAGTGCTGGAATCTTACCAACAAGCGGTGGATAACAGAATTTCCTGGTGTTTTCATCCACCAATATAAAAATACCTGAAGCGGAATGAGCTCCTATGGCCTCATCAATAGCCGAATAGGCATCGGGTCCAAAATAAGGAGGATTGATATCCTGCATCAGGCTTATATTTTTTTCAAAAGTACAAAAAGAGTGCCTATTTGCTTCCTTTAAATGTGAAATCTATATTTTTATTATCATAATTGTCAGTCTATTGAATGAATGGTATGTTTTAACCAACGAAAGGTATTCTTCACCTATCGAACGGCAGGTGTAATTTACCAACTTCAGCGATCTGCCGGGATTTTATCACCTCCAATATCTATCTTTGTCTCAAAATTTAAAAAAAATGCCTTCATTTTCTGATACAAAGACTGCTTTCTGTTATAAGACCGATGCTGATCTCCGGCGGGGGCTCGTTCTTTTCAGGCTGATCAGTAACCCAACTCTTGTTAAACTTGGAAAAAAACTGTCAGACCTGGCCATAACCATGCATCTCCCGATTGGCTGGATTCTGAAACCGACACTCTATAAGCATTTTGTAGGTGGTGAAACCATTCAGGATTGCATTCCTGCTGTGAGGCATATGGCCGGATTTAATGTTAAATCCATTCTTGATTACTCCGTAGAAGGGGGTAAGGATTCAGCTACTATGCAACGGACATTCGAGGAAACATTCAAATCGGTCAATAATGCGGGTACTGACCCCGATATTCCATTCGCTGTGTTCAAGCCCACTGCATTTGCTACGGCTGAGGTACTCACAGCTGCCAGTTCGGCAACCAGATTGAATCCTGAATTGCAGCAGGGCCTCGACAAGTTCAGGGAATATGTCGGCAGGCTGTGCCAGGCAGCGTTTGAAAAGCAGGTCCCTATCATGATAGACGCAGAAGACTCCTGGTATCAATCGATTGTTGACCAGGTGGTTACAGAAATGATGGAAAAGTACAACAAGCAGAAAGCCATTGTTTTCAACACGTTACAGATGTACAGAACTGACAGGCTTGATTTTCTAAAGCGATCGCTTCTGAAGGCACAAGACGGGAACTATTTCCTCGGGGTAAAATTTGTGAGGGGGGCATACATGGAAAAAGAACGCAAACGCGCAGAGGAGAATGGATATCCCTCCCCTATCCAGCCCGACAAGCCTGCAACTGATGCTGCTTACGATGCCGCTCTCACCTTTTCGGTCGAAAACATTGACCGTATCACGCTCTTTAATGGCTCACACAACGAAAACAGCAACCTGCATCTTACCCGTTTGATGGAGCAGCAAGGGATAGCAAGAAATGATTCAAGAATATGGTTTTCACAGCTTTATGGCATGAGCGACCATATCAGTTTTAACCTGGCAAAGGAAGGTTACAATGTAGCTAAATACGTTCCTTACGGACCAGTGCGCAACATACTGCCTTACCTCATGCGCCGGGCTGAAGAAAACACTTCCATTGCCGGTCAAACCGGCCGGGAACTTTCGCTGATCAGGGCTGAAATTAAGAGAAGGAAAAGTGAAATGTAAAATATTAAATGAAAAATGCTAAATAATAAAGTGATTTTCTGAGTTCGATTGGATAAAAGACTTGCTAATTACTAATTACTGATTCCTGACTTCAAACCTGAAACATCAAACTTAAAACATAGTATATTTGCATCATGCTAGGAGACACATCCGTCCAACAGGGCCATTTCAGCCTTTCGCTATACCACCATGCAGGCCGCGGCTTGTATGAATGCTGGATGTGCTGATATCATTCTATTAAATCAGGTCTGATCTGCAGCCACCTCATCTGCTGCACCTGTTTACTCATTTTCAGACTGCCAGAATCGAATCTTCAACAATTTAATTATTGCCGGTAACCGGCTGTCTGCCCATGAAGGGTTTGATTTTTGACATAAAACGCTACAGTATAAACGACGGTCCCGGCATCCGTACGACCGTGTTTTTCAAAGGATGTCCGCTCAACTGCCTGTGGTGCCATAATCCCGAAAGCCGGCTCCACGAAATTGAGCATGTCAGGCGTGTCCGCAACCTGGGTGAGAATTCATTCGAGGTGGAAGAAGAAATCGGCCGCTGGTACACCATTCCTGAAGTAATCAGAGAGCTCGAGAAGGACAGCCTTTTTTATGAAGAATCAGGTGGTGGCATTACTTTTTCGGGTGGAGAACCTTTGGTTCAGGCGGGATTTGTGACAGTACTTGCTTCGGAATGCCAAAAACGAGGATGGAATACAGCCCTTGATACATGCGGATATGCAAGCCGTAAATCGCTGCAACAGGTTGAGCCGTATACTGATCTATATCTATACGACCTCAAAGGTATGAACAACACCGACCATATGATGCACACAGGTGTTGATAACAGCCTCATCCTTGACAATTTGCTCTACCTGCTCCAACAGGGTCGCAGAGTGATTTTCCGTTTCCCGGTAATTCCAGGCATGAACGATAGTGAAAACAACCTGCTCGACCTCATGCATTTCCTGGTAAATATCAAAACCAGCCACCGGGAAATCCATCTCCTGCCGTATCACAACATTCAGAAAAGTAAATACGAGCGACTTGGAATTAACTACAAACTAAATGACCTTCAGGCTGTTGCACCCGAATCGTTGAAAATGATTAAAGCCGGGCTGGAGTCAATAGGTTACACTGTTAAGACCGGAGGATGATTCCCCTAAACAGTTGAATGTAAAATATTTAAAAAACTCTCACTTCTCAATTCTGCATAACCATGTTAACTGAAAGAATACAAAAACTTCGCCGCCAAAGCCTTGATGCTGTGAACCGCCTTTCGCCAGAAAGAGCACTGCTGGTGACCGATTTTTACAGGAATAACCGCGAATTTTCCATTCCGGTTCAACGTGCACTCTGTTTCAGGCATATCCTTTCAAATAAATCCATATGCATTAATGAAGGTGAGCTTATAGTGGGTGAACGCGGACCTGCTCCAAAGACCACTCCCACCTACCCCGAAGTAAACCTGCATAGTCTACACGACCTGGAAGTACTAAACTCAAGGCCAAAAGTATCATTCAAGGCTGATGAAGAAATGTTTTCTGCATACCGCGATGTGGTAATCCCTTTCTGGGAAAAGAAAAGCCACCGCGAACGTATGCTTGACATGATGACGCCTGAATGGCTGAAAGCATACAAAGCAGGAATGTTTACTGAGTTCCAGGAGCAAAGGGCTCCCGGTCACACTGTGCTTGGCAGTAAAATTTACCATATGGGTATGCTGGATATTATCCGTGAAATTGACAATGCCATCAACGCACTCGACAACGTTAACGATCGTGAAATCCTGNGCAAAACCGAAGAACTCACGGCAATGAAAATCGCAGCAGAGTCGCTCATTATTTTTGCCGAACGCCATGCTTCTGAACTCGAATCGTTTGCAACTGGTGAAAAGGATGAATCGCGCAAGCAGGAACTGATCGAAATGGCTTCTATTTGCAGGCATGTTCCGGCCAAAGCCCCTCGCACTTTTCATGAAGCATTGCAATATTATTGGTTTGTTCACCTGGGAGTTATAACTGAATTAAATCCCTGGGATTCTTTCAATCCGGGCCGGCTCGACCAGCACCTTTATCCTTTTTACAAACGTGAAACCGAAGCCGGANCCCTCACCCGTGAAAAGGCAGAAGAACTCCTTCAGTCGTTCTGGATCAAGTTCAACAACCACCCTGCCCCGCCCAAAGTAGGAGTTACAGCGCTCGAAAGCAATACCTATACCGATTTTGCCCTCATCAACCTGGGAGGCGTTAAAAGCGACGGGGCGGACGCTGTTAATGAACTTACTTTTTTGATACTCGACGTAATTGAGGAAATGCGTTTATTGCAGCCGAGTTCAATGGTGCAGGTAAGCAAGAAGAACCCTGACAGTTTCATTCACAGGGCTTTACAAATTACAAAAACCGGTTTTGGGCAGCCCTCATTTTTCAATACCGATGCCATTGTCCAGGAACTGATGCGGCAGGGAAAAAGTGTTGAGGATGCCCGTAACGGTGGCGCCAGTGGCTGCGTTGAAAGCGGCGCTTTCGGGACAGAAGCTTACATCCTGGCAGGATATTTTAACCTCACAAAGGTCCTCGAAGTTACACTCAACAACGGCATTGATCCTCAAACCGGCGAACTCATAGGGCTTCAAACCGGTGAAGCCGCCTCCTTTTCAACATTCGATGAATTGATGGCAGCATACCGAAAACAACTACAATACTTCATCGACATAAAGATTAAGGGAGAAAATATCATAGAACAATTGTATGCACGCTATCTCCCGGTACCTTTCCTAAGCCTCCTCATTGATGACTGTATTGCCAATGGTCGCGATTATAATGCCGGCGGAGCAAGATACAATACCACATACATCCAGGGCGTCGGGCTTGGAAGCCTTACCGACAGCTTAACGGCTATCAAATACCATGTTTTTAAGCATAAGACTTTGTCAATGACAGATTTGATGAAGGCTTTGGCTGCCAATTTCGTTGGATATGAAAAGTTGCGTTTTGAACTAGTTTACAATACTCCAAAGTGGGGAAATGATGATGGTTACGCTGATGATAATGCACGCATGGTTTTCGAACTGTTTTATGATTCGGTAAACGGGCGTCCGTCTCCACGTGGAGCGACATACCGTATTAACATGCTGCCTACCACCTGCCATGTATATTTCGGCAGTAAAATAAACGCACTGCCCGAAGGACGACTGGCAGGAGAACCATTGTCGGAAGGCATCTCACCCGTGCAGGGAGCTGATAAGTTAGGGCCGACGGCAGTTCTGAAATCTGCTGCCAAGATCGACCATATCAGGACCGGTGGAACCTTATTGAACCAGAAGTTCACACCCTCTTTCTTCAAAGGAGAAGACAGCATTGCAAAACTGGGCAACCTTATCAGGACTTATTTCCGCATGGACGGCCACCATATTCAGTTTAACGTGGTTTCGGCTGCCACCCTGAAAGATGCACAGAAACATCCCGAAAAATACCGCGACCTCATTGTAAGGGTTGCCGGTTACAGCGATTATTTCAATGACCTCGGCGAAGACCTGCAAAACGAAATCATCAGGCGGACCGAGCACGAAAGCGCATGATTCAATGTGTACAAGGCGTGTAACATTTTTGCGGGATAATCGTTGAATTACCATAATCTCCGTAACTTCGATCAACAATTAAACCCGATCAAAACGCCTGAAAGCATGCCTACAATTCAGCGGATTAGTATAGCTATTCTATTGATATTCATTTCGTTGCCAGGAAAGAGCCAGAACGCAATCGCCTACAAGATATTTCCCGATTCGGTGACAGACTGCCGTGAGTTGCAGTACCAGAGCATGCAATTAATACCACTTTATTACACCAGCCGCGATTTCGATACGGCCAACGCCTTACTTGATTCCTGGGCCGCAAACTGTGAGCTCGACGAAACAATCTTCCGCACAAGTATACTTTTTGCCATTGATGCTGGTACTTTCAGCGACAGCTTGTTCAAAAACACTGATTTCACCTATTATCTCGATGTATACAAAGAACTTAGCCGGGATACTGCGGGCATAAGCCTCTTGAAATATCCTTATTATTACGTTGAAGAACTACCCTGCTTAAGTGGTACAAAACCTTTACCGACAGCATCGCCTTGCGCTGCAGCAAGTATGAAGATCTTTCTCCAGAGGAGTATTTTTTTATCAATTATTATTTGCATCCATCCGACAGTATTTACGCTATGCTTCATGGCAAATCATTCAATAATACAACATTAAAAAATATCCTGACAGAACCGAAATACGGAGAACTAGCCAAAACGCAAGCTCATTATGCGATTGGAATTGGTATGTGGATGCCAAACCAGCACCTGGATACTCTGGGCATGCATCCTTACCTGGGCGGCCAGTTAGGTTTGAGACACGACCATTTGCTTGCTGACCTGGCACTCGACCTGCGGGTAGGTGCATCTCCCAATAAATACCAGGTAATGATAGATGGGAACCTCACCGATACTAAAGAGTTTTTTGGCGTAAGTTTAAGATTGGATTTTGGCTACGAAGTAATGCATTTATGGGGAAGCGACCTGTTTTTTACCGGTGGTATAGGCTACGACGGCATTACTGCTTACTATGAGGCCAATAATCCTGATGACGATACCGATGACGTAAGTAAACATCTCAATTCTTTCAACCTGAATCTGGGCGGTAGTTACAGGATTTATTTAAAAAACGACCACTATCTGGCTTTAACAGGAAGGTATCACCGACTCAATTTCCGCAATAAAGGTGGCACTGACCTGAAAGGAAATGCAGTTAGTTTTGGATTGGAATACGGATTGGGTACCAATCATTGGGTTAACAGCCGGAATACCATACTCAGGGAACGAACCGGAAGAAATTAATTCCCGGAATATTTATTGCTTTGTCTTCCAGATTCTTCCATCCTGGATTATATGCCATAATGTGCCGGGATTTGTACCTGGAAGTGTTGCCTCATAAGTTGAACTTGTCAGGCGCAGAACAAGTTTATCAGGTTTGTTCAACTCAGGTATTTCATTTAATCCCAGCTCCTTAGGACTGTTTGAATACTTTCCTGTTTTCTCAAAACAGTCCCTCTGTCTGAAATATAGTTTCCGTAAAGCCTGTGTTATAGCATAGTCAGGATCTTCGACAAATTCATCGATACCACTGCCTGCCGTTTTGCCTGAGAACTGAAGGAATCCCCATGTTTCGGGCTGATGCATCGCAATTACACCCTGCGGTGACCACACCCAGTTATCCTCTGGCAAAGGTTTTTCTTTTCCGTCAACGAGGTGTGTGCGCTTAACATACCTGCCATTCAAAATATCAACGGTCCACTCAACCCGCGAAAAATCTATCCTGATCTGGTCACCTGCACCAGGTCTTTTTCCGCCAATGTTCACCTCAGCAAGTGCATCGAGTGGTAAAGCTACTTCTACATACCAGCCGCTGTCGGTATCGCAGGANTTATTTATGGTACCATCGATATAAACCCCTGATTTAATGCCATTATAGCTCCAATTATCAAGGGCGACATTTCGCACCAGGTCGTCACGATAAGGTTTTGTCAGCAGTAAATCCCACTGGGTGTTGAGCGCATTCATTTCATACTCCAGGTAATTGTGGGTATCTCCATCGGGATCAATAAAGATTTCAAAATCAGGGTCATAAAAAATAACCGATTCCCTTTCGGTAAGTGTTCCCCACATGTGAGGTTCCTCCAGGAAGGCTCCTACATAAAGATAATTATCATCCCACAACATTTTGGCATGTGTTTTAAGCCTGGGAGATGGTTTCAGAGCGCCCTCAATATCAACAAAATAGTCTGTCCATTCAGCCTTTGCCCAGTCAGGTTCATTTAGTCTCCCGTCAATATTTAACTGTCCGGCTGTTCTGTAACACACATAATGCCTGGGTTTTATGGGTATGGATGGCTCCTGGGCAATAACANNAGCGTTGTTATCAAATTGATGATTATTGCCAGGTAAACATGAGGCTTAAATTTCATAATTTGAATTTTTAATTGTTAAACAAATGATATTCCTGAAACAAAATAACGGACTTATTGTCAAAATAAGTCGACAGCGTTTCATGATTATTAAATTTTTAAACCTTTGGCATACGATAATTGCCATCATTCAGTTATTTGAATACTTTTTCCTGCCTCACTTTCTAATAAAATTTATTAAGCGTACCTTTACGCCTTCATTTCCGAAAATCCCAAATACAAATCAAAAAGTATATGAAGAAATCATTGGTAAGCCGAATTCTGCTTCCGGCCTTTGTCGCGTTAAGTTTCACTGTTTTTGCGCAGAAATCCCCTGTTGACTATGTAAATCCATTCATAGGCACCGGCGGTCACGGGCACACCTATCCCGGGGCTACTATGCCCTTTGGTATGGTGCAGCTAAGCCCTGACACCCGCCTCGAAGGATGGGACGGTTGTGGTGGCTATCATTACGACGACGAATATGTTTATGGCTTCAGTCATACACATTTGAGCGGAACCGGCGTTCCCGACCTCTGCGACATACTCTTTATGCCTACTACCGGAGAGCCTCGATTCAACAACGGCGCTGATGGTAAACCCGGTTATCGCTCGCATTTCAGTCATAAAAACGAGGCGGCCACTCCCGGTTATTACAAAGTTTTGCTCGATGATTACGGCATTACTGCTGAACTTACAGCTACCGAAAGGGTTGGTTTTCACCAGTATACATTCCCGGAAAGCGACAAAGCCAACATACTAATAGACCTGTTCCATCGTGACGATGCTAAGGAAGCTTCTATACGGATCATTGGTAACGATGAGGTTGAAGGTATGCGAGCCTCTTCTGGATGGGCTAATAACCAGGTCGTCTATTTCGTGGCTAAGTTTTCGAAACCTTTCTCTGGCACGAGTCTGGCTTCAAACAATGTTGTTCTTCCTGAAAGACTGGCACTTGACAAACGTAAGAATGTAAAACTATACCTGCATTTTAAAACGGCTGACGGAGAAAAGATACTGGTTAAAGTTGGAATATCAGCCACAAGCATTGCAGGTGCCAGGAAAAATCTTGAGAAAGAAGTTCCGGGCTGGGATTTTGAAGCTGTAAAGGCTAACGCCCGTAATACCTGGAACAAAGAATTATCAAAGATCGTGGTCGAGGGGGGAAGCGATGACCAGAAGGCTGTTTTCTACACGGCTCTTTACCATACTATGGTTGTGCCTAATATTTACATGGATGTTGACGGCACTTATCGTGGGCGTGATTTCAAGAATCACCGTGCCGAAGGATTCAATTATTACACTGTTTTTTCATTGTGGGATACGTATCGCGCATACCATCCACTCATGACCATTATCGACCAGAAGCGCACGCTCGATTATATCAAAACCTTCCTAACCCAGTATGACCAGGGAGGTTTATTGCCCGTTTGGGAACTTCAGGCCAACGAAACATGGTGCATGATCGGATATCACTCTATTCCTGTGATCGTTGATGCATACATGAAAGGTATCAGGGGATTTGATGTTTCAAAAGCTTTTGACGCCATGAAGAAATCAGCTACCCGCGATAATCCCGGTCTTAAAGCGCTTGATCAGTATGGTTTTATTCCAAGTGACCGAGAAGCCGAAAGTGTTTCAAAGACGCTTGAATATGCTTATGATGACTGGTGCATAGCAAAATATGCCAGCTCACTGGGCAAAAAGGACGAGTACAAGTATTTCATCCGCAGGGCTCAGAACTACAAACATTTATTTGACCCTTCGACCGGCAATATGAGAGCCCGAATTAATGGCGGATGGTTTACACCATTTGACCCGACTGAGGTCAACTACAATTTCACCGAAGCCAATTCATGGCAATACAGTTTTGCTGCTACGCAGGACATCACCGGCCTAGCTAATCTCCTTGGCGGGAAAGATAAACTGGCAGCCCAACTCGACGCGCTCTTCAGCGCTTCCACTAAAACTACCGGCCGCGATCAAAGCGATATTACCGGGCTCATAGGGCAGTACGCTCACGGCAACGAACCCAGTCATCACATTGCATATCTCTATCCTTTTGCCGGGCAACCGTGGAAAACGCAGGAAATTATCCATCGTATCATGACTGAGTTTTACCATAACAATCCTGATGGACTGATCGGTAACGAAGACTGCGGCCAGATGTCAGCCTGGGCAGTGATGAGCGCCATGGGAATCTATTCTGTTAACCCCGGAAGCGATTTCTATGTAATCGGGACACCCTGGTTTGATAAAGTGACCATCAACCTTGAAAACGGGAAACAATTCGTGATAAAAGCCAACAACCTTTCATCCTCAAATTATTATATCCAGTCGGCTACACTCAATGGCAAATCCTATGGCGCATCATTCCTGAAGCATGAAGCCATTATGAAAGGCGGAGAACTTGTCTTTACTATGGGGAACCAGCCGAATACCGAATGGGGCGTTGGTAAGAAAAAAGAACCAGTGACTGCAATTACCAGTGACCTTGTTTTGCCTGCACCTTATATTAAGGATGCTGTTAAAACTTTCACTGACAGGAAAACGCTTGAGTTCGGAGGGCCCGCCGGAGCAACTATCATGGTCATGGCATCAGGTGCTGACAGAGTTGGCGGCAATGTGCCTTATACAACGCCAATCGATATCACTGAAACCTCCAAGATAAAATTTTTCTCACAGCAGAAAAAGCTTGTCAGTCCTGTTGTGAGCGCTGAATTTGTAAAGATGAATATCTCAAAGGACTGCAAACTCAATACTACTCCTGCCAGGCAATACTCAGGCAACGGTGGTCTCACCTTAGTGGATAATATGCGCGGTAACGAAGACTTTCGCGTTGGCGGATGGCTCGGTTTTGAGAAAGATAACCTTGATGCCGTGATTGACCTCAGGGAAAAAAAGACCGTCAGCAAATTTTCGGCAGGTTTTCTGCAGGACGAAAATGCATGGATCTTTATGCCGACACAGGTGGAATTCTTCCTTTCAGATGACGGAGTGAATTTCAGAAGTGCCGGTGTTGTTAAAAACGATATTCCCTGGCAAAAAGCCGGGGTGATGATAAAAAATTTCGACCTCACAATCGCACCTGCCGAAACCCGCTATGTTAAAGTGGTCGGAACAAATATGGGTACATGCCCGGAAGGGCACAAAGGAAATCCGGGTGCAGCCTGGATATTTACAGATGAAATAACCGTTGAATAGTTACGACGGTCAATTACTGTTAAGCCTGCCGGAAATCATCAGGCAGGCTTTTTTTGCATAAACACTCTGCTATAAGTTACTTTTGTCCATACAATTAAATGTCACAAAATGAAAACGGGAAAAATTCTTTTCATTCTGCTGTTTGCCTTGCTGAATGCTTTTGCCGTTCAGGCGCAACTCATCAGGAACCAGGCAACTTTGAAAGACATAAACCGGATGTTTGCCCAGCAGCAACAGTTGGCTTCAGGCCGGTCAGGTGAGTTGTACAATATATTCAAAACCCCGCTCACAGCAGATGAACGGCAGGCTCTGCAATATCTTTATGCCTACATGCCGCTCAGCGACCTGGCTGATTATAATGGTAAATTCTTCCTGAAGGCTGTACAGATGTCACTGAAAGCCCGCAAAGAAATGGCATGGGGTAAAAAAATTCCTGAAGATGTTTTCCTTCATTTCGTATTACCGCTTCGCATCAACAACGAAAATCTCGACACTTTCCGGCTGGCAATGTATCCCGAACTGAAAGCGCGCGTCAAAGGAATGAGTATGAATGATGCCGCCCTGGAAGTAAATCACTGGTGCCATGAAAAAGTAACTTACCGTGGCAGTGATGAGCGTACCAGTTCTCCGCTGGCATCAGTAAAAACCTCCTTCGGCCGCTGTGGTGAGGAATCGACGTTTACAGTCACGGCCNTCCGCACCGTTGGCATTCCGGCGCGCCAGGTATATACCNCGCGCTGGGCTCACAGCGATGACAATCACGCATGGGTCGAGGTTTGGGTCGACGGAAAATGGTACTTTCTCGGGGCCTGCGAACCAGAGCCGGCACTCAATATGGGCTGGTTTGCTGAACCTGCGCGCAGGGCCATGCTGGTGCACACCCGCGCATATGGCCATTACACTGGCAATGAACCTGTTATTGAAAACCAGGAACGCTTTGCCGAACTTAACCTCATCGCAAACTATGCAGAAACCAAACCGATAGTCGTAAAGGTAGTTGATGAATCAGGAAAGCCTGTGAACGAAGCCAGCGTTGAGTTTCAACTTTACAACTACGCTGAATTTTATCCTATTGCCAAACAAAAAACAAATTCACGAGGATATTGCGGCATAACCACCGGGCTCGGCGACCTGCTCATATGGGCCTCATCAGGCGGGAAATTCGATTACAGGAAAATAACTGTAGAATCAACGGATACAATTGTTCTGCAACCAGGAAGATCGCACCCAATAACTCAGAATTTCGACCTTGTACCTCCGGTTGAAAAAACGCCTTTGTCAGGAAAAGTTACGGATGAACAAAAATCCAGGAATGCGAAACGGTTGCACGAGGAAGATTCGATTCGTTCAGCCTATATGGCAACATTTGTTGATTCGGCCCAGGCTGTGGCTTTTGCCGATAAACTCGGGCTCAGCCGCGAAAAAACCATATACTACCTTACACATAGTTATGGCAACCATGAGGAAATCAAATCGTTCCTTCTCAACACGCCTGTCGATCAAATGCAATGGGCAATGTATATGCTGGCGGCGATTACTGACAAGGATATTCGCGATACCCGCGAAGCAATTCTGCGTGACCACCTCGACAACGCATTTAAATATTCGTCCGGTTCAGAAATCCAGGACCGTGAATTCTTCGCCCGTTACATTATGTCAGGACGTATTGCCAACGAAATGATGCTGGGCTGGCGATCATTTCTGCAACAGAAATTTGATGCAGCTTTTGCCATGAAAGCTCAAAAAGATATTGCCGTTGTCATCGACTGGATAAAATCAAACATTAGAATCGACAATATTTCAAACATGCACTCCAGGGCACCGCTTTCACCANAGGGGGTGTATGAGTTGAGAGTTGCCGACAGCCGTTCACGCGATGTATTTTTTGTTGCACTTTGCAGAAGCCTTTCAATTCCGGCAAGAATTAACCCGGCAACCGGCATCCCTCAATATTGGGAGAATGGTGATTGGCAGAATGTGGCTTTTGAGCCATCGAAAGAAAATCTTGCAAAACGGGGAGCTATCAGATTTTTGAACGGGAACCCGGCTACTGATCCAAAATATGCGATCAATTTCACGGTTGCCCGCTTCACCGACGGAGTTTACCGTTCGCTTGAATTCGATTATGGCCAGCCTGTTTCTGATTTTAAAGAGCCCGTCACTGTTGAGGTCGGGCAATATTACCTGGTTACCGGTAACCGTCAGCCCGATGGTAGTGTGCTGTCATCACTCACATTTTTCGATGTGCCCGACGGCAGGACTGTTGATGTTGATGTATCAATGCGGGAATCATCCGAAATACCTAAAGCCTGGGGAGCAATTAACCCCAAAGATTTTTCAGTTTCCGGGTATGATAACGGCAAAACCATCCACCTGAGCGAGATCGTTCAGGATAAGGGAGCCATCCTTATTTGGATTGACCCCGACAAGGAACCATCGAAACACGTGATGGCTGACATTCCTGCCGTTAGTTCTGTAATCGAAAAATGGAACGGAGGCCTTGTTTTCCTGCTCACCAAAGGAAATGTGACTCAGGCTTTCAAACCGGAATCATTTAAAAACCTGCCTGCCGGTAACCTTTTTGCTTACGATAATGACAGTAAATTACTTGATGCTGTTGCAAAAATCAAAGGCCGCAAATTAGACTCGAACCTGCCTGTGATTGTTATCAGTGATAAGAGCGGTAACCTGCTGTATTATTCCGAAGGATATAAAATCGGTGTTGGCGAACAACTCGCCAAAGAGATTAACAGGCTGAAGTAGCGCAGCAATCCTTTAAACGGTTTTATGAGTATAAAAACCTCTTGATACTTCGCTTGGGTGTTTTGGCAAATTCCTTATCCTGGATTTCCACCTGAGCAATTGAAATAAAGTGAGGCAATTGGTGGTTCACAGTTTTCCGGTGATGTTCGAAAAGCTTTTCCAGGTCTTCACGCGTAAGTTTCTCGTTAGCAACTACATCCTGGTCAGGATAGATAAGGGCAACCAGTTTTTCGTTGCGGCTTACGATGAGTGATTCACCAACTCCATGACGGTTATTGAGGCGGTTTTCAATTTCATCAGGATAAATGTTTTTACCATTTGGCCCAAGAATCATGCTCTTGCTGCGGCCCTTGATGTAGATGCGTCCTTCCTTATCAACAAGACCGAGGTCGCCGGTGTGAAGCCAGCCGTTTGCATCAATGATCTCTGACGTTAATTCAGGATTCTTATAATATCCAGCNATCACGTTGTCACCTTTTACCATGATTTCACCAGGAACATTCTCAGGATCAGGCGAATCAATTTTAAGTTTCAGGGTATCCACAATCTGCCCCGATGCACCAATCTGGGTATCGCGCCAGTTCTGATAACTGATCAGCGGACCGCATTCGGTCATGCCATATCCAACAGTAAAAGGAAATTTAATCTTCCTGAAAAATCTCTCAACCTGCTTATTAAAAGGAGCTCCTCCGATAACTATTTCATGGAACTGTCCTCCAAAAGCCCCGACCAATTTGTCACAAATCTTTTTATGGATCTTCGTTTTAAGTCCCGGGATAACAAGCAGTACTTTCATATACCACTTGTTGATAACAGGCTGAATCTGTTTCCTGAAGATTTTCTCAATAACCAGTGGCACCGATAGTACCAATGCGGGTTTCACTTCCTGAAATGCCTGCATTACTATTTGCGGCGAGGGTGTTTTGGTGAGAATAGTGATACTGCATCCAAGTGAAAACGGGAAAAGAAATTCAAAAGCTGCGCCAAAAGCATGAGCCAGCGGGAGAAATGAGACAATATTATCCCCCGATTTCAGTGGCATATTATTTTGTGCATACCTCACATTGGCAGCCAGGCTGTTATGCTGAAGCATTACTCCTTTTACAAAGCCTGCAGTTCCTGATGTGTAACTAATCAGGGCTAAATTTTCATTAGGCACTTCTGGCAGGCTGAATTTCCCCGGATTAAGATCTGATTCCTGCAAAGGTTTCATTAGTGACGATCTTTCAAAGGCTGCAGTAATAACATTATCACTACTATTGCTCAGGTGATAATCACCAACGGAGAACACTGCTTTAACAGCAGGAAGTTGCTCAGGTACAATAACTTTAACGATCGCATCATCGGCAAAAACCATCACTGCATCAGAATGATTCAATATCTGGTGAAGGTCGTCGGGTTTAAACTCAGGCAGTACAGGAACTATCACTGCCCCGTAACTTACAATTGCAAGGTATGTAACACACCACCTGGCTGAGTTTTTACCGACTAGTGCAACCTTATCCTGCTGATTAACACCAGCTTGTTTCAGGAATTCATGCAACCTGGATATTTGAACCGCAACATCAGAATACCTGAACGACTCTCCGCCGTAATCGTTAAATGCCGGGAGGTCCCAGTTCTTTCTGAGGCTACTCTCGATATACTTTACAAAATTCTCTTCGAGCATGATTATAGTTTTAAACAAACCAAAGATAAGGTAATGACTCCTGTGTTTGTTCTTACTAAAGGCGATATTTTTGATCGGAACTTCGTATATATCTAGTAATCTGGTATTTGTTTGTCAGTAAAAAACTATTTCCCCATTGCTGGAATTAGTAACTGGCATGGTTCATTTCAGGTATTTCATGCCTAAGCCCGCACAATTGCTTACTTTAGCCTCCCTAAAATCGTCCCCATCATCAGATGACACTGGAAATTGCCGTTTACTCACCCGAAGCCGCCATCGTTGCACAAAAAGCCGGTGCCGACCGCATAGAATTATGTTCAGCTCCGGCAGAAGGCGGCCTCACTCCCGGCACAGGCATAATGAAACTGGTGCGCAATGAACTGCAGATTCCAATTCATGTGATGATACGTCCGCGAGAGGGTGATTTTTGTTATTCAGAATTGGAATTCAGAGCAATGATGATGGAGATTGCGGAAGCAAAGAAAGCCGGCATGGATGGGATAGTATGCGGAATTCTTACAAAAAAAGGAATGGTTGATGAAAAGCGGTTGAAGATTCTGGTTGAAATAGCAAAACCCTTGAATGTAACATTTCACCGCGCTTTCGATATGTCGATGAACCCTGAAGAATCGCTGGAGAAGCTCATAAATTGCGGAGTAAGCCGTATTCTTACCTCAGGTGGGAAACAGACGGCTCTGCAGGGAATTGGAATGATCAGAAAACTTGTGAAACTGTCGGCAGGCAGAATTAAAATAATGCCCGGCAGCGGAATCAATGAGCACAATCTTAACGAACTACTTCAAATTGAAGGCATTGAGGAAGTGCATCTTTCGGCAAAATCATATATGAAAGGCGCGATGGAATTTCGCAACCCGGATATCGCCATGGGAGGAAATATAAAAATACCGGAATATGATCTCTTGTTGCCTGACGCGGAAGTTATTGGAAGAATTCAAAAAATGATCCGTACCAAATAGTTCAAAACGAAAGGTTTGTTTAACCATGGAAGAATTATCAATAAAATTGCCCTCGGGGGAAAGCCTTTTCACCCGAATATGGTATACCGGCTCTAAACCAAGAGCCACCATAGTATTGATTCACGGGCTTTCTGATCACAGCGGAAGATTTTTTTACCCCGGCGAAACACTTTCTAATAAAGGCTTTGCTTTCATTGCACCCGATCTGAGAGGCAATGGCAGATCACCCGGGAAACGTGGGCATTTCGATTCTTTTAGCCAGGTCATGGAAGATATTAATTCTATAGTGGCATTTGCTAAGAGTCAGTATCCGGGAGTACCGATCTTATTGTATGGACAAAGCATGGGCGGGGGTCTTGTCATCAACTTTGCACTCAAATATCCCGAACTTATCCATGGTGCAATCTCGTCTAGCCCCTGGCTCAGACTTGCCCATCCACCCTCAGGCATCATTAAAGTGTCAGCGTCATTAATCAAACCTGTAATACCCTCATTATTAATGCCGAACGGGTTAAAATCAACAGATCTCTGTCATGATAAAGTCGTTCAGGAAACTTACGACAATGATCCTTTAATACATTGGAAAGTTTCACTCAACACATTCTTCATTATCAACAACTCCGGCAATTGGGCCATTGAAAATGCGGAACGCCTGCATGTTCCCCTGCTGCTGATGCATGGCAACGCCGATCAGATTACGTCATATGATGCCAGTGTGCAATTTGCTGAGAAATGTCCAAATCAATGTACATTCAAATCATGGAGCGGTCAGTTTCATGAGTTACACAACGAACCCATCAAGGAAGAGGTGATGGATTTCATGATTCAATGGATTGAAAACCAAATTAAATGAGATGGTTTCTAACCGGATGTCATAGTATATCAATATAATAATTTTTTTCTGATTTAAAAGGGCTATTTGTCTTAACATTAATTAATATTTCCGTTAACATTCTTTAACTAAACTTTTATACTCTCTGCCACAGAGTAGCAGTTACTTTGCATGTCATTTCAATTCAACCAATACTAATTTAAAAAAAATGAAAACGATCGTAATGACATCGATGGCATTGCTCCTTGCAGGAACAATTGCAATGGCACAGACCCAAAAACCCGTTGAAAAGAAAGAACCTGTTAAGACTACAGTAGCCAAACAGGAAGCCACCAAACCTGTAGCTGACCCAAAGACAGCGAACGTACAAACAAAAGCACCTGCAGCGACACAGCAAAGTGCTGTTAAGGCCGAACAAAACAAGTCAGTCCAGGCATCAACCAATAAAAACGCGATTACTCACAAGCACCACAAGAAGGTTAATGAAAGCCCGAAAGTGAAAACAGCCACTGCTCCTGTAAGCACACCGGTGACAAAACCGGCACCAACAAGCGAGACAAAACATTCGGCCGTGTCACAACCAGCAAAAAAATAATTCAAAAAACATTGAATTGACAAAGGATGGGGCTGCTTCTGTAAAAGGCAGCCTCTCTTTTTTATCCAATCCTGGTCAGTTACCAGGCAATTTTACCGTTCAGTATAACCGTTTCAATTTTATTGCTGCCATATGCATACGGCATATATTCAATTGAAGGTATAGGATTGGTAATGAACACATTTGCGACTTTTCCAACTGCGATGCTACCCAATTCTTCGCTCAAACCCATCGCATAAGCGGCATTGATAGTAGCTGCATTAATGGCTTCTTCGGGAGTCATGCGGTAAAGAATACTTGCCATGGAAAGTATAAGCTGCATGTTGCCAGAGGGTGATGAACCAGGGTTAAAATCGCTTGCTACGGCAATAGGCAACCCCGAATCAATCATTTTACGGGCCGGTGCCAACGGCATATTCAGGAAAAATGCCGCCCCGGGAAGTATTGTCGGCATGGTTTCGGAACCAAGCAGTACTTTAATTTCTTCATCTCCGGTGTATTCCAGGTGATCAACCGACAGTGCATTGTATTTAACTCCTGCCTGTATTCCGCCTGAATAATCGAGCTCGTTAGCATGGATTTTAGGTCTCAATCCGTACTTTATTCCGGCCATCAGAATTCGCTCGGTATCTTCAACTGTAAAAAAGCCCCTGTCGCAGAACACATCAATATAATCTGCCAGTTCTTCTGACGCTACAAGGGGTATCATCTCATTGATGATGAGGTCAACATATTCTTTTGGATTACCTCTGTATTCCGCCGGAACAGCATGAGCACCAAGAAAAGTCGCTTTGATTGTTAATGGTGAATACTCCTTGAGTTTTCTTATAACCCTTAGCATTTTGAGTTCATCCTCAGTGTTGAGACCATAACCGCTTTTAATTTCAACAGCTCCGGTACCTAACTGAATCACCTCTTCAAGCCTTTGCATCGCACCGGCAACAAGTTCAGTTTCTGTAGCTTCGTGCAGACGCTTTGCCGAGTTGAGGATTCCGCCACCCCGGCGGGCGATTTCCTCGTATGACAATCCCTTGATTTTATCAACATACTCTAACTCCCTGCTACCGGCATACACAAGATGGGTGTGCGGATCGCAGAAACAAGGGAGAACCAATCTCCCGGTAGCATCAATTGTCTTCAATTTTCTACCTTCAGTTTCTTCCGGAAGAAACAGATCTTCCATTTTACCGAAATCGGCAATCTTCCCTTTAGAAATTAAAAGAAATGCATTCCTGACAGTCTTAATTGTTCCCATTTCGGAACCACAAACCATGAGCTTAGAGCTATATTCTACTTGTACAAGCTCTTTGATATTGGTAATCAGTATATTCATATAAAACAGTTTGTTTTCAAAGTTAATAAAACTGAATTACCTGCATTTCGGCAAGGTTGAAATTTGATCTCGCGCACTAAATCTGGTAATTGAGAGACATTTTCGACTTTCCTCAGCCAAAACTGATATTTAATATCATTACAATTATTATTTTTGTGGATTAATTAATAAAACACCACCTCCATGAAAATACATTTTACAGCTCTGTTTCTTTTGCTTGTTATGGCATTTGGAACTGTGAACGCAGCTTTTGTCGAAAAAGAGACTGCCCGCACAGTTGCCAAAAACTTCGTGATTGAACGCATCAATCACCATCAGCTGAAATGGGAAGCTGATGATGTGAACATTACCGATGTGCTCACTTATAATATAGATGGCAGTGCAGCGTATTATGTATTTTCGAATAATGGCAGCGGGTATATTATCGTGTCAGCTGACGATCAACTCACTCCTGTTTTCGGTTATTCTGATTACGGAATATATCCTGAAATAGGCAAAGCAACCAACTTTGATTACTTTGTTCACTCTTTTGCCAATCAGGTAAAATATGTGCGGGAGAATCAAGCTGAGACTCCTTCTGATATTGCATATCAATGGCAAAGTTACAAAAGTGGTAATCTGGATTATTCGCCTGCAGCAACTACTGACGTTGCGCCGTTATTGCTCAGCATCTGGGACCAGGTATTCCCATACAATGCGATGTGCCCTGAAGATCCAGCCGGCCCCGGAGGTCATGCGCTGACTGGTTGTGTTGCTACTGCTATGAGCCAGATAATGTTTTATCATCGTTTTCCTTTACAAGGCAATGGGTCTAAAAGCTACTATATGCCAGGATATGGCACTCTATCAGCTAATTTCGGAGCGACTTACTATGATTGGGATGAGATGCTTAATGAACTAACTAATGGTTCCGGTCAATCGATCCCTGCTGTTGCACAGCTTAATTATCATGCAGGTGTATCGGTCAGCATGGATTATGGCCCCGACGCTTCAGGCGCTCAAAGCACCAGCGTTGCGCCTGCACTGAAAAATTATTTCCGCTACTCGTCGGCCGCCACTTATCAGGAAAGGGGCAGTATGACCCAAACACAATGGGAAAATCAATTTATTCCAAACCTTGACGAAAAAAAACCTGTTTATATGTCAGGCCACGGAGATGCAGGCGGCCATGCATGGGTTGTTGATGGTTATCAGGTAACCGGTTCTACAAAGACCTTCCATATGAATTTTGGGTGGGGCGGTTATGAAAACGGGTATTTTTCAATTATAAGTCCCAACGGCTTCCCCAGCTCTATGGCATGTGTAAAAAACATTTACCCGGGCACTGGTTATCCATACAGTTGCGGCGTTGATACACTTACAGGTGCACAGGGATCTTTTGAAGATGGCAGCGGGGGAATTTCAAACTACACCGGCAATCTCGATTGTACCTGGCTGATCGCACCTGAGGATTCGGTAAAAAACATCACGCTTTCTTTCAATCTATTTGATGTTCACACAAGTGATTCATTATATGTTTACGATGGTTCTGATGTTACAGCTCCTCTCTTAGGAGTATTTAACGGCACAACATTGCCCGTAGCCCTCACATCAACCAGCAACCGCCTTTTCGTGCGTTTTGTATCAGATGCCATTGATCATGCTTCAGGTTGGCAAGCTGAATATCACTCCACATTCCCAAGTTATTGCAGCGGCACTGTTACCCTGACCGATCCTGTAGGGTCCTTCTCAGACGGCAGTGGTGAAAAGAATTACAATAATAATGCCATCTGTAAATGGAAGATCGTGCCACCCTATGCTATGAATCTTACAATCTCCTTTAATTCGTTCGACCTGCTGGATGGTGATGAACTAATGGTTTACTCAACAGGGGGATCAAGCGGCAGCCAACTCATGGGCACATACACAGGAAACACTTTGCCTGACCCCATCGTTTCAACAGGAACGGGATTCCTGGTGATGTTTAAAAGCAATACTTACAACACTGCGCCTGGTTTTGATGCCCAATATACTATTGGCAATGTAGCACTTGACGAAAAAGCCGGGATCAACGGCATTGTAATTGCTCCCAATCCAGCCACAAAGTACACCTCAGTAAGATTCTATGTGAAAGATGACGAACCTTTCAAGATGAACATCATTGACATGGCTGGTAAAGAGCTTTATAAAGAATCATTCAGCGATGTTTCTGGTAACTTTGTAAAAAACCTCGATCTCTCCAACTTTAATAAAGGCATGTATTTCCTGACCGTCCGCACCTCAAGCGGCGTTACAACAAGGAAATTTATTGTGAAATAGTTTTCACACTTTCATAGAGAAGGCTGTCATGCAAATGGCAGCCTTTCTTTTTTTCCCTGCAAGCAATGTAACTTAGTCAATGCTTCTGCGTCAAATATCAAAACCGCAGTAAGAGCGAACATGAGTAAACATTTCCGAACTATATTACTCTTCCTTTTTAACAATTCAGAAGCAATCATCTGGCTTGTTGCATTGGTTTCACTTGCGACAGCACCTCTGACTGATGGTCACTTCACTCTATGCCCACTTAAGAACGCCGGTTTTCAATACTGTCCCGGATGTGGTCTCGGTCATTCAATAACCCTGATCTTCCATGGCAATTTTGCAGCATCCATTCAAATGCACCCATTTGGATTTTTAGCACTGGGTATTATTGGCTGGCGCATTGTGGCCGTATTCAAAAATTCACTGACGCTGCTTAAGACCGGAATAAACGAAAACCCGCAAACTACACCAAGCAAACAAATAATATAACAACACCATTAACCAAACAAACAATGAGTACACCTCTTTATCAATTGTTGCCCGAACTCGATATGCAGGAGATGGGCTTCGTTCAGGGACTGACAAAAAATTACTCTGAGCAGCAACTGGTCAATTTCGCTAACATGTACAGGCTGCGCCGACGCGATCCGCAAATCATTTTACTGACAGCCCTTGCCGGATTTATCGGTGTTGCCGGAATTCACCGGTTTATGATCAACCAAATCGGCATGGGAATACTCTATCTCCTGACCGGCGGACTCTGCTTTATTGGCACAATTGTTGACCTTGTAAATCACAGACAACTCGCTCTTGAATACAATGTACAGATTGCCAATGAGGTTGCCCGTCTCATCGGTCAAATGCCCGCATAACCTTCGCCTGATATTTTGGGCTGATGAGTAAATAATTTCAGCAGAAAATCACACTGTTATGTTTCATGCAGTGTGATTTTCTATTTTTGGAAAAAATTTACCCATGAAATTATTTCTACCTTTCGTTTCGATACTCCTTATCCTCACGCTGCAATTGTCAGCAAAAGTTGTCTCACTGGCTGACGCAAAGAAAGTTGCTACTTCTGTAGTTACTGAGAAAGCCCCATCAGCAAATCNNAGGATTATGCCCTTAGCGACGACCGTACTTACAGTTTCGCACAACGGTTCGCCTGTTTATTATGTCCTTGACCTTTCAGGGAAAGGTTNNTTTGTAATTATTTCAGCGGATGATGTAGTCTATCCTGTATTAGGATACTCCTTTACTGATGGATATATTACTGATAACCAGCCTGATAATTTGAATAACTGGATGAACGGCTATGCCGATCAGATTACTTATGCCCGAAATAATAACCTGCAGCCTGACGAAAAAATATCACAAATGTGGGACCATTATCTTAACGGCCAGACTCTGGCACAGAAGAGTGTAATGACCGGCGTGGAGCCTATGCTCACTTGCACATGGAACCAGGGAGCACCGTATAACCTGCTTTGCCCGGCAGACCCTACAGGCCCTGGGGGACACGTTTATGCTGGTTGTGTGGCCACTGCAATGGCACAAATCGCATATTACTGGAGATGGCCTCTTCAAGGAACCGGCTCACACGGTTATAACTGCGCAAATTACGGATACCTCTATGCTGATTTTGGCAATACCCAATATAACTGGAACGACATGGGTAACGGAGCCATAGGTTTCAATTATGAAATGGCCCAACTGCAATCACACTTCGGTATAGCTGTGGATATGATGTACAGCCCTGATGGCTCAGGCGCATACAGTGAAGATGCAGCAAATGCCCTGAGAACCTATTTCGGCTATTCTGACCAGTTAACTCTAGTTTACAAGGATGATTACTCCGATGAACAGTGGAGTAGCCTTATGCGTGCACAGTTGGATGCAGGCCAGCCGATGTACTACCATGGATTTGGATCGGGTGGCCATGCATTCAACCTGGATGGTTATTCCGACGATCAATATTTTCATTTCAACTGGGGCTGGGGCGGAACCGCAAACGGTTACTACCTGCTTTCAAACCTGAACCCTGCAGGGAGCAATTTCAGCAACGGACAGGGTGCAATCATCAACTTTGTACCTGACGCTAATTATCCTTATTACTGTGCTCAGGCAGACACACTTACAGGTAATTACGGAACACTTGAAGACGGCAGCGGCCCTTTGCAACCGTATATGGATAACTCAGGATGTGGCTGGTTAATTGCTCCTGTTGATTCGGTTTCCAACCTTAAACTCACCTTCCATCGTTTCAGCCTTGAAGAAAATCATGACTATCTCACAGTTTATGATGGCACCGACATAACCGCACCGGTGCTTGCATCGTTAACCGGAACGTCGCTTCCTTCAAACGTAACAGCAACTGGCAACCGCATGTTTGTAAAATTCACCAGCGATAATGCTGGATCAGACAACGGGTGGTTTGCTTCATATTCAACTCAATCGGTGAGCTTTTGTCCGGGAGTTACAACAATGACTGAACCTTCGGGTACATTTACTGATGGAAGCGGAAGCTATGATTATCATAACAACAGCGTCTGCAAGTATAAAATTGTGCCTGATAATGCCCAGTCAATCACACTCCAGTTTAATGCGTTTGACACGTACGACGACAATGATTTCCTCCTGATCATTGATATTAACACCGGAAATACCCTGTACAGGCTTTCAGGCCGTGATAATCCGGGCCTCTCTACCNTAAATACCGGTAAAATTCTCATACTTTTTAAAACGGATCAGTCTAATACAGCCACAGGCTGGAACATTACATACCAGGCTGATACATATACCGGAATCGACGACCCTGCATCAGCCTCTTTGTTCTTCTACCCAAACCCGGTCAATGACGTCCTCAATCTCACTCTGGCCGGCACTTCAGGCGATGACTATCTGCTTACACTAACCGATGCATCAGGAAAAACATTCTTAACGAAACATGCATCATATTCCGGTAAATCGTCAACATTTCAATTAAATGTCAGCGATTACCCTGCCGGAATTTACACCCTGCGTTGCATGAGCAGCAGGAATGTCTCTGTAGGAAAAGTAGTTATACAATAACTGGCCATTAGCCCGGGCAGCCTTCATCAGTTGCTAAGGATGTGTCAGTACCGGGAATAATTGCCAATTGTTTGATATCTTGATTGGCTGATGTTGAATTATTTCTCTTGCAGACAATTACATTTCAACTGCAAACTTATAAATTATAAGACGATGAAGATATCATTATTCATACTCACCCTATGCCTGGCAACCTTTCTGGCAGGAGCAGGCAATGTCAGCCGCGAAACAGCCAAACGTGTTGCTGTGAATTTCTATTTTGATAGATATCCTGCAAACCAGCAACCTGATTACAGATCAATTAAAGTCAGCAAAATTATTGCGAAGGAATCGGATGGTCTGACCTGTTATTACACATGCATGATCAATGCAGGTGGTTTTGTGATAGTGCCGGCTATCGACAATGTAGTGCCTGTACTTGGATATTCATTCGACAGCAATGTCAACCCTGAAAACCTGCCCTGTGGATTCACGGCATGGATGAACCATTATGAGGCACAAATCAAGTATGCTTATACAGCCCAGTTCGATGCATCTGATAATGTCAGAGAGGAATGGGTACGATTGTTATCTCCTGATTTTGAAGACCAGATATCCGACAGAAATATCCGTTCAGTTTCTCCGCTTCTGGTAAGCAAATGGAACCAGGGCAGCCCTTACAATGCCATGTGTCCTGCTGATGCTGCCGGTCCGNGTGGACATTGCTATGCCGGGTGTGTAGCAACGGCCATGGGACAACTGCTCTACTATTACAGGCATCCTGACCAGGGCACTGGCTCTTATTCATACAGCCTTCCTGATTATGGAACTATATCGGCTGACTTCAGTTCAACCGCCTACGATTGGGATGCTATGCCATCATCACTGGTACGTGAAAATGATGCTGTAGCTACATTGCTCTTTCACCTCGGCGTGTCGGTTGATATGGATTATGGGCCTGACGGGAGCGGAATGTGGAATCACAAAGCTGCATATTCACTGAAAACATATTTCGGATATGGACCCGAAACACAATATTATTTCAGGGATAGCATAACCCTTGACTGGGATAGCATCCTGATCGCAAACCTTGATCAGAAGAAACCTCTTTACTATGCAGGCTGGGCCGGTGTACAATCGAACGACGGACACGCGTTTGTATGTGACGGTTACCAGGGAACCAACTATTTTCACTTTAACTGGGGCTGGGGTGGGTCTTATGACGGATACTTCTATACTGACAACCTGACACCCGGCGGATCGAATTTCAACTATGCCCAGGAGGTGATCCCGATGTTTCCTGATACGATAAATTACAGTTATCCTGATTATTGCTCTGGTAACAGGATATTATCAGCACTTGACGGCTCAGTGGAAGATGGAAGTGGTTGGTATAATNACCTGCAAGGTACATCCTGTTCCTGGCTGATTAAGCCGCAGGACGCTGAACATGACTCTGTATCAAATATCAAACTGAATTTCAATGCCATTGATACTGAAGCCATTGATTCGGTAAAGGTCTACGATGGTGATACAACAACTGCCAATTTACTCGGTGCATACTCAGGAAGCACGTTACCATCGGAAATCACATCAAGCGGTGACCGCCTCTACCTTACATTCTCCTCTGCCGGTACTAATGAGGCGGGTGGATGGATAGCCGATTACCGGAGTACTCTTCCGGTGTATTGCAGTGGCNAAACTACTTTGACCGCACCTTCGNGTGAATTTGGTGATGGCAGCGGGACANAACGCTATAACAACAATTCGGTTTGCAAATGGAGAATAGAGCCCNCCGGCGCCGGTTTCGTGACTCTTTGGTTTACAAATTTCTCAACTGCTGATAGTCTCGACAGGGTAATAATCACGGATCTTGTTACTCATGAGCAACTCGGTGAATTTTCAGGAACAGAGCTACCCNCTCCTGTGACCGCAACTAGCGGTAAAATGCTCCTTATTTTCTTTACCAACAGCACTGGTACAGGTGAGGGATGGGATGCCCTGTACACAAGCTACGGCGTGGGTACACTAGGAAATCCTTCTGAAAGTAATGATGTATTTCTATATCCAAACCCAGCTAATGGTATAACCAGCTTGTATTTCAACGCTCAGAATCAGGGAAAGGTTAAAATAGAGTTGTTTACAGTAAGTGGCACAAAGATTGTGTGTCAGGAGCTAGAACAAACACAAGGGAGAAACCAGGCAACCATCCAGCTTGAAACATTAGATCCGGGAATTTATCTAGTGTCTCTTTCAGGAAATAATAGCAGAAAAGTGTTAAAACTTATAGTAAATTAGACTAATTACTCTTGTTTATTAATCTGATTTGCTGTGTCTTACGAATATTTTAAACACGAAATTAAAAAATGATTGATTTGGCTTTGTCTTTTTGTATATTTAATACGAAATTTGCACGTTCTGCAAACGGGTAGGTTTTGATCTGGTAATAGTACATAAAAGACAAACCAAGCAACTGAATTACAAACAACTAAAGTTAGAACTATAGCTAATACATTATACAACCAAAAACAAATAATTATGAGAAAGTACGCTCTATTGGCAGTTATCATTTTTCTGGGTGCAACGGTAAACCTGACCTCAGCCCAGAATTCGGATCACAAATGGGCCTTGGGTATTAATTGGCATTGGGAAGATTTTCACATGGTGAAACGCGATTTCTCCGATCAGTTCAAATACACCAGGTGGCAAGGTTACAAATTCCCCTCATCACTTACACTCGGCCGTTACATCAATCCTTCCTTCAATGTTTTAGGTTCATTTGGGCTTAGCAAACTTGAAAAGGAATCAATGGCTGAACCGCTCGTTAACCAGCCTCTTTCAGACGAAAAATTCTGGACCGGGGATCTGGCTTTGGCTTACAAATTTGCCAACGGTTACATCCTGAAAGAAACCTCATGGTTCGATCCATACATCTACCTTGGATTGGGCGCTTCAAGCATCAAAGACCTCAACCAGGCAGATGGCAAGACTACCTACCTCAAAGAAGTTACCGGCCTGGGAATAACTGTATGGCCTGTAGATTGGCTGGGACTCAATTTTCAGGGTGCACTTGACTATGTTATCACACCCAAACTTGATGGAGAAAAACGTGATAATTATGCTCATTTTACAGGCGGCCTCAAATTCCGTTTTGGTGCTCCAAAAGACACTGACGGTGACGGTGTTCCCGATAAAATTGACCGTTGCCCCGAAACCCCCGGTAAGGCTGAACTTATGGGATGCCCCGATAAAGATAACGACGGCATTGCTGACCTCGACGATGCTTGCCCGGATGTTGCCGGAAAACCTGAATTCAAAGGATGCCCTGACACTGATGGCGATGGTATCATCGATAAAGACGACGCTTGCCCCACTGAAGCCGGCCTGAAAGAATTCAACGGATGCCCCGACAAGGATGGCGACGGAATTCCTGACAAAGACGATCGTTGCCCCGATGCAAAAGGCACTAAAGAACTTAAAGGATGCCCCGACAAAGACGGTGACGGTATTGCTGATATCGACGACCGCTGCCCCGATGTTAAAGGCCTGGTCAACCTGAAAGGATGCCCTGACAGGGATGGAGACGGTATTGCCGACATTGACGACAAATGCCCGGATGTAGCAGGAACTGCTGCAAATTCAGGATGCCCTGAAGTGAAGAAATTCGACCTTTACAAAGTGGTTTACTTTGCTACCGATAAGAGTGTTGTCCTGACCAAGTACACCAAAGACCTCAATGAAGTTGTTGCCATTATGAAAGATCATACTGACGTAACTGTATCAGTTGAAGGTCATGCTGACGCCCAGGGCCCCGATGCATACAATATGAGGCTCTCGGAAAAACGTGCTGACTATGTTATCAATTACCTCGTTAAGAAAGGTATTGATAAAGCCCGTCTGTCAAAAGCATTCTTTGGTGAAAGCAAGCCGGTTGGCGACAATGCTACACCTGCCGGACGTGCACTGAACCGCAGGGTTGAGATTAAAGCTAAATAAGCATTATAGCAACACATAAAAAAGGCCGGCTTTCGAAGCCGGCCTTTTTTTATTTAACCAATTCGGTCAAATCCCTGTGTTCATTAATACATTTTAATATTCTGTTCCTGAATCTTAAGCATGTCATATGCCTGGTATCCAATAATTCTGATAAAGCAGTACCTGTGATTGACGGCTCACCACATACGTGCCAGGCTATCTCAAAGGCTTTGGGCAATTCAATCCGGCAGTGGTGAAAAATGGTGTGCGCCGTTGCCGATTCTTCTCTCTTACAGCGCGTACAACGCCGGGAATGGGCAGTTTTACCCTTCCCATACTTAGTATTTCCACAAAACCTGCATGTAAAGCCGGAGCTCCATTTCATATCTGCCAGGATTTTAAGGCAACTTTCCTCATCATGAAATGTTACTCCAAACTGAGTGGTATCAAGATGCTTAAGAAATGCCTGAGATCTGCTGGCTGAGGGTTTGTCATAAGATACTGACATATTGTCTGTGGCACAAAATTGTTGACAAAAGTAATAGAAAAAGTGATATTTATGCGATATATTAAAAATATTGCATATCTTTGCAGCCTGATAATCAAATAAACAAAACAATACATGAGAACGACAATACTTTCATCAGCCATAGCCTTATTACTCCTGGTAAGCAGTTGTGGGAATGCTAATCCGAAATCAGAAGGCGCTAACACCTCGCCTGAAACCACTGCAACAGAAACAGCAACAGGTTCCGACCAGCAAACTGCAGGAGATCCTGCATCTACAGCAACAGGTGAAACAGGAAAGCCAATAGTGCTTACCAAAGCGCTTTTCCTTGATAAAGTGTACGACTTTGAGAAAAATCCCGACACCTGGGTTTACAAAGACAACAAGCCCTGCATCATTGATTTTTATGCTGACTGGTGTCGTCCCTGCCGCATGGTTGCTCCAATCATGGAAGAATTTGCACAAAAATATGCAGGTCAGATCACCATTTATAAGGTCAACACAGACCAGGAAAGAGAACTGGCTGGTTATTTCGGTATCCGAAGTATTCCTTCAGTACTGTTCTGCCCGGTAAACGGTAAACCACAGATGACTCAGGGAGCTTTGCCAAAGGAAGAGTTTGAAAAAATCATCAACCAGGTTCTCCAAGTTCCTTCAACAAAATAATTCAACAATTTGTAAATCATAACAATAAATAATAATGGAACACCTCACTAAACAAACCTTCCTTGAGAAAATCTTCAATTATGAAAAGAACCAGGATTGGAAATTTGAAGGTACCCTGCCCTGCCTTATTGATTTCTACGCCGACTGGTGCAGCCCTTGTAAAATGGTAGCACCAATTCTCGAAGAACTTTCGAAAGAGTATGATGGAAAGATCAATATCTACAAAGTAGATACAGAAGCTGAACAGGAACTTTCAGCAGCTTTTGGAATCCGCAGCATCCCTTCACTTCTTTTCATACCTATGGAAGGACAGCCGCAGATGGCAATGGGAGCTTTACCAAAAGCATCGCTTGTGCAGGCAATAAATGAAGTATTGCTTAACACTCCCGCAAACTAAATCGTTCCTCGATTCTAATTTCAAAGGCCTTAACAGGGCCTTTTTTTATTTTCAATCCGGTGAGAGAGGAATATCTCTGCAAATTAACTTTGCAGAATGAATTTTACGAAATCCATTCCACCTGTTATTCTTCCTGCAGCCTGTCTGCCTAATATTGAATACTTCTGCTGGTTGTTTCATGCAAAAGAATCACAGGTTGAAATACATGAAACCTATCCAAAGCAAACGTGCCGGAACAGGTATGCAATCCTTACTTCAACAGGATTTAGATATCTGACTGTTCCGGTGGTTAAACCTGATGGCAATCACACCCTCACAAAAGATGTGCTCCTTGACTCATCACCGTTATGGAAACGTATCCACTGGCGAACACTCGAATCAGCATACAACAAATCACCATATTTTCAATATTACTCAGGAGAATTTTCTGAAATCATTCTCAATCCGCCAGACCTGTTACTTGAATTTAACCTTCAGTTGATAAGGCTGTGTTGCAACCTGTTGAAATTTAACCCCATCATCCGCATGACAGAACTTTTTGAAAAAGAGGCTAGTTATATTGACATGCGACATAAGATTCTGGACAAAAAAAAACCAGAATATTCGACAGGTATCAGCAAATTGGATCCTTACATTCAGGTCTTCTCAGACCGTCATCCCTTTATACCCAACCTGAGTATTGTTGACCTGTTATTCAACCTTGGACCTGAATCTGTTACCTATATCGAAAAACACAGGCCTGATCCTGAGATGCTTATAACACCGGGTACTCCACCCTGACGTGGTAGATGCTCAGCAGTTTCTTTTTCAGTATTTTCTTAATGATCATAATATCTTTCAATGTCAGTTCGCTGTTTACAAACTGTCCGCTTTGCAGTTGACTGTCGATAATACCATCAACCATCCCGTTAATTTTTTGTTCGTCAGGAGATTTCAGCGACCTGGATGCTGCTTCAACCGAATCGGCCATCATAAGTATGGAAGTTTCCTTGGAGAAGGGAACTGGGCCAGGGTACCTGAAAAATGATTCATCAACCGGATTTAAAGGTAATGACGATTTATAAACATTATAAAAATACTGTGTAAAACGCGTACCATGATGTGTGCGAATAAAATCAATTACAATTTCGGGCAACTTGTACTGTCGGGCCTTTTCAATTCCCCTGATCACATGGCTGATAATGGTTCTTGCGCTTTCCTCGCTCGATAACTCATCATGCGGGTTTAAATTACCCGATTGATTCTCTATGAAATACAAAGGCATGTCCATTTTACCAATATCATGATACAATGCACCTGTACGCGTAAGCAACGAGTTTGCCCCTACGGCTCTTGCAGCGTCTTCAGCAATATTGCTCACCAAAAGTGAGTGCTGAAAAGTACCTGGTGCTTTGAGCGAGAGATCACGCAAAAGCCTTGAGTGGGTGTCGGATAACTCGATGAGCGAAACATCCGTCACCATTCCGAATACTCTTTCAAATATAAAAATCAGCGGATAACTGAAAAGTGTGAGTAATGCACTGATACCAAACAGAACGAAATTAAACCGGTAAATACCTGTCAGTGAGGCGTCCTGCAAAAGGGTCATCCCCAGATATATGATTGAATAGGTTATAAATATCCAAAATGTTGTTAAAAAGAACTGCGAACGCCGCGTAAGGTTTGTCACCGAGATGATAGTGATTATCCCTGCTATAAGCTGCATATAAAGGAACTCGAAACTATTTGGCACGATAAAACCCAGGATAATGATAGTTATGATATGTACAAACAAAGCAAGCCGTGTATCATAAAATGTTCTCACAATAATAGGCACCAGACACAAAGGCACAGCATTGAGCCATGTTACATCCCGGTTAACAATAAAAGTGGTCACCGATACCATTATTGTTATAAGTGAGAGCAGCAAAACGATGTTGCGGTTGCGGACAAAAATATCACGCCTGAACGTGATCATGAACAATGCAAAAACCAGGAGCGCAGCGGAGATAAGGATCACCTTCCCGGCCATTGACATCCTGTAATCAGAAGTTTTCCCCATGCGTGCCTCATATTCATTCCGGTAGGATTCCAGAACCTTGTATTTATCTTCAGTTACCAGTTCACCGTTTGAGATAATCTTCTCCCCTTTCTGCACCATACCACGGGTTATTGATACATTCCTCAATGCCTGTTCACGTTGTTCATCGCTGAGTGCTTCATTAAAGAATACGTTGTGTGCAATGCATTCCTGCAAGAGCTGCAGCATCAAGCCATGATTAGGCATAGGGCTATTGCCAAGCTGGCGTGTAATGAAGTCATTGGCAGACCTGACAGTAAAAAAATGTGAAAGCGGCAATATTGAAGCCACATTGCCTTGTAACAGAGCAATCTTGAATGTATTATCCTTTTTCTCGATTTCATCAGTCATCTCAATGATCCCGCGAGCAAACAATGTATCGATGATCTGCAGGCCTGCTAAACGCCACTTCTCAGTCAATTCTTTACTGTCAATTCCATTTTTCTTTTCCCATTCTGCATCGAAACGGCTCAGGAATTTTTCACGCTGGCTCTTAGCTACTTCCTGGTCATACCAGAAATATAAAAATGAATTATTAAGAATATCATGCCGTTCGCGCTGAAGTTCAGCATCTGATTTCTTCACCGCAAAATCAAAAGGAGCGATGAGTTCATCATGTTGCCATGGTTTGCCTTTCTGGTATTCTGATTTCAATTTGCCCTGGCGTGGGAATATATTCACAAGAATTATCAATACCAGCAGGAATAGCAGGACTTTATTCAAGTCGTAATAGTATTTCCCTAAACCGTTAAACCTGAATTTCATAAACAGGAAATTTTCACCCACGAATATAGATAAATTTGGCAGTTAAGCTTCAAACAGTAACTTTGCTTATAAAAAGTACTGTAAAAAACACATCCAATGATAGGTAAATGCCCGCTTAGCCTTGTTCCTCTCAGGCTTGAACCCTCTGACCGGTCTGAAATGGTGAGCCAGTTGCTCTTTGGTGAAAGCTACCAGGTGATAGATGAGCTAAAAGGCTGGCTGCTTGTAAAGGTTATACATGATGGATATGAAGGCTGGATGGATAAGAAGCAGTCGCTTGCATTTGAATTTAACCTGGCTGTGAACGATGAGCCGGAAACAGTACATGTTGTTGCAGAGATAATGGCACCTGCATTCCGGATTGGCAGCGAAAGCATGGTAGCCTTGTGCAAAGGAAGTGTGTTGCCACAGTTTCGTAAAAACAAGTTTTCTCTTGGCGGGCATGAATTCATTTTTGAGTCGGAAGCGCGTGAAATTCCTGCTTCACCACAGCCTGGCAATATTCTAAAAACAGCCATGGAATACCTCAATACACCATACCTGTGGGGAGGCCGCAGCCCTTTCGGCATCGATTGTTCAGGCTTTACGCAGATGGTTTTCAGACTCTGCGGAATCCCATTGAAAAGAGATGCTACTCAGCAATTCCAGGAAGGTGAAATGATTAGTTTCATTAATGAAGCGCAGCCCGGCGACCTTGCATTTTTCGAAAACGCAGTAGGCAATATAACACATACTGGTATCTTAACCGGCACCGGGAAAATCATTCACGCTTCCGGATGTGTTCGCATCGATTCAATTGACCATCATGGAATATACAATTCCGAAACCGGGCAGTACACCCACACACTCCGATTGATAAAAAGAATGATATAAATTCATTCACCTTTCTGACAAACATTCTGCACTTAAGAAAGCCGCATATTAGCATCAACCGCGTGGCAAGAAAATCAACCATTTTGTTAATAAAAGTTAATAAATGATAATAGTTATTTTCTAAGGTCTCAGTAAATTGCGTAATGAAATTTTATACAACCACCTAACCATTAAATCTATGAAACTCAAGAATCTACTGTTTCTGACATTTGCACTTTTATGGTCAGCAATGCTGACTGCACAGGTGACTACGTCAGGTATGAACGGCAAAGTTACCGGTATAAACGGCGAAAGTTTGCCCAGTGCTACTGTAGTTGCAGTGCACACTCCTTCGGGGACGCAGTATGGTACTCTCACCGACCTGAATGGCAACTACCAGATTGCCAATATGAGGGTTGGCGGCCCCTACTCACTCACAATCAGCTATGTGGGTTACAAACCTTTTGTGAAGTCCGACATTATCCTGAACCTCGGACAAACACTGGGAACCGATGTTAACCTGGTTGAAGAATCATCGCAACTTTCAGGTGTCACCATCGTTAGCAAGCGCAATGCTATTATCGATGGTAACCGTACTGGTGCCTCAACCAACCTGCGTACTGAACAAATTCAGAGCCTTCCAACCATTACAAGAAGCATCACCGATTTCACAAGGCTGAGCCCCCAGTCGAACGGAAACAGCTTTGCCGGACGTGACGGACGTTACAACAACATTACCATTGACGGTGCTAACTTCAACAACAATTTCGGACTCAGCACCAAAGCATTGCCCGGCGGAGACGCACAACCAATCAGCCTTGATGCTATTGAAGAAATCAGTGTTAATGTAGCCCCCTTCGATATCAGGCAATCTAATTTTACCGGAGCCAATGTTAATGCAGTTACCCGCAGTGGTGACAATACCTGGAAAGGATCGGCCTATGGATATTATCGTGACAAATCATTCAACGGTAGCAAAATTGAAGATAAAGAGCTTACGCTCACTGACCAGACAACCTCAAACTATGGCCTTCGTTTTGGCGGACCACTCATCAAGAATAAACTTTTCATTTTTGCAAATGCTGAGAAGGAAAAATCATCATATCCAGGTATTCCTTGGCAACCAAGCACCGACGGTGTTGGCAACCCCGATGAGTTTATTTCGCGTACTTCAGAAGCTGACCTGGAAACTGTTAGTAACTACCTCAAGAATACCTACAATTATGACCCGGGTACTTATAAAGATTTTGGAAACTTCGCCAGCGAAAACTATAAAATTCTCGCCAAAATCGACTGGAACATCAACAAACATCACAGGTTCACCACAAGGTACAATTATGTTCATTCAACCAATGATCAGCAGGTAAACGCCACCAGTGCCCCTGGTACCCGTTCAACATTCGGACGTATCGGTGAAAAATCAATGGCTTTCTCAAATGCCAACTACGGCTTCCTAAACACTGTTGGTTCGATCACCGCTGAATTAAACAGCCTTTGGGCTAAATCAGCCAACAAATTCCTCTTCACCTACACCAAGATCAGGGATACCCGTAACAGCAACAGCTCCGAATTCCCCTTTGTAGATATTTACAAAGACGGCGACCCATACATGAGTTTCGGTTATGAACTTTTTACCAAGGATAACGACGTAATCAATAACGTGCTGACTTTCACCGACAACTTCAACTATTACCTTGGCAAACATACCCTTACGGTTGGCGCATCGTATGACCACCTGTATTTCGGAAACAGTTACAAACGTTATGGAACAAGCTATTACAGGTACGCATCAATGGAAGACTTCATGACAGGTGCAGCACCCACTACATTTGGACTANCCTATCCTTTTGGTGGCGGCGATGGTTATGCCAAGCTTCACTTTGGATACGGAGCTCTATACGGACAGGATGAATTCAAGGTTACCGACCACCTGAAACTTACCGGTGGATTGCGTTTCGAATTGCCAATGTATCTAGATGATATGACAGGAAATGATGCCATCGNNTCGGCTCTTCAGTTCCAGAATCTCGACGGTGACCCGCTGACCATAGATGTTGGAAGCTGGCCTGAATCAAAAATCACTGTATCACCCCGTTTAGGATTCAACTGGGATGTTAAAGGTGACAAATCTATCCAGGTACGCGGTGGAACAGGTGTATTTACCGGACGCCTTCCTNTTGTTTGGTTCACCAACCAGCCGACCAATAGCGGTGTTCTGCAGAATACTGTTGAAATCACCAAAGCTGACCAGTTAACCGGCCTTATCTTCAACGCTGATCCATTCTATCACCTCTCGAATACTACATTATTCCCGACCGAACCCAGTTCTAAAGCCCCGGGATCAATTGCAGTTGTTGACAAAAACTTCAAAATGCCACAGGTATGGAGAAACAACCTTGCTGCTGACTTCCAGCTGCCCTGGTACAACATGGTGTTCACCATTGAAGGAATTTACTCGAAAGATATCAATGGTGTAATTCAATACAATGCCAACTTAAAAGATACTGAAGCTACATTCTCAGGATCTGATGACAGGCCCAGGTACCTATTCCTTGAAGACGGCAAAACCTATGATAATAAGATCAATACAAGTGTAAGCAGCGCCATGGTTCTCACCAACTCCAAGAAAGATGGCTTCACCTATTCACTTACAGCCCAGTTGACAAAACCTTTCTCAGAAGGACTCTCAGGATTTATTGCATATACTTACACAGGAGCTAAGGACCTCACTTCAAACCCGGGTTCTGCAGCAGCTTCAGCATGGTCGAGCAATCCTGCCGTAATGACCCAGAATGATCCCGGACTGTCATATTCACAATTTGCCGTACCCAGCCGCGTTGTTGGCTCTCTCACCTATTACAAAGAATACCTGAAACACCTCGGAACCACAGTTTCAGTCTTCTTCTCAGGAAGCAGCATGGGTCGTCTTGACTTTATCTACTCCAACGACATGAACGGCGACGGCAACGCAGCTGACCTTATGTATATCCCTGCTAACTCTGAAGAGATCAATTTCGTTGACATCACCAAGAAAGTTGACGGTGAAACTGTCGTTGTATTCTCAGCAGAAGAACAGGCAACCGCTTTCTGGAAATTTGTTGAACAGGATAAGTACCTCAGCAACCATAAAGGTGAATATGCCGAAAGGTATGGTGTTGTTATGCCCTGGCTCAACCGTTGGGATGTTAAAATTCTGCAGGATGTTTTCACAAAATTCGGAGAAACCAAACATACTCTTCAGATCAGCCTAGATCTCCTGAACATTGGCAACCTTCTCAATTCAAACTGGGGTGTGACCAAAAAACAAGTTCTTGGTTCCTATGATATTGCCCTGCTGAAATATGTGAAAGCTGATGCAAACGGTGCTCCTACCTATCAGATGAATTATTCCGGTTCTGCACTTCCCACTTCTACTTATGTACCGGTGCTTTCAACCACCAGTACCTGGGGAGCACAGATCGGTATTAGGTATACATTCTAATTATTTCCTGGTAAAAATAAAAGAGCCGGCAATGCCGGCTCTTTTATTTTTAGAAGTAGAGAGTATTACACTAATCATGGAAATCCTGCGCTGCTGAAGCCGATACAAGTTCAACTTTACGGCTTTTCAGTTGTGAACTGAGCAACATAATAGCCAGCGAAATGAAAGCGATGCTTATAAAAGCAAGGTGATACCCATTGAGCCTGACTGTTTTAGATGCGATCATAATCCCTATCAGTGCTGCACCAGTCATTTGGCCGATGCTCAAAAACAAGGTAAGTATACCCTGCCCCAGAGCCCTGTCGGCCGGTCTTACCTCGTTAAGCATAATATAGCGCATGGATGACCCCTGCAGCATAGAAGTTCCAAGACCAATGAGAACACTGCCAGAGTAAAAATTAACATGTGAATTACCGGAAAAATAAAGAAAAACCAATCCTATTGCTGACAGAAACAGCCCTGACATCACGATAAGCCTTGAGCCTACTTTATCTACCATTCTTCCTGACAACGGTGATCCGACAGCAATTGCCAAAACAAAGGGAATGAGCATGAAACTGGCTTTTGAAGGAGTGATATTGTAAGCATCCACAGCCATTTCCGGCACGAAAACAGTCACCGATTGTACCAGCCCGGCAGCAATAGCAACTATACCGATTATCCTTATCTGTTTCACGTCAAATAATTGAATTTTAATTACCGGTGAAGGTGACCTGAGCTCTACAATAATAAATAAGATCATTGCGAGAATGGTGAGAATAAAGAACGGAAGTGTATTGCCTGCTATCAGGGCATTAATTCCTTTTGAAGGGTCAATATTGTTGATACCATAGGCGAATGATGCCAGTAAAACAGCAATGAGCCCCATACCTGCCCAATCAAAGTGAGGGTTTTCTGTAAGGGAATGTGAAGGAAGCAGCTTCCAGGCATAGTAAATGATAACAAGGGCAACAGGGAGATTGATCAGAAAGAGCGAGTTCCAGTGGAAATACCGTAGCATGATTCCGGCAATGATTGGCCCGATGAGAAATGCCATTCCAAAAACGGCGCCAAGCATTCCTATGGCTTTACCTCGTTTCGCAGGAGGAAAAACATCTCCTACCACAGCAGATGCTACCGGGAAAATACCACTGGAACCAAAGCCTTGTATTGCACGGCCAAGAAGCAATGTGGTAATATCGTGAGCGAAAGCGACGACCGCTGACCCTATGCCAAATATCAATACTGCAATAATATATATTAAACGGCGCCCTTTAACATCAGAAAGCTTGGCAAAAATCGATACCCCGATCAGGTTGAAGAGTATATAAATACTATAGATCCAAGAAAGCGCTTTATGATCAACTTGAATCGTCTGCTCAATGGAAGGTATTGCTGGCCCGACGATCGAAATATCCAGCGCCCCCATGAGAACCCCAGTGAAAAGCAGGGCAAGAATTTTACCGTTAGTATGTTTGTCGTTCATTGGATTGATATCATTTTTTTGTTAAAGGCCGCCTATATTTCATAACAAATCTATACAATAGTTGTCTTATTGACTATTTTCGCCTTAATCCTGCTTTAGTGAAGATGATCCGATATACTGGGACAAATCCTGAATACCCGGATAATCACAAATAAAAATTGAATTATTCATTGAAACAGGGCTATTTTTGCATTTCCATATAAAAAAAACGCAAGCTAATAACTGTTTTAAACTTTGTTTGTTCATATCCAAAAGCATAATTGCTTTCCGGAACTTAATCAAAGTAAGGCTTTGTAATGAAATATATAATTATCACCGGGACATCCAGGGGCATAGGAGAAGCTATAGCCAGAGAATTTCTTGTTCAGGGCAACATATTGATTTGTGCTTCACGCACCATGAATGAGGATCTGGTGGAAACGGCTTCGNGGGTTAGGCATCCGATATTTTACTATGAATGTGATCTCAGCAAACCCAATGCTGCAAAGGCTTTTATGAAAAATGCCATAAGCAAGATAAATATTGTTTCCGCTGAAAGCATAGCTCTTGTGAATAATGCCGGTGTTCTCGATCCTATTGGCCCCTCAGGTACGCTGAATCCAAAACTGATGGAGCAACACCTCCGCACAAACCTGCTTACCCCTGCCATACTCATAAACTCGTTCATCAGGCTTACAGCTAAATTTGGCATTCCAAAAGTGATCCTTAGCATATCTTCAGGAGCATCAGAATATCCGTATCATGGTTGGTCAATGTACTGTTCGGCCAAAGCAGGTGTTGATATGCTTACCCGCACTGTGGCTCTGGAGCAGGAATCGGCAAAGAACCCGGTCAAATTATTTGCTTTAAAGCCAGGTATTGTTGAAACCGCCATGCAGGAGCGTATCAGAAGCACAAAGACACGACAGTTTCATGAAAGGGAGAAATTTGTTAAATTGTATAATGAGGGTTTGTTGTCTTCACCAAAATCAGTTGCCGAGATAATTGCATCAGCATTGTTTTTACCGGGTATTCCACAGGGTGGGATTCTCACGATCAATCACCTGAAAGATATCCTTTACAAAACCCCGAAATAGAAAAGTCCGTTCATGCTACAGGCCATTAAACAATTTGACACCTCGCTGTTTCTGTATCTGAACGGGTTACATGCACCATTCTTCGATGAAGTAATGTGGCTGGCAAGTGACAAGTTTTTTTGGATTCCTTTGTATATCTGGTTCTTATGGCTGCTATACCGGAAATACCCAAAACATTTCTGGCAGGTAATCATTACAATTGTTTTGATGATACTTGCCGGTGATCAGTTATCGAGATCGTTCAAAGATTTTTTCGGCCGTTACCGGCCAACCCATGAGCCTGCTATACAAAACCTTGTTCATACCGTAAACGGTTATACCGGTGGCTCATACAGCTTCTTCTCTGGACATGCCACCAACTCATTTGCAGTCGCGCTTTTCATAATCGGTATGCTTCCTGGCACCAGAAAGTTCATTGTTCCCGCGGCACTTGTTTATGCGGTAATTGTCTCTTACAGTCGAATTTACCTTGGAGTGCATTACCCGATTGATGTATTGACCGGGGCGTTTGTAGGATCGCTGATAGGCTGGGGCGCTTCCGGACTATTCCATGTGGCTGAGAGCAAGTGGTTTAAAAAAAGTTTGAGATAATCAGCCTATTTGTCCCTGTACCCAAATATCTTCCCCGAAAATCGTGACACCGTCACTTTATAGGTGCAGACTTCGCGCAAAGCTGGCAGATTGTAAGTGAATTGCCTGTCAGCATAATTGGACATTATTATATTCAAAATCTCTTTCTTTTTTTCCAGGTCCTCGACAAACTCTACCTTTCCAAAAGCCTGAACGCTGCGGTAATGCATACTGTAACTACATGCCACCTCTACGCTCTGGTGCTGAAGCTTATGATCGGTGCTGAAGACAATGCATACATTCGGGTTCTCCTTCAATATATCAATCTTCATCCCCTTACCCGATGAATGGAGATAAATAAACTCCNNTTCCCTGTATCCAAAATTGAAAGGAACCACATAAGGCATACCTTCATTATCAGTCATACCAACATAGCAAACCTGGCACCTTGTAATTATTGCATCAATTTCAGACTGGTTAGTTAATAATCTGGCACGCATACATTTATCAATTTCGTTTATCAGTTTGTTGTTATTTATCAGTCTTTTCTTTCCCGGCCAGAGCTTCAAGAAGCCATGTAGCCAACGTAACTATTATGCTGAAAAGCATGGCGGTAAAAAAGCCATCAACAGCAAAACCCGGCATCAGCCTGTCGGCTATCAGAATCATCAATGCATTGATTACCAGCAGAAAAAGACCAAATGAANNAAGTATAGTAAACGGAATCGTCAGCACAATAAAAACAGGTCGCAGGAATGCATTGAGTATTCCAAGGACTATAGCCAGAATCACCGCTGACGGGAATCCATTTAAATGAACACCATCAAGCACATAAGCAGCAAAAAACACGGCCAGCGACGATACAAGCAGTTTCAGGATAAGTTTCATAACCGGGAATCAGAAGGCAAAATTAACCGAAAAAAGGAAGTCGATGAAAAAGTCGGCATTTTGAGGCATGTAACCAATCCTGATGCCGGTATCGAAGGGAAAAATAAAACGGAGCAGGTGCATATCTGTTGTCAGCTCAGCGCCGTAGGATTCATACCTGTCATACACCCCGGCATCACCGGCAAATGTAAAGTCATAGAATAACGCAGCTTTGACCCGTTGAAAGTATGCTATCTGGCCTGCCGAATAATCAGGATATAAGAAAGGAAATTTGTATGTAATAGCTGCACTATACATCCGGTTGTATATCATCATATTATAACCCCTTGGCAAATTAACCAGGTTAGAATAAGTATAATCTCCCTTTATCCTGCGCTGTATACCGGCATAGATCCTAAAACCATGATGCTGAACTAATCCGGGAAAGAAAAGATTCGTTTCAACTGATTGTATATTGCCTAGTCTGTTACTGCCGAATGGTGAATGGCGCAGATTCAGGTCAAGGGTTTGGCCCCAGCGGGGATACATATCCTTCGACGATTGTTTTATCAGGTTATAAGCATATAGCCTGTAATCCAATGTGTTGATGGTGCCGGTTAACTTGCTGCTATCGGTTGAAGTATTATTCGAAATATTACTCCATGTTGTATTGATCGATGGTTGTATATCGCAATAATAACTTCCGTGAAGAAAATGCAGCGGTACTTTTATACCACCCGTCATGCTTGTTTCATGCCAAGTATATTTCACCGGCTTGCCATCGGTACCTGTCTCGGTCGCCGATCGTTTGCCGCTGGTCACTCCTGTATTCAACACAGGATACCATCCGGCATATTCAAAATTCAACTTAAACCGCCCCACATTTTCAAAAATATCCCAGTCGTATCCGGCCAGTGTGGTTGCCGTGCTCAGCTCATTCTGCGAAACAACCGAAATACCCGAATTAATGTAAGATGAATTAAAATCGAAGAACGCCGGTGCCCAGCTATGGAAATTGAAAAGATGAGCAGCTTTATTATATGGCTCCGATTTGTAAACAATATTTCCATTCGCTGCAGAATCAACAATGCCTGTTTCCTGGGCTAAGAGGTGTTTGTACAGAGACGATGAATTATCCTGCACACTATCAACGGGTACCCAGTTGACAGGATCAAGAATCGCCTCAACAGGCCTGTAACCCTGCGATGTATACTCAGAATATAATATTTTACCCAACCCGGGATTATACGACGGATTGCATGCTCCGTATGAAGATGACGTCACCATATAGAGATTCCTTGTGCCGGTATCAGCTGCGAATATGTTTTCAATTCCTGAAAAGGAACCGGTGAATAGCACATAGCTTCCGGCGAAAACAGGGTTCGAAATTTCAGTAAATGTCGGGCCGGCAATGGTTACTGCATTTACATTCGCCACATTGAGCAGCCGCAGGCTTTTCCCCCTGTTATTTAATACAGTTACTACCAGTTGTTTTCCGTCGGGTGACCATGTTGGGGTCATATATAGTTCATCAGGTGATGAACACAGCACTTTCATAATATCACCTGTCGTTCTGTCGAGAAGTACTATCGAACTAACATTGGTCCTGGTAATCCTCACTGCTGCAATTGCAAGGGCGTCGGGTGATATTGCAGGAGCAAACAACCTAGATCTGCTAGTGATCTGATGAGTTTTCCCGGTGTTAAAATCATAAAGTTTGATTACCGAATAGCTGCGTTGCTGCCATCTCGGATCAATCTCTCTTTCAGACCAGGCCATTATCCCTTCCGAAACAGAAATATTGTCCGCCGTAAATGATCCGGGTTTATTCAAACCGCCACCAGAACTTCCTGTGCTGAATGAAAAAACATCAGCTGAAAAGAACCCTGGTGTCACCAGCATTCTTTCATTTCCTTTCCTGTCAAACAATATAAATCTGCTTATATCGTCGAGTGATGTTTTCTCAGCAACAAAAAGACTATCCGTAACATATTGCGGATATTTAAAGTTTGTGTATGATTTTGCAGCTTTTACGGGTACTGGAGCTTTAGGTGACAATTTCAATGCAGATTGCTGCATTTCCCATATACTGTCAAGATCAGCGATTGTTTTTTCGTAAAGTTCGGCCTTATTCATGCCGGTCAGCGACTTCAACGCGCGGTCAAAAGGTTTAAGCGTGTATGGTTTGCGAGCAGCATTCGACATTACCATTTCCCAGGCATGGGCACCATAAAGCCGCCGGGTATTTGCAACTATCTGATAACCTATTTCATATTCATTGGGAACATAATCCCTGAATGAACCAAACACAGCTTTGTCGTATGAAAAACGACCTTTACTCAGAATTTGAGTCCGTAAACCCTGTTCAAACAAAGGATTTCGCCCTCTTCCGGAATTACTTAGCAAGGTTTCGGTACAAACTGCATCCCCTTCGAGAAACCAGTCGGGAATAAAGAGGCCGAACGAGATTGCGTGTGCCTGTTCACCCAAAACATAGGAAAGTGCCTTTGTAAAGCCCTGGTTCATCATACCAAGTTGGATGGCATGCCGGTATTCATGAACAGCAAGTTGCTGCAACCAATCTTGTGCATAACTGTTCTGTGGAGGGCATGTAAACATTTCAATACGACGGGGGGCCCAGGCTGTGAGTGCATTTGGATCAACGTTTGAAGTATGAAGAAGTACAGGCATCACTTTAGGAGGCAATCCTAAGGTGTGTTTTTCAAGGGGATAAGCGTATTCAAGCACGTTAGCCAATTGTTGTGCCTTATTCTCAAATTCCCCCGGGTAGATTAATTTAAAATGCACGGTCCTGATCTGCCGCCACATAACTTCAGCAGGATCCTGGCCAAGGTTATAGAACTGTGCTGCTGAGCTGAACGGTAAAAATACCAACAGCAGAAATAGTCCCGGCAAACAGCTATTAATTTTAATACGGAGTATTTGCATATTAATACGGTGCAGACAACAAAAATAACCAAAATCAGCAGGGTATCAGAAATAAAAAACCCCATCTCGATGATGGGGTTAACCTGCAATGAAAAAAATAAGAATATAAAAAATGCTGATCTTAAACCAGGTTGTGCTGGTAAAACAATGTATTAAACTCTTCGAGGCTGAAAGGTTTCCTTGCATAGCCATCAACACCCGCTTCAATACATTCTGCCTTGTTGGCATTTGTCGTTATGGCAATGATAGTTGTATGGCCAATTATGTCTTTCTCTTTTTCCAGTCGGCGTATTTCTTTTACTGCCTGAAGACCATCCATTTCCGGCATCTGGACGTCCATCAGTATCAGGTCGTATTGTTTATTGTTGAATTTTTGAAGGGCTTCGGAACCGTTATGGGCAACATCAACATCGTGCCCGCTTCGATGTAGGTAGTAAGAAGTGATTTTTTCAATCATTTCATCGTCCTCAGCCAACAAAATTTTAAGTCTCTTCATAATGTGAAAAATAGCCGGTTCTGTTAATTCATTGTCATTTTGTCCTACCTGCAAAAGAGTTTACAAGTTTTCACCTTTCCAGTATTAGTAATTATCCGCGTGATATAAACCATACCTGAGGCAACGGGAATAGTAAGTGTTTGCAAAGAGGTATTTTCGAGCGAGTAAAGTCGTTTGCCATCAACCGAAAACACTTCAACATTTCCTGAGCGTGCCTCGGTATCACTTATTAATATTGATGCTTCCCCCGATATTACTTTTATTGACTGGTCCTCAACTTCAGGGATGCCTCCTGGTGAACTAAAATGCAGCCTGAACAGATGAGTGGGATTTTCAATGGATGATTCGAAAGAGTATTCCGATTGCGAACGAAGATCAATATATACTCCCGTGCTGACATCTTCGAGATATACAGGATAACGGTACTGAAACTCAGTTGCTCCTTTAATTTTCAGAATTGATGAACCCTGGTAAGGAGTCGTTACCTGGAAAGGGACGACCAGACCGGATGAAATATCGCCAAGAGTGTTAAGAGATAGTTTACTGCCATCTTCAATCGGAAAAAATATTCCTGGAGCGGTTTCTAAACCCTGAAGTTTATATGCATCAAAAGGAACATCGAATTTCTCAGAAGCATCAGGATTAAACCTTATTACGGCTTCATCTGAATAATTGTTCCCTTCAACCCTGAAACCAATGGCTGAAAAGGGAAGTTGTGCAATTGATTCGTTCCCGGTTGAATGCGTGCGCATTTCATTGGTTACACTGATGTTTGAATGGTTATCTGCTTTGATGAAAAATCCCTGCATCGGCTTGATAACCGGGCTTCCTGAATTAATACTGATTGGTTCGTCTCCGGGACAGAATATTGAATAATTGCCCGATCCGGAGTCATCTTTGTAGTAAATTGTATTAACTCCCTGCGGATACATTCCGGCATCGTTCCCGCTTCCGAGCAGATTCCAGTTTATAGAGCTCGGATAGGGATTGCCAATAAGATTCCAACCGTCGCCGGAAGCGGTGATGTCGATACGCTGCTCCCCTGATAACGGAGTTCCGGCAAATTCTCTTACGTCGTTGTAAAGTGACAGAACTTCATATCCTTGCATAGGGTTCAGGGGTGATGTGGTTGGGACTATATATTCACCCCAGTTTGCGTTTTGCTCATTGTAATTGCGGAGATACATGTTCAGAAATACTCCCGATTCGGCTCCGTTCACCGGGGAAGAAACGAGCCTGGTGATGTTTGCTTCAACATTTACTTCTTCAGAGATATTTCCCTGAACTGAACCATTGGTGATGAGTGAACCGTAAACCCCGTGCTGATTTTGTATGAAGTAACTGCAATCATCGGCTACCAGGAAATTACCGTTAATGGTGACTTTGCCAGCAGACATCAGTTGAAATGAGCTTTGAGTAAGCAGTTTAAAATCTGAGATGGTGAGGCAGCCGGAACACTGACCTTCGGAACGATTGCTTAATACCAGTGACGAGGTGGCTGATGTGATTGAACCGGTTGTTTCTATAAACAGTTGCCCTGCCGAGAGTTCAAAATCCTGGTTGAGAAGTACTTTGTGTGCAACGTAGATTGTATCGTCAGGTTGCGGGGTAACCAGGCCGGTTTGACCGGTTTGTATTACGATCCAGGTTGAAGCGCTTTCCCAGTTCAGATTGTCACCCGTTGTCCGAATTGCCTGGCCGGTTCTGCTGTAGCCTGCATATCCTGATAAAACCAGGGTAACAATTGTTAACAGTATAAGCAACCTGTTATTCATTTTAATTCTTTAGTATTTTTTCAAATTAGAAACAGAGTGTTCTCAAAATTGGAGCAGTGATTCGGGCAATTGATTATAGCAGGCTGAAAAACAAGCGATTATTATTCATTGCAGGGATCTTTAACTCTTTTTTAGGTATTCGTTTGTTTGCACCTCTGTTTTAACAAAAGATATGCCCAAATTTGTACGAGCCTATTTTTCAAATATTTATACAGCCAAAAATGATAGCAGTGATAAGTATATGTCCTAATTTGGAAATTGAAAAAACCATTTTCGTCAATTTGTTTTCAGAAAATGACAGAAAATGACAATGATAATCGAATTTGACTTGTCAAAAGGCTATAACCAACAAGCCGGACTTTAATTTACAGCTGCAATGTGCAGTGCATTCCATACAGGATCAGGAGGCGTTGGAGCTGTTACCGACACAGTATTTTTTGAGACCGGGTGAATAAATTCAATTTTTCGGGCATGCAGGTGAATTGAGCCATTGGCATTCGACCTTGGCGCACCATATTTCAGGTCGCCTTTAATCGGGCAGTTTATTGCAGCAAGCTGAGCTCTTATCTGGTGATGCCTGCCGGTTTTCAGGTTTATTTCAAGCAGGTAATAGCGTTCACTTCGGGCTATCAGTTTGTAGTGCAGCTCAGCCAATTGTGAATTACGTGTGTTTTCACGTACAACGTAAGATTTATTCTGCCCTTCATTTCTTACTAGGTAGTTAATAAGGGACTGTTCCTGAACAGGAGGCTCATTTCCTACAACTGCCCAATATGTTTTTTGAATCTCATGGTTTTTAAGCATAAGATTCAGGCGGCTGAGTGATTTGCTAGTACGGGCAAATATAACAGCTCCGCTCACAGGCCTGTCGAGGCGGTGTACCACTCCCAGGAATACTTCACCAGGCTTGTTGTACTTCCTTTTGATGTATGACTTTATTAATTCAGCGAGGGTGATATCGCCGGTTTTATCGCCCTGCACTATCTGCGAAGGCAATTTATTAACGATAATAAGGTGGTTATCCTCGTAAAGTACTGATTGGCTGATATCATCAGGCGAAGTGCCCGGCTCAGTATTGTTCACGCTCATTTGGGAAGTCTAGTGATTTCACATCAGTGATATAAGTTTTCACTGAATTGATGATCTCTTCGCTGAGGTTATTATAGCGCCTGAGAAAACGTGGTGAAAACTCAGTCGTAATCCCGAGCATATCGTGAAGGACCAGTACCTGCCCGTCGACTCCGGGGCCGGCACCTATACCGATGATCGGAATTCGTGCATTGGAAGCCACTTCTGCTGCCAGCTTTGCAGGGATTTTTTCAAGTACAATGGCGAAACATCCGGCTTCCTCAAGTTTTCTGGCATCTGAGACCAGCTTACGGGCTTCTGCCTCCTCTGTGGCCCTCACCACATACGTACCAAACTTATGAATGGATTGAGGTGTCAAACCAAGATGTCCCATCACAGGAATTCCGGCTGACAAAATTCTTTCAACTGACTCAATAATTTCGACGCCTCCTTCCATCTTCACAGCATCAGCCCCGGCTTCTTTCATAATACGAATAGCCGATTGAAGCGCTTCGCGTGAATCTCCCTGATAAGTGCCAAAAGGCAGGTCGACAACCACCAGCGCCCGCTGAACACCTCTTAAAACCGAGGTTGCATGATATATCATGTGGTCAAGGGTTATCGGCAGTGTACTGGTATGGCCGGCCATTACATTGGATGCCGAATCACCAACCAGTATCACATCAATGCCTGCCCTGTCGAGCAACCTGCCCATCGAAAAATCATAAGCCGTAAGCATTGCAATTTTCTCCCCTTTCAGCTTCATTTCCTGAAGCACATGGGTGGTAACTTTTGATACTTTGCTGAAATTTGTCATAATCCTGTCATTTTGAGAAAACCACCAAAATACAATCCTTTCTTTTCCAGGAGATTATCTTTTATATATTATCGGTTTGGCATTACAAAACTACAAAGAAATTAACCCGGAAAGTTAAAGTTAATGATGATGCATAAAAGGCGTCTTGAAAATATACATACTTTTGCTATGCTTAAATTATCGATAATGTTTCGTTTGCCAGTCTTGAAATACTTCTACGGTCTGTTACCGCTCTTCATTTGTGCTATGTTTATTAACTCTTGCACAACGGATTTTGATGTCACAGCCGAATATAAAGATATCACTATTGTTTATGGCATCCTCAGCCAGAATGACACTGTTCATTATATCAGGATCAACAAGGCTTTTCTGGGCGAGGGTAATGCTCTTGAGTATGCTCAAAACCCTGATTCATCAAGTTACGGAGCCAATATTGATGTTACCCTTGAAGAAGTAACCGAAGCAGGTGGCAGCAACATGATGACGCTTGATACAATCACACTGAGCAACAGAGATTCCGGCACTTTTTATTATCCTGACAATCTGGTTTACACGATCAAAACAGCATTAAATCCGAAATCGAAATATAACCTGAAGATCAGAAACAGGAAAAATGGTAACGAGGTGACATCATCCACCAAATTGGTGCAGAACTTTTCAATAACGAAGCCAACCTCCGGCACAAAGTCGCTGAACTTTAAGAAGGCAACTACTTCCTCTCAGAAATTTGAATGGATATCGGCTGTAAACGGACGGCTTTACCAGCCGGTAATTATCTTTTACTTTAAAGAAACTTCGGCACCGGGCGATACTATTCTCCGCTCAGTGGAATGGCCTCTTTCGAGTAAGAAGTCGACCTCGCTCGACGGTGGTGATAATATGCAGGTCGATTACCTGAATGCCGAATTCTACAATATCTGCAATTCGAAAATTCCATATTCAGACGCATCGAAAGAGGATGCTGTGCTTGGCCGCAAAGCCGATCATCTTGAACTGATATTTACCGTAGCCGGCGACGATCTAAGCACCTACCTCGATGTGAGCGAGCCATCGACCGGCGTGCTGATGGAGAAACCCGAATACTCGAACATCACAAACGGACTGGGCGTTTTTTCGGCACGTTACCGAAAAATAATCCTATACCAGCTTAGCACCGATACCCAGTTGGACCTCTGGAATTCGACCGGGCTGAAATTTTTGAAACCGCTGGGTTAATTGCTTCCCCTTTTCTATTTCAATCTATCGCTGTTGACCACTAAGCGAGAGTGAACCTGTTCGATGCATATTATTTAGCATACTTAATTTTCTGTTTTAATGCTTGACTCCCGTTGGCTCAATCGAAATGGTTGAACCCTCTGTCATTCTGCCTTTTTGTCATCAGAAATATGACAAATTTATTACCGAAAAAGTCTGGCAGCAAAAAAACAAACCCTGTATAATATATTCTACAAATTTGATTTTTAGATACTTAAACAGCATATACCTTATATCCAAATCCCTACAGATTCAGTATCAGCCATAAATATTAAAAACTATACGTTGAATGGCACAATGATTGACAAAACTTTGTGACTCAAAAGAATTTCAGAAAAATTTAAAATACAATATCAACCATGGGAAAAATCATTGGAATAGACCTTGGAACTACCAACTCCTGCGTAGCAGTTATGGAAGGTAACGAACCCGTCGTGATCCCCAACAGCGAAGGCCGTCGTACCACACCATCCATTGTGGCATTTACCGAAAATGGCGAACGTAAGGTAGGTGACCCTGCAAAAAGGCAGGCAATAACCAATCCTCATAAAACTGTATACTCAATAAAGCGGTTCATGGGCGAAACTTACGACAGGGTTACGAAAGAAATTCAGCGTGTGCCTTACACAGTAGTTCGTGGCGACAATAACACCCCCCGCGTAAAAATTGATGACCGGATGTATTCTCCGCAGGAAATATCAGCCATCGTATTGCAGAAAATGAAAAAGACGGCTGAAGATTATCTGGGACAAACCATTACCGAAGCCGTCATCACTGTGCCGGCATACTTCAGCGACTCACAGCGCCAGGCTACAAAAGAAGCCGGAGAAATTGCAGGCCTCACAGTTAAACGTATTATCAATGAGCCTACTGCTGCAGCTCTGGCATATGGCCTGGATAAAAAACACAAAGACCTTAAGGTCGCTGTTTTCGACCTCGGCGGCGGAACATTCGACATATCAATCCTGGAACTTGGCGACGGCGTTTTTGAAGTTAAATCAACCAACGGTGATACTCACCTTGGTGGTGACGATTTCGACCAGCGTATCATTGACTGGCTTGCCGAAGAATTCAAGAAAGATGAAGGTATTGACCTGCACAAAGATGCGATGGCAATGCAGCGCCTGAAAGAAGCCGCAGAAAAAGCAAAAATTGAGCTGTCGAGTTCGACACAAACCGAAATCAACCTGCCTTACATTATGCCGGTTGACGGTATTCCCAAACACCTTGTCCGCACTCTCACCCGTGCCAAATTCGAGCAGTTGATTGATGATCTTGTCCGTTCGACCATTGAGCCCTGCCGCAAAGCCCTTTCCGATTCAGGATTTTCTGCTTCACAGATTGATGAAGTGATACTGGTTGGAGGTTCAACGCGTGTTCCTGTTATCCAGAAAACCGTTGAAGAGTTCTTCGGGAAAGCCCCTTCAAAAGGCGTTAATCCTGACGAAGTTGTAGCAGTAGGCGCAGCCATTCAGGGTGGTGTACTCACCGGAGAAGTTAAAGATGTGCTGTTGCTCGATGTTACCCCACTCTCACTGGGCATCGAAACTCTAGGTGGTGTGATGACAAAACTCATCGAATCGAATACAACCATTCCAACCCGCAAATCGGAAGTATTTTCTACAGCCAGCGACAGTCAGCCTTCGGTTGAAATCCACGTGCTCCAGGGCGAAAGGCCAATGGCTTCGGGTAACAAGAGCATCGGGCGTTTCCACCTCGATGGCATCCCCCCTGCTCCGCGCGGAATACCCCAGATCGAAGTTACCTTCGACATTGACGCCAACGGTATTCTTCATGTTTCAGCAAAGGACAAAGGCACAGGCAAGATGCAGCAGATCAGGATCGAAGCATCATCGGGACTCAGTGATGCCGAAATCAAGCGCATGAAAGAGGAAGCTGAAGCCAACGCCGAATCTGACCGTAAGATGAAAGAAGAAGTTGAAAAGATCAACAGCGCTGACGCCCTCATATTCCAGACTGAAAAGCAGCTCAAAGAATTCGGTGATAAACTTCCTGCTGATAAAAAAGCTCCTATTGAATCAGCCCTCGCCGAACTGAAAGAAGCGCATAAAAACCGCGACTTACCTGCAATTGAGAGTGCCATGAACACCCTCAATACGGCATGGCAGGCTGCCAGCGAAGAGCTTTACAAAGCGTCGCAGGGAGCGCCCCAGGATCAGACTGCTGACAAACAGCAACAGCAGCAACCGGGAGGCTCACAGCCTGACCAGGAAGTAACGGATGTGGACTTTGAAGAAGTGAAATAAACACCATCAAACATAAATATTGCCAGAGGTTGACGGTAATCCGCCGACCTCTTTTTTTTGCTATTATAGAACTTATAACGTCACCTCTTTGTTAATAAAAATATAACCGGCATTTAATTCTATACCGGAATATTTTTTAATATTTGTAAAGTAGAAAGTATCCAAAAAATAACCTAACATATAAATTCAACATCATGAAGAAAAATCTACTCTTTTACCTGTTAATGAGCACCTTGTTTGTTGCCGGATTCTCCCTCAAAGGCAACGCTCAATTGTTGTTCGAAGAAAATTTCGCATATCCGGTTGGCGATTTGCTGACTGCTCACGGTTGGGTAGCACATAGTGGTGCCGGCACCAATTCTATTGCTACGACGGCTGGTTCCATAACTTATTCAAACTACCAATCATCAGGCATCGGTGAGGAAATAACTATGGCCACAAATGGGGAAGATGTGAATAAACAATTTGCCACCCAAACCACCGGATCGGTTTATGCCGGATTACTGGTAAATATCATATCCGCCACTACTACCGGCGATTACTTCTTTCATTTGGGGCCTACTACCTTGGGTACAACTTTTAAAGCTAAACTTTTTGTCAAAAAAGATGCAAGTAACAACCTGGCCTTCGGAATTTCTCAAGCGTCAAATACAGCTAACTATTCAGGCTTCAATTATACAATTGGCACAACATACTTGCTTGTAGTCAAATATACGATTGTATCAGGAACAGCAAACGACGTGGTAAATCTGTTCATTAACCCGGTAATTGGTGATCCTGAACCAGCTTCTCCACTATTGACAAATACAGATACTCCGACTGATCCGGTTGATATTGGCAGTGTTGCCATGCGTCAGGGAGGCACCTCAAGTGGAGCATCACTTAAGCTCGACGGTATCCGTATCGGTACCACATGGAGCTCAGTAGCCGGACTTGCTGCTCCGGTTAATCTCACAATTACATCACCCTCTGCTGGAGAAGAATGGGAACAGGGATCTACTCACAATATTACCTGGAATGCCTCAGGCACCAATGCAAATGTTAAAATTGAATACACTGCCGACGCTTCAGCCGGCACACCTACCTGGACAACCCTTGCTGCATCGGTGCCTGCTATTAACGGATCATGGACCTGGAACATTCCCGCGGCACAACCATTGAGCACTGACAGCAAAATACGCATTACCGATATACCGCAATCAATTTCCGCAACCAGCGGCATTTTCAGCATAATTCCACCGCCCACACCTGTAGCCACACTGGCCGAACTTCGTGCTGGCACACCCGGTGTAAAATATCTATATACAGGTAACGGAATTCTCACATTCCAGCAGTCATTCCGTCATCAGAAATTCATTCAGGATGCCACGGCAGGTATTCTAATCGATGACAACGGCGGAACAATAACCACTAATTATGCGATTGGTGATGCCATTACAAACATTATTTGTACAGTCACCGACTTTAATGATATGATGGAACTACTGCCATTGGCAGACCCGGGTGCTCCGGCTTCGTCGGGCAACACGATCACACCGGAAGTCGTTACGCTCAGTGAACTGAACAGCAACTGGGAAAATTATGAATCAGAAGTCATCAAGATCCCGAACCTGACATTTACAGGCGCTACCGGCAATTTTGCCAATGGAACTATATACCCGGTTACCGATATTGATGGCGCAGCAGTCAATTTCAGGACAACATTTTATGATGTCGATTATATAGGCACTCCTGTTCCTTCAGCCCGTGAAGACATCGTTGTTATACCAAACTCCAGGGTTGACGGTGACTTTATTACTGCCCGAAACCTTGCTGATTTCATCTACAACTCGAGCGACAATATCATGATCACCGAAATCATGTACAATCCACCTGATGCTGGTAACGACACCATTGAATTTATTGAACTTTACAATAAGGGTGTTTCAAATGTAAACCTTAACGGCTGGTACTTCTCCAAAGGAATTACCTATACTTTCCCTGATACTACAGTAAATGCAGGTAAATATTTTGTTGTAGCAAGAGATGCCGTTTCGTTTAACAACACGTTTGGATTCACTTCTGCACAGTGGACCAGTGGTGTACTGAGCAATTTCGGAAGCGAAATCGAATTAAAGGATGCACTAGGCACTGTCAAAGATTATGTATACTACCTGCCCACACTACCCTGGGATACGCTGGCAAACGGTTATGGCCCCAGCCTGGAGATCTGTGACCCGAATTCCGATAATTCGCTGCCCGAATCATGGTCGGCTTCCAGAATACTTGCCGCTACCAATGAGGCGGGTGAGAATATCTACGCCACACCTAACGGAAAATGTGGTACAGGTGCAAACCTTGTGATTACTGAAATTATGTATAATTCGCCCGAATCAGGTACCGACACACTGGAATTCATCGAGATCTATAACAACGGAGCCGATGTCAATCTTCAGGGATTTACCTTTACCGAAGGCGTAACGCTCACCTTCCCCTCATACGATCTAGCAGCTAACCATTATGTGCTTGTTGCCGCAAGTTCTGCTGCAATGCAGAATACCTTCGGCGTGTCCTCCATCCAATGGACTTCAGGTGCCCTGAGCAACAGTGGTGAGAATATTACAATCGTAGACCCTTACGGATACATTATTGACCATGTTCCTTACGATGATCAAACCCCTTGGGATTCGCTCGCTGACGGTTACGGCCCGTCACTCACGCTGTGTGACCCTAACAGTGACAACTCACTGGCAATAAACTGGAAAGCATCTACCGAATATGCCGCTGTAAATGCAGCAGGCGACAGCATATACGCCACTCCGGGTTCAGGCTGTGTTAATCCCCCGGCATTTGCTGATTTTGTCGGTGTTCCCACCACTGTTTTTACAGGGGATTATGTTCAATTTACCGATCTTTCGTCAAATAATCCTACCTCATGGCAATGGAGTTTCCCGGGAGGTACACCTGAAACATCTGCAGAGCAAAATCCTTCTGTACAATACAACACATTCGGAGTATATTCGGTAACACTCACTGCAACCAATGCCTATGGCCCGGGCACAATGACAAAAACCAATTACATTCATGTTGATATTGATGGCATAAGCCAGATAGCAAGTGATAAAGTAAATGTATATCCAAACCCGGCTTCAGGAAAAGTTTCTGTGACCAATCCAACCGGAGGCTTGGTCAATGTAAGTGTTATCTCACTGCTTGGAACAAGGGTTGAGAATATTGAATCATCAAGTGATGTCATTAACCTTGACCTGAGTCGCGTTCCCGGTGGTATCTACCTGGTGAAAATCATGACCAACGACGGCAAAATCATTGCCACCCGTAAACTCATCATTAAATAATCTGAAAGAATATCCCATGAGAAAATTAGCAACATTTATAGCAGCATTCCTTGCGGCAACAGGGCTTATGGCCCAGAATGCATGGATCAATGAAATCCATTATGACAACACAGGAACCGATGCAGATGAGTTTATCGAAGTGATCATCGAAAATGCAGGCACCTATGATTTGGCTGATTTTGCCATTGACCTGTATAATGGCAATGACGGCAAGAGTTATAGCCAGAAGTTGCTGAGTGAATATACCGTAGGCGCCACATCCGGTAATTTTACTTTCTACTATCTGAACTATACCGCTGCAGGCGGAAGTATTCAGAATGGTGCACCCGACGGACTCTGCCTCAGCTACCAGGGCAATCCTATGACAGGTCAATTCCTGAGCTACGAAGGCACCCTCACGGCTGTTGATGGCCCGGCCAGCGGGCTAACATCAGTTGATATAGGTGTATCGGAAGTAAATTCACCTGTTGGCCAATCATTGCAACTCTCGGGAACAGGAAGCCAATACGGCGCATTCGTATGGCAGCCTCCCGCAACAGCTACCATGGGACAACTCAATAATGGCCAGGTGCTTGGCACTTACACGCCCGATCCTGAACCATCAAACTACCCGACACTTTTTACAGCGGAGGGGGTTGGATTATCAGCTCTTCTTTCATGGACCGATGCAACCGGAACCCAGCTACCTGTAGCATATCTTATAAAAGCCTCGACCAGTTCAACCATTGCAGCGCCGGTTGATGGAACACCTGAAGCCGACGATAACGATTTAAGTGATGGGACCGGATCATGGAATGTTGCCCTTGGTGATCAGTCAATGACATGGGATGGTTTGAATGCTTCAAGCCATTACTATTTCAAAATATTCCCTTACACCAATTATGGTTCATACATCAATTACAAAACCGACGGTACCGCTCCTTCGGCCGATGCAACCACCCAGGCTGTAGTGGAATTATACAACTTCAATGACGGACTCAGCCCATGGACACAGTTCAGCGTTACAGGGGATCAAACATGGGTTCATGATACAATCCATGGTGTTGATGGTAGCGGATGCGCTAAAATGAGCGGATACTCAGCCACCAACCTGGCCAATGAAGACTGGTTGATTTCACCGGTGATTGACCTTTCAGAAACCCCTTCTCCAAAACTTCGCTTTTATTCAGGAGAGAATTACGGTAACGGAAGCAATCCGATGATGATACTTATCTCTACGGATTACAACAATGGTAACCCAACTTCAAACGGCACCTGGACTGACATCAGTCAGGGCGTTACACTTTCGGCCGGCGCCTGGGCATGGACACCTTCAGAGTATATCGACCTGTCGGACTATAATCAGTCGAATGTGCACATTGCATTTAAATATACTTCAACAGTTGATGACGCCCCAACCTGGGAGGTCGACGATGTGCTTATTTCTGCTAACTCCGGAGTTGGCATTCATGAGGCTGCACATCAAGGGCCTGCTTTTGAATTGTACCCAAATCCTTGCAGGAACTGGTTCTTCATCAATATCAAAGAATACGGTTCGTATGATGTATCACTGATTGATGCTTCCGGCAGGAAAATTGAAAGCAAAAAAACCACTGAAGGTGCAACCCGCATCGATGTAAAATCGTTGAACCCGGGAGTTTACTTCGTGAAAGTTCACGATAACAAGACTGGTTCGACATCAGCCTCCCGCATCGTGGTTCGTTAACCTTGCAATGGAAAACAAAAAAAGCAGCCTCTGGGCTGCTTTTTTTATATCGTTCCAAAATAAAAAGCAAAGCCTAATTGTTAATTTTGAAAGATGAAAAATCCGGTCATGCTCAAACGTATTTTAAACTTCTCCCTTTTCCTGCTAATATCTATCGTTGTAGAGGCACAGGCTCAACAACCAATAAGGTTTGAGGTTCCAACGCGTTCGGGAACCAGCCCCTTTAACCACGTAGCATGCGGTGAAGAGGGCGTATGCCTGTTTTATCCTACCATAGAGGAGACCGGCAAAGATTCCGTTTCATGGTCGTTTTACTTACTCGACCGCAACCTGCAACAAGTATGGCAAAAAAGAATACCGTTGCGCGAAGATGTCAGCTTCCTTAAAAGCATTTATCGCAATAACTGCATCTACCTTCTGTTCCACGATACCCGGCGCAATGAAACCGGAAACATTTCAGTACTCTTCATCATTCCTTCAAAACAAATAATCACTGAACATCGCAGCGATATTCCCTATAAAGCTGATGTCATAGATTTTGAAGTACTCAACGACCTCGTTTTTATCGGGTACAATGAAAACAAAGGGAAACCAGGACTTATCGCTTTTTCACTGATGGACGGTCAGAAACGCAATTATGAGATAAGCACTGAAGACGACGCTTTGTTGCTTGATGTGGCTGTCGATACAACATACAAAGATGTTTACGCCACTTATAAAGTGCAAAAAACATCGACTCGTAACAAGTTGTATGTCAACAAATACGACCTTTCATCGGCCCTGCGTAATACAATCTCCTTTGAAGGTGAAATTGAAAAAAGAATAATTAACTCAGCTGAATATGTGCCAATGAATGGTACCCGGGGCTTGCTGACAGGCTGTTACGGCTACTCCAACAGGGGAAGGCGTCAGTATGATTACTATAACGATTATTATAACTACTACTATTACAACAGTTTATACAACCGGCCATATACCTACGATGCCAACAATGACAACACCCCTGTATCCGATGGATATTTTACAGCCGCTGTTGGTGATAGTTTAACACCCACCCTGAGGTATTACAGTTTTGTCGATTTCGCCAATGCACTCAAAATCACAAGCGATATGGATGTGCTCAGGCTTCGCAAACGCAGTGAAAAGAGAGAAAAAAACAGCCTGACAGGAGAAGACAACACGGTGGATGATAACGGCAGCTCGCTCAACTACCGCCTGCTGATGCACCCGGTGATTGCTTCCGACGGCAAATTCCTGCTGTTGGGTGAAACATACTATCCTGAGTATCATACCATGACTCAAATGGTATATGATTATTACGGCAGGGCATTCCCTTCCACTTATTCGGTTTTTGATGGTTTCAGGTACAGCAATGCTTTCCTAGCCGCCTTCGATTCTACCGGCGTGAAAGCCTGGGACAACGGCATGGAAATGCGCGACATCCTCACAACCTTCCTTAATCAGAAGATGAATTATGTTTTCAGTGGCCAGGAAATGACCCTGTTTTATAATGCGAACGGTAAATTAGCCGTGAAAACTATAAAAGGTCCCGAAACCCTTGATAATACCGAATATGTAAGCATAGCTCCAAAAAGGCAAACCGACCAGGTTTCGTATGAGTATCTTGGAACCATGGAGCATTGGTATGACAGTTATTACCTGGCATCCGGATACCAGACTATCAGGAATAACTACCTCACCGAAAACAAACGCAATGTATTCTATCTGAACAAGATGGCATTTGAATAAAACCTCCGAGAAGCGATATCACTTAAGATTTTCGTCAGGTATGTTTAATTGTTTTTAATCGCAAATTAATAATGCTTCTCACAACTGAGCGGTTGCTGCTCGACAAATTTACTCTTGAAGGGCGCGACCGGTTTATGGCTGTCTATATGAACGGGCAGGTGATGAAATACATCACCGGAAGAGCCCTCACATCCGAGGAGGCGGATACCAGGTTCCTCAAAGCAATAGAAATAAATAACCTTGACAACGGAACAGGATATTACTCGGTATACACTAAAGAAGGTAATAAGTATATCGGGCTGGCAAAACTTGTACCTCCTGACTTACAAGATCCTTCATGCCTTGAATTGGGATTCTGTTTGTTTCCTGAGTTCTGGGGAAAAGGGTTTGCTGGCGAAATCACAAAAGAACTGATCAGGTATGCCGGAACACTTAATTCCGTCAGTCAATTGATTGCCATCATCGATCCTGCAAACGAGGCTTCAGCAAAGGTATTGATCAAAAACGGGTTCGTTCTCACAGCAACAGGTGAATATTACGGACTTCCTTCAGCTACTTACATCATCATTTTTAAAATCTCCTGAATAAAAAAGCCGGAATCTGGTTAATTCCGGCTTTTATATCAATCAGTTCAGGTCTAAACTATTTAACCTGGCTTATTTCCACCCTGCGGTTGAGTGCCATTCCCTCAGGTGTATCGTTGGAGGCTACCGGCTTGCTTTTACCATAGAAGTATTTATCAAACCTTGATTTCTTAATACCTTTTTTCACAAGGTAGTTACAAACATAGGTAGCGCGCCTGTCAGACAATGCCATGTTGTAGGATTCCGATTCCCTTGAATCAGTGTGGCCTGAAACAGAAATTCTCATATCTGGATTGGCTTTCAGGTAATCGGCTAACTCATCCAGATCAGCCTTGTATTTTTCAATAACAATGCTCTTGTCGGTATCAAAATAAACAACTCTTTCCACGCCTTTCTTAACTTCAGGGCAACCATTATTGGCAACGGTTCCGGCTACTTCAGGGCATTGGTCTTTATTGTCAGGAATGCCATCGCCGTCGGTGTCGGGGCAGCCTTTGAACGCAACCGTCCCGGGTTTGTCGGGGCAGCTGTCATCAATGTCAGCGATTCCGTCACCATCCCTGTCAGGACAGCCATTTAATTCTTTTTTACCAGCATCTGAAGGGCAGCGGTCATCCTTGTCGGCAATACCGTCGTTATCTTTATCGGGACAGCCATTCAGCTCTTTCTTTCCGGCATCAGCGGGACATGCATCATCTTTATCGGGAATACCGTCGCCGTCAGTATCGGGGCAGCCTTTAAATTCCATAAGTCCGGCTACATCGGGGCAGGCATCTTCCTTATCAATTATACCGTCGCCATCCTTGTCAGGACATCCCTGGAATTTCAGCAATCCGGGCGTTTCAGGACATAAATCCTTTTTATCAACTATACCGTCATGATCCCTGTCCTTCTTATAAAGTTTAAAACAAAGTCCTGCTGAAGCATAACTGTAATGATCGCGCGGTGCGGTGGTTTCAAGAAAATCGAGCTTACTGTCACTGAATGTAAGGTGATCACCATATTCCAGATTGAGATCAACCATTTTTCCCAATCTGAATGAAGCACCAGCACCTACCGGAACTATGAATTCCATTTCCCGGCCATTCGTTTCTTCCAGTTTGACTCCGTCAAGGTCGGTTATCAGGGTATGGTGCGACGAAAATCCAGGACCTCCAAAAAGGTAAAAATTCACAAACCTGTCGGGGTTATACCTTCCGAAAAGTTCGTTGATATTCAGAGTAAGATTGAGCCCAAGGTCAAAGAAACTGGCATCAAGTTTTTCAAAATGAGTATCTGTCCTTTCTGATTTGAGCCTGCCTGTAACAAACTGTCCGCGAAGCCCGAAAACAGGGCTTAACTGGTAGCCTCCAAGAAAACCGGCGCCCCACCCTATCTGATCATTATAGAAGTCATTTTTGTTGAGGTCGCCAAGGTACTGCGATATACCGCCATTAATACCTATATAACCATAACCACTGAAACTATTGCCTGATTTTTGCTTTTCCTGCGCTGAAACTGAACCGTACGAGAGAAAAAATGTAAGCAATATAAGACCGGCAATCAAGTTTCCGAAAGTAAAATTCTTCTTCATAAAAGGGCTTTTTAACGGATATCTACTTGGTTTAAACTCATTGTGCAATAAGCAAATATATTAAATAAGAGTACGATTTGTACCTTAAGCAAATAATTTTCAAAATAAATCACTTTTAATCACAAAGGAATGACCTTAATAATGAAATGTTTTGAAAGTTTTCAGATGCAGAACAGTGAATTGACCTCTATATTATTTATTGATAATTCCGGCATCAAGCCTGTTAAATATTTCCCAGAGTACAATACCTGCAGTGACTGAAACATTGAAAGAATGCTTGGTGCCAAACTGTGGAATTTCGATGCAGCCGTCGGCTATCTCCATCACAGATTCGCTCACCCCGTTCACTTCGTTACCAAATACCAGTGCAATCTTACCACCTGCAGGCGGCTGATAGTCAGCGAGTGAAATGCTACCTTCAGCCTGCTCAACGGCTACTGCATGGTATCCTGATTCCTTCAGATTTTTAACAGCTCTCGAAACATCCTCAAAATATTCCCAATGAACTGATTCTGTTGCACCAAGCGCTGTTTTCTGAATTTCACGGTTAGGAGGAGTAGCTGAAATCCCGCATAAAAAAATCTTCTCGACCCTGAACGCATCGGCGGTCCTGAAAACCGATCCGATATTGTGCTGACTCCTTATATTGTCGAGCACAATAACAACCGGAATCTTCTGCATTCCCTGGATTTTCTCCACGCTTACCCTGTTCAGCTCATGCATTTTGAGTTTTCGCATCTGAAGGAATTTTTCAGCAAATTTAAAACTTATCAACAGCTCTGCCATAGCTACTATGTTCTCAAAGGTAAGATTCCTAAATTTGCGACTAGGATGTATGAGCAGGGAGCAGGGAGCTAGCTGTTAGCCATTCTCAATTGTCAATTGTCAATTAACCCTTGTCCATTAACCGTTAACCATTAACCATTAACCATTGTCCATTAACCATTAACCATTAATCATTGTCCATTGTCCATTGTCCATTGTCCATTGTCAATTGTCAATTAACCATTGACGAACAACTTTAAACTTCTCCCATTGTCCACTTCCGAAAAAGATACCGCGCTTACTCCCCTGATGAAGCAGTACAATGCCATCAAGACAAAATATCCTGATGCATTGTTATTGTTCAGGGTAGGCGATTTCTACGAAACATTCGGGAGTGATGCCATCAAAGCTTCTGAGATCCTGGGTATCGTACTTACCCGCCGCGCCAACGGATCGGCAGCCTATGTGGAACTGGCAGGTTTCCCTCACCACGCGCTTGACACATACCTGCCCAAACTTGTGCGTGCCGGTTACCGGGTAGCCATATGCGACCAGCTTGAAGATCCCAAAGCCGCCAAAACCATTGTAAAACGCGGTGTCACCGAACTGGTGACTCCCGGTGTCTCATACAATGATAAAATACTCGAAAACAAGGAAAATAACTTTCTTGCCTGCATTCACCTTCTGCCGGCCTCATCTGGCGTCTCATTCCTCGATATTTCCACCGGCGAGTTTATGCTGGCGCAGGGATCAAATGATTATATCGACAAGCTCTTTCAGACTTTCCGCCCCAGCGAGGTCATCGTTCAGAAAAACAAACGGCAGCAATTTACGGAAACATTCGGCAACCGTTTCTATCTCAGTTATTTCGAAGACTGGGTTTTTACCTACGACTTTGCCAGCCAGCTTCTGCTCAACCATTTCGGCACCACTTCACTCAAAGGATTTGGCGTTAGCGAACTTACCAACGGCATTATAGCTGCCGGCGCCGCACTGCATTATCTCTCCGAAACCCAGCACGACCGCATACAGCATATCAGTAAGATTTCACGTATTGAGGAAGATCATTATGTGTGGCTCGACAGGTTTACTATCAGAAACCTGGAGCTGCTGGGCAGCCATAACGAAAACGCTGCATCCCTGCTGTCGGTCATCGACCGCACCATTTCCCCCATGGGCTCCCGCCTGATGAAACGGTGGATTCTGCTCCCGCTCAAGGATAAGCAGCCTATTGTTGAAAGGCATGAGATGGTTGAGCACTTGCTTCAGCATCAGCCTTTTACTGAAATAATAGAGCATGAAATAAAGGTGATTGGCGATTTGGAACGATTAATTTCCAAGGTAGCCGTGGGGAGAATAAGTCCGCGTGAAGTATTGCAGGTACGCAGGGCTTTACAGGCAATCATTCCTGTAAAAGAAGCCTGTTCGGGTTCAGGCAATGACGCTTTCAGGCGTATTGCCGACCAATTGAATCCATGTGAACTGATTGCCGATAAGATCGGGCGTGAAATACATGCTGAAGCACCTGTTACGGTAGCCAAAGGAATGGTGATTGCAGCCGGCGTTTCGGAAGAACTGGACGAATTGCGATATATACAGCTTTCTGGCAAAGACTATCTCGTTCAGATTCAGCAGCGTGAAATCGAACGAACCGGTATCACTTCCCTTAAAGTAGGTTTCAACAATGTGTTTGGATATTACCTCGAAGTAACAAACGCACACAAGGATAAAGTGCCTCCGGAATGGATGAGGAAACAGACTCTTGTAAATGCAGAGCGTTACATTACCGAGGAGCTGAAGCAATACGAGCAAAAGATACTGAGCGCCGGTGAAAGAATTCTCGACCTCGAAACACAGCTGTTCAACGAACTTGTGTTAAGCCTTGCCGGTTATGTTGAACCGGTCCAGCTCAATGCCCAGCTTATTGCCCGCCTTGATTGCCTGTTGTCGTTTGCCCGTATTGCCCATGAATACAGGTATGCCCGCCCCGACATAAACGATGGCCCAACGATAGACATCAAACAAGGGCGGCACCCGGTGATTGAAAGACTGATGCCCACCGGTGAGGAATATATTGCCAATGATGTGATGCTCAACAATGACCAGCAGCAGATCATCATTCTTACCGGACCTAATATGTCAGGTAAATCAGCGCTGCTCCGACAGACAGCTTTGATCGTCCTGCTTGCACAGATAGGCAGCTTTGTCCCTGCTAAATCTGCAACCATCGGGATTGTGGACAAGATATTCACCCGTGTGGGAGCCTCCGACAATCTTTCATCCGGCGAATCGACCTTCATGGTTGAGATGAATGAAACCGCCAGCATTCTCAACAATATATCTGACCGTTGCCTTATCCTGCTTGATGAAATCGGCAGGGGCACCAGTACTTACGATGGAATCTCCATTGCCTGGGCAATGACTGAATACATCCATGAACATCCTCTTTTCCGCGCTAAAGTGTTGTTTGCCACGCATTATCACGAGCTTAATGAAATGGCTGATACTTTTCAGCGTATAAAGAATTATCATGTCGCGGTAAAAGAGGTTGGAAACAAGGTGATCTTTCTGCGCAAACTCACCCCCGGAGGCAGTGAGCACAGTTTCGGTATCCATGTGGCCAGGATGGCCGGTATGCCGGGCGGCGTGCTGAAACGTGCTGAGGAGTTGCTGCCGTTGCTTGAGAATAAACACAGCAGTGAACAACTGGCAGGCAAAGCCGCATTGAAGCGTACGCCCAAGTCAGGAAATGATCCATACCAGCTAAGCCTTATTCAGTTGAGTGATCCTTTGCTTGAGCAGATACGTGACGATATTATTCACCTGGATATAAATACGCTCACACCCGTGGAAGCCCTGATGAAGCTGAACCAGATAAAAAAAATGTTGGAAAAATATTGATGTGATTTGGGTGATTTAAAAATCATTGTATATTTGCACCCTCATTCCAACAACGCGGAAGTAGCTCAGTTGGTAGAGCACAACCTTGCCAAGGTTGGGGTCGCGGGTTCGAGTCCCGTTTTCCGCTCAAAACCTAAGACCTCCTGCAACATTCACAGGAGGTTTTTTTTGCCCGAATGGTGATCCCGATAGCTATCGGGAAGGTAGACCTGCCCCGCCTGCTATAGCCCTATGCTTGGCAGGCAGGCACGAAGGACTTAAAATCCTTTGGCCATTGCGGCCTGCCTGCCACCCACAGCCTTGCGCGAGGCAGGCAGGCCGTGCCGGTTCGATTCCGGCTTCGGGTATTCATGATTGAATAAATAATAGTGAAATTAACTATCAATACGTATTTTATAATTTTGCGTTCTTTAAATAATCATTTGCCCGAATGGTGAAACAGGTAGACACGAAGGACTTAAAATCCTTTGGCCATTGCGGCCGTGCCGGTTCGATTCCGGCTTCGGGTACTGATCATAAGCCTGGAAATTAATAATTTCCGGGCTTATTTTTTTAAACCTGCTGCCATGTATCATGTTTATGCTATTAAGAGCATCTCCCGCAATTACATCTATGTCGGGATTACCGATAATCCTGAAAGACGAATTAACTATCATAACCAGGGATATAATAAAACCACCAGGGCATATGCTCCATTTAGCATAATTCTGATCGAGGATTTTGATACAAGACCAGCTGCCAGAAGAAGAGAGATTGAACTTAAAACAGGCTTTGGAAAAGCATTTTTGAAGAAATTAGTCCTTGAGCAAGAACTTAGATTGACCTGAAAAAATCATAGTTGATCATTTCAAGTTCCAACAGTTCAGGATAAGGATAGAATATCATTCCATCAGCGCCACCCAGGAAAAATCCATCTTCTATTGTCCTGAATAGCAGTGAACCATAGAAAAACCTCAATACTGTTTTCATTTCGGTATCTTCCCCGTTTTCCAGTAATTCCAGGCAGTCTCTCAGGTGTCCGATATTGTGGTAAGGCAGGTTTTCAGCTGATCCTCTTACGGGGTTCTCTGCAAGCTCACCCAGTTTCAGGTTGACGAAAAACAATTTTGGCAACATAACCGGTGTCGACCCATCGGTGAGTTTTCGCAGGAAGACCGAAGGTGGAAGCGTACTGGCAACGAGAGGTGTGACCGGGCATAGTTCCTGGTAAAGGTGTACCCTGGGTTTTATCTCCCGTGATTTGTTATAATGCATCTTTTTCAATAACAGGGTATGCCCGTTCTCGGTCGTGAGGTAAAGATTCATAAAGGCCGATAAGGGCACCCTTTCCAAAACCCTGTATACCGAAAGATAGACTGAATTCTTAGGACTACCGTCAGGTTTTGGTTTGCACCGGGATTCCACATAGTTCAGATCAATCATATTTCCTATCTGATATGGATCGATCTGAAAAAAGATGGCTTCTCCCCTGTTCCTGTTTTTTGTCCCCCTCGAAAGATAATTCCCGAACTCCTTCGGTGGCAGCATCGAAGCTATCAATGCTTCAGGAGGCGTGGTCAGATAAATGTAATTTTTCATATGACCGGAATTAAAGAACAATTTTTATCAGGCGCTGAACTCCATGCTTTGGACTTGCCTGTGATATAAAGATAATCAATTTTGACGTACAAACAAATAAATTTATGATACTACCTGCCTATATGAACATGGATTGCTGCAGAACAACTAGCCTCATGATCCGTTTGCCCTTCAATCATAACAGGCTTTCCTGATATTATAACAGCTTTATAACCGTAAAATACAGCCATTCGTCTATAAATATCCATCAACAGAATCAATTAAAATTACTTTTGCCGGTCATTTGTGATTAAGGCAGACGTTGGGCCGGCACAGCAGGAACAAATCCGGCTCTGCACCCAACCCATTGGTGAATCCGGTCGTAAATACTATTGCTTATTAATCGTTATCCCCGCAAAAAGAATGAAAATCAAAATTCTACTACTCTTCAGCTTCCTGAGTATTGCACTGATACCATCGCTATGCGCCCAAGGACTTATCATCAAAATGCAGGACGGAACTGAGAACCAATTACTGATCAGCTCAGTCAGGAAACTCAGCTTCAGCAGCGATCAACTCGTTATGACCCCGAAGTCAGGCGCTCTTGAGTATTATTACCTCGATGAGGTTCAAAAGCTGTATTTCGGAGTGATTACTTCTGTTACGGAAAACATTGCGGCTGGCAACGGGAAGGTTGCTGTTTATCCCAATCCTGCGGTAATGAGATCACCCTGATCAACCTGCCTGATGATGACGGAATTGTAAGGATATACGGCATGGATGGCCGGCTGCTGAGGCAGGCAACGCTCACTCCTCTGAACCGACAATTGATATCAGTATACTTCAAAGCGGGGTCTACTTCCTTGTAGCTGATGGTCAAACCACAAAATTCATCAAGCTATGAGAAGAACTGTTATCATTATTTTAATGCTGGCAGGATGTATCCCTGCATTTGCCCAGAACCGGCTATTCATACATAAGTCGGATAATATGACTCTCGGTGTGCCGACTTCAATGACCGACAGCATCTATTTCAGCCAGGACGGTGCTACCACCTATTTCAGCATAAGCGGACAGGTAAGCCAGTTTGCCACCAGCGACATTGACAGCCTTACATTTGGAAGCAATTCCAACACAATTTACATTAAGTATACCGGAACTTCCGTTGCAGTGATCAACCCGCTGGCTTTTGAAGGAGTGACCGTTGAAGCGACAGGTGCTGACGTTATTGTAACCTCGGCCATTGAAACCCAGGATATCAATTACAGCCTTTCAGGATCAACCTCTAACGGCATGTTTAAGATATATAGTTCCAAAAGGTACAACCTGATATTGAATGGCGTTAATATTACCAACCCCGATGGCCCGGCAATAAACCTCCAGTCGGATAAGAAAGCATCCGTTGAACTGGCAGCAGGAAAAACAAATTCAATCACTGACGGAACCACCTACGCTGCAGCTCCCCTGAATGGCAGCGGACAGCCTGAAGACCAGAAAGGAACTTTTTTCAGTGAGGCAAAAACAGTATTCAGCGGTACAGGTAATTTAAGTATTGCCTGTAACGGATCAGAACAACATGCCTTGTGCAGCGACGATATGATTGAAGTTGACGGAGGGAACATCACCGTTACCAAAGCTACCAAAGATGGCATTCATGCCAAAGACGGCATCGAAATTACCGGCGGCGCACTCAATATCACCTCCACCGGTGATGCCATTGATGGCGACGAAGCCTATATCAGCATCAGTGGCGGCACGATCACTACCAGTAATTCACAACCTGAGTCCAACGGAATTACCTGCGACAGCACGCTGGTAGTCTCGGGCGGCACTCTTAATCTTACAGTGAGCGGCAGCCAGTCAAAAGCGCTTAAATGTAACCAGGCTATGACCCTGAGCGGTGGAAGTATCACAATCCATAACTCCGGTAACGTCGCACTGATTGCCTCCGGATCGGGATACGATCCTTCATACTGCCATGCTGTGAAAAGCGGCACTTCAGTAAATCTGAACGGTGCAAACATGACAATAACGAGTTCGGGGAGTGGCGCCAAATCCATCTCTTCCGACGGCGGCATCATAATGTCAGCAGGCACCATAAGCATTACTAATTCTGGCGCAGGTGCCACTTATTTAAACTCACAAGGCGTAATTGCTGCTTACACCCCGACCTGCCTGTCGGCTGACGGAAACATCTCCGTTACAGGCGGGTCGCTAACAACAACCAGTTCGGGAGCCGCCGGCCGCGGGATTGCCTGCGACGGAACATTCACAGTGGGCAATTCATCCTCCACTCCCACTTTGAACCTTACAACCACCGGAAGCAGCATTTATATCAGCGGCAGCGATTATGCCGAAGCCAAAGCAATTAACTGTAACGGACTGGTTACCACCCTATCGGGCAACATCACTATTTCATCGTCAGATGACGGGATACGGTCGCAAACAGGCATTGTCATTTCGGGAGGCACTCTCAATGTCACCGCTTCAGGCGACGGAATCGATGGTGACGAAGGATACATAAGCATCACCGGTGGAAACATTACCACCGGCAACAGCCAGGCAAATAAAAACGGCATCACCTGCGACAGCACTATTTCGGTTTCAGGCGGCACACTCAACCTGACAGTCACAGGCGATCAGTCGAAAGCGCTGAGATGCACCCAGGCAATGACACTCAGCGGCGGGAACATAACCATTCACAATTCGGGCAGCGTAGTGCTCGAAACATCAGGCTCAGGTTACAATCCTGTTTATTGCTGCGCTGTTAAAAGCGGTTCGGCCGTAAACCTGAGTGGCGCCAGTCTCACCATCACCAGTTCGAATAACGGCGCTAAATCCATTTCCTCTGACGGAAGTATTTCGATGACCGCGGGCACCATAAGTATCACCAACTCAGGCAACGGGGCCCGGTATAAGAATTCATCAGGGGTTTATGTTGCCTATGTTCCGACCTGTCTAACCGCTGACGGCAATATAACGATCAGTAACGGGTCGCTAACAACATCAAGTTCAGGGGCAGGAGGAAGAGGCATCTCAGCTAACGGCACTTTTACTGTTGGTTCAACCTCCGCCACTCCCACACTTAACATTACAACAACCGGAACAAGCGTTTATATTTCAGGTTCAGGGAATAACTCCGAATATGCCGAACCCAAAGCCATCACATGCGACGGCGACATCACTTTTGAAAGCGGAACCGTTACAATTGCCTCGGCTGACGATGCCATCAAATCCAAGACGGCCGCTACCTTCAATAATGCCACGATCACTATCAGCAATTGTTATGAGGGTATTGAAGCACCATACATCACCATTAACGGCGGTACTGTGAATGCAAAATCTTCGGATGACTGCCTGAATGCGACTTTCGGAACCGGCGGCGAACAGGATGACGGCAGCCTGTTAAAAGTCACCGGCGGGACACTGATAGCCAATGCTACAGGCAACGACTGCCTCGACAGTAACGGAAGTATGCTGTTTACTGGCGGGTTGGTTATAGGCCATGGACCTCAATCGGCTCCTGAAGTAGGGCTGGATTTCAACGGTACCTGCAAAGTGAACGGCGGGTTTCTGGTAGTTTCAGGCACCAATTCAAACATGACAGAACCCCCGAGTAGTTCCTCGACGCAGCATTGTGTCATTGCCAAGACTAACAGCCCTCTTTCATCAAGTACGCTGTTCCATGTCCAGGATGCTTCGGGCAACGATATTGTCACTTTCCAGCCAGCCAGAAGCTACTACAATGTGATATTCTCTTCCTCATCGCTGACCAATGGCGGGAGTTACTCCCTATACACGGGTGGTTCCAGCACAGGCACCAACAACAACGGCTTTACACAGGAGGAACATACTCGGGAGGAACATTTAAAAAACATTCTCGGTCAATAGCATCATTACATCAGTTACATTTTAACTGTACGTGAGCAACGGATCAGAAATGATCACTTTAAAGGAAACAGTTCAGGCGTTATAAAGATTTTTGTGTGTTTTGTGACTTCTCTGAGTTCTTTGTGTAACTGTTCTGAAATGCTGTTACACAAAGTGCCACGAAGGAAATCACAAAGATGCACAAAGGAAGCCGGCCAGATGGAATTTTTAGTGCAGCCTATTTTATTTTTTCGATTCGTGTTCCATATCGCTCAGATGGAGGTCAAGCGCCTTGACTGAAATACGGATCTCGTAGATGGACACGCCCAGTGAGGCTATCATCGCGATAAGCCCTGCTCCGAAAACCCAGATGGCAATTACCTGGAAGCCTACAAATATCAGGAACATGGTAACAACACACAGGAAAAGGCTGGCAACTCCCAATATCTGCATGTTACGCGTGAGATACAACCGCTTGCGGATATTGGCAATCTGACCCATAAGCAGGTCGTTCGGGTTTTCTTTGAACTTTTCATGCAAGCTCCTTATCAGGCTGGCATAACTGAGGAACCGGTTTGTATATGCCAGCAATATCAGCGAGATGGCTGAAAACAGCAGTGCCGGGGTGGTCAGGGTGATTTGTTCCTGCATAAGTTTATGATTTGATCACTGTCACAGTAAATAACACCTGTAAAGATAGCAACAGTTTATGCAGATTATTCAGTATTTCAACGATTGATACAACCCTGCCTGTCCCGGTTTAAATTCTATGATGATGAGGCAGCCTCATCGACTTTATCAAACCATCCGGTATTTTGTCAAAGATCAACATAGCAGAGAATCCAAACACTTTTCTATATTTACGCCAAAATAACCGCTAGTATGCCGGCTTTAAGGTCTATATTATTATCAACCGCACTCATCCTTGTGTTTTCCATATTCAGGCATCAGATCCTGAAACGCCGGTCTGACAGCAGTTTCACCTCACCTGATGCCACTGCATTTTCGCTGATCAAATCAGCCGGAATACTGCTTTTCGGGATTATACCCTGGGCCGCTTTGTATTATACTGATGCCGACATGATCAATTTCGGGCTTTCATCAGGCGACAGCGCCAGCTTCTGGTATTTATTTATCCTGATACCTATGCTGATCGTTGCTTTGCAGATAATACTGCCAACGAGCAAGTCTGTACTCGTCCGCTATCCCGATTTAAGCCCGGGACAATGGTCGGGAGGCTATGTAATGCTGCTGCTTACAGGATGGCTGTTATATACTGCCGCGTATGAACTGCTGTTCAGGGGTGTGCTGTTCTTCTCCTGTTACCGTGAGTACGGGCTGGCTGCCGGTGTAATAATCAATATTGCCTTCTACTCTCTTGCCCACATTCCAAAAGGCATGCAGGAAACGCTGNGATCAATACCTTTCGGACTGCTGCTCTGCTTTATTTCATACCTCACCGGCTCAGTTTATATGGCATTTGTGGTCCATGTGACTCTCTCTCTTTCAACCCAGGTAGTGACTTTGCGCAGACGCGGGCTTTTGGGACAGGGAAGGTGAGTGAATAGTGAATAGTGCTTAGTGCTTTGTGCTTTGTGCTTAGAAGCATGGGGCAAGGGGCAAGGAGCAGGGGGCAGGGAGCAAGGGGAAGGGAGCATGGAGTGTTTCAGATTCCAGACTCCTGACTCCTGGATTCAAATGTTTGAAGTCCCGATAGCTATCGGATTGCGCTTCGCGCGTTCAAGGGTTCAAATCGTTCTGACTTCGTTGTTCGTTTGTTCTTCATTCGTTTGTTCAACTTACCAGTTTCAAGTTTTTATGATTCTGACTTCTGACTCCTGACTCCTGACTTCTGACTCCTGTTTTTACACTGAGTTTACCGAAGTGCCAGCTTTCGCTCTCCGTCCTTCGTCCTCCGTTCTCCAGTCTCCATTCTTCCTACTCCCCCGGTAACTACCTGAGCTTGCTTCGCCCCGGCAAGCCGTGACTCGCAAAGTAGCGGTTTCCATGAAGAATTCGTTGGACCGGTCGCTACCACGCCTATACTCATCATTACCCTTAGCCTTCCCGCCGGGAGAACTTCGTTCTCCGTCCTCCGTCCTCCTTTCTCCAAATTACTAATTACTAATTTCTATTAACCATTAACTATTAACCATTTTCAATTTTCAATTTTCAATTGTCCAGGTCCATTTTCCTTAACTTCGCTGTTGAATTATTGCATGATTTCGAAGCCAGTATGCCCCGTCGATACAGAGACACCAAAGCAGCCAGGGAACGCCAGCGTGAAGAGCTGCGGCGCAAGAAACTGAAGAGCAAATCATACCGCAGGCATATCAGGGATAAAGAAAGACAGAAGTTTTGGAGTAAGATTGCCCGTTACCTGCGTGACCCGCTGTCGTTGGTCAGGCCTCAAACCGAAGAAGCAAAGCGTGCAAAGCAGATCAGGAAACGCGTCAGGCACGACCGGTTATTGAAGGCAGCAGATTTTTTCCGCAATCCGTTTAAGGCAATTTTCAGGTCACACCCGCTGCGTGAAGAGCGCAAACGCATCATGTACCTCGAAAAAGTGCGACACCGCGAGGAAAGGCAGCTTGCCAAAGACGAAACAAAACTCGCCTGGAAAGAAGTACGCTCCTCGCGTGAACTGAGAAAGAGCATTTTCAGGGAATTCGTTCAGTCATCGGCGTGGTACCTGCTTGCAGCATTGATTGTTTACATTGTTTACCAGGCGGTTACCATCATCGTTGCCAACGCTTATGACATCCCGGTGATCTGGAGATACAGCCGCCTTGTTTTCCCGCTCTATACCTGGTCGCCGCTCTATACCCGGCAGGCGCTGGTGGTAATTTTTGCTTCGGGCCCTGTGGTGGTTTTCCTGCTGGCGCTCTTTTCACTGCGCATGGTCTTTGCCAAAAACAAGAGCAAGTCGCGGCTTAACCTGCTGTTTTTGTGGATGTTTATCCACGGCATCAACATGTTTTTCGGGGCTTATATTGCCGGAATTCTTACCCGCACAGAGTTCGTTTATGCCAGCGAATGGCTTTTCCTCAGCAACCCCGGTGATATAGAAGAAATTATTTTCGGGATGCTTTCCATAGCTGCACTTATTTTCACCGGGAGGCAATCGGTGCTGCTGTTCCTGTTATCGTCAGGATCAATCACCCTGGTAAGGCCACGATACAGGCTCTTCTTCGTTATATCTTTCATCATTTTGCCATGGATGGCCGGGGTGATCCTGTTTTTTGTCATCACGCTGCCTCATTATTATATCCCGCTTATTCTCAAAACACTCACTCCGGGTCTGGTAGTCCTGCCCACCCTTATCAGGTACAATTCCATAGAGTACGAAACCCTGCATGAGTCGGGACTGATACGCCGCCGTTCATTCCGCTGGGGTGTGATCATTTTTGTGATTGCTCTGCTTTTCTTTTACCGGCTTATCCTAAACTGGGGGATAGAGTTTAAGTAACCACTAAGGCACTGAGGACACGAAGTAGCACTAAGAAGTTATTGAATGATTCCTGTTAGCTGTTGGCTATTCCCTGACTCCTGATCCCTTGAGGATAAAAAATCACTGAGGAAAACAGGGTACGACGGAACACTGAGAGATCGATTTGTTTAGTATCAGACATATTGCACAAACCGGAATTTCTTACTTCAACATTCGTTTGTTCTTCATTCGTTATTCATTAGGAAGTAAGAACATTTGAACAAACCTTGCCTGCCATACAATAGCCTGCGCGAGGTGGGCAGGGAAAAACGAAACCTGAACGAAAAACAGCCTTGCACATATATCATAGGCCCAAACTTCTTACTTCAACATTCGTTTGTTCTTCATTCGTTATTCATTAGGAAACAAGAACATTTGATCAAACGAAGTATGAAAGCAGAACAAAAACAGCCTTGCACATATAGCACAGGCCCGAACTTCTTACTTCAAAATTCGTTTGTTCTTCATTCGTTATTCATTAAAAACAAGAACATTTGATCAAACCTTGCCTGCCATGCAATAGCCTGCGCGAGGTGGGCTGGGAAAAACGAAACCTGAACGAAAAACAGCCTTGCACATATAGCACAGGCCCGAACTTCTTACTTCAAAATTCGTTTGTTCTTCATTCGTTATTCATTTAAAAACAAGAACATTTGATCAAACCCCGCCTGCCATGCAATGGCCTGCGCAGGGTGGGCAGGGAAAAACGAAACTTGAACGAAAAACAGCCTTGCACATATAGCATAGGTCCAAACTTCTTACTTCAACATTCGTTTGTTCTTCATTCGTTATTCATTAGGAAGTAAGAACATTTGAACAAACCCCGCCTGCCATACAATGGCCTGCGCGAGGTGGGCAGGGAAATACGAAACCTGAACAAAAAACAGCCTCCCATTTTTCACGTGAAGATATCATGCTTTGATAAGTGCCTTGCACATATAGCACAAGCCCGAACTTCTTACTTCAACATTCGTTTGTTCTTCATTCGTTATTCATTTAGAAACAAGAACATTTGATCAAACCTTGCCTGCCATACAATGACCTGCGCGGGGTGGGCAGGGAATAACGACATCAGCACCAATTAAAAAAAACAGCTCCCCGTCTTACCGGCGGGAAGCTGCATGTTTAGGCTTGGGTTAGTTAAGGGTTATTCTTTTTCTTCTTTGCGAAGGTTGTACACTTTTTTACCGCCATAGGCTGCTGCCAGCAGGGTGAGTATGATGGTGCCACTGCCAATGGGTGCTCCGGGTGCGTTGCCACCAACCGTGGTGTGCCCTCCGGTTGAAGGATCACCACCGGGATGAGGAGGAGTTTGAGCTGACAATATCAACGGCAGGCTGAGAGCGATTGCGATTGCTGATGTTATGATGAGCTTTTTCATATCGTGTGTCGTTTTTATGCTGTTGATATTTGATTAACGGATCCAGATTTTTTTAGTGAGCGTTTCCTTATCGGTAACTACTTTAACCACATACACACCTGTTGGGCTGAGATTGATACGCACCTGTCCGGTGGCTGACTCTTTCACGGCAACCGGCTGGCCGGCGAGGTTGTATACATATATATCACCAATTATTGAGACTGGAAGATCAATATAGGCTGTTTTATTAAAAGCATAGATAGAGCCAACAGCATCCTGAGGCTCTGGTACACCAACTGTTGCAATATGAAGTTTGAAACGTTTGTCATCTTCGCCTGCAGTATAAGTGAATGAATAGCTGCCTTTCAGCAGGTCATTCATCGTTCCGGTCTTGGTGTCTTCAAGAATAACTTTAGAGATGTCAGATTTATCTGAAATTCCTATACTGTATATGCCACTCTGATCATTTAAGAATCCGAGTTGAACAACTTCGCATTCAGGACGGACATCTATTGAATACTTAGTATCGCCGGAATAAGAATATATCTCTGACTGACCAGACGTGTATGCGAGTAATTTGTATGCATCATGTGGAATATCATAATTCTCTGTTGCTTCAGCATTAAATGTGATGAACAATTTGTCGGAATATGATTCTCCCATTGTCGCAAGCACTAACGTTCTGCTATTAAGTTCGGTACCCGATTTGTAATAACCTGCCGTACTGTGTACTTTGTTTGCATTGGTTAGCTCGAAGGTGCCTGCTGACGGTGCAACGATAAAGAATCCCTGCATAGGGGGTACATATTGAGAGCCGGCTCCACCATTATTCCAGGATACATAGGCACTACCATTCCAGTAGTATACTGCGCTCCAAGTTGTACGTAAGCCTTCCCAGTCTATTGAACAGGGATAAGGATTTCCTAGTAGATTTGCACCATTATTAGTAGCTGATGTACCTGATACTGTAACGTCGGTGGACTGGGTTCCTGTATTAAGCGCTCCTGTATAAGTAGTTTCAGTAATACCACTCAAACTCCACAATCCATAACCCTGCATTGGAACAAGTGTTGTCTCCGGATCAATTATATCAGTCCATTTATGATCATGCTCATTCCATGATTGCAGGTAATCACCAAAGAATGCATTGGCTGTAGTAGTAGCATTTGGCATCGAAATAAGGTGCCAAGCTGAATTTGTGATTTCATGTTTAACTGTGGCATTAACTCCTGAAGTGCTTTCAATTAATGAGCCTCCCGACTCAATAATAAGTCCGCTGTTTCCGGCACTGTTTGTCATAGTGCCAGTAACTGTAAGTTGCCCTGATGTGCCAATTGAGAGATGTCCCAAATTTATCGTCACCCCTCCCGAAAGAGTCCTTGAAAGACTAAAGTTGACACCTGAAGAATTATTTATCACAAGGTCTTTAGGTCCGTTTGTCGCAGGAAACTCTACTGCACTCACCGTTTGGGCTGAAGAACCATTGTATCTCAGAGTACCATTTGTTCCGTATGCAATCGCTCCCGATCCAGTTATAGTACCAGAAGTATATGTAAAAGTTCCATTGATAGTTAAAGTAGCACCGGCATCTATTGTTAGAGTACCACCTGTAAGATCCAGGTTATTTAATGTTTGATTGGTTGAAACTTGCAATATGCCGCCATTGACAATCACATTGTTAGTGGCAAGAAGTGTTGAACCACCAGTCTTGTTCAATCTCAGTGTAGCTGCAGAAATAGTTGTATTGCCTGAATAGGTATTCGTCCCAGTAAGAATAACCTTCCCTGAACCTGTTCCAAGAATAGTAAGATTTTTATTAGTTCCACTTATTACACTGCTAATATTAATATTCCCAACACCATCAATAAAAACTAGGTTATTGGCAGAGTTACCTAAAACGACTCCCATAGTTTTATTTCCAGATGATACTGCATTCTGAAGAGTCAAATCATATGCGCTATTGTTTCTAAGAATAACATTTGAAACCCCATTTACAACAACACCATTAATGGTCAATGTGCCATTTGCAACAGTAGAAGAATTACCTACAGTAAGTGAAGCTGTCCTGGCATTTGTCAATTCAATTGCTCCAACAGGTTGATTATTATCTGTTGGTGAATTCAGATTAATCCCACAAACATTTGTAGAAGGATTTGCAGTAGCAAATTGAGCAATTTGTAATCCGGTCGGGACACTACTGCCTTGCCAATAATTGGCTGTAAGCCATGATAATCCTGATGTACTTATCCAGACAATTGCAGTAGCTGGAGTTAATGCTGGTGTAGCATTCACCTCTACTCCACTACTCCAGTTAGTCCCAATTCGGGTGAAAATCTTGAAGTAATAGGTTGTGCCGTTAGTAAGGCCGGTGACCAGGACTGATGAGCCGGTACTTTTGTACACAACAAAACCATTTCCAAGCGGAGTACCACTGCCATAGGTGGCGTTGGCTGAGTAAGCGCTTCCATCGCCAGAGGGAGTGCCGTCATTTGCGGCTCCAGCTCTTGCCACTACCAGCACTTCGGTGAAACAGGATGGATTTGTCCATCCTACCAATGATTGAAGGTTATCAGTGCTGGCTGAAGGGTTTGTAACATCTGACGCAGTGGAGATCAGTGTAACCTGCAATGGTGTTGAATATGTGTTCTGTGTACTCGCCGTACAAGTAAGTTTGCATTTATAATAAGTTGCAACACTTGGACTGGTAATATAGGTGGAACTGGTACCACCGGTGGCTGTATAATTACTACCATCCGTTGAAGATTCCCATGACCAGCTAACACCAGTAGTAGTTGCACCGGTGAGTGACAAGGTGGTTGACGAACCGGGACAGACAGGGTTCACTGAAGCTGCTGTTGTTCCTCCGGTAGGTGCATTGATTGTCACACTTACTTCACTGGATGGCGCCGAGAGTCCGCTATTGGTACAAGTTACAAGGCAGCGGAAAGTGGTATTACTTGCAATACCAACCACTGTAAATGGAACCGTAGTTCCGCCGGGGATATCAGTCCAGTTGCTTCCTCCACCGAATTGCCATTTATAGGTAATGCCGTCGCCTGTGGTCTGGCCGGTTAATCCTAATTGCACATCCGTTGAGCATGTGGCGGTATTGGGAGTTGCTGATGCCGTACCTCCCGATGGCGTTCCTGAACATGCAGGCGACAAGCCTGTACCCTGTATAGCAAAGTCATAGGGATTTTCATTCGCATCGTCATTGGCAATTGAAATTGTGGCTGTTCTTGTACCCACAGCACTGGGATCGAATTGAACTGTGAATGTGGTGCTGCTGCTTGCGGCTACCGGAGTACTCGGAGTTGCAGTGACTGAGAAATCACCCGCATTAGTGCCACCGATTGATACAAGCGGAGTGCCAGTCAAATTCAGATTTGCTGTTCCTGTATTTAAGATAGTGAACGTCCTGCTGATAGTACCACTTGCATAATCTACGCTGCCAAAATCAGTCCAGTCACTGGCAGATGGTGTTGCATCCCCATCGGCAATGGAGGTGCTGTTGCCCTGGACATCCATTTCGGGTGCGGTGGAAGCTTGAGTCGTTCCGGTAACTGCAAAATCAACAGCAGTTGAATTTGATTTATCGTATATATACCATGCACCACCACTACTTCCATTAAATAATACTATACGAAAAGTAACAGTTGATGTTGAAGGGAGATTCTGCAAAGCAGATATACTACTTAGATCCGTTGAACTAATTGAAGCGCCAGAGCTAGAAGTACTACTGAATGATACAGTCGTAATATCAGTGAAACTCCCAGAATTTATTTGGTATTGAATTAAACCAGTTTGAGCTCCATTCGCTGAACGCCTGTAATCAAAAGGATTTAATGCACTTAACGAAAGTGAATAATTAGAATTTGCTTTAATCGTAAACGTAAAATAACTCCCATTTGATATTGCGGTTGCAGAAGAAGTTGTCGCCCAAGCTGTGGTTGAAGTACCTGCTCCCCAAGCCCTTGATGCAGCAGTACCACCGCCTAACATGCCACTTCCTTTAGTCAAAGACCCAACAGTAACGTTAGTACCACTTGTAGTAGCAGCTAATGGATTAGTTCCATAGTTGGTCTGAGTACTCACATCCCATCCTGCTTGTGTCGTCTGTCCCCATCCGCTCCCCACGGAGCCAAAAAACAATAAAACCGTTGCGCATACGGCGAGCAGCGTAGATTTTTTCATACGTTGTATTTTAAAGAATTTTACCGGTTGTAGTAATTTGGTGTGCAAGATACAAAGGGAGATTGAAATGATTGTTAAGTTGTTGAAAAAATTTGGGATTTAATTGTAATTTAATGTTTGAAGAGTTTGCCCTGCGGGCGTTCAAGAGTTCAAAGGTTCAAATGGTTTGAAGAGTTTCGGGTTTGAAGAGTTTGCCCTTCGGGCGTTTGAAGAGTTTGCCCTACGGGCGTTCAAGAGTTCAAATGGTTCAAATGGTTTGAAGAGTTTCGGGTTTGAAGAGTTTGCGCTTCGCGCGTTTGAAGAGTTTGCCCTACGGACGTTCAAGGGTTCAAATGGTTCAAATGGTTTGAAGAATTTCTCGTTTAAAGAGTTTGCGCTTCGCGCGTTTGAAGAGTTTGCCATAAGGGCGTATTGATTATAAAAAGCTGCCGCTGAAAGCATTGAGGTAATCACTGAGCCGGTCCGGTGGGACACAAAGCACTTTACAACACACTTAAGTTTTCTTGCAGTAACCTTAGAATTTCTTGCTGTACACTTAAGTTTTTATGCAGTGAGTTCTGATTTTCTTGCAGTACACTTAAGTTTCGTTGCAGTAAGCTTAAAATTTCTTTCAGCACACTTAAGTTTTTCTGCAGTAAGTTCTGATTTTCTTGCAGTACACTTATGTTTTTTTGCAGTAAGTTCTGATTTTCTTGCAGCTCACTTAAGTTTCTTTGCAGTAAGCTTAGAATTTCTTGCAGCGCACTTAATTTTTCTTGCAGTAAGTTCTGATTTTCTTGCAGTACACTTAGATTTTCTTGCAGTGAGCTCAGGACTTTTTGCAGTGAACCTGAAATGGAAGTCCAATGGACCGGTAGCGTGGGGCAACTCAAGGGATGACTTCATCGCATCTGCCCGGGCAGTTAACCAGTGAGTGAGCATGGGTCGGTGATTGACCCGGGCGATTGGGTGATTGATTCGAGCGATTGGGTGATTGATTCGAGCGATTGGGTGATTGACCCGAGCGATTGAGTGATTGACCCGAGCGATTGGGTGATTGACTCGAGCGATTGAGTGATTGACCCAAGCGATTGAGTGATTGACTCGAGCGATTGAGTGATTGACCCGAGCGATTGAGTGATTGACTCGAGCGATTGAGTGATTGACTGGAGCGATTGGGTGATTGACTCGAGCGATTGGGTGATTGACCCGAGCGATTGGGTGATTGACTGGAGCGATTGAGTGATTGACTCGAGCGATTGAGTGATTGACCCGAGCGATTGAGTGATTGACTCGAGCGATTGGGTGATTGACTCGAGCGATTGGGTGATTGACTCGAGCGATTGAGTAATTGAACGACCGATTGAGTAATTGAACGGCCGATTGGGTAATTGAACGACCGATTGAGTAATTGAACGACCGATTGGGAAATTGAAAGGCTGATTGGGAAATTGAAAGGCCGATTGACTAATTGAACGACCGATTGAGTAATTGAACGACCGATTGAGTAATTGAACGACCGATTGAGTGATTGAACGACCGATTGAGTAATTGAACGACCGATTGAGTAATTGAACGACCGATTGAGTAATTGAACGGCCGATTGAGTAATTGAACGACCGATTGAGTAATTGAACGACCGATTGAGTAATTGAACGAGCGATTGAGCAATTGAACGGCCGATTGAGTAATTGAACGACCGATTGAGTAATTGAACGGCCGATTGAGTAATTGAAAGGCCGATTGGGTGATTGAACGACCGATTGAGTAATTGAACGACCGATTGAGTAATTGAACGACCGATTGAGTAATTGAATGGCCGATTGAGTGATTGAACGACCGATTGAGTAATTGAACGACTGAAATTGAACCGGTAGAATGATTTATGATCCTGTCAACAATTGCATTGGCCCAAACAAGCATTGCATTGACCCTAACAAAATTTGCATTGACCCTAACAAGAATTGCATTGACCCGAATAATCATTGCAATGACCCGAATAACCTTTGCATTGACTCGAACAACAATTGTATTCGTACAATAAGAATTGCATCGACACCAACAACATTTGCATGGACACCAACAACATTTGCATTGACTCGAACAACAATTGTATTGACTAGAACAATAATTGCATTCGTCCAATAAGAATTGCATGGACACAAACAACATTTGCATTGACACGAACAACTATTGCATTGACACGAACAAGTATTGTATAGACACGAACAAGTGCTGCAAAGACACAAACAAGTATGACATAGACATGAAAATGAATGGCGGAAACTCTGTTAAGAATTGCGGAAACACAAAAAAACAGCTCCCTGCCGGGTGGCGGGGAGCTATTAATAAATCATTGATGAGGATATCAGGAGTTGTTTTTCTCGTCCTTGTGAAGCTGGTAAACTTTTTTACCGCCATAGGCGGCAGCCAGAATTGAAAGGATTACCAAACCGCTTCCGACTGGTGCACCGGGTGTACCTCCGCCAACAGTAGTATGCCCTCCTGTTGACGGGTCTTCCCCTCCGTTGGGATGAGGCGGTTCCTGAGCAGATAATACAAACGGCAGGCTTAAAGCGATTGCAATTGCTGAGGTTATGATGAGCTTCTTCATATCGAATGTCATTTTCTTGCTATTGATATTTGGTTAGCGAACCCACACCTTTTTGGTCAGTGTTGTGTTACCTGTAACAACTTTCACTACATAAATTCCAGTTGTGTTCAGGCTAATGTTCACCAGCCCGCTTGCCGATGGTTTGTTTTCAACCAGTTGTCCTGCCAGGTTGTAGATGAAGACATCGCCTTTCCCCTGTTTTGAAAGATCTATATAAACCGCCTTGTCCAGGCTGTAGATATTGGTAACTTCAGTCCCTGTTTCGGGTACCGAAATTGTACCGAAATACAGCATGAAACGCATCTCATCTTCCCCGCTTTCAAAATTAAAGGTATAAGGCCCGGCAACAAGGTCGGTATAGATGCCGGTTTTAAGGTCTTCGAGGGTCACAACAGGTACATTCACCAATTCGGAAGCCGATATGGTATAGGTACCGCTGGTCATGGCACGAATCCCCAGGGGAATTGATTTGGTCTCAGGTACAAGCGAGTTAATGACTATAGGATCTCCGCTTCCGGTAAATATCTGGGCTGATTCATCAATATAGCCAAAAAGTTTCCTTGCGTCTAACTGACTATCAAATCCGTTGGTAGCTTCCGGCAAAAACCTGACAATTGCTTCATCAGTATATCCGTTTCCTGAAACCTGCAGCCGTACGAAATTATTTACCTCAAAACTCTTGTAAAATGATGTTGTGTTATGAACTCTGACATTGTCATCCATTCCAAGTGTACCAGTGCCAACATTCTCAACATTTACGAAAAAACCCTGCCCCGGAGCAATATATTGTGTGCCGGTGTTGGTACCGCTACCTTTGATATAGGTAGCCCATCCGCCGGCATCTTCAATATAGATCGGTCCGTTGAGATTAGTCTTTGTCCAGCCTGATGCGGCATCCCAGTCGATCACCGAAGGATATGGATTACCTACTAGATTCCAGCCGCTGTTGTCTCCTGTTGTCGTGCGGGTTAATGAGCGGCTGATGGTTCCATGATTGAGGTTGCCGGTATCGGAGATTGTAAAACCACCTTCATCTCCCCAAAGGGCAAATCCTACACCGGGTGTCAGCGGCTCGGTAACTGAAACTATATCCGTGTATGTATTGGAGGATTCGTTGAACGCCATCAGGTACTTCCCGAAAAAAAGGCCTGAAACTGCACCGGCTACCGGTGCGGAAATAAAATGCCATCTACTGCCTGAAAAATAGCTTTGAACGGTAGCTTTTGCTCCGCTGTGCTCGATCAATGAACCGAAACCGCCGGCATCAGCTTTAACTACAAGACCTGCTTTACCCACATGATTATCGATTATGCCATTTACTGTGACTTTTGCTCCAACTCCAACATTAAAGAGGCCATAGATATCTAAATCACCCTGAACGGTTAAGTTATTCGTCGGTGCATTAATTGTTGATCCAGCGTAGACAGCCAGAAATCCGGTACAAAGAGCAGCACTGCTACCCATATTGAGTGTTGTACTGAATGTGACCTGGACATTGTGCGGACAACCGGCACCAGATGCGGCAGAAGTCCATTCATCACTGCGGCTATAACTACCGTGAGTGGCATAATACAGCATGGATGAATTGCCGTATGTGGGTGATCCTGAGAAATAACCGCCCATGATATGGACATTTCCATTTACAGTCACATTATTTCCATTGATGACACCAGATGAGAATGTAAAATCTCCATTTACTATCAATGACCCGTCAACTGTGATAGCTCCATTAGCACTAAAATTCTTGAAGGTGTTAATCGTCAGGGTTTTGCCTGAGTTGATCACGGCAGAACCTACTGTAACAGCCTGGTCAGCTGCAACATTATGTGCAATCACATACTTAGCTGAAGTGGATGAAGGCACTGTTCCATCGCACCAGGTAGCACCATCACTCCAGTTTCCATCCGATGCTGTGGTGGGGTTGACTTTAAAGGAATAGTTGCTTCCCGAGTTGTTTAACAGATATGAATAGCCGTCGGAATCATAACCGTGAAAATAACAGAGGCATGTCGCTGAGGAGTGAAGCGGTTGTGTGATTTCCCAAACACTGTTTCCGGCATTACTCCCCGAATAGCTCATTTGATAGTTATTCCAGTTTGCGCCATTATCCGTCGAAACATATACTTCACACTGCAACCCTGTATAATCATCGTTCTGCCAAACGGTAAAGGTGACATCCTGGGAGTATGAGCTTTGAATGTATGACTGATTACCCATCCAGGAAGGTGTGGCATAGGAGTAAGAGCAAAATAACGTTATGGCAAGAAGTGTAAATATTTTCTTCATAATCGCGAGGTATAAAGTATGTTTATTCCACTGATTTTCAACTCTAAAGATAATTAAAACACTTCTTGTTTACAACATTAAGTTTTCCACAAGTAAGTATTAATCACCAATAGATTTATCCGCTTTCTGGTGAAAGGTAACACCTGCTTAAGTATATATTAAGGAACAGTTTGCATTGGTTTTGATGGATGTTTGAAGTTTCGGAAAGTTAGCTGCTGTAAGCAGTACAACATTTTTTATTTAAATCTGACCGCAAGATTACCTGTTTATTGTTAATAACTTTTCCACAACACCTTCAAATTTCAGGGTCATGCTCTCAAATAAAACACGGGGAAATTCTCAGCATATGTTCGTAAATCTGGTCCGGGTTTAATCAGTGAGCTATTGAGAGGCAATGAATACCACCGCTACGGCTTTATGATTCTTTATGGATATTATAACCTGATAGAGTTGAATTTGTTTCGGGACATAAAAACCGTGAGTTCTTACTCCAGAATACACAATATGTTAGTTTTCGATTATTTTTGAAATTCCAAACCGTAGCATATGGGCAACAAACGCATGCAGGGAAAAGCCGGAAATCCCCCGGCGACGGCAAAACAGGCAAAAACCAGGGAGCCTGAACCTAAAGGTAATTATGCGTGGATGCCGGTTTTGTGCATCATCCTGGCGCTCATCGTTTATTTACCGGTGTTTAAAGCGGGATTCGTTAACTGGGACGATGATGATTACGTGGTTAAGAATTACACCATCACCAGTTTTAAAAACATAAGCGATATTGTGAGCAAACCCCTGCAGGGCAACTACCATCCGGTAACCATGCTCTTGCTGGCCATGAACTATGCCATATCAGGACTGAATGCCCGCTCCTATCATGTAGTGAACCTCATACTTCACCTGCTCAACGTACTCCTGGTTTTCCTGTTTGTCCGCAGGCTTACCGGCAATAAACCCTGGCTGGCTTTCGTCACAGCCTTGTTATTCGCTGTCCATCCCCTGCATACAGAGTCTGTAGCCTGGGTATCGGAGCGGAAGGATGTGCTTTACTCCTTCTTTTTCCTGGCAGGATTACATATATATATAAGGTATACCCAAAACAGGAAGCTTACCACTTACCTGGCCGTGATGGGATTATTCATCCTTTCACTGCTTTCGAAGCCTGCGGCTGTTATTTTTCCGGTCGTTCTGCTGGCCATCGATTTCTATTTCGGGAAATTGAATACAAGCCGGACATGGATTGAGAAAGTACCTTTCCTGTTACTTTCGGCCGGCATGGGCCTTCTTACGCTGGTTGCCCAGCGGCAGCAGGGAGCGGTAGCCGACGCGAGCATCTTTCCTTTCGTATCTCGCTTCTTTTTCGGATTCTATGGCATCATGATGTACCTGGTGAAAAGTATCTGGCCGCTGAACTTATGTACTTTCTACCCGTTTCCTGCAGTCAACCAGCCATTGCCTGCAGCCTATTATTTCTCACCGTTCATCGGGCTTGCCCTTATCGTGGTATTCATCATGACGGCACGCAAAAAAAGGATGATTGCCTTTGCCATACTTTTTTACCTTATCAACCTGGCTTTGGTGCTTCAATTCCTGGCTGTGGGAAGCGCGGTGATTGCCGATCGCTATGCATACCTGCCTTTGATAGGTGTTTTCCTGGTACCTGCATTCTTTTTTCAGAATGCAGCGGACAAAAACGGCGGAAAGCCAACCGTATTTTTGACCAGCTTACTGGTTGTAATAGCGGTAATATTCTCCATTCTCACTTACAGGCAGGCATCGACCTGGCAAAATGGCGCATCACTGTGGGAGCAGGCGATAAAAGTTGCTCCCAGCAGCAAGGCATATACCAACCGGGGGCTGATATACAAGCAGGAAAACAAGCCGGATAATGCACTGGACATGTATAACAAAGCCATTTCGATGAATAAGGCGGAAAAGGAAGCGATTGTTAACCGCGGTAACATCTATTTTAACAGGCAGGATTTTGAAAGGGCCATACAGGATTACAATGCCTGTCTCGCTATTGACAGCACCATGCAGAAAGCCATTGAAAACCGTGGTTCGGCTTATGGTGCGCTGGGGAAGTATGACCAGGCGCTGGTTGACCTGAACAAAGCGCTTGTGCTCGATCCAAAATCAGTAAACGGCTATGCCAACCGTGGTGTTTTTTACCAGAACATCAACCAGAATGATAAGGCCATTGCCGATTTTTACAAGCAAATGGAGGTGAATCACAAGGAGTCGGCCGACCTGCTCAATTCAGTAGCCGTTTCGCACATGCGCCAGAACCAGTTCGGCAAGGCGCTTGAAATCCTGAACAAAGTGATTGGTATGGAAGAAAAGGGGCCGTTTTACCTGAACCGGTCCATCGTTTATAGTCAGCTGGGCCGCAAGGCTGAGGCAAAAGCCGATGCATTGAAGGCACAGGCCATGGGTGTAAAAGTTAATGAGAACTATCTCGGCTCCCTGGGGAAATAGCCTGTAGCCATTACGGCAATTCCATGGTTTTTTCCGTTCCCGTTTTCCTGTTACAATTTTAGTTCAGGCTGTGTTTTGCGCTTCATTTGCCTTCTGAAAAGCGGCGGTTTCCTCACAAGCCCGATCCAAAACCTGTTAATAACTAGGCCGTTTTTGTTAATTAATTTTTATAACTAAATACCCTCTGCGGGGTGATGGTAGAATTTATCGTACTGTAAATCAATTTAAACGGCATTTTACTACCATTTATTCACTTTTATTTGGATAATTCATATCTATATGTCTTTCATTGTTATTATCTTTTTATTAAGGTGGGTTTAGGGCCAAAAATCGCAATATTACATAATGTATATTTGGCTATTAATAAATGACTGAATTTCTAATGGTGGCAATACATAGGGAACATGCTGAAGTAAACTGCAGAGATCACTGACCGGTACGATCGAAGCGGTGGAAAAAGCCCCCATATGTTAAAACCAGAACCGGAGGAGATGTCCCGCAATGGTAATATATTCGACTGAAAACGACTATCAACGACTGCCTATATTACTAATTATCAACATACTAACCATTGTGGCATTTAAATCGGTAACCTGTCATTGAAATATACTGTATAGTTGGAACAGCCGGGAATAATCAGGGAATAACGGACGTGGTGGTCCGGCAACCCGGATAGAAACCCGGTAAAATCAACAGAAGGTAATATTGAACTGTTCTAAAAGGGGGAATTCAGTTTTTAGTTAATTAAAGTAAGCCGGTGTGGTGGCCGGTTAATATTAATTATTGTTAAATGGGGGTTTATACGCATCGCTTTTTTATTCGCACCTTACTTGCGTTGGCGAGCGTATTCTTATTTATTCCAATTCATGTTGAAGGGCAAGTGACAACCAATGGCGGCTCAGGACTTGCTATCACCTATCCTACCCTGGCTGCATCTATTACTGCATTGAATGCCGCTGCAATCACAAGCCCGGTTATTATTACTCTCCAGAACAACGAAACAGCACCCGTTGGAGGCTACAGCATTACAGCACAGGGAACGACAGTAAATACCATTATAATAGACGGGAATGGTTTTACGGTTACTGCTGGATTGCAGGTTGCGGGTGTCAGGAATGATGCTGTATTTAAAATTGTTGGCGGGGATTACATCACCTTGCAGAATTTCGTTATTATTGAAAATCCGGGCAATACAGTCACAACACCAGTTGCGAACAATACCATGACTGAATGGGGAGTTGCCTTATTGTATGCCACTGCAACAAATGGAGCGAAGAACAATACCATATTAAATAATAATATTTCATTGAACAGGGCTTTTACAAACGCCGTTGGGGTATATAGCAGTGTAAGGCATCTGCCAACCGGAAGCCCGCTGACTCTCAATGATATTACAAATGTCAGCGGGAGCAACAGTAATAACAGGATTTACGGTAACAACATAAGCAATATAAACTGCCCAATAATTTTTGTTGGTTCTGCTACTGCCGCCTATATGGATTCAGGAAATGATATTGGAGGAAATTTGCCAATAACAGGAAACACAATCACAAATTGGGGAAATAACGGTGGCAACACAGTTGCGCTCAATGTTACAGCGACAATTTTTGGTATATTTCTAAATTCACAGGTTGGATACAGAATTGGATATAATACTATAACAAGTGCGGCACTTACTTCTGTTAGCACGACCAGAGCGATTTTAGTGGATTACATTAATACTCCAACAGGAACATTCACAAATGAGATAACATATAATACAATAACATTAACGAATACCACTGCATCAGCTTATGAAATAATCAGAACACAAGCGCTTGGAACTCTGCCCAACGTGACTGAGAATATTACTTACAATAACTTACTGAATTGTATCTCAGGAGGCGAGTTCAACGGAATTATTCATAATACCTCCTCACCCGGTACATTGAATATTTCCGACAATATGATAAGTGGCTGTTTCACATATGGAACGACTCAAAACAATTACGGCATAAGGAACTTTCCTACTGCGACAGTGGTTAACACATTAAATATTAATAACAACCAACTTGGAAATGCTGCTGGCGGGTTTCTAACATACAACGGCTCAACCTCTGGTGCTTTATACGGAATTTCTAATGAGGGTGGAGCTGCTACCTGCGCTTTATTAATCAGTAGTAATAATTTTCAGGGGATAAACCAGGTTGCAGGAACAACTGGTGCCAATACATATATTTTTAATTCGGCTGCAACATCATCACAAAATATTAGCTCCAATACATTTACTAATCTTACCGCTGTGACAACAGGAAATGTCACATTTATCAATAACAGTGTTAACCTCACAGCTACTGGTTCTCAAACCATTAACAGCAACAGTATAGTTACAGGGTTCAGTAAAACCGGTATTGGAGGTACTGTAACTTTGTTTAATTCAGCCGGCACCTCGCCAGCAGGCGCGGTAATTAACCAAAACAACAACAATTTTTCAAATATCACGCTCACCGGGGCGACCACGATGTCCGGATGGGTGAATACAGACGGCGGCACACCTAATAAAACAGTTAACAATAATACGTTTTCAAACTGGAACTGTGGTTCCGGCCCGGTTACCGTCATGAACATTACCAAAGGGAATCCCCTCAATATTTCGGGCAATACTATATTTAATATAAATGGTAGTGGTACTGTCATGGGGTTGAACCTGGGAAACTCAGGAAACACACAACTAGGAAATATCAGCAATAACTCTATCACATCACTTACAAGTACAGGTGCAGCCACAGTGGTTACAGGCATTTCTTCGGCTGTGCCAGCTACCGTAGCCAACCCTGTAAATATTACTAAAAATAAGATTGCTGACTTATCGAGCGCATCCGGATCGGCTTATGGAATAAATATTACAGCAGGAAGTCATAATATTGTGAATAACAGGATTGGGGATTACTGGCTCCCGGGGCAAGTAACGGCAATGCTGTAATAGGTATTTATCTTAATTCAACTGCCCCCACCACAGCACTTAACGTTTATTATAACAGTATTTACCTGAGCGGCACCTCATCTTCAGCGTTGTTTGGCAATTCATGTATTTATCATACAACCAGTGCCACAGGTACCACTGCAACGCTTAACCTGTTGAATAATGTACTTATAAACAAATCTACACCCAAAGGAACTGGTGTTTCGTGTGCACTTCGACGGTCAAGTGCTACCCTTACCAATTTTGGCACATCTAACAATAATCTTTTTTATTGCGGAACACCATCTGCCACAACTCCTATATATTATGATGGAATTACACCGCAAGCAACCCTTGTAAACTATACAACTTTAGTTGCACCAAGAGACAATCTCAGTGTGACTGAAGACCCTCCCTTCCTGAGCATCATCGGTTCGAACATCAATTATCTCAAGATAGATCCTATTATTCCAAACCTGATAGAAAGTAGAGGTGCAAATATTGCCGGTTATACCGATGATTTTGAGAATGAAGTCCGGCAGGGCAACGCCGGATATTCCGGCACCGGCACTGCACCTGATATCGGGGCTGACGAATTTGAAAGTCAGCCTTTGCCAATTGAAGTCACCGGGACTATTGATGGGCTTGGCTCTATCCGATATCCTACCCTCAAAGCCGGATTCGATTACATAAATAATGGCAGGCATAGGGGAACAGTTACAGTGAGAGTGTTGGGAAATACCACTGAAACAGCCACTGCCGTGCTATTAGCCAGTGCCGCTCCATCGAATTTTTCCTCTGTTTTGATATATCCGGATGCAGCTGGACATGTAATCAGCGGGAACCTGATCGGAACTTCTGTTGTAAGGCTAAATGGAGCAGATAATGTGACTTTTGACGGACGTCCAAACCAAACAGGCTCACTTGCTGATTTGACTATACAGAATCTGAGTACCAGTAATTTGTCAGGAACAGCCACCATTTCCTTAGAGGTTGATGCAACAAATAACCATATTACATATTGCAACATCTTAGGATCGTCTACAACCCCCATGACCACATCCGGTGGAAACATCTGGATCGGAGACCTGGCAATTTCAGCAGGAAACGATAACAATGAGATTGCTTATTGTAATATTGGTCCTGCTGGAACAAACCTTCCGACAAAATGTATTCATTTTTCAGGATCGTTGCTCAATAATGACCATTGTACAATTGATCATAATAATATCTACGATTATTTCAGCCCGACAGCAAACAGCTCAGGAATATATGTTTCCAATGGGACCACGGAAAGCAGTTTTACAAATAACCGTTTTTACCAATCTGCTACACGGACAACAACGGCCAACTCACCACTCCATTCAGGGATCTGGATTTCAAATTCATCCGGTAACAAGTTCACCATTTCAGGGAATATTATCGGGTATGCCAATTCCTTAGGAACAGGTACATATTCGATCGTCGGGAATATGCCATCAACACAATTCCTCCCGATTTATTTATCGGTAGGTAGTGCAGATACTACGAAAGTCTTGTCGAATACTATCGCTGGCATAGATATTTCCGGATCATGCGAAGGTGGTGCAGGAACACCGGTATTTGCCGGCATTTTTATTAATGACGGTTTAGTAAGTGCCGGAGGGAAACCAGGTGACGCTACTGGCAACACAATTGGTGACCTTACTACTACAGGAAGTATCACGTATACTTCAGACGCCGGAAATGTAAGTACGATAGCAGGTATATATGGCATCGGATCGCACAATTTCATGTCCAATAATAATTTGATCGGCGGGATAACCGTAAATAATCCAAACGGAGCAATTACTCTTGCAGGACTGCGCGGAGGAACGGGTTCTGCAAATTGGGAATGCAGGAACAATACGATCGGAGGAAATACAGCTAATTCTATTTACAATACTTCTGATTCGCCTACAAGTTGGAATGATGGTATTTATAATTCGAGTTATGCAGGAACATTCTCCAATAATATAATCCGAAATATTACATCGGCCGGTGGTGCATCAGCAGGCACCTATTCGGTCGTCGGTATTGTGAATACTTCATCAGTAAATAATACAATCTCACAAAACACTATCTCCAACCTGACGAATGTTAACGGAACCACGTCTGTTGATGTAATTGGTATCAGTTCTATCGGTTCAGGTGCTAACACTGTCGAAAGAAACTTCATCCATTCACTTTCAAACGCATCGAACAACACTGCCGCCGAGATCGACGGAATCTACATTTCGGCCGGTACAACTTCCTATTATAACAACATCATCAGCCTTGGCGCTGCCACTTCAGGCGCCCGCATGTCGGGAATCTATGATAACGGAGGCGCCAATACCCTGCTTCACAATACGGTTTCACTTACCGGTACAGGATCTGCAGGAGTGCAGGATGCTGCACTGTATTCGACCAATACCAGTGCATGCGATATCCGCGACAATATTTTCTACAATGCGCGCACCGGTTCCCCCGCCCATTATGCCTATAATACCTCAGTTACAGGCCCGGTGATGGATTACAACACATACTTCGGACTGCAAAACGGGGCCGCTGCCGGTGCCAACAGCCAGTCCATCGATCCGTTATTCCCCAATGCAGCCGGAACAACAGCACCTGATCTCATTCCTGCCGCACTGCTTATTGGCACTCCTATCGCATGGATTCCATCAGACTATCTCGGGGTAACGAGGGTAAATCCCCCACTGACGGCGCACTGGAAAATGAAAAAATTATCACTACATCCCTCACCCCGTCGGCAGTATGTGCCGGAAGCACATTGAATGTCTGCTTTGCAAGCAATGGAACTTTCGGCCCGGGCAATGTTTACACGGCTCAACTATCGGACGCAACGGGAAGTTTTGCTTCCCCGACTAATCTGAGTCCGACACTCACCAGTGATGCTATTGGTGCACAATGTATAAATAATGTTGTGATCCCAGCAGGAACAACTCCCGGAACCGGTTATATGATAAGGGTTGTGAGCAGCATACCAATTGTGACCATTGACCCGGGAATGAGTTTAACGATAAATGGAGTACCTGTTCCAACAGCGTCCAGCAACACCCCTGTTTGTGCAGGAAGCACGCTAAACCTGACCGGCGGACCCGGAGGTATGACATCATACAACTGGTCCGGCCCCAACAGTTTCACCTCAAATCTACAATCGCCATCTATTGCCGGCGTCACAACTGCGGCTACAGGAACCTATACGCTGACTGTTACTGATGCCAATACATGCACCGCTTCTGTTAATACAACAGTAACCATCAACGATCTGCCGGTACCCACCGCTTCGAGCAATTCACCCGTCTGTGTAGGCAGCACCCTGAACCTTACCGGCGGGCCCGGCGGAATGGTTTCCTATTCCTGGACAGGACCCGGCAGCTTTACATCAAACCTGCAATCACCTTCAATTACAAGTACCACCCTTGCAGCTACAGGAACCTATTACCTGACGGTTACCGACGCCAATTCATGCACAGCGAGCACTTCGACCAATGTTGTGATCAATGACTTGCCGACTGTTGACGCCGGCCCTGATCAGACTGTGTGTGAAAGTTTGCCTGCTGTTACCCTTGCCGGATCTATTGGCGGTGCAGCCACATCCGCGACCTGGACTGGTGGAACCGGTACATTCAATCCGGGCAATACCGCATTAAATGCTGTCTATACGCCCAGTGCCGCTGAAATAACCGCTGGTACTGTTACCCTCACGCTGACCACCAATGATNCCTGCCGGCCCTGCCCTGCCGCAAGCAATGATATGGTCATCACCATTGATCCTGCCGCAACCGTAAATGCAGGAATTGACCAGTCAGTCTGTGCCTCGGCACCTGATGTTACCCTTGCCGGAACAATCGGAGGCGCTGCAGCTTCAGCCACCTGGACAGGAGGCACAGGCACCTATAATCCTGATGCCAACACATTAAATGCAGTATATTCACCCAGCGCTGCTGAAATATCAGCCGGCACCGTAACGCTTACACTTACCACTGACGATCCTGCAGGCCCCTGCCCTGCCGTGAACGACCAGTTGACCATCACCATTGATGAAGCAGCTACCGTGAATGCCGGTGCTGACCAGCAGGTTTGCTCGAACACTCCTGTTGTCACTCTTGCCGGAAGCATAGGCGGTAGCGCCAATTCTGCAACATGGAGCGGAGGCGCCGGATCTTATAACCCGGATAACACCACTTTAAATGCCCTGTATACTCCCTCCGCTGTCGAAATAGCTGCAGGAACCTTTACACTTACCCTCACTACCGATGACCCTGCAGGCTTGTGTTCTGCTGTGAGCGACCAGGTCACTATTACAATCAATCAGTCGCCGGCTGTTACCGCTGTCGTTGACCAGAACGTCTCCTGCTTCGGCGGTAATAACGGACAGGCTACTGCCACTGCTACGGGTGGCGCCGCTCCCTATTCGTACCTCTGGAATGACCCTGCAGCCCAGACCAATGCTACTGCCACCGGTTTGTCAGCAGGAACTTATATTGTTACTGTTACCGATTTCAATGGCTGTTCGGCAAATACCTCTGTCACTATTACCGAACCTGCCGCCGCTCTTTCCGTTGTGCTCGACAACCAGACGAATGTGCTTTGCTTCGGCAACTCAACCGGAGCCATCAATATCACTGTTTCGGGCGGCACTCCCGCTTACACCTTTGCATGGACAGGTCCCGCAGGATTTACTTCCACAAGCGAAGACCTTACAAACCTCGCCGCCGGAACTTATGACCTTACTGTTACCGATGCCAACGGATGCACCGTCACCCTGCAGGTAATCATCACCGAACCTGCCGCCGGCCTATCCGTCGTGCTCGACAACCAGACCAACGTACTCTGCTTCGGCAACTCAACCGGAGCCATCAACATCACCGTTTCGGGCGGCACTCCCGCTTACACCTTTGCATGGACAGGTCCCGCAGGATTTACTTCCTCCAGCGAAGACCTCACAAACCTCGCCGCCGGAACTTATAACCTGACTGTTACCGATGCCAACGGATGTCNNACCACCACCCTGCAGGTAATCATCACAGAACCTGCCGCCGGCCTTTCCGTTGTGCTTGACAGCCAGACCAATGTACTCTGCTTCGGCAACTCAACCGGAGCCATCAACATCACCGTTTCGGGAGGCACTCCCGCTTACACCTTTGCATGGACTGGTCCCGCAGGATTTACTTCCTCCAGCGAAGACCTCACAAACCTCGCCGCCGGAACTTATGACCTGACTATTACCGATGCCAACGGATGTACCACCACCCTGCAGGTAATCATCACAGAACCTGCCGCCGGCCTTTCCGTTGTGCTCGACAACCAGACCAATGTACTTTGCTTCGGCAACTCAACCGGAGCCATCAATATCACCGTTTCGGGCGGCACTCCCGCTTACACCTTTGCATGGACTGGTCCCGCAGGATTTACTTCCACAAGCGAAGACCTTACCAACCTCGCCGCAGGAACTTATAACCTTACTGTTACCGATGCCAACGGATGCACCGTCACCCTGCAGGTAATCATCACCGAACCTGCCGCCGGTCTTTCCGTTGTGCTTGACAGCCAGACCAATGTACTCTGCTTCGGCAACTCAACAGGAGCCATCAACATCACCGTTTCGGGAGGCACTCCCGCTTACACCTTTGCATGGACTGGTCCCGCAGGATTTACTTCCACCAGCGAAGACCTCACAAACCTCGCCGCCGGAACTTATAACCTTACTGTTACCGATGCCAACGGATGCACCGCCACCCTGCAGGTAATCATCACCGAACCTGCCGCTGCTCTTTCCGTTGTGCTCGACAGCCAGACCAATGTACTTTGCTTCGGCAACTCAACCGGCGCCATCAACATCACCGTTTCGGGAGGCACTCCCGCTTACACCTTTGCATGGACTGGTCCCGCAGGATTTACTTCCACAAGCGAAGACCTCACAAACCTCGCCGCAGGAACTTATAACCTTACTGTTACCGATGCCAACGGATGCACCGTCACCCTGCAGGTAATCATCACCGAGCCTGCCGCCGGCCTTNCCGTCGTGCTCGACAGCCAGACGAATGTACTCTGCTTCGGCAACTCAACCGGAGCCATCAACATCACCGTTTCGGGAGGCACTCCCGCTTACACCTTTGCATGGACTGGTCCCGCAGGATTTACTTCCACAAGCGAAGACCTTACAAACCTCGCTGCCGGAACTTATGACCTTACTGTTACCGATGCCAACGGATGCACCGTCACCCTGCAGGTAATCATCACCGAGCCTGCTGCCGNNGCTCTTTCCGTTGTGCTCGACAACCAGACCAATGTACTCTGCTTCGGCAACTCAACCGGAGCCATCAACATCACCGTTTCGGGAGGCACTCCCGCTTACACCTTTGCATGGACTGGTCCCGCAGGATTTACTTCCTCCAGCGAAGACCTCACAAACCTCGCCGCCGGAACTTATGACCTGACTGTTACCGATGCCAACGGATGTACAACCACCCTGCAGATAATCATTACAGAACCTGCCGCCGGCCTTTCCGTTGTGCTCGACAACCAGACGAATGTACTTTGCTTCGGCAACTCAACCGGAGCTATCAATATCACCGTTTCGGGAGGCACTCCCGCTTACACCTTTGCATGGACTGGTCCCGCAGGATTTACTTCCTCCAGCGAAGACCTCACAAACCTCGCCGCAGGAACTTATGACCTCACTGTTACCGATGCCAACGGCTGCACCGTCACCCTGCAGGTAATCATTACAGAACCTGCCGCCGGCCTTTCCGTTGTGCTCGACAGCCAGACCAATGTACTTTGCTTCGGCAACTCGACAGGAGCCATCAATATCACCGTTTCGGGAGGCACTCCCGCTTACACCTTTGCATGGACTGGTCCCGCAGGATTTACTTCCACAAGCGAAGACCTTACCAACCTCGCCGCAGGAACTTATGACCTTACTGTTACCGATGCCAACGGCTGCACCGCCACTCTGCAGGTAATCATCACAGAACCTGCCGCTGCTCTTTCCGTTGTGCTTGACAGTCAGACCAATGTGCTCTGCTTCGGCAACTCAACCGGAGCCATCAACATCACCGTTTCGGGAGGCACTCCCGCTTACACCTTTGCATGGACTGGTCCCGCAGGATTTACTTCCTCCAGCGAAGACCTTACAAACCTCACCGCCGGAACTTATGACCTGACTGTTACCGATGCCAACGGATGCACCGCCACTCTGCAGGTAATCATCACAGAACCTGCCGCCGGTCTTTCCGTTGTGCTTGACAACCAGACGAATGTACTCTGCTTCGGCAACTCAACCGGAGCCATCAATATCACTGTTTCGGGCGGCACTCCCGCTTACACCTTTGCATGGACTGGTCCCGCAGGATTTACTTCCTCCAGCGAAGACCTCATAAATCTCGCCGCAGGAACTTATAACCTCACTGTTACCGATGCCAACGGCTGCACCGTCACCCTGCAGGTAATTATCACCGAGCCTGCTGCCGGTCTTTCCGTTGTGCTCGACAGCCAGACGAATGTACTCTGCTTCGGCAACTCGACAGGAACCATCAATATCACCGTTTCGGGAGGCACTCCTGCTTACACCTTCGCATGGACTGGTCCCGCAGGATTTACTTCCTCCAGTGAAGACCTCACAAACCTCACCGCCGGAACTTATAACCTTACTGTTACCGATGCCAACGGCTGCACCGTCACCCTCCAGGTAATCATCACAGAACCTGCTGCTGGTCTTTCCGTTGTGCTCGACAGTCAGACCAATGTGCTTTGCTTCGGCAACTCAACCGGAGCCATCAATATCACTGTTTCGGGCGGCACTCCCGCTTACACCTTTGCATGGACTGGTCCCGCAGGATTTACTTCCACAAGCGAAGACCTTACAAACCTCGCTGCCGGAACTTATGACCTTACTGTTACCGATGCCAACGGATGTACCGCCACCCTACAGGTAATCATCACCGAACCTGCCGCCGGCCTATCCGTTGTGCTCGACAGCCAGACCAATGTACTTTGCTTCGGCAACTCAACCGGCGTCATCAACATCACCGTTTCGGGAGGCACTCCCTCTTACACCTTTGCATGGACTGGTCCCGCAGGATTTACTTCCACAAGCGAAGACCTCACGAATCTCGCCGCCGGAACTTATAACCTGACTATTACCGATGCCAACGGATGTACCACCACCCTGCAGGTAATTATCACAGAACCTGCTGCCGGCCTTTCCGTTGTGCTCGACAACCAGACGAATGTACTCTGCTTCGGCAACTCGACCGGCGTCATCAACATCACCGTTTCGGGAGGCACTCCCGCTTACACCTTTGCATGGACAGGTCCCGCAGGATTTACTTCCTCCAGCGAAGACCTCACANACCTCGTCGCCGGAACTTATGACCTTACTGTTACCGATGCCAACGGATGTACAACCACCCTGCAGATAATCATTACAGAACCTGCCGCCGCTCTTTCCGTTGTGCTCGACAGCCAGACCAATGTACTTTGCTTCGGCAATTCGACAGGAGCCATCAATATCACCGTTTCGGGCGGCACTCCCGCTTACACCTTTGCATGGACAGGTCCCGCAGGATTTACTTCCACAAGCGAAGACCTTACAAACCTCACTGCAGGAACTTATAACCTTACTGTTACTGATGCCAACGGATGTACAACCACCCTGCAGGTAATCATTACAGAACCTGCCGCCGGCCTTTCCGTTGTGCTTGACAGTCAGACCAATGTACTCTGCTTCGGCAACTCGACCGGCGTCATCAACATCACCGTTTCGGGAGGCACTCCCGCTTACACCTTTGCATGGACAGGTCCCGCAGGATTTACTTCCTCCAGCGAAGACCTCACAAACCTCGCCGCAGGAACTTATAACCTGACCGTTACCGATGTCAACGGATGCACCGTCACCCTGCAGGTAATCATCACCGAGCCTTCTGCCGGCCTTTCCGTTGTGCTCGACAGCCAGACCAACGTACTCTGCTTCGGCAACTCAACCGGAGCTATCAATATCACCGTTTCGGGAGGCACTCCCGCTTACACCTTTGCATGGACTGGTCCCGCAGGATTTACTTCCACAAGCGAAGACCTCACAAACCTCGCCGCAGGAACTTATGACCTGACCATTACCGATGCCAACGGATGTACCGCCACTCTGCAGGTAATCATCACCGAGCCTGCCGCCGGCCTTTCCGTTGTACTTGACAGTCAGACCAATGTGCTCTGCTTCGGCAACTCGACAGGAGTCATCAACATCACCGTTTCGGGAGGCACCCCCGCTTACACCTTTGCATGGACTGGCCCCGCTGGATTTACTTCCACAAGCGAAGACCTCACCAACCTCGCTGCAGGGACATATGACCTTACTGTTACCGATGCCAACGGATGTACTGTCACCCTACAGGTAATCATTACAGAACCTGCTCTGCTTACCGTTACTGCTTCCTCAAACAGCCCGTTATGTGAAGGAGCCTCTTTAAATCTGACATCGAACGGAGCAGGCGGAACCGGAGCCATAGGTTATTCATGGACAGGGCCAAACGGGTTTACATCAAATATCCAGAATCCTTCCGTCACGAACGTCAGTGGAGCAAATTCCGGAACATATGTGGTAACTGTTACCGATGCGAACGGTTGTACGGCCACATCAAGCGCTGTTGTCGTGATCAATGTTGTGACCGGCGGAACAATAGCTGGTGACCAGACAATCTGCTCAGGCGGGGACCCATCAGCATTTACAATTACTACAGCTTCTACCGGAACAGGAATTCTTACTTACCAGTGGCAGATAAGCACAACTGACTGCGCTAACGGGTTCTCAGACATCACAGGTGCAACCGGTGCTACATATGATCCGCCTGCCGGCCTCCTGGTCAATACATATTACAGGCGCATAGCTTATTCAACCGTTGGAACATTGACCTGCTCCGCCATCAGCAACTGCATAACAATTTCAATCAATGATGAAACGGCAGGTACTGTTGGATCTGACCAGACAATCTGCCAGGGAGGGGATCCCGCTGCATTCATAGTAACAGTTACTGCAACCGGTACCGGGTCACTCAGCTATCAGTGGCAAAGCAGCACAACAAACTGTACCACCGGATTTTCCGACATTGCGGGAGCGACCGGTGCAACCTATGATCCTCCTGCCGGGCTTGTTGTAACGACTTATTATCGCAGAATAACCATTTCCACACTCAATGGTGTTGCCTGCACTGCCACAGGCAATTGTATCACAGTGACGGTGAATACGGTGAACGCTGGCATCATTGCCTCCGATCAGACAATATGCTCGGGTGGCGACCCGGTTGCTTTTACTGTTACCACGGCAGCTTCGGGCCTGGGTACCCTCAGTTACCAGTGGCAAAACAGCACAACAGATTGCTCAACAGGATTTACAGATATTACCGGAGCCAATTCAGCCACTTATGACCCGCCTGCTGGACTGGTTGTAACGACCCACTATCGGTTGGTTGTGACCTCTACTTCGTCAGGTGTACCTTGCAGCGCTGTCAGCAACTGTGTTACAGTATTTGTTAATGATGTTACAGCGGGAATCATTGCCGACGATCAGACCATTTGTTCAGGCGGTGATCCTGTAGCTTTCACCGTAGCAACACCGGCAACCGGTTCAGGTTCACTTAGCTACCAGTGGCAAAGCAGCACAACGGATTGTTCCTCCGGATTTGCAAACATCACAGGAGCCAATGCAGCCACCTATGACCCGCCTGCCGGTCTCCTGGTAACGACCTATTATCGCAGGATAGTTACTTCAACACTAAATTCAGTTCCCTGCTCAGCTGTTAGCAACTGCGTCACAGTAACAATCAACAACGTAACAGCAGGCTCTACCGGAAGCGATCAGACCATCTGTTCAGGCGGTGATCCTGCGGCTTTCACCGAAACGCTTGCAGCAACCGGAAATGGCACTCTCACTTACCAGTGGCAAAGCAGCACAACAAACTGTACCACCGGATTTTCCGACATTGCAGGAGCGACCGGTGCGACTTATGATCCTCCTGCCGGACTTGCTGTAACGACATATTATCGCAGAATAACCATTTCCACACTCAACGGTGTTGCCTGCACTGCCACAGGCAACTGCATCACAGTGACGGTGAATACGGTGAACGCCGGCGTCATTGCCTCTGATCAGACAATATGCTCGGGTGGCGACCCGGCAGCTTTTACAGTTACCACGGCAGCTTCGGGCCTGGGTACCCTCAGTTACCAGTGGCAAAGCAGCACAACGGATTGCTCAACAGGATTTGCGGATATTACCGGAGCCAATTCAGCCACTTATGACCCGCCTGCTGGACTGGTTGTAACGACCCACTACCGGCTGGTTGTGACCTCTGCTTCGTCAGGTGTGCCTTGCAGCGCTGTCAGCAACTGTGTTACAGTATTTGTCAATGATGTTACAGCGGGAATCATTGCCGACGATCAGACCATTTGTTCAGGCGGTGACCCCGTAGCTTTCACCGTAACAACCCCGGCAACCGGTTCGGGTTCACTTAGCTACCAGTGGCAAAGCAGCACAACGGATTGTTCCTCCGGATTTGCAAACATCACAGGAGCCAATGCAGCCACCTATGACCCGCCTGCCGGTCTCCTTGTAACAACATATTATCGCAGGATAGTCACCTCAACATTAAACTCAGTACCCTGCTCTGCAGTAAGCAACTGCGTCACAGTAACAATCAACAACGTAACAGCAGGCACTACCGGAAGCAATCAGACCATTTGTTCAGGCGGTGATCCTGCGGCTTTCACCGAAACGCTTGCAGCAACCGGAAATGGCACTCTCACTTATCAGTGGCAAAGCAGCACAACAAACTGTACCAACGGATTTTCCGATATTGCAGGCGCGACCGGTGCGACCTATGATCCTCCTGCCGGACTTGTTGTAACAACTTATTATCACAGGATAACCATTTCCACACTCAATGGTGTTGCCTGCTCTGCCACAGGCAACTGCATCACAGTGACGGTGAATACGGTGAACGCCGGTGTCATTGCCTCCGATCAGACAATATGCTCTGGTGGCGACCCGGCTGCTTTTACAGTTACAACGGCAGCTTCGGGAGCCGGATCGCTTACTTATCAATGGCAGAGCAGTACAACGAACTGTTCCGCAGGCTTTACTGATATAACAGGCGCAACATCAGCCACCTATGACCCGCCTGCAGGGCTTGTTGTTACAACATACTATCACAGGATTGTAACATCTACGCTGAATGGTGTCACCTGTACAGCAACAAGCAACTGTTTAACCGTGACAATCAACGATGTGAGCGCAGGTACCGTTGGCAGCGACCAGACAGTATGCCGCCTGGGTGATCCGGCAGCATTCACGGTAGTAACCGCTGCTACGGGTAGCGGAACACTGACATATCAATGGTATTCGAGCGTTGTAGGATGCGGTTCCGGTTTTAACCCCATAGCAGGTGCAAATGCCTCGACATATGACCCGCCTTCAGGAATTAATCAAACTACTTATTATCAGCTTGTTGTCACTTCAACGTTAAACGGAAAAACCTGTAGCGCTACTACAAACTGCATCACTGTCACTGTTCAGGCTGCAGTATTACCTGGCACCATCGCAGCAAGCCAGACAATATGCTATAATTCGATACCTAATCCATTGACATCGACCAACGGTGGTTCAGGCAGCGGCACACTATCATACATATGGGAACAAAGTATTGACGGCGGTTTAACATGGAGTGTTATAGCTGGTGCAACTTTACCAGGATATGCTCCGGGTGCGCTTACCACTACTACTCAGTATCGAAGGTTCGTCGTATCAACTCAGAACGGAGTTCCCTGTACATCCAGCCCATCAAATGTTGTCATCATCACCGTCAGGGCTCAGCTTATCCCTCCTATTATTGGTACGAGCCAGGCTATCTGCTACAATGAAACTCCCAACCAAATTGGAATAATCACTTTGCCTTCCGGAGGTGCTTTGCCATATACTTATCAATGGCAGGAAAGCCCCGATGGAACTACCTGGGCGGATATAGCCTTTGAAACTGCTACTACGTATGACCCGCCTGCTTTGATAGCGACTACTTACTATAGGCTGGTGACAAATACAGCAGCGACCTGCGGCCCTGTATACAGCAATACAGTTACCATTACAGTAAATCCAGAGCTGACGGTTACTATTATCAACGTATTGAATGTTGATTGTCATGGCAATTCCTCCGGGTCAGCGACTGCCAATCCTGCGGGCGGCACTCCCGGCTATTCCTATTCATGGAACACAATACCTGTTCAAACCACTCAAACCGCAACCGGACTGGCAGCAGGAACCTACACAGTAACCGTAACCGATGCAACCAACTGTACGGGAACGGCATCAGTCACTATCACTGAGCCTGCCGCGGTACTGAGTGTGACGACATCCCAGGTAAATGTGCTGTGCCACGGCAATGCAACCGGCACTGCAACAGCTACACCTGCAGGAGGAACATCGCCGTACACTTATTCATGGAACACGGTGCCGGTTCAGACCACCCAGACAGCAACAGGTCTGACAGCAGGAACTTACACTGTTACGGTAACGGATGCCAACCTTTGTACTGTCACCGCATCGGTAACTATCACCGAACCTGCTGCTGCGCTTACAGTAACAACCACACAGATCAATGTACTCTGCCACGGAAACTCAACCGGTTCGGCAACAGCAAATCCTGGCGGTGGTACAGCCCCATATGCTTATTCCTGGAATACAGTACCGGTTCAGACAACTCAAACAGCAACCGGACTTGTTGCAGGCACATACACTGTGACGGTAACTGATGCCCAACTGTGTACGGCAACAGCAACGGTCACCATCACCGAACCTGCAGCTTCACTTACTGTTACCACAACTCATGTAAACGTGCTGTGTTATGGAACAGCAACCGGAACAGCAACAGCCAATCCTTCCGGAGGAACTTTACCGTACTCCTACTCCTGGAACACTGTGCCTGTTCAGACCACGCAGACTGCCACAGGATTAACAGCAGGAACCTATACAGTTACAGTAACTGACGCCAATCTTTGCACCGCCACCGCTTCGGTAACCATTACACAGCCGGCATCAGCAGTTACAGTTACCACAGGTTCAAACAGCCCTATCTGCGAAGGGGCAACTCTCAATCTGACTTCGAACGGATCGGGTGGTACAGGATCTATTTCTTACTCCTGGTCAGGCCCCAACGCATTCACTTCGCTGTTGCAAAATCCTTCCATTGCTGCCGCCACTCCTGCCGCTACAGGCACATATGTTGTAACCGCTACAGACGCTAACGGATGTACTGCAACCGCTTCGGTAGCTGTAACGGTATATCCCACTCCAACCCTAAATGATCCTGCAGATGTGGCTATCTGCAATTTCACAACCACGAATATAGCCCTCACCACCACGATCACAGGTTATACAGTCAGTTATACCTGGACAGCAACACCCAGCTCAGGAAATGTGACCGGATGGGCAAACTGTGCTGCTGCCTGCGGAACAACCATAGCGCAGACACTAAGCAATACCGGTTCTGCGGTGGAAACAGTTACTTATACCATTACGCCGCATATTGGTGGTTGCAGCGGCACACCTCAAACTGTTGTTGTCACTGTTTACCCGGTTATAATCATGAACGATCCGGCCGATGTGGCTGTTTGCAATGGCGCAACTACGGGCATCGCCCTCACCTCGCCAATAACCGGTGGCACTGTTACCTATACCTGGACTGCAACAGCAAGTTCAGTGAATGTTGGCGGCTACTCCGACTGTTCGTCATCCTGCGCAAACCCGCTGGCTCAGACATTAACAAACAGCGGAAGCAGTGTTGAAACAGTTACGTATGTGATCACTCCGCACATGGGTTCATGTGATGGCCTGCCTCAAACAGTAGTGGTCACAATTTACCCGGCACCCACAATGAACGACCCGGCTGATGTAACGATCTGCAGCGGCACATCACCCAACATTGCCCTCACAACCACCATTACCGGCGGAACTGTTGCATATACCTGGACAGCAACCGGCAGCTCAGGGAACGTCAGCGGTTATTCGAACTGTAATTCAAGCTGCGGTACCATAATCAATCAAACCCTGACAAATGCCGGAGTTGCTGATGAAACAGTGACTTATATTGTCACTCCGAACCTAGGGGCATGTGCCGGAACATCTCAGACTGTGGTGGTAACGGTTCGCCCTGCCCTTGTGGCTCCTGTAATTCACAGCGCTCAGACCATTTGCTACAATACTGCTCCCGCACAACTGACAGCCGATCCGGCATCCGGAGGTTCATTAGGATTTACCTACCAGTGGCAAAGCAGCCCCAACAATTCAACCTGGACCAATATACCCGGAGAAACTGGTTTGAGTTATGCGCCGCCAGTGCTGCTAGCAACAACTTACTACCGTATAGAATATACTGCCACAGGAACTCCTGCTTGTGGGACAAACTACAGTGCATCGGTTCAGATTACGGTACAGTCGCCTGTGAATGCAGGTACCATTGCTGCTAATCAGGTCATTTGCAACGGTTCCATACCCAATCCGTTGACTTCAACCTCAGCAGGATCGGGAAGTGGTGCAATTACCTATTACTGGGAGCAAAGCACCAATGGCGGAGCATCCTGGACTGTCATAGCCGGTGCTTCAGGAATCGGTTATGCGCCTCCGGCTCTCACGCAAACCACCATGTTCCGCCGGGTAGCCGTTTCTACTCTCAATGGCAACGCCTGTACTGCTAGCACTACTCCTGTCACAATCACAGTTAACGGCGTACTTACAGCTCCGGTAGCATCAGCCGATCAAACTATATGTAACGGTACAGCGCCTGCACAACTTACTGCCACACCTGCAACCGGTGGAAACGGTTCCTATAGCTACCTGTGGCAATGGAGCTCCGATAACATTACCTGGAATGATCTTTCAGGTGAAATCGCCCTGACCTATAACCCGCCGGTATTAACGGCCACAACCTATTACAGGTTGCGAACCATTGATAACGGAACACCTTCCTGCGGCACAGTTTACAGTAATGTTGTCACTATCACGGTGCCACCGGCAGTGGGTGCAACTATCTCGACCGTGAATGTACTGTGTTTCGGGCTGAGCACCGGCAGTATCACTGTGGCAGGCACCGGTGGCGTACCTCCGTACATGTACGCTCTCAACGCAGGCGCTTACCAGGTAAGCGGAACTTTCAGCGGTCTGGCAGCAGGTACATATACGATTCATGTGCGGGATGCAAATCTGTGTGTTTATTCGCAGAATGTGACCATCACACAGCCTGCAAGTGCTGTGACTGCCAGTATCACATCGCAGACAAATGTTCTTTGTTATGGGCAAAACACCGGTAGTGTAACTGTTGCAGGCAGCGGTGGAGTTCCTCCTTACACCTATTCCCTCGATGCCGGTGCTTATCAGGCCAGCGGTACATTCAGCGGGCTCACAGCCGGGACATACACTGTCCATGTTAAGGATGCCAACGGCTGTGTATACGACCAGACGGTAATAATCACCGAACCAGGATCAGCTGTTTCGGGAACAATAACCTCACAAACAAATGTTGCCTGTTTCGGTCAGAATACAGGAAGTGTGACAGTAGCCGGTAGTGGCGGTGTTTCACCATATATGTATGCTTTGAACGCCGGTACTTACCAGGCAAGCGGCACCTTCTCCGGTTTGACAGCCGGTATATATACGGTTCATGTCAGGGATGCAAATAATTGTATTTATGATGTTGTCGTAACAATCACACAACCATCTGCTGCTCTTTCGATCACGAACATTAGTTCCAACAGCCCTATCTGCGAAGGTGACAATCTCAATCTTTCAGTGACTGTAACCGGAGGCACATTGGCTTATTCATATGCATGGACAGGGCCAAACGGTTTTAATTCCAATGTACAGAATCCTGTTATCACCGGTGCCACAACCGCAGCGTCGGGAACCTATACTGTGGTAGTGACAGACAATAATTTGTGTTCGGCTACGTCCACTGTCAGTGTAACGGTAAATCCTACACCTGTATTGGTAATCACTGATCCGGCCCCTGTATGTTCACCGGCTACCGTTGATATTACGGCTGCCGCTGTTACTGCCGGTTCCACACCGGGCATGACACTCACATACTGGATGAATGCGGCTGCCACTATACCCTTTGCCACACCCACGACAGCGGGTGCCGGTACTTATTATATTAAAGGCTCGCTGCCCGGTGGCTGCTTTGATATAGCACCTGTGACGGTTACCGTGAATCCGACACCAACCGTGGTCATAACCAACCCACCGGCTATCTGTATTCCTGCTACGGCTGATCTTACACTTCCGGCAATCACAGCCGGTTCAACACCAGGACTGACATTCACATACTGGACAAATGCTGCAGCAACAATACCCTACGCCACCCCAACTACTGCCGGTGTTGGGACATATTATATCAAAGGTACAACAGCAGCAGGTTGTTACGATATTCAACCCGTTGTTGTAACAAGCAGAAATCCAAACCTTGTAATTACTAATCCTCCTGCTGTTTGTGCACCAAACACGGTTGACCTGACCGCAGCATCTGTTACCGCGGGTTCAACCCCGGGCCTGACATTCACTTATTGGGAAGATGCTGCAGCAACAGAGCCTTATACTACTCCAACGACAGCAGAAGCAGGAACTTATTACATACAAGGAACAGATGCAACGGGATGCTATACCATACAACCGGTTGTTGTAACCGTAAATCCTGTTCCAACAGTCACTAACCCCGATACATATGTGATATGCAGCGGCAGCAGTCCGAATATTACACTTACTGCATCATCTGCCAGCACATTCTCATGGACGATAGGAACTATTACAGGAGGCATAACAGGAGCAAGTGCAGGTTCAGGACCGGTAATTAATCAGGTTTTGACGAACCCAAGTTATACTACAGTTGGGACTGTTCGATATATTGTTACACCGACTCCGAACCCCACCAATGGTTGCAGTGGTGTTCCTTTTACAATAACAGTAATGGTTGATCCGTCGCCTTCAGTTACACTGACAGTTTCGCCCAGTGCGATATGCGAAGGAAATACTGCTACCCTCACTGCAACCAATGTTGTCGGAGGTGGTACGGCTGTTTATTCCGGAGCCTCAGGCAATGTGAATCTGGCGATTCCACAAAACTCAACCACTGGTGTAACTTCCAATATAACACTGGCACCCCTGAGTGGCGGAGCAACATTAGCTGCCACTGATGTGGTAGTGGTTACTTTAAATATAAATCATGAGAGAGACAGCGACCTCGACATTTTCCTTGTAGATCCGTCAGGCACCAGGGCTATGTTGCTGACCTCTGATAATGGAGGAAACGGAAATAATTATACAAATACAGTCTTAAGAACTGATGGGGTTAATCCTATTGCCGGAGGAGGTGCTCCTTTTATAGGGACATTCTCACCAGAAGGTGTGACAACAGCAGCTCCGACACCTGGTCAATTAACAGGTGCAGCACCTAATAATGGTGGAAGTTATGTTGGTATAATCCCTGCTGTTGCATTGGTTGGATCCCAAATTGACGGAGCATGGCGATTACGTGTTTTCGATGATCAGGGCGGCAATCAGCAAAACGGGAATCAGGGCACTTTGCTAAACTGGCAATTATCAATCATCAGCACCAATATTCCTGCATTCACCACTGTTTTCAGCGGCCCTGCAACAATCGGAGCCGTCTCGTATTCCGGCACAACAGCAACGGCAACAGTCACGCCTCCGGTAGGAAACAACACATACACAGCCACAACGACCCTCACAGCGAACGGATGTGCTACTACATCTGCACCTGTTACGCTTACAGTTTATCCTATACCTACTGTTAATGCCATCAGCAACTATACATATTGCAACGGCGCCTCTGCCAGTGCTATCAATTTCACAGGAAGCGTACCAGGAACAACTTACAACTGGACCAGCACTGCCAATGTCGGTTTCGGAACCAGCGGGAATACGAGCATTGGCGCTTTTACAGCAACCAATGCCGGTAACACAACCGTAACAGCGACTGTGACGGTGACTCCTACGGCCAACGGATGTACCGGAACAGCCAGAACCTTTACTGTTACGGTTTATCCAACGCCTACAGTCAATGCTGTCACCAACCGCGTACATTGTAACGGTGCTGCGGGTGCTGCCATCAATTTCGGAAGTAATGTCGCTGGAGCAACCTACGCCTGGACCAGTACTGCCGATGTAGGTTTCGGGACTTCCGGAAGCGGAAATATCGGAGCTTACACCGCAACAAATACTGGTACGACACCGGTGGTTGCAACAGTAAGCGTAGTAGCAACTGCCAACGGGTGTTCGGGATCTGCCAGAACATTCACCGTGACTGTGAACCCCACCCCTATTCCAAGCATCAATGCCAATTACTGTGCCGACCCCAACTCAGGCTATGTGCAGTTGACAGCCTACCCGGCGCCTCCCGGTAATACGTATTTGTGGAGTACCGGAGCAACAACACGAGTCATTAATGTAAATCTTGCCGGCACTTATTGGGTTACTGTTACAAACACATATGGCTGCTCTGCCACTGCTACTCTCAACGTAGCTGTTGAACTTGTTACGAATGGTGATTTCACAGCAGGCAATACAGGTTTCTCAAGCGGATATACTTTTAAACCCGACCTACCTGGGTTAGTTCCGGCCGGACAGGGTGAATTATATGACGACTCTGGTACTAACGGTTATTCGATTACTACAAATGGCCAGAATGTTCACATTAACTTCTGGGGACAGGATCATACCAATAATGCAGTAGGTTCCAGAAACTTCATGGCGGTTAATGGCCACGGAACAATCATTGTTTGGAGGGGGCCTGCAGCAGGAACATACACTGTAGTGCCAGGCACTACCTACTATTTCTCAGCCTGGGCTATAAGCCTGAATAATGCCGGGCCTTTCGCTGAATTACAATTCAGAATAAATGGATCTACTGCCGGTTTGACTCAAACCACAACAGGTGTTTTGCCACCGAGGCCGGAGAATAATAACCCGCCTTTTAACTGGGTACAGTTTTATGGCAACTGGACAGCACCGGTTGGCGTTACCACAGCATATCTCGAGATCGTTGACTTACAAAATGCTTTGGGTGGAAATGACTTTGGAATTGATGATATTTCGTTCGCCACATTTGCCCATACGCCACCCACAATAAGCCCCAGCTCAAATAACGACTCTATCTGTGAAGGCGACACCCTTGAACTTCATGCTAACCTGATCGGAGGATTGGCACCATTCAACTTCAACTGGACCGGCCCCAACGGATGGACTTCAACACTGGAAAATCCGACAATCCCTAATATCACTCCGGCGTATACTGGTAACTACATATTATCATATTCTGATGGTTATGGATGCCCTGCTGTTAAAGACACTGCTTTCGTTTATGTTCGCCCTGCTCCCACAGCAACTATCAGTGGTACAACCAACGTTTGCCAGAATGCAGCTCAGCCATTGATTACCTTTACCGGAGCCAATGGGACCGCACCATATACATTTACTTACAATATAAATGGCGGCACAAATTCGACTATCACAACAACTTCCGGAAATTCAGTAACGCTTGCTGTTCCTACAAATACAGTTGGCACATTTGTTTACAACCTGGTAAAAGTTGCTGACAAATACGGCTGCGACAGAACAGCTTCCGGATCTGCTACTGTGAATGTTTATGCTGTACCTACCAGCACAATTAGCGGTTCGACACCTGTTTGTCCGCAAAGCACCGGCAATATATACACCGGAACCGCAGGAATGTCAACTTACACCTGGAGTATAACCGGCAATGGCAGCATTCCGGGTGCAACCAACGGGCAAACCGTAAATGTTACAGCAGGTTCAAATTGCAATTCAACCTTTACTCTGACATTGACAGTTGATGAAGGACACGGGTGTACTGACACTCATTCCCAATCTTTCAATGTACTCGATAACCAGGCACCTGTCATCACAGGTTCTATTACAACCACCAATATAGAAGGTTGTTCGACTGCTGCAGCTCCTGCCGCTGCTACTACTATCACTCAGCTTGAAGCACTCACAGGAAGCATAACAGTAAGTGATAATTGCACAGCTCATGCCAGTCTTACTGTGTCATACAGCGATGCATCTTCGGGTAGTTGTCCTATTGTAATAACAAGAACATACACTGTATCAGATGCCTGCAGCAATACCTCGACTATTGTTCATACGATCAATATTGATGACAATACACCTCCTGTAATAACCGGAAGCCTTACTACTACTAACATCGAAGGTTGTGATGCAACAGCCGCGCCTGCCGCTGCTACCACTGTAGCACAACTAGAGGCTATGACAGGCAGTGTTTCTATTGCGGATGCATGCACTATCGATAACGACCTTGTTGTTTCGCACACTGATGCTCAAACCGGAACATGCCCGATTGTGATCACACGAACCTATACGGTGACAGACGCTTGCAGCAACACTTCCACAATAGCACACACAATCAACATTGATGACAACACTCCGCCTGTTATAACCGGCAGTTTGACAACTGCCAATATAGAAGGCTGTGATATAACCTCGCTTCCGGCAGCCGCCACCACTGTAGCACAACTTGAAGCCATGCCGGGTGGTATTACGATTGCTGATGTCTGCACCGCTGATGCCAGTCTTGTTGTAACACATGCTGACGTTACGACAGGAACATGCCCGATTGTAATCACACGTACATATACGGTTACTGATGCATGCAGCAACACATCCACAATTACTCATACAATAAACATTGATGATAATACCCCGCCGGCAATAACAGGTACCCTGACACCTGCCGTGATTGAGGGTTGCAATATCGGTGCACTTCCCGTCGCAGCCACTACTGTTGCGCAGTTGGAAGCGCTTCCTGGAGCTGTTTCGGTAAGCGATGCATGCACACCAGATGCTACTTTGTCTGTTTCACATGTTGATGTAACATCAGGCACCTGTCCTATAAATATTACCCGTACCTACACGGTGACTGATGTATGCGGAAACACTAATACAATAGTTCACAATCTTTCTATTGATGATACTCAGAATCCAACTATAACTACCTGCCCGCCGGCACTCAACTTCGAAGGCTGCGATATTGCTGCTATTACCGGATTAACTTATTCAGCCGTCTCCAAACCCATCACAGCCGGACAGTTTAATACTGCAGGTGGCGCCGCCACTGATGCCTGCGGTGTGACGGCATACAGTTATATTGATTCGGCACCTGCCGGCTCATGCCCGATTACTGTCACCAGAACCTTCACAGTATCTGATGCTTGCGGGAATACCTCCACCTGTAACCAGACAATTACTGTGAATGATACACAATGGCCGGTCATCAGCACCTGCCCGGCGAGCCAGACAATTGAAGGCTGTGATCTTTCTGTGATTCCGGGCCTTCCATTCTCAGCCACTGCATCCACTATCACGCAGGCAGACTTTATAGCTGCCGGTGGTGTAGCTACTGATGCTTGCGGTATTAACTCATACAGCTATATAGACACTCAATCCGGCTCATGCCCGTTGATTGTAACCCGTATTTACACCGTGACTGACCTGTGCGGACATTCGACCAACTGCACTCAGACATTCACAATTTCCGACACGCAGGCACCATTTATAACTACCTGCCCGCCAGGTGCAAGCTTTGAAGGCTGCGACCTCACCTACATCACCGGCCTGCCTTATTCCGCAACATCTGCACCAATCACTGCCCTTCAATGGACCAATGCCGGAGGAGTAGCTTCCGATGCTTGCGGTATTACCTCTTACAGCTATTCTGATACCCAATCGGGGAGCTGCCCGATCACGGTTACCAGGACCTATGTTCTGACAGATGCCTGCGCACATTCTACGTCCTGTGTACAAAGTATAACCATAAACGATACTCAGAATCCCCAGATTACTACTTGTCCGCCATCACAAATCATTGAAGGATGCAGTCTTTCTGCAATCACAGGATTACCATATTCAGCAACGACTGTAACCATCACTTCGGCTGACTTTACCAGTGAAGGCGGTGCTGCTACGGATAATTGCGGAATTGTTTCCTACAGGTATATTGATACCCAATCAGGTAGTTGCCCGATAGTTGTAACCAGGACATATACGATTACCGATGTTTGCAACCACACTGCCACCTGTTCGCGTACATTCACCATTAACGATACACAAAACCCTCAAATCACTACCTGCCCGCCGGCAAGAAATATTGAAGGATGTAATCTCTCGGCCATCACCGGGCTGATCTATTCACCAATCAGCGTTTCGATCTCATCAGCACAGTTTACAGCTGAAGGAGGTACCGCAACTGACGTATGCGGAGTTGTAAGCTATCATTATATTGATACGCAAACCGGAAGTTGTCCGATCACTGTCACTAGGACTTATACAGTTGCTGATGCCTGTGGCCATACCGCAACCTGCCAGCAAACAATCACTGTTGATGACACCCAACCACCGACAATTTCTGTATGCCCAGCATCTGCCAGTATTGAAGGTTGCGGAACGGGAGCAATCACCGGGCTGGCATTCTCAACCACTTCGACCCCTGTCTCTTATGCACAGTTCAGCAGTGCAGGCGGCACGGCAACAGATGCCTGCGGAATTACGGCCATTACCTATATTGACAGCCAAACTGGTTCATGTCCGATCATTGTAACCCGGACTTTTACCCTGAGTGATGGCTGTGGTAATTCGAGCACATGTACACAAACTCTACAGATTGACGACACCCAGGCTCCGACAATCTCTACCTGTCCACCGACCAGGAATATTGAGGGATGCGATCTTTCGGCCATTACCGGATTAACATACTCGGCAACACCAGTCTCAATCACTGCTGCCGACTTTACATCTACCGGAGGAACAGCCAGTGATGCATGCGGCATCGTTTCCTACACTTATGTTGACACACAAACAGGTACATGCCCGATTGTGGTTACCAGGACATTCACCCTTACGGATGCTTGCGGCAACTTTTCGACATGTCAGCAAACAATAAATGTTGATGACAACACTGCGCCTTCGATAACTACCTGTCCGCCAACAAGAAATGTTGAGGGTTGCGACCTGTCAGCTATTGCCGGATTAATATATTCTGCGACTCCGGTCATAATAACACTTGGTCAGTTCACTGCTGAAGGAGGTGCTGCCAGTGATGCCTGCGGAATTATTACCTACCGGTATGTAGATACACAATCAGGGAGCTGTCCGATCGTAGTAAACAGGATATTCACTGTAGTCGATGGCTGCGGCAACAGTACCAGTTGCACTCAGGTAATCAATGTAAACGACAATACTCCTCCTCAAATCACTACTTGTCCGGCATCATACACAATTGAAGGCTGCAATACAGGAGCGATCAGTGGTCTCGCGTACTCGACAACACCAGTGACAATTACAGCTGCAGACTTTACAGCTGCCGGAGGTGCGGCATCTGATGCCTGTGGAATTGTCTCATACAGGTATGTTGATACCCAGAGCGGTACATGTCCTACTATTGTAACCAGGACTTTCACTTTGACCGATGCTTGCAACAGGAGTGCATCCTGTACTCAGACAATAACCATTGATGACAATACAAATCCCCAGATCACAACCTGCCCTGCAACAGTCAATATCGAAGCCTGCAATATATCATCAATCCTCGGTGCAACCGGACTAGCTTTTTCTGCAACATCTGTAAATATTACACTGGCACAATTCACCGCAACCGGAGCAGCTGCGACTGATGCCTGTGGAATTGTTACCTACAGATACATTGATACCCAGTCAGGAACCTGCCCTATTGTAGTAACCAGGACATTTACAGTGATAGATGCCTGTGGTAACAGTGCCACTTGTGCTCAAACCATCAATGTGGATGACAATACTGCACCAACAATTACAATATGTCCCCCAACCAGGAATATAGAAGGGTGCAACACATCTGCAATCACTGGTGCATTGTTCTATTCGACCTCTCCAAGGACTATCACCCAAGCACAATTTATTGCAGCAGGTGGTGCCGCAACTGATGCTTGTGGTGGGCTAACATATAGCTACGTTGACAGTCAGGCCGGCAGTTGCCCGATTGTTGTGACCCGAGTTTTCACAGTCACTGATGCATGTTTAAACACCACAACCTGTGCTCAGACGATCAATATCAATGATACACAAAGTCCTGTAATTGTTACCTGTCCTGCCGATCAGTCAATTGAAGGATGCGATGTAACATCAATATCTGGTCTGCCATATTCGGCTACACCAGCTTCAATCTCTTATCTCCAATTCCAGGCTGAGGGCGGTGATGCTTATGATTTATCTTGCGGAATTTCGACAATCACATACATTGACACGCAGTCTGGCAACTGCCCGATTGTTCTTACAAGAACTTACACATTGGGAGATGCATGCGGACATTCAACATCATGTGTGCAGCATATTTCACTTGATGACAATACCCCGCCGACTGCCAGCAATCCTGCGCCTATTACTGGCATACAATGTATAGCTGATGTTCCAGCACCTGATCCAGCAGTAGTTACTGATGAATCTGATAATTGCCCTGTAGCACCGGTTGTTACATATCAGGGAGATGCAAACAATGGAGGCAGCGGCTGTCCTTCTGATCCGTATATTGTAAACAGAACATACAGGGTCACCGATGCTTGTAATAATTATATTGATGTGGTTCAGAGTATTACAGTGGTTGATAATACGGCTCCGGTTCTCACCGGAATTCTCCCGGGAGGAGCTTCCGGCAACCTATGCATCGCAAACGCTCCTGCAGCTCCTGCAGTTACAACCATCGCCGCTCAATACACCGATAATTGCTCCGCCGTAACAGCTACCCTGATCTCTTCCTCTGTCACTGGCTCCAATTGCAGCTGGACTGCCACTTATACCTATTCAATTGTTGATGCCTGCGGCAATGCTGCCGCCAATGCCGTGGTAACTTATACAGGCGGCGACACACAGGCGCCAACAGCTTCAAACCCGGCACCTATTACGGGTATTCAATGCATTGCCAATGTACCTGTGCCAAATATTCTTGTGGTTACTGATGAAGCGGATAACTGTGATCCTGCTCCGGTTGTGACCTGGGTAAGTGATGTAAATAATGGTGGTTCAGGATGTCAAGGAAGTCCATTTATTGTTACCAGAACTTATAGGGTTACTGATGCTTGTGGATATTACACCGATGTAGTCCAAACTATTACTATTGTTGATAATATTGCCCCTGTTATTAATCCTGCAGCATCAAATCTCACTGTTCAATGCAATGGCTCCGGCAATATTGCTGATCTCAATAACTGGCTTTCTGCTAATGGCGGGGCCTCAGCTACCGACAATTGTAGCAGCGTAACATGGAGCAATAATTTCACATCTCTCAGCGATTTGTGCGGATCTACTGGTGCAGCAACTGTTACATTTACAGTTACAGATGCTTGTGGTAATACAAGCTCTACCTCGGCTACCTTTACCATCTCCGATACCACTCCCCCTGCCATCAGCGGCGGCGGCGACGACGGGGCAGAATGTACAGGCTCAGATCCTTCGGCAAATGCCGCCTACCTCGCCTGGAGAAACAGCTTCGCCGGCGTCACCACCACAGATNATATGCGGCAACG
>JADLKF010000002.1:0-19243 GCA_015657475.1 Lentimicrobiaceae bacterium | reverse complement strand
CCTACATCGCCTGGAGAAACAGCTTCGCCGGCGTCACCACCTCCGATANTATGCGGCAACGCCTCCATGAGCTTTACAGAAGGATCATGGACATCCACCGGCTGTACCGATGTGATGACCGTCACCTTCACCGCCACCGATGAATGCGGACTCACCACCACCACGGCATTTACATTTACCATCTCCGATACCACACCTCCTGCCATCGCCGGCGGCAGCGACGGAACAGCAGAATGTACAGGCTCCGATCCTTCAGCCAACGCTGCCTACCTCGCCTGGAGAAACAGCTTCGCCGGCGTCACCACCTCCGACATCTGCGGCAATGCCTCCATGAGCTACACCGAAGGATCATGGACCTCCACCGCTTGTACCGATGTGATGACCGTCACCTTCACCGCCACCGATGAATGCGGCCTCACCACCACCACGGCATTTACATTTACCATCTCCGATACCACACCTCCTGCCATCGCCGGCGGCAGCGACGGAACAGCCGAATGTACAGGCTCCGATCCTTCGGCCAACGCCGCCTACATCGCATGGAGAAACAGCTTCGCCGGCGTCACCACCTCCGATATATGCGGCAATGCCTCCATGAGCTTACACGAAGGAGCATGGACATCCACAGGATGTACCGATGTGATGACCGTCACCTTCACCGCCACCGATGAATGCGGACTCACCACCACCACGGCATTTACATTTACCATCTCCGATACCACTCCTCCTGCCATCGCCGGCGGCAGCGACGGAACAGCAGAATGTACAGGCTCCGATCCTTCAGCCAACGCTGCTTACCTCGCCTGGAGAAACAGCTTCGCCGGCGTCACCACCTCCGATATCTGCGGCAATGCCTCCATGAGCTTTACAGAAGGAACATGGGCATCCACAGGTTGTACCGATGTGATGACCGTCACCTTCACCGCCACCGATGAGTGCGGCCTCACCACCACCACGGCATTTACCTTTACCATCTCCGATACCACACCTCCTGCCATCGCCGGCGGCAGCGACGGAACAGCCGAATGTACAGGCGCAGATCCTTCAGCCAACGCTGCCTACCTCGCCTGGAGAAACAGCTTCGCCGGCGTCACCACCACAGATATATGCGGCAACGCCTCCATGAGCTACACCGAAGGAACATGGACATCCACCGGTTGTACCGATGTGATGACCGTCACCTTCACCGCCACCGATGAATGCGGCCTCACCACCACCACGGCATTTACATTTACCATCTCCGATACCACTCCCCCTGCCATCAGCGGCGGCAGCGACGACGGGGCAGAATGTACAGGCTCAGATCCTTCGGCAAACGCCGCTTACCTCGCCTGGAGAAACAGCTTCGCCGGCGTCACCACCTCCGATATCTGCGGCAACGCCTCCATGAGCTACACCGAAGGATCATGGACCTCCACCGCTTGTACCGATGTGATGACCGTCACCTTCACCGCCACCGATGAATGCGGACTCACCACCACCACGNGCATTTACATTTACCATCTCCGATACCACTCCCCTGCCATCGCCGGCGGCAGCGACGAACGAGCAGAATGTACAGGCTCCGATCCTTCAGCCAATGCTGCCTACCTCGCCTGGAGAAACAGCTTCGCCGGCGTCACCACCTCCGATATATGCGGCAATGCCTCCATGAGCTACACCGAAGGATCATGGACCTCCACCGCTTGTACCGATGTGATGACCGTCACCTTCACCGCCACCGATGAATGCGGACTCACCACCACCACGGCANTTTACATTTACCATCTCCGATACCACTCCCCTGCCATCGCCGGCGGCGCCGACGGAACAGCCGAATGTACAGGCTCCGATCCTTCGGCCAATGCTGCCTACCTCGCCTGGAGAAACAGCTTCGCCGGCGTCACCACCTCCGATATCTGCGGCAATGCCTCCATGAGCTTTACAGAAGGATCATGGACCTCCACCGCTTGTACCGATGTGATGACCGTCACCTTCACCGCCACCGATGAATGCGGCCTCACCACCACCACGGCATTCACCTTTACCATCTCCGATACCACACCCCCTGCCATCGCCGGCGGCAGCGACGACGGGCAGAATGTACAGGCTCCGATCCTTNCAGCCAATGCTGCCTACCTCGCCTGGAGAAACAGCTTCGCCGGCGTCACCACCACAGATATATGCGGCAACGCCTCCATGAGCTTTACCGAAGGAACATGGACATCCACCGGTTGTACCGATGTGATGACCGTCACCTTCACCGCCACCGATGAATGCGGCCTCACCACCACCACGGCATTTACATTTACCATCTCCGATACCACTCCCCCTGCCATCAGCGGCGGCAGCGACGACGGGGCAGAATGTACAGGCTCAGATCCTTCAGCCAACGCTGCCTACCTCGCCTGGAGAAACAGCTTCGCCGGCGTCACCACCTCCGATATCTGCGGAAATGCCTCCATGAGCTACACCGAAGGATCATGGACCTCCACCGCTTGTACCGATGTGATGACCGTCACCTTCACCGCCACCGATGAATGCGGACTCACCACCACCACGGCATTTACATTTACCATCTCCGATACCACACCTCCTGCCATCGCCGGCGGCAGCGACGGAACAGCCGAATGTACAGGCTCCGATCCTTCAGCCAACGCTGCCTACCTCGCCTGGAGAAACAGCTTCGCCGGCGTCACCACCTCCGACATCTGCGGCAACGCCTCCATGAGCTACACCGAAGGATCATGGACCTCCACCGCTTGTACCGATGTGATGACCGTCACCTTCACCGCCACCGATGAATGCGGACTCACCACCACCACGGCATTTACATTTACCATCTCCGATACCACACCTCCTGCCATTGCCGGCGGCAGCGACGGAACAGCCGAATGTACAGGCTCAGATCCTTCGGCAAATGCCTCTTACATCGCATGGAGAAACAGCTTCGCCGGCGTCACCACCACAGATATATGCGGCAATGCCTCCATGAGCTACACCGAAGGAACATGGACTTCCACCGGCTGTACCGATGTGATGACCGTCACATTCACCGCCACCGATGAATGCGGCCTCACCACCACCACGGCATTTACCTTTACCATCTCCGATACCACTCCTCCTGCCATCGCCGGCGGCAGCGACGGAACAGCCGAATGTACAGGCTCCGATCCTTCGGCCAACGCTGCCTACCTCGCCTGGAGAAACAGCTTCGCCGGCGTCACCACCTCCGACATCTGCGGCAACGCCTCCATGAGCTACACCGAAGGATCATGGACCTCCACCGCTTGTACCGATGTGATGACCGTCACCTTCACCGCCACCGATGAATGCGGCCTCACCACCACCACGGCATTTACATTTACCATCTCCGATACCACACCTCCTGCCATCGCCGGCGGCAGCGACGACGGAGCCGAATGTACAGGCTCCGATCCTTCGGCCAACGCCGCCTACATCGCATGGAGAAACAGCTTCGCCGGCGTTACCACCTCCGATATCTGCGGAAATGCCTCCATGAGCTACACCGAAGGATCATGGACCTCCACCGGCTGTACCGATGTGATGACCGTCACCTTCACCGCCACCGATGAATGCGGACTCACCACCACCACGGCATTTACCTTTACCATCTCCGATACCACTCCGCCTGCCATCGCCGGCGTGCCGACGGAACAGCAGAATGTACAGGCTCCGATCCTTCAGCCAACGNCCGCCTACATCGCCTGGAGAAACAGCTTCGCCGGCGTTACCACTACCGATATCTGCGGCAATGCCTCCATGAGCTTTACCGAAGGATCATGGACATCCACAGGATGTACCGATGTGATGACCGTCACCTTCACCGCCACCGATGAATGCGGCCTCACCACCACCACGGCATTTACATTTACCATCTCCGATACCACTCCCCCTGCCATCAGCGGCGGCAGCGACGACGGGCAGAATGTACAGGCTCCGATCCTTCAGCCAATGCTGCTTACCTCGCCTGGAGAAACAGCTTCGCCGNGCGTCACCACCACAGATATATGCGGCAACGCCTCCATGAGCTTTACCGAAGGAACATGGACATCCACCGGTTGTACCGATGTGATGACCGTCACCTTCACCGCCACCGATGAATGCGGCCTCACCACCACCACGGCATTTACCTTTACCATCTCCGATACCACTCCCCCTGCCATCAGCGGCGGCAGCGACGACGGGCAGAATGTACAGGCTCAGATCCTTCGGCAAATGCCGCCTACCTCGCCTGGAGAAACAGCTTCGCCGGCGTCACCANCCTCCGATATATGCGGCAATGCCTCCATGAGCTACACCGAAGGAACATGGACCTCCACCGGCTGTACCGATGTGATGACCGTCACCTTCACCGCCACCGATGAATGCGGACTCACCACCACCACGGCATTTACATTTACCATCTCCGATACCACTCCCCCTGCCATCGCCGGCGGCAGCGACGACGGGCAGAATGTACAGGCTCCGATCCTTCAGNCCAACGCTGCTTACATCGCCTGGAGAAACAGCTTCGCCGGCGTCACCACCTCCGATATATGCGGCAATGCCTCCATGAGCTACACCGAAGGAACATGGACCTCCACCGGCTGTACCGATGTGATGACCGTCACCTTCACCGCCACCGATGAATGCGGCCTCACCACCACCACGGCATTTACATTTACCATCTCCGATACCACACCTCCTGCCATCGCCGGCGGCGCCGACGGAACTGCCGAATGTACAGGCTCCGATCCTTCAGCCAATGCTGCCTACCTCGCCTGGAGAAACAGCTTCGCCGGCGTCACCACCACAGATATATGCGGCAATGCCTCCATGAGCNTTACACCGAAGGAACATGGACCTCCACCGGCTTGTACCGATGTGATGACCGTCACCTTCACCGCCACCGATGAATGCGGCCTCACCACCACCACGGCATTTACATTTACCATCTCCGATACCACTNCCCCCTGCCATCAGCGGCGGCAGCGACGACGGGCAGAATGTACAGGCTCCGATCCTTCAGCCAACGCCGCCTACATCGCCTGGAGAAACAGCTTCGCCGGCGTCACCACCTCCGATATCTGCGGCAATGCCTCCATGAGCTACACCGAAGGAACATGGACCTCCACCGGCTGTACCGATGTGATGACCGTCACCTTCACCGCCACCGATGAATGCGGCCTCACCACCACCACGGCATTTACATTTACCATCTCCGATACCACACCTCCTGCCATCGCCGGCGGCGCCGACGGAACTGCCGAATGTACAGGCTCCGATCCTTCAGCCAATGCTGCCTACCTCGCCTGGAGAAACAGCTTCGCCGGCGTCACCACCACAGATATATGCGGCAATGCCTCCATGAGCTACACCGAAGGAACATGGACCTCCACCGGCTGTACCGATGTGATGACCGTCACCTTCACCGCCACCGATGAATGCGGCCTCACCACCACCACGGCATTTACATTTACCATCTCCGATACCACACCTCCTGCCATCGCCGGCGGCAGCGACGGAACAGCCGAATGTACAGGCTCCGATCCTTCGGCCAACGCCGCCTACATCGCATGGAGAAACAGCTTCGCCGGCGTTACCACCTCCGATATCTGCGGCAATGCCTCCATGAGCTACACCGAAGGATCATGGACCTCCACCGGCTGTACCGATGTGATGACCGTCACCTTCACCGCCACCGATGAATGCGGCCTCACCACCACCACGGCATTTACATTTACCATCTCCGATACCACTCCTCCTGCCATCGCCGGCGGCGCCGACGGAACAGCCGAATGTACAGGCTCCGATCCTTCGGCAAATGCCTCTTACATCGCCTGGAGAAACAGCTTCGCCGGCGTCACCACCACAGATATATGCGGCAATGCCTCCATGAGCTTTACAGAAGGAGCATGGACATCCACCGGTTGTACCGATGTGATGACCGTCACCTTCACCGCCACCGATGAATGCGGACTCACCACCACCACGGCATTTACATTTACCATCTCCGATACCACTCCCCCTGCCATCGCCGGCGGCAGCGACGGAACAGCCGAATGTACAGGCTCCGATCCTTCGGCCAATGCCGCCTACATCGCATGGAGAAACAGCTTCGCCGGCGTCACCACCACAGATATATGCGGCAATGCCTCCATGAGCTACACCGAAGGATCATGGACATCCACCGGCTGTACCGATGTGATGACCATTACCTTCACCGCCACCGATGAATGCGGCCTCACCACCACCACGGCATTTACCTTCACCATCTCCGATACCACTCCCCCTGCCATCGCCGGCGGCTTACCAACAACTACCTTTGAAGGATGTTCTCCAACTGACGTACCTCTTCCCGTAACATCTGTCGCCGATTTAGAACTATTGGGTCTTTCAATATCTGACGATTGTACTCCTGACACCGACCTCAATATCACCAGTATCGATGTATCTAACGGAACATGCCCCATCATCGTTATACGTACTTACACAGTCACCGACGAATGTAACAACTCTTCTACTGTTAATCAGACATTTAATATCGATGATACAACGGCCCCTGTCTTCGGCCCCGCCAATGACCTCAGCGTCAACTGCGCCTCAGGAAACATCACCACACAGGTGAACAACTGGATTGCCGCCGTTACCGCCACCGACGACTGCGGTACCGTAAGTATTGTCAATGACTTTGACCCCGCAACACTCTCCACCACCGGTTGCGGTTCGGTGGTGGTGACATTCACCGCTGCTGACCTCTGCGCGCAACACGTCCACCACCTCAGCCACCGTCNNACCATCGTAGATAATACCGCTCCTGTCTTCGCTGCCATTGCAGACCTTACCGTCAACTGCGCCTCAGGAAACATCACCACACAGGTGAACAACTGGATTGCCGCCGTTACCGCCACCGACGACTGCGGTACCGTAAGTATTGTCAATGACTTTGACCCCGCAACACTCTCTACCACAGGTTGCGGTTCGGTGGTGGTGACATTCACCGCTGCTGACCTCTGCGGCAACAGCGCCACCACCTCAGCCACCGTAACCATCGTAGATAATACCGCTCCTGTCTTCGGCCCCATTGCTGACCTTACCGTCAACTGCGCCTCAGGAAACATCACCACACAGGTGAACAACTGGATTGCCGCCGTTACCGCCACCGACGACTGCGGTACCGTAAGTATTGTCAATGACTTTGACCCCGCAACACTCTCCACCACAGGTTGCGGTTCGGTGGTGGTGACATTCACCGCTGCTGACCTCTGCGCCAACACCTCCACCACCTCAGCCACCGTCACCATCGTAGATAATACCGCTCCTGTCTTCGGCCGCCAATGCGACCTTACCGTCAACTGCGCCTCAGGAAATATCACCACACAGGTGAACAACTGGATCGCCGCCGTTACCGCCACCGACGACTGCGGTACCGTAAGTATTGTCAATGACTTTGACCCCGCAACACTCTCCACCACCGGTTGCGGTTCCGTAGTGGTAACATTCACCGCTGCAGACCTCTGCGCAACANCCTCCACCACCTCTGCCACCGTCACCATCGTAGATAATACCGCCCCTGTCTTCGCCGCCATTGCACGACCTTACCGTCAACTGCGCCTCANNGGAAACATCACCACACAGGTGAACAACTGGATTGCCGCCGTTACCGCCACCGACGACTGCGGTACCGTAAGTATTGTCAATGACTTTGACCCCGCAACACTCTCCACCACAGGTTGCGGTTCGGTGGTGGTGACATTCACCGCTGCTGACCTCTGCGCCAACACCTCCACCACCTCTGCCACCGTCACCATCGTAGATAATACCGCTCCTGTCTTCGCCGCCATTGCAGACCTTACCGTCAACTGCGCCTCAGGAAACATCACCACACAGGTGANNACAACTGGATTGCCGCCGTTACCGCCACCGACGACTGCGGTACCGTAAGTATTGTCAATGACTTTGACCCCGCAACACTCTCACCNNACCGGTTGCGGTTCGGTGGTGGTGACATTCACCGCTGCTGACCTCTGCGCCAACACCTCCACCACCTCTGCCACCGTCACCATCGTAGATAATACCGCTCCTGTCTTCGGCCCCATTGCAGACCTTACCGTCAACTGCGCCTCAGGAAACATCACCACACAGGTGAACAACTGGATCGCCGCCGTTACCGCCACCGACGACTGCGGTACCGTAAGTATTGTCAATGACTTTGACCCCGCAACACTCTCCACCACAGGTTGCGGTTCGGTGGTGGTGACATTCACCGCTTCTGACCTCTGCGCCAACACCTCCACCACCTCAGCCACCGTCACCATCGTAGATAATACCGCTCCTGTCTTCGCTGCCATTGCAGACCTTACCGTCAACTGCGCCTCAGGAAATATCACCACACAGGTGAACAACTGGATCGCCGCCGTTACCGCCACCGACGACTGCGGTACCGTAAGTATTGTCAATGACTTTGACCCCGCAACACTCTCTACCACCGGTTGCGGTTCCGTAGTGGTAACATTCACCGCTGAAGACCTCTGCGGCAACAGCGCCACCACCTCAGCCACCGTCACCATCGTAGATAATACCGCCCCTGTCTTCGCTGCCATTGCAGACCTTACCGTCAACTGCGCCTCAGGAAACATCACCACACAGGTGAACAACTGGATTGCCGCCGTTACCGCCACCGACGACTGCGGCACCGTAAGTATTGTCAATGACTTTGACCCCGCAACACTCTCCACCACAGGTTGCGGTTCGGTGGTGGTTACATTCACCGCTGCTGACCTCTGCGCCAACACCTCCACCACCTCTGCCACCGTCACCATCGTAGATAATACCGCCCCTGTCTTCGCTGCCATTGCAGACCTTACCGTCAACTGCGCCTCAGGAAACATCACCACACAGGTGAACAACTGGATCGCCGCCGTTACCGCCACCGACGACTGCGGCACCGTAAGTATTGTCAATGACTTTGACCCCGCAACACTCTCTACCACAGGTTGCGGTTCGGTGGTGGTGACATTCACCGCTGCTGACCTCTGCGGCAACACCTCCACCACCTCAGCCACCGTCACCATCGTAGATAATACCGCTCCTGTCTTCGCCCCATTGCTGACCNTTACCGTCAACTGCGCCTCAGGAAACATCACCACACAGGTGAACAACTGGATCGCCGCCGTTACCGCCACCGACGACTGCGGTACCGTAAGTATTGTCAATGACTTTGACCCCGCAACACTCTCCACCACAGGTTGCGGTTCGGTGGTGGTGACATTCACCGCTTCTGACCTCTGCGCCAACACCTCCACCACCTCAGCCACCGTCACCATCGTAGATAATACCGCTCCTGTCTTCGCTGCCATTGCAGACCTTACCGTCAACTGCGCATCAGGAAATATCACCACACAGGTGAACAACTGGATCGCCGCCGTTACCGCCACCGACGACTGCGGTACCGTAAGTATTGTCAATGACTTTGACCCCGCAACACTCTCTACCACCGGTTGCGGTTCCGTAGTGGTAACATTCACCGCTGAAGACCTCTGCGGCAACAGCGCCACCACCTCAGCCACCGTCACCATCGTAGATAATACCGCCCCTGTCTTCGCTGCCATTGCAGACCTTACCGTCAACTGCGCCTCAGGAAACATCACCACACAGGTGAACAACTGGATTGCCGCCGTTACCGCCACCGACGACTGCGGCACCGTAAGTATTGTCAATGACTTTGACCCCGCAACACTCTCCACCACAGGTTGCGGTTCGGTGGTGGTTACATTCACCGCTGCTGACCTCTGCGCCAACACCTCCACCACCTCTGCCACCGTCACCATCGTAGATAATACCGCCCCTGTCTTCGGCGCCATTGCAGACCTTACCGTCAACTGCGCCTCAGGAAACATCACCACACAGGTGAACAACTGGATCGCCGCCGTTACCGCCACCGACGACTGCGGCACCGTAAGTATTGTCAATGACTTTGACCCCGCAACACTCTCCACCACCGGTTGCGGTTCGGTGGTGGTGACATTCACCGCTGAAGACCTCTGCGCCAACACCTCCACCACCTCGGCCACCGTCACCATCGTAGATAATACCGCCCCTGTCTTCGCCCCGTTGCAGACCTTACCGTCAACTGCGCCTCAGGAAACANTCACCACACAGGTGAACAACTGGATTGCCGCCGTTACCGCCACCGACGACTGCGGTACCGTAAGTATTGTCAATGACTTTGACCCCGCAACACTCTCCACCACCGGTTGCGGTTCGGTGGTGGTGACTTCACCGCTGCTGACCTCTGCGNCCAACACCTCCACCACCTCTGCCACCGTAACCATCGTAGATAATACCGCTCCTGTCTTCGCCCNNCTGCATGACCTTACCGTCAACTGCGCTTCAGGAAACATCACCACACAGGTGAACAACTGGATCGCCGCCGTTACCGCCACCGACGACTGCGGCACCGTAAGTATTGTCAATGACTTTGACCCCGCAACACTCTCCACCACAGGTTGCGGTTCGGTGGTGGTGACATTCACCGCTGCTGACCTCTGCGCAACAGCGNCCACCACCTCAGCCACCGTAACCATCGTAGATAATACCGCTCCTGTCTTCGCGCCATTGCGACCTTAACGTCAACTGCGCTTCAGGAACATCACCACACAGGTGAACAACTGGNATGCCGCCGTTACCGCCACCGACGACTGCGGCACCGTAAGTATTGTCAATGACTTTGACCCCGCAACACTCTCCACCACCGGTTGCGGTTCGGTGGTGGTGACTTTCACCGCTGCTGACCTCTGCGCCAACACCTCCACCACCTCTGCCACCGTCACCATCGTAGATAATACCGCCCCTGTCTTCGGCCCCGCCAATGACCTTACCGTCAACTGCGCCTCCGGCAACATCACCACACAGGTGAACAACTGGATTGCCGCCGTTACCGCCACCGACGACTGCGGTACCGTGTCCATAGTGAATGACTTTGACCCCGCAACACTCTCCACCACCGGTTGCGGTTCGGTGGTGGTTACCTTCACCGCTGCTGACCTCTGCGCCAACACCTCCACCACCTCTGCCACCGTCACCATCGTAGATAATACCGCCCCTGTCTTCGGCCCCGCAATGACCTCAGCGTCAACTGCGCCTCAGGAAACANTCACCACACAGGTGAACAACTGGATAGCCGCCGTTACCGCCACCGACGACTGCGGTACCGTATCTATAGTGAATGACTTTGACCCCGCAAACACTCTCCACCACAGGTTGCGGTTCGGTGGTGGTGACATTCNNACCGCTGCTGACCTCTGCGCCAACACCTCCACCACCTCAGCCACCGTCACCATCGTAGATAATACCGCTCCTGTCTTCGCTGCCATTGCTGACCTCAGCGTCAACTGCGCCTCAGGAAACATCACCACACAGGTGAACAACTGGATTGCCGCCGTTACCGCCACCGACGACTGCGGTACCGTAAGTATTGTCAATGACTTTGACCCCGCAACACTCTCTACCACCGGTTGCGGTTCGGTGGTGGTGACTTTCACCGCTGCTGACCTCTGCGCCAACACCTCCACCACCTCTGCCACCGTCACCATCGTAGATAATACCGCCCCTGTCTTCGGCCCCGCCAATGACCTCAGCGTCAACTGCGCCTCAGGAAACATCACCACACAGGTGAACAACTGGATTGCCGCCGTTACCGCCACCGACGACTGCGGTACCGTAAGTATTGTCAATGACTTTGACCCCGCAACACTCTCCACCACCGGTTGCGGATCGGTTGTGGTTACCTTCACCGCTGCTGACCTCTGCGCCAACACCTCCACCACCTCAGCCACCGTCACCATCGTAGATAATACCGCTCCTGTCTTCGCTGCCGTTGCTGACCTCAGCGTCAACTGCGCCTCAGGAAATATCACCACACAGGTGAACAACTGGATTGCCGCCGTTACCGCCACCGACGACTGCGGTACCGTAAGTATTGTCAATGACTTTGACCCCGCAACACTCTCTACCACCGGTTGCGGTTCGGTGGTGGTGACTTTCACCGCTTCTGACCTCTGCGCCAACACCTCCACCACCTCTGCCACCGTCACCATCGTAGATAATACCGCCCCTGTCTTCGCTGCCATTGCTGACCTTACCGTCAACTGCGCATCAGGAAACATCACCACACAGGTGAACAACTGGATTGCCGCCGTTACCGCCACCGACGACTGCGGTACCGTAAGTATTGTCAATGACTTTGACCCCGCAACACTCTCCACCACAGGTTGCGGTTCGGTGGTGGTGACATTCACCGCTGCTGACCTCTGCGCCAACACCTCCACCACCTCAGCCACCGTCACCATCGTAGATAATACCGCTCCTGTCTTCGCTGCCATTGCAGACCTTACCGTCAACTGCGCTTCAGGAAACATCACCACACAGGTGAACAACTGGATCGCCGCCGTTACCGCCACCGACGACTGCGGCACCGTAAGTATTGTCAATGACTTTGACCCCGCAACACTCTCTACCACAGGTTGCGGTTCGGTGGTGGTGACTTTCACCGCTGCTGACCTCTGCGCCAACACCTCCACCACCTCAGCCACCGTCACCATCGTAGATAATACCGCTCCTGTCTTCGGCCCCGCCAATGACCTCAGCGTCAACTGCGCCTCAGGAAATATCATCACACAGGTGAACAACTGGATTGCCGCCGTTACCGCCACCGACGACTGCGGTACCGTAAGTATTGTCAATGACTTTGACCCCGCAACACTCTCTACCACCGGTTGCGGTTCGGTAGTGGTTACCTTCACCGCTGCTGACCTCTGCGCCAACAGCGCCACCACCTCAGCCACCGTAACCATCGTAGATAATACCGCTCCTGTCTTCGCTGCCGTTGCAGATCTTACCGTCAACTGCGCTTCAGGAAATATCACCACACAGGTGAACAACTGGATCGCCGCCGTTACCGCCACCGACGACTGCGGCACCGTAAGTATTGTCAATGACTTTGACCCCGCAACACTCTCTACCACCGGTTGCGGTTCCGTAGTGGTAACATTCACCGCTGCTGACCTCTGCGGCAACAGTGCCACCACCTCTGCCACCGTTACCATCGTAGATAATACCGCTCCTGTCTTCGCTGCCATTGCTGACCTTCAGCGTCNNAACTGCGCCTCCGGCAACATCACCACACAGGTGAACAACTGGATCGCCGCCGTTACCGCCACCGACGACTGCGGTACCGTAAGTATTGTCAATGACTTTGACCCCGCAACACTCTCCACCACCGGTTGCGGTTCGGTGGTGGTGACTTTCACCGCTGAAGACCTCTGCGCCAACACCTCCACCACCTCGGCCACCGTCACCATCGTAGATAATACCGCCCCTGTAATTAATTGTCCCGCAGCAATAATCGTTCAATGTATCGGTGATATACCTTTGCCTGATATTACGGCTGTAATAGCTACAGATGATTGTGGATTTGTAACTATTACTCACATTAGTGACATTTCAGACGGTAACATTTGTCCCAATATAATCACACGTACATACCAGGCAGAAGATGCCTGTGGAAACACTTCCACCTGTACACAAATCATCACAGTGGACGATGATATTCCACCTATAATCACTATCTGCCCACCAGACGTTGTATTGGCAGCTAACAATAATTGTGAAATAATTATACCTGATTACTTAGGACTACTGACTGCTTCAGATAATTGCGGAATTGCATCTATCACTCAAACACCAGTTGCAGGAACAGTCATAGCACCGGTTGTATACAATGATATTATTACAATCCTGTTTGAAGTGACTGACCTATGCGGGAATACATCGACTTGCAGTACCACTATCACAGTTGCTGATAATGTACCTCTCGCAAACGCCGATTACACCACTACCAATGAAGATACTCCTGTTGTAATAGATGTACTGATCAATGATAGCTGGAATTGCGATGGTCCATCAGCATCTGCAATTACTGTTGTTACACCTCCTGTAAATGGCACAGCTACAGTAAATGATGCTGGCACTCCAACTGATCCTACCGATGATCAAATTGCCTATATGCCAAACCCGGGATTCTCAGGCAATGATGTTTTCATCTACCAGATCTGCGATGCTGATAATGATTGTGACACTGCAATAGTTTACATTACAATTATAGCAGTAAATGACCCGCCTGTAACTTTTAATGAAACCGTTGAACTCTGTCAGGAATCATCCTACACAAATACTGTAATGAATGGTGATTACGATCCTGATATGACCCTTCTCACTGTCAACACAACTCCTGTAGACGGGCCCTATAATGGAACAATAATCCTCAATACTAACGGTGATTTCACTTATACTCCGAATACAGGATACTTCGGAAATGACAGAGTTATTGTAAGCATTTGTGACGCCGGAATACCTGGCGTTGAATGTACGAATGATACGATTTTCATTACCGTTGATCAGCTGATTATAGCAAATGCCGGATTAGATCAGGATGTTTGTGATGCTACCGTGATAAATCTGGTGGGTAATGATCCAACACCCGGAACAGGAAACTGGACACTTGTATCAGGACCGAATACCCCAGTAATTGCGCCTTCAAACACCCCGTTGGCTACTGCAACTGGTGTTATAACAAGTTTAACTCCTTATGTTTTCGAATATACAGTCACCAATCTGACATGTAGTTCAACTGACCAAATGAGTGTGACCAACTACGCTCTGCCAACCATTGCTGATGCAGGCCCTGATCAGAGCATATGCTCCCTGATACCTGCTAACACAACAATGGCTGCCAATACACCGGTTGCAGGAAATGGACTTTGGACGCAGATAAGCGGACCATCTGTTGCGACTATAACAGATGTTAACAATCCTATTACTACGTTAACGGATCTGATTGAAGGTTCATATATCTTTGGATGGACAATTTCTAACNGAGTTTGTTCCTCAACTGCAGATACTGTTCAGATAAATATTGCACAGCCTGCTCTTGCTTATGCAGGGCCAGATGATATTATCTGTGAAACGCAATCATCCTATTTGCTCATGTCGGCAACAGCATCTAATTACGCTTCAGTTGGATGGACGACAAGCGGTGATGGTACATTCAGCGATGCTCTCACTCTGAATCCGGACTACATACCTGGAGTGAACGATATCAACAATGGTGTTGTTACACTTACTCTTACAGCATTTGGTAATCTGACCTGCGCTGATTTTCATTCAACAATGACATTAACAATTTCCCGACAGACTATCGTAGACGCCGGTAACGATATCACCATCTGCCAGACATCACCTTCGGTGCCGCTGCCATCGGCTACTGCCATCTACGCTACCAGCCTGCTGTGGACATCTTCAGGTACCGGCACATTTGTTGATCCTACTGTACTGAATGCCATTTACCAGCCCAGCGCCGCTGATATCGCTGCCGGAAGCGTCATCCTGACTCTTACCGGTACAAGCACAGCTCCTTGCGTGGATGCTGTCGACCAGATGACACTCCTGATCACCAGCCAGGCGCTTGCCTATGCTGGACCTGATGACATCATCTGCGAAACAGCAGGTTCATATACACTTGCCGCCGCCACCGCAGGAAGCTATACTTCCCTGCTGTGGGCAACTTCGGGTACTGGTACCTTCGACGATCCTACCCTGCTGAACCCCGTCTATACCCCCGATGCTGCAGATATTGCCAATGGTACCGTCACTCTCTCGCTCACCGCATACGGTTTGTTCCCCTGCAGTGATTCAACCCACAGCATGACGCTGAATATCAGCCGTCAGGCTATTGTTGACGCCGGTAACGATATCACCATCTGCCAGACATCACCTTCGGTGCCGCTGCCATCGGCTACTGCCATCTACGCTACCAGCCTGCTGTGGACATCTTCAGGTACCGGCACATTTGTTGATCCTACTGTACTGAATGCCATTTACCAGCCCAGCGCCGCTGATATCGCTGCCGGAAGCGTCATCCTGACTCTCACCGGCACAAGCACCGCTCCTTGCGTGGATGCTGTCGACCAGATGACACTCCTGATCACCAGCCAGGCGCTTGCATATGCAGGACCTGATGATATCATCTGCGAAACAGCAGGTTCATATACACTTGCCGCCGCCACCGCAGGAAGCTATACTTCCCTGCTGTGGGCAACTTCGGGTACTGGTACCTTCGACGATCCTACCCTGCTGAACCCCGTCTATACCCCCGATGCTGCAGATATTGCCAATGGTACCGTCACTCTCTCGCTCACTGCATTCGGACTGTTCCCATGCGCCGATTCAACCCACAGCATGACGCTGAATATCAGCCGCCAGGCCATTGTTGACGCCGGTAACGATATCACCATCTGCCAGACATCACCTTCGGTGCCGCTGCCATCGGCTACTGCCATCTACGCTACCAGCCTGCTGTGGACATCTTCAGGTACCGGCACATTTGTTGATCCTACTGTACTGAATGCCATTTACCAGCCCAGCGCCGCTGATATCGCTGCCGGAAGCGTCATCCTGACTCTCACCGGCACAAGCACCGCTCCTTGCGTGGATGCTGTCGACCAGATGACACTCCTGATCACCAGCCAGGCGCTTGCCTATGCAGGACCTGATGATATCATCTGCGAAACAGCAGGTTCATATACACTTGCCGCCGCCATCGCAGGAAGCTATACTTCACTGCTCGNNTGGGCAACTTCGGGTACTGGTACCTTCGACGATCCTACCCTGCTGAACCCCGTCTACACCCCCGATGCTGCAGATATTGCCAATGGTACCGTCACTCTCTCGCTCACTGCATTCGGACTGTTCCCATGCGCCGATTCAACCCACAGCATGACGCTGAATATCAGCCGCCAGGCCATTGTTGACGCCGGTAACGATATCACCATCTGCCAGACTTCACCTTCGGTGCCGCTGCCATCGGCTACTGCCATCTACGCTACCAGCCTGCTGTGGACATCTTCAGGTACCGGCACATTTGTTGATCCTACTGTACTGAATGCCATTTACCAGCCCAGCGCCGCTGATATCGCTGCCGGAAGCGTCATCCTGACTCTCACCGGTACAAGCACCGCTCCTTGCGTGGATGCCGTCGACCAGATGACACTCCTGATCACCAGCCAGGCGCTTGCCTATGCAGGACCTGATGACATCATCTGCGAAACAGCAGGTTCATACACACTTGCCGCCGCCACCGCAGGAAGTTATACTTCACTGCTGTGGGCAACTTCGGGAACTGGTACCTTCGACGATCCTACCCTGCTGAACCCCGTCTACACCCCCGATGCTGCAGATATTGCCAATGGTACCGTCACTCTCTCGCTCACTGCATTCGGACTGTTCCCATGCGCCGATTCAACCCACAGCATGACGCTGAATATCAGCCGCCAGGCCATTGTTGACGCCGGTAACGATATCACCATCTGCCAGACATCACCTTCGGTGCCGCTGCCATCGGCTACTGCCATCTACGCTACCAGCCTGCTGTGGACATCTTCAGGTACCGGCACATTTGTTGATCCTACTGTACTGAATGCCGTTTACCAGCCCAGCGCCGCTGATATCGCTGCCGGAAGCGTCATCCTGACTCTCACCGGTACAAGCACCGCTCCTTGCGTGGATGCCGTTGACCAGATGACACTCCTGATCACCAGCCAGGCGCTTGCCTATGCAGGACCTGATGATATCATCTGCGAAACAGCAGGTTCATACACACTTGCCGCCGCCACCGCAGGAAGTTATACTTCCCTGCTGTGGGCAACTTCGGGAACTGGTACCTTCGACGATCCTACCCTGCTGAACCCCGTCTACACCCCCGATGCTGCAGATATTGCCAATGGTACCGTCACTCTCTCGCTCACTGCATTCGGACTGTTCCCATGCGCCGATTCAACCCACAGCATGACGCTGAATATCAGCCGCCAGGCCATTGTTGACGCCGGTAACGATATCACCATCTGCCAGACTTCACCTTCGGTGCCGCTGCCATCGGCTACTGCCATCTACGCTACCAGCCTGCTGTGGACATCTTCAGGTACCGGCACATTTGTTGATCCTACTGTACTGAATGCCGTTTACCAGCCCAGCGCCGCTGATATCGCTGCCGGAAGCGTCATCCTGACTCTCACCGGTACAAGCACCGCTCCTTGCGTGGATGCCGTTGACCAGATGACACTCCTGATCACCAGCCAGGCGCTTGCCTATGCAGGACCTGATGATATCATCTGCGAAACAGCAGGTTCATACACACTTGCCGCCGCCACCGCAGGAAGTTATACTTCCCTGCTGTGGGCAACTTCGGGAACTGGTACCTTCGACGATCCTACCCTGCTGAACCCCGTCTACACCCCCGATGCTGCAGATATTGCCAATGGTACCGTCACTCTCTCGCTCACTGCATTCGGACTGTTCCCATGCGCCGATTCAACCCACAGCATGACGCTGAATATCAGCCGCCAGGCCATTGTTGACGCCGGTAACGATATCACCATCTGCCAGACTTCACCTTCGGTGCCGCTGCCATCGGCTACTGCCATCTACGCTACCAGCCTGCTGTGGACATCTTCAGGTACCGGCACATTTGTTGATCCTACTGTACTGAATGCCGTTTACCAGCCCAGCGCCGCTGATATCGCTGCCGGAAGCGTCATCCTGACTCTCACCGGTACAAGCACCGCTCCTTGCGTGGATGCCGTTGACCAGATGACACTCTTCATCACCAGCCAGGCGCTTGCATATGCAGGACCTGATGATATCATCTGCGAAACAGCAGGTTCATACACACTTGCCGCCGCCACCGCAGGAAGTTATACTTCCCTGCTGTGGGCAACTTCGGGAACTGGTACCTTCGACGATCCTACCCTGCTGAACCCCGTCTACACCCCCGATGCTGCAGATATTGCCAATGGTACCGTCACTCTCTCGCTCACTGCATTCGGACTGTTCCCATGCGCCGATTCAACCCACAGCATGACGCTGAATATCAGCCGCCAGGCCATTGTTGACGCCGGTAACGATATCACCATCTGCCAGACTTCACCTTCGGTGCCGCTGCCATCGGCTACTGCCATCTACGCTACCAGCCTGCTGTGGACATCTTCAGGTACCGGCACCTTTGTTGACGCGACAATACTCAACGCAAGCTATATACCAAGTGCTACAGATATCCTTGCAGGCAGTGTAACGCTCACTCTCACTGCCACCAGTGCCGCCCCTTGTGCCACAGTGACAGACCAGATGACGCTTAACATTACGCGACAGG
>JADLKF010000001.1 GCA_015657475.1 Lentimicrobiaceae bacterium | reverse complement strand
TCTGTTAATACTGGTTTTGTTGCGATTTAGCGGCATGTTGGCAGTAAGTTATATTTATGACAATAGTTATTGGTTTACGTTCCATTATAATGCTTCAGTATTTCTGTTTTGTTCTCTCTTTTTCAACAACGATATTACATTTTTAATTCGAATTCGGTTCATATGTTGCATGAGAATTAATCCAATATTCAGGATAACGGTTAAAATAATAATAATGACTCCACTACTATAACCCTTTTTAAAAGAAGATATATCCAATTATCGCACATACCAGGATAAGAAAAAAGTGTACGGCCTCATTAAAGCACAACCACTTCAGTGTCGATAATAAGGAAATTTATCTGAAAAGGTTGTCCAACATAGTAGGATGGCATTTTTTCTTTTGGATTGACTTGCAATATGGCCTTACCTATCGTAGCCATGATAATTTTATTGAGTAATCGTATCCCTATTATTTCAAATACAGATGCGTTTGATTTTTTATTCACAATTTGATCTCTTTTGTTAATGATCATTTTCAATAAGTAAGCATTATCAAAATTTTGAAAAACGTAATTACCGCTGACAGCGGTGATGGTATGGTGTCGTGCGGGAGTTGGTGGCCACTTTACTGTCAGCCGTTACTGCCCCTGCCGGCGAGTGATGAACTTGCACATTGCCCTGGAACCCGCGCATGATAAATACACAATGCCATAAGGTGTTATTATTACTTTTTTTCTCATGTTACAATTGATAATATTTCATCACACACTTCTTCAGGTGTTTTGTCTTTAACAAAAATAGTATGTTTAGCAATTTCATAATTTGAGTGATTATAAACCAGATATTCAATAAGTTCTCTGTCGCTTGCTTTAATTTCCCGCCGTTTATAGATAAACTTTAATGTTTCTTCATTGTCCTTGCTTGGCACTAAAAAAACAACATTTTCATAAGGTTCTAATGCTTTCTTTATTCGCTTTAAGTCAAAATCGTATCCAAGATACAATATTGCCACACCAAAATCAAATATGCAGTTTTGATGGTCTTCAAGTACTCTTTTCNNTATTGAATAAGCATCAAAGATTTTTCCATATTGAAATATAGCCATTATCCCGGCTTTTTCATGCAGTTCTTTCATGTGAGCATGGTCATAGCCGATTTCTTTATAATAGTCAAATCGGAGATTATCCAGTGAAATTACCGGTTTGTTCATCCTTTCTGAAAGTAATCCGGCTGTTGTTGTTTTTCCCACGGCAACAGATCCCAGAAGAACTATATCTTTCATTTTACACATTTCATAATTTTCATTCAAGAAATTAGCTTCAAAAATTCATATCATATACCATTGCGCTAATTTAATAATACCTTATATCGGTCGAAACTATAACCAGGCGGGTAAAAAGAATTTATGATATCAGCGCATCAACTCCAATTACCAGTAAAATAACTAGAGTGCCTAGGACTGTATAATACCTACATCTTTATTTTTAGTTTAATAAATAACTGCTTCTCAAAACAATTNNAAAAAAGATTAATATTACAATTATTGCTACNGTTAATTGACCAATATTCAATATTGAAGATATTTTNGCTTCATCCTGTCTGTTAAATCCTCCAAATAAAATTGAGAAAAAGCGGAAAAAGCAGCGAAAAATACGAACGGATAGGGTCNNATAAATTGATTTTGTTTTCCCGATCACTATCCAGAATATTATNGCCTGAAGTATTGTAAATACTGGTCCACCTGTNAAAATATATAATCCATGAATGCTCTCATTATAATATCCGCTTTGGGGAGCGGCTAATTTAAACTTAGAATCATTTTTTCCCTAATATTCTCCTGCAATCCAATGCCCAAACTCATGAAAAAGATATGTCAGAAAGCCCACCGGTATAAATAACAGAGCCATTCTTAAGTTAATGCCACTTTCTGATAAATCCTTTTTTATTTTGGCAGTAAATAACCCTTTGTTATTCATTCCTTATATTTTGTAGATCTATAAATTTACTTGTTCTGCAATGGGGGGGGGATACGTTCCTTGTCCAGGGCGCTGCAACCTGCTCACTCTCCCTTTTTAACAGAGGCTGTAGCGCCAGACCCCTGTTACCGCCAGTGCTTATTTTACTTTAGCATTGTCATAATTATCAATGATTTGGATTAGCAGATCAGAAAATGAATAGATATCATCAAGTGTTTTNATTTCATTCTTTACTTCCTTCTTGTTTTGATCTAATGTGACTAAANNATACTTTTTATTTCCATTAAGGTACATTCGGCANATAGTCTTTCTGTTGTTATCATCAAGTAAAATTACAAAGTATGATTGTGCGTCTCGGTAGGAGATACGCTTTAAATCAACCTTTTGCCTTAAAATCGATTTGACTATTAAAAAGCTTTCAATCTCATCTTCNGTTGTTTCAATCTTGCTGTCTGATTCTGGAGTTGGGGTTTGTTTGATATCTTGTTCTTTAGCAGCTTCATCCTCTTTTGTTAAAGCAGTCTTTAGTCTTTCAGTGATTAAGTCACTTATATATTGCTGGACAGATTTTTTAGTGAGATTGGTAAACAACTCCAATACTTTACCTGTCACGATACTTGGATACACTTGTTTGGCAAAANNGTGTTTTACAAATTCTGGAGAAGGATTATTTAATTCTTGATTCAAGAGTTGCTTAAGTTCATTCATGTATTTTAATTCACTAGCCGTATTGACGATACTATCGGCATCAAAATACGATTTGTGGAATTTCTTAAGCTCTTCAATTTGGTTATCCTTGATTTCCGAAATGTTGAATTCTAAAAATGGTTTTTCATCCATTTTGTTAGCATCAACAAGATCCGAATAGAATCGATAAACAATGCCATTTGTTAATAGACCAAATTTTGCTTTAGAAACATGAAAGTATCGTAGAAGTTGTCCATCATGAAGGTTCAAGTTCTGGCCCCAATGCTTGCACTCAATTAATATAGTTGGTTTTCCCTCTAGAAAGATTGCATAATCTATCTTCTCGCCCTTTTTTAATCCAATATCGGAAATGAATTCCGGCACGACTTCCATAGGATTAAAAACATCATACCCGAGAGTTTGTATGAAAGGCATGATAAATGCATTTTTAGTTGCCTCTTCTGTCTGGATTTGGTCTTTGAGTTTAATTACTCTTTCACCAAGAATTTTGATTTGATCTTTAAAGTCCATAATACTAGGTTTTATAATTATTGTTTAATTCTTCAATCATTTTTGTCAATGAGTCAATCTTGTTGTTTAGTAAAGTTACTTTTTGTTCAAGTTCATCATTATTGTCGCTAACCATTGCATCTACAAAAATTGAATTAACCAAAGATAGCCCTATTATTCCTCCACTCATCAGCAAGACCATAAAGTAAAATTTTGAAATAAAACCTAAAGTGGGGCTTGTTCGCTGGGCTATTAAATCAGGTATTTCATACCAGCCTTCAACTGAAAAAAGTCTGAAAATAGAATAGAATGATTCTAACGGATTTTTAAAGTACTCTGGANNAACTATATTTTTGAATAGTGAGCAGGTCACAAGGGAAATAATGAATACTAGTAGGAAGAATCCAGCGAAAACTATGTAAGAGGCCTTTAATGCCCTTTGTACTGAAGATACTAATGATGAAACATTTGGAAAAAATCGAACTAGTCTGAAAAATTTGAAAACTCTGAACACTCGAAGGGTTAGAAAGATGTTTAATTGTAAAGCGTTGTCATTGAAAAAAATAACTCCNAGTGATGGAATTGAAATGAGAATTAAGATGAAGTCAAATTTATTCCAGTTGTCCGAAAAATTANNGTTTGAAAAACCTTTGTCAGAGATTTTAAAAACCATTTCGACTATAAACAATAAGGTGAATACTGGCTCAAGGTAGTCGAGTACGTTGCCATTTAGTTCAAACTCCTGAATAAAAATCAATACTGCATTCGTGATTATTAAAAATAGAATGAAGACGTCATTTAGAAAAAATCTCTTTAAGTTCTTCATTGTCTATTAATTCAGTCGTGATTGGCATTGGCGGCAACGGCCGAGTGTAGAAGCAGTAAAGGATCGCTGGCTACTTTCCTTTCGAAACGCAACGAAGTTGATGCGGGGCAGAATGCTTGATTTACCACTGAAACCTTTATTATTGCTACACTATGTTATGTGTAGGCATTCTTAAATTATCATATATTATTTGTCTCATTCCTAAACGCGCTTCTTCAACTTCATCGTAAACAAAGTGACTTGCAAAAATGAAATCTGTATTTACGTTCTGTTTTAAAAAATAATTCTTCAATTCTTTAAAATCCATCTCAATAGTTTTTGTGTCCAGTCGATTTGATTTATTTAAAACTTTTACTGTTTTAATAATCTCATCAAATCCGAGAGAATATATAAGTTTAAAGTTGTCCTTACCATTATGGTCAAGTAATAATAAATCTGATTTCGTAAACACAATACTTACATTTTTTCTAATTGTTCTTTTTTCAGATTCAATGTGAAATTCAACAATATACTGCCATGCAGCAATTATTGATTTAATCATTTGTGCTTTGTACTTACCATCAACATCAAGAAGTACACTGGCGATATCAATTACAAAAATAAATGAATCCGCCTGCATTACCCATTTAAAGAAAGGTGTCTTATGAAGCCATGGTCCAAAGTTATTATAGAATGATTCAGAGTCTTCTCCAGGAAAATCCCCAATTTGAACCTTAATAGTCCGATTAAACGGAAATCTTTTTTGAAATACATCAAATCTATAAGCATATACATCTTGGTCTGTAGTTGCACCTAANTTTAACCTCCGATTTTTCAGCTTCTCAATGTCTTCATTTATTTTACTANNAATTGTTTCTTCACCCCTTACAGTGGAATTTATGTATAAAACTTTATTGAACATTATTTCGCTGAATATTGATGTTATTAATGTTGTTTTGCCTGATTTTGGAAAACCAATAACAGCAATATTATGGGCTACTTTAATGTCTTTTCGACTTCTTAGGAGAATAATAAATGATATCACAGTTATAAGACCTGATACTATACCTCCTAAAATTGAAATTAGTGTCTCTGTATTCATATTTAAAAAGTTGAATTGAGTTTAAAACTTTGTTGAGCATTAACAGCAAGAATAATTGGCAGTAGACAAATTATGTAAGTTGTAACTTTAAGTATGTTCAAACAACCTGTCAGCATGTCTTTATTTGCTGTATTAACTAACAATCTGTTTATCTCTTCTAAAATTATTAGTCCAACGAAAAGGCTAAAAGTGAAAAGCATAAAATATTTGAAATTTTCAGCGGAACTTAGCCTCTCTGCTCTATCTTCATCATTTTCCGCATTATAACCAGCCTCAGAAAGACTCTGTATAATAAATAAACATAAAATTGAAATTGTTAATGCGAATGTTNNTGAAGCACTAAAAGAATTTAGATTAAGATTTTGATTAATTGTAATTCTAAAGAATGCTTCTACAAAGAATGGAATAAAAGGGAATATTAAATGTACTTTTATCCATAAGAAAGATGATGGTTTCATTTTAGTCATAATTGTTAATTGTCCAATATTTTCTTTTCATGCTTACACATAACGTTTCAGGGCCAGGGTTTGCGGCCTTTTCATTCGTCGTCAACAGAGGCCGTAACGCATGACCCCTATTGTCGGCAGTTTTTATATTCTCTCTTTTATTATTAAGTTCCAATAGTGCTCACCTAGAATTGTTAGTTTACAAGCTGTACTATTCATTGCAGCATAGTACATGTGATCTTCGTCAACTGGAACCACTAAATTTACACGATTCAATTTTTGAAGTATTGCAAATCTTTCTGTGTTCTTTTCCACCGGATTTTCACTAGTTGGCTCGAATGAAGGGTCAAGTCTAAAAATGTCTGCTTTGTTGTTGAATAATTCAGTTATTTCTTTTAAGTCTGAAAGAGCAATTGGCGGTTGAACCTTTCTCATACTCACAAAGCTTTTAACATTTGTTTTAAAAATTGGCCTTTGTTCCCATGGACCAAGTGACTGGTCAATATGAGCATAAACACTCCCTGGGGTTATTTCACCAACTAGATTTGAAGCACTACCATTTAAGGCATCTACGAGTAAACTTGTAAATACACCTGAGCCATATTCCTCAATTGCATATTGTGTTTCACTTGAAGCAGTTAGGATTGTAAGTCCTTCACTAAGAATGCTTCCTTCAACACCTTTTATTTTACCAATAAATCCTGAATGGCAACAATCCAAGATAATTATTTTGTTTTTAGCTTTTGATTCATTAGCAATATTCAATAATTCTGAAAGAGGAAAGCCATCATCTCCATACTTACATTCACTAGTGATTAAGAATCCACCTGAATTTTCAATGAACCCATGCCCTGAAAAATAAAACAAAGCAATGTCTGAATCGTCCTTAAATAATTCAATTGTCAATTCTTTTAATTCTTTTCTTTCAATTTCTGAATCCTCATTTGTAGCTACACAAAGTTTTGACGAAAAATTAATCGTTCCATCACTGTTTCTGTCTAACACTGATTTTACCGAATATGCATCATTTACACATCCGTGCAGACTGTTAACTTCACTATAGAAGTCAATACCGATGATAAGAGCTTTTCTCATGATTTATGCGTTTGAATATCGACGAATTGCTGCTACTATTGAATCAGTATTCCAATTGACCATTTCAATAGCATTATCTTGGACTATCTTAGAGACGTTAGTCTGAGCCCATGGTTTAACTCCAATTATTGGTTTTGGAGTGCTGAAGGCTTCGTTTGCAACAATGATTTCTTTATTTATCCATTTACTGTAACTTGAATAAACTCCAGCCATTATAATAACTACATGACAAAGCTGAATTTTATTTGTAATAGCTTGTAACAATTGAGAATCTGAACCATTGGTATGAATAGGGTCGTCTTTTGGTACAGAGAAATTCCTGTAAAAGAAATAAGACTTCGCATCTAATAATGCACAAAATTTAGTGTATGCATCTGAATAAGTCCATGAGTGACTTATAAAAAGATTGTGTGTATTTGCCATAAGTATTTGATTTATAATATTGTTTAGTTTTTTCAAATTGCCCACAACTGGTTTATAGGTATTACAAAATCATACATAGCCACCCGTTTTAGCTGTATATATGGTTATTATCATACTCTTTCTATTTCAAAAAGAGTAAACTTTTTCTATAAGTCGTTAAAAGGCGATTTTATCTGTTGCAATGGTTTTGTATGGTTGTAAATCTCTGTTGTCCCGCTGCTTCTATACTCTTATATCTCCTGTTATATCGTAAATCAACCTCAGCTTCAAGTATATTGATGGCATACAAATGCCTGATTCATTGCGAGGTAACCGATTTATTAATCCCTGCTAATATAGGGAGATTTTCTCAATATCTTCTATTCAATTCTATCAATTATTTTTTCTTTTCTTCCATTTTTATTTAATAAATTCTCAGGTAGTGAAGCCGGTTGATATCCAAATCCTGCTTTTCACCTTTTGTTTTTCCTTTAATAAGCAACCGGCTGATGGACATTGGCATATAACCAGGTATCACTCAGTAAAGCTTTCACATAGCCGGGCTGTTTTTTATTCCGGCAACATGGTTACTAATGTCACGCAAATCCGTCATTAATATAGGAAGCAGACACATTTTGCCTTCAAAATTTGTCTACCGCCTGCATATATGTATAGTGAAGGCCTTTTGTAAAACAGTGAAAAAAGATCAAAAAACCCTTAAAATGAAAAATCAATTCAATTCGCAGGTTCACAGATGCTTACACCCTGTTTTTGTCCGCTGGCATGTATATTATAGAGGGGCATGTTTTTTTTCAGTGTTCCCAACAAGGTTAGTCAGCTATTCACAATGAAAAACAACGATAACAAAATAATGAACAGGACCGGCAATTTAAAACCGCCCGGAGCATGGGATAAATGCAGTTCCCTGTTTCAAAACAATGGCCACGCATATGGCAGCAGGCTTTTTGCCCGGGTTTGCTGCCTTTACTCCGGAGAAGGTGTAACTTTTACTAAACAGTCACGCGCTTACTCCAAAGAGTTTACAGTCTCCGCTAAGCCGTCACGGGTTTACTCCGAAGAGTTTACAGTCTCCGCTAAACCGTCACGGGTTTACACCAAAGTGTTTTCAGTTTCCGCTAAGCCGTCACGGGTTTACTCCGAAGAGTTTTCAGTCTTCGTTAAGCCGTCACGGGTTTACTCCGAAGAGTCTACAGTTTCCGCTAAGCCGTCACGGGTTTACTCCGAAGAGTTTGCAGTTTCCGCTAAGCCGTCACGGGTTTACTCCGGAGAGTTTACAGTTTCCGCTAAGCCGTCACGGGTTTACTCCGAAGGGTTTACAGTTTCCGCTAAGCCGTCACGGGTTTACTCCGAAGGGTTTACAGTTTCCGCTAAGCCGTCACGCGTTTACTCCAAAGAGTTTGCAGTTTCCGCTAAGCCGTCACGGGTTTACTCCGAAGAGTTTGCAGTTTCCGCTAAGCCGTCACACATCTGCGTTAAGCGGCTTCAGCCTCACGGAATGCTTTCCGGCGCGAAGATCAGCACAATTCAACAGGCATTTTCCGGCGACGCCGGTTATGTTCACCGGCCGGAGCTTCCTGCTCACCGGGCTTCACTTACCGAAATAAATTGATAAACCATAATACACAAAACAATGAAAAGGATCATAGCAAAACAGAACTACTACAAAGCGCTGAACCACATCATGGCTCAGCATCCCGAAGTTTTCAACGGGAGAGAAATGATTGAAGCAACACGGCAGGAATTCGAGAGACGTATCGGCCGTGTATCTGAGATTGTCTCAGAGCTCACGCGTCCGGTGGCTTTTGTTTACAGCGGCAAAAGGATTGCCGAACAAAAGATGAATGGCATCATGGATCGAATCACAAGCCTCGGCAGCCTCGAAGCCAACCTGTCGGACGATGCGGCCATGGAGCAGTTCATGACAGGATGCAGGGCGCAGATCGGGAAGGTGTCGGCACGCAGGATGTACTTCAATGCCCTGAATGTTGCCGAAGAATTGGGTAAGATAGAACATTCGTGCATGGGGAAGAAGCTGCACGAAACCATATTGCCCGGCTTCATCAGGGATGTGGAAGAATTCGGTGCCGCCCTCGACCGCCAGGCAGAGCAACTGAATCACCGAAAAATGATTCGCCGGGAGCTGGCAGAATTGCTGGCCTCTGCCAATCTTTTCATCAAATGGCAGCTTGATGGCATCGCACTTTACTTTTCCGACGATTACCCCGATTTCTACAGCGAATGGATCTCGGTGAGAGGCGACGGATCGAGGAAAAAAAGAAGAAAGAAAGCGGCAGGGGAGGAGGCCCCGGAAACTGTACAGGTCTTGCCTGAACCACTGGCCGGTGAACCTGTTCAGGAAGTGATTGTGACGACGCCGGTTCAAATTACCACGGCAGAACCGGATAGTAACCGGCTGCCGGCCGGAATGCCGGAGATTCAACCGGTAATGCCATTCCTTTTATCATCATTAGCATGGGAGTCGCAGCCCGCTGACGGGTCCCTGGCATCCGGAGCAATCCTTCAGCCGCCGGGAGGACTCGCGGTAATAAGAGAAGAGATCTCGTTTAACTGAAAGGTCAGCCTGCCTGCCGATATTCTGGATTATCCGGATACTGACAGGAAAATACCTGTCATGTATGCGCTTTGCCTTATAGCGAAGGATTTTTGGTTATCCTGTTCCTGATGGTTGTCCGGGTGCCGGTGATCACATCCGCTATAAACTAAATCCTGATAAATCTTTTTACCTGGTAATGATTGCCTGAATATACTTTCAGCATATAAACTCCCCGTGGCAAATCATCTGTGGGAATCTTAAAGGTGGCACCCGGGACCTGCTGATGCTTAATCACTATTCCATTTATATCGAGAACAACATATTCAGCCGGTTGATCCGGATTTCCTGATACAGTTACCGTAACCTCAGAAGTGGCCGGATTGGGTTGCAGGCGGATCCAATCCAGGGGTACACCGGCTTGCGGCACTCCTACCAGGTCCAACAGGGAACATTTCCAGGTTCCCCGGAAATAGGTGCCGGCAAGCAAATAATTGTTAAAGGAGCCCAGCGCTGTAATGTATACAGTCCCAAGCCCGGTGTTCGCTTCAACCCAGTTTGTTCCATTTTCCGGCAGCATAAATACACCACCTCCAAAAGTGCCGGCAAAAACAACTGAATTGACCACGCACAACGCGCGTACACTTAAATTCGTGAGACCGGCATTCAGTGCTGTCCAGTTTGCCGCGCCATTGGTTGAAAGAAAAACACCCCCCTGGGTCCCGGCATACATCCTGCCTCCGCTTATAACAAGGGCACTCACAGCCTTATTTGTTAATCCTGTGTTCATTTGGGTCCAGCTTGCCGCATGGTCAGTGGACAGATACACTCCATTGGGTGTCCCCGCAAAAATCCTGTCGCCATCCATAACCAGGTTAATGGTACCAAAAACCGGAAGGTAGTTATGTGTTGACCACGTTGCCCCATAATCTGTTGAAACAAATAAACCGCCTGAAGAGCTTGCATAAATATAGGGGTAGCACATAGCGATAGAATGCACCTGATTATTGGGTATGTTATTCGATATGTCGGTCCAGTTTTCCCCGTTATCGGCTGAAAGAAAGATACCATTGTAGGTGCCGGCCAGCATAACGCTATCGTTGTCGGCCAGTGCAAACACCGTGTGATTGGCAAGCCCGTTATTATGCTCTGACCAATCGGTTACAGAAGCGGTTGATGAAAATATTCCTGCTTCATCCGTACCTGAAAAAACGGAAGAGCCCCTTTCTAGAAATGAATAGGCCCGGGTTGCTATCATACCGTTGTTGGCCGTATTCCAATCTGCTCCGTTATTGGAAGTTGCATAGATGCCACCGCCAACAGTACCGGCAAAAACCCTGCCGGCACAGGAACCCATCGACCATATTTGTGTGTTTACTAATCCGTTACTAATATTTGTCCAGTTATTGACATTGATGGGAGATGAAAAAACACCCTTTGTATTGGTTCCGGCATACACGTTTATTCCATCGTTCGTGATACTGCTAATGGAATAATAGATGTCCCCGATTATAGTCCAGGCTGATTCACTATTTGATGCAAGATAGATTTGTCCGAAATCGCTGGCGGCATAAATAGTTGAACCACACACTGTGAATGATCTTACATATCCAACTGATAAGCCATTATTCATCTGTGTCCAGCTGGCACCATTATCTGCTGATCTGTATACGCCCGTTGTAGTTCCTGCATAAATGTATGTTCCGTTTACAACCAGAGAAAATACGGTGCAAAAATTCAACCCGTTATTTGCAGCAGTCCAGTTGGCCCCGTTATCGTTGGATACAAAAACTCCATATTCGTTGGTGCCGGCAAATACAGTGTTACCACTTATGGCTAATGAATGAATATAATAGGTTGGTATCCCATTGTTGGCGGCAGTCCAGTTCAGCCCCTGGTCGTCAGAATAGAATATTCCGGCTGAGGTCGTTCCGGCAAAAAGGTTAGAACCACTAGCGGCAACAGCGTTAATTTCCTTATTGGCAATTCCATTACCTGCATTCAGCCAATTGTCGCCCAGGTCATGTGAAACAAAAACGCCACCGCAGAGGGTACCTGCATATACGTCAGTACCATCCGATGTTATACATTCAATAAAACCTCCATAAGGACCATTGGTTTGCTGCCATTGGGCATATAGCATGTTTACCGAAATCAAAAAGGTAAAAAGCAGAATAAACCTATTATAGAACATCATAGATAAATTGTTTTCGTTTATTAAACTGAATATAGCTTTCAAAAATACGGAACAATTTAAATAAATTGTCGGACTGATAGTGAGGTTTCCGGTTCGCTTCCCGGCAGAGTCTCCTCATGCCCGGGCTTCAAGGGAAGGAGGGCTACTCTCCAATTCTGATGTCCTTCTCCTTACTTCTTACTTCTTAGTTCTTACTGCCTGCTCCCTGCTCAAACTTGAAACATCAATCTCTTAACCCATATCCCTCCGGCAATAGTACCTGGAACACTAAACTCTCAAACCTGCCTGCCCCTTGCAGGCATTCCGGCTTATCCGGACGCTGACAGGCAAATGCCTGTCATGTAAGCGCTTTGCCTTAAAGGGATGGACTTTTGGTTATCCTGTTCCTGATGGTTGTCCAGGTGCCGGTAATCAGGAAGCTTTCGTCCATGAAACCGATCATTTTCTCAAACTTCTTCATGGGCACGGCAAAGGTGAGCACATCTTCAGCCACGCAGGGACGCGCCGAAGGGTCAAACATGCCGATCACGGCTTTGGGGTCAGCCGACTGGTTTTCGAGGTACGGGTAATGAACAATGCTGCCGCACCCGGTGCCAAAGGGAGCGATAATTCCGTCGTTGCCGGCACGGTCAAAGCTGGCCAGGGTAAACAACCCTGAAAGTACATCAGGTCTGGCGAAAAATATGACCGCTTCGGGCTCGTCGTTTTCCGTGAGCATATCCCACCTTTTAAAAACGATGTTCAGGCCTTCCCTGGCCGTATGAACCTGGTCTTTCATCAGTTCGAGCACAATTTCCGGACTTTGTTTGTAGCGTTCGCCCTCCATGGCATCGTTGCCGCACGACAGGAAATATTCAAAACCGGGGCGCAGTTTATCGGTAAACCCCAGGTATCGTTTTGCCCCGCTGCAAAACAGGTTCTCTTTATTGAACGCCAGCGGTTTGCCGTTCCGCACTTTCGCAAGCTCACAAATGAAGCAGCTTCGGCCCGCAGGTTTCTCAGCCATTTCGGCGCCACCGGTATCTTTGGAGTAATAAAATGCGATGGGGAGTGCAGTATCGCCGAAGTATTTTCTCCAGCGTTCAATAAAGGTTTCTTTCAGTTCGGGTTTCATCGGGCCGGCTGTTGTTATGGATATTTATAATCGCAAATTTATGCGATTATAATGGCTGTTGAACAGTGCATGGCAGGTTGTGATGCATGAAGCATCTAAAAATTGAATCGTAAGCAGGGCAGGAAACGGATTTTGTATTAATAGCGCCAGGTTGAACCGAAAGACAGATCATGGGACTCATTGCTGAAGACGATGCTTTATTAATTGAATATCTCGATCAGCAAAGTGCTGCTGTTGTGTCTGTTGCATCAAAAACCGACCTTCTCTGTTATTTACATTTCCGGAGGCAACCGACATTATAAAATTTTCGTCCGTTTTCAAGGGAGGAACTTAGCCAGGGGCTTGCGCAAGCGATGCAGAAGCAAGCGTAGGGTTGTGTGTTAGCGCGGCTTGCGTCGCCTGCCTGCCCGGCTAATGCCTGCGGGAGGCAGGCAGGCGTTGCAGTGACGATCCGTAGAAAACAAGAACTTTTCTCACGAGCACATTGAAAATAAACAAGATGCGAGTAAAATTTTATAAAGTCTTGATTTTTGCTCCACTTTGTATCAAGACAAAGTGGAAAAACTAATAAAAAATTTCATTTCATTTTGTCCTCAAGCCGGACGGGCTCTTACTTTTTTTATTCATATCGTGTTTATTTTCAACGGTATTCATGATTATGCTTCGCATAATTCAACAGCGAAAAAAAGTAAGCAACACTTCGACTTCGCTTCGACAGGCTCAGCACAGGCGCTCAGTGTGGTGCCGCCGCTGTGTCTGTTGCAGCTAAAAACCGCTTCACTGCGCTAAAACAAAAAACTCGCTTCGCTCAAACAGTTTTTGTTTCTTAACGCTTCGGCAAGCTCAGCGTAAACGCTTCGTTGCGCGGTTTTCTTAACGCGCAACAGCCAAGGCGGTTCCACTCCATGAAAGATCAATTTTTACGACAAAATTCTCTGATCTGACATTTTCTGAGACGACTGACATTATAAAATTTTATTCAGTCTTGATTTTTGCTCCACTTTGTATCAAGACAAAGTGGAAAGAATAAAAGCAAACAGGTGAGTGTCATCACTCAATCACAGAAACTGCAACGCTTTTATTGTAAAAGCTCCCGTAAGCTGAAACGGCTTCAGCCAGCCTCTCCTCCGGCATATTGCCGCCGGACAGGAATGGTTTGAGCGACAGGCTAAGCGCTTTGCTACGCAGGGTTTTGCTCCATGTGCCGGTTATTCTCCCGTTCTGCATCATCACCGGGTAAAAAATGCCGTTGTTCGAAACTGCTTTCCGGTGATGAACTGACGGCAGCGAGGCAGTGCGGTCGCGGTAGCTGATAATGTACTCATCGAAAGCGGGAAGAAGATGGACTGTCTCAACGAAAGGTTTGTCCAGCCCTGCATCCGGTGAAAACCAGAATGTCTGACCGTCAATATCGTCGTTGTTAAGCCCGGTTTTTACTGAATCCAGGGCCTTCCTGGCGTCAGTGGCCGTCAATCCCGACCACCAGGTGAAATCGGCCACCGTGGCCGGTCCGTGGCTGGTGAAATACCTCAGGGCGAGCCTGGCAAGCGCTTCGTCACGGCTTACCGGTTCTGTTTTACCAGCGCGTTCTGTCAACAGGGCATACGTTGGTTTATTCCCGGAAATCCTGCCGCTGCAGATAATGCCTTCGGTTTCGGCGCGGAGCAGCAGGTGTGAGGCGCGGTTCTCACCGGTATCGATGCCCGCCTGCTGAAGTTTTTCCACCAGCGATTCGCGTGTGAGGTGTTTACCGCTGTTGAGCGCTTCACCGATAATGGTATTGCTTTTGCTGAATATTTTCCCGTCAAGCCCGAGCTGCTTGTCGCGTGAAGAAGCGGCGGCCCTTATCCGCGGGGCTGTGAGGCTGAGCATCCAGCCGATATCTTCGCGGCTTACCATATGCCATGTGGGCCGCAACAGGTGTGCACGGAGAATTTCTCCTTTATCGAATGCCTCGTCAATCATCGTCTCTGTCGATCCAGGCAGGCGAATGCCCATAGCCCATTTCGACATCAGAAAATCCTGTGCCTGCATGGCTCCCATCCATTGCACCACCTCCCGGGCAGTTTTAAATTTCGGCTCGCTAAGCTGCTGATTGCGAAGGCGTAATAAAGCGATTTCTGATATGTTCATTTCGGCAGGTCGGGGAATTGATTATATTAACCGGGGGAAGAATTGGAAGGCGAAGATAGAGAGAAGAGGGAGAATTGACAATTGACAATTGACAATTGACAATTGAAAATTGAAAATTGACAATTGAAAATTGATCCCGATACTATCGGGATTGAAAACGGGAAACGGTTTTCTACTAATGGAAAGGTATTTGGTTTAATGAATTTTGGCATGGTGACGACCGGTTCAACGAATTCTTAATGGAAACCGCTACTTTGCGAGGCCCGGCTCGCCGGGGCGAAGCAAGCTTAGGTAGTTATCGGAGGACGGAGGACGGAGAACGAAGTTCTCCCGGTGGGAAGTTTTATGGCAAGGATGGGCTTTGGCTTAGTGGCGACCGGTTCAATGAATTCTTAATGGAAACCGCTACTTTGCGAGGCCCGGCTCGCCGGGGCGAAGCAAGCTCAGGTAGTTATCGGAGGACGGAGAACGGAGGACGAAGTTCTCCCGGTGGGAAGTCTAATGGCAAGGATGGGTCTTGTCCTGGTGGCGACCGGTTCAATGAATTCTTATTGGAAACCGCTACTTTGCGAGGCCCGGCTCGCCGGGGCGAAGCAAGCTTAGGTAGTTATAGGAGGACGGAGGACGGAGAAAGGAGGACGGAGAAAGGAGGACGGAGAAAGGAGAAAGGAGAAAGGAGTAAGGAGTAAGGAGTAAGGAGCAAGGAGACAGGAGTCAGAAGTCAGGAGTCAGGAGCCAGGAGTCAGAGGTCAGGAGACTGGAAACCAGAAACTTTCAAACCTGCCTACCCCTGCAGGTATTCGTGCGGCAGGCTTTCAAACTTTTCTTTCCGCCATTCTGTCACCCAAAACCTAAACACATCTGACAAAATTGCATATATTATCATCATTTTTTTCAAAGGCCCGGTTTTTGATCATTCAGCGGCACCAGAAAGGAGAACAATATGAACTTTAATCAATTCACAATAAAATCACAGGAAATGGTGCAGCATGCGCAGGAAATAGCCCAGCAGATGCAGCACCAGTCCATTGAAAACATACACCTGCTCAAATCCATCCTTGAGAGCGACGACAGTGTAACGCCGTTTTTGCTGGGAAAAGCAGGCGTGAACCCAACAACGCTGGAACGCGAAACCGAGCGTGCACTGCAGTCGCTGCCCAAAGTATCGGGTGGCGAACAGTACCTCTCGCAGGGCATATCCAGGGTTTTTCAAAAGGCTCTGTCGCTGCTGAAGGAGTATAACGACGAATTTGTTTCGGTTGAAATACTGCTGCTGGCTTTGCTTCACTCAGGAGACACTGCGGCGTCGCTGCTTAAAAATGCCGGCCTAACGGAAAAAGGGCTCAAAGCAGCCATTGCCGAATTGCGCAAGGACAGCAGCGTGAAGAGCGCCACTGCCGAAGATACATACAACTCGCTTAACAAATATGCCCGCAACCTTAACCAGCTTGCCCGTGCCGGCAAACTCGATCCCGTGATTGGCCGCGACGAGGAGATCAGGCGTGTGCTGCAGATACTTTCGAGGCGGACAAAGAACAACCCCATCCTCATCGGTGAACCCGGGGTAGGGAAGACCGCTATTGCCGAAGGACTGGCTCACCGTATCATCAACGGCGATGTGCCGGAGAACCTCAAAACCAAGCAGCTTTTCTCGCTCGATATGGGTGCACTCATCGCCGGGGCAAAATACAAGGGCGAATTCGAGGAAAGACTCAAAAGTGTGGTTAAAGAGGTGATTGCCTCTGACGGTGAGGTGGTGCTTTTTATTGACGAAATCCACACACTGGTGGGCGCCGGCGCCGGCGAAGGAGCCATGGATGCCGCCAATATACTTAAACCGGCCCTCTCAAGGGGAGAACTGCGCGCCATAGGAGCCACCACACTCAAGGAATACCAGAAATACTTCGAAAACGATAAAGCCCTCGAACGGCGTTTCCAGATAGTAATGGTGGACGAACCCGATGCCGATGATGCTATTTCGATTCTCCGCGGACTGAAGGAACGTTATGAAACCCATCACCATGTGCGTATTAAAGACGAAGCCATCATTGCTGCCGTTGAACTCTCCCAGCGCTACATCACCGACCGTTTCCTGCCCGATAAGGCTATTGACCTTATTGATGAGGCTGCAGCCAAGCTCAGGCTCGAGATCAATTCGGTGCCCGAAGAGCTTGACGAGCTTGAACGCCGCTACCGTCAGCTGGAGATTGAACGGGAAGCCATCAAGCGTGAAAAGGATGAGGTGAAGCTCAGGCAGCTCAATGCCGAAATTGCCGATCTCGACGAGCAGCGCAAACAGGTGCGTGCCCGCTGGCAGGCTGAAAAAGAAGTGGTTGAGTCCATCCAGAAACAGAAAAATGATATTGAGCAGTACAAGGTGCAGGCTGACCGCGCCGAACGCGAAGGGAACTATGGCCTGGTAGCCGAACTCAGGTACGGCAAAGTGAAGGAAGCTGAAAACAAGCTGGATGCACTGAAGAAGAAACTGGCTGAGATGCAGGCTGCATCGGCGCTTATTAAAGAGGAAGTTGGTTCGGAAGAGATTGCTGAAATCGTATCACGATGGACTGGCATACCGGTAAGCCGGATGATGCAGAGCGAGCGTGAGAAGTTGCTGCACCTGGAGGAAGAACTGCACAGACGTGTGATTGGACAGGATGAGGCCATGCAAGCCATCAGTGATGCCATTCGCCGGAGCCGGGCAGGCTTGCAGGATTCACGACGCCCTGTCGGGTCGTTCATCTTCCTGGGAACCACTGGCGTTGGAAAAACCGAACTGGCTAAAGCGCTGGCCGAATTTCTCTTCAACGATGAAAACGCCATGGTGCGCATCGATATGAGCGAGTATCAGGAAAGGCATACCGTTTCGCGGCTGGTGGGAGCGCCTCCCGGATATGTGGGCTATGACGAAGGCGGACAGCTTACTGAGAAAGTCAGGCGAAAACCATACAGCGTCGTTCTTTTTGACGAAATAGAAAAAGCCCATCCGGATGTTTTCAATATCCTTTTGCAGGTGCTCGACGATGGCAGGCTTACCGATAACAAGGGGCGTATCGCCAACTTCAAGAATACCATCATCATCATGACCAGCAACCTGGGCAGCAACATCATTCAGGAAAACTTTGAAGGCATCAATGATACAAACCGTGAAGCCGTTATAGAGAAAACCCGTGAGGAAGTGTTCAGCCTGCTCAAACGAAGCATACGGCCCGAATTCCTTAACCGTATCGACGAGGTGATCATGTTCAGCCCGCTCACCCTCAGCGAAATAGAACAGGTGGTTGAGTTGCAGCTAAGCAGGGTAAGGGCCATGCTGGCGGGACAGGGTATCGAACTTGAGGTGAGCAGTGACGCCATGAAACTGATTGCCCGCCTTGGTTACGATCCGCTGTTTGGCGCCCGTCCGCTCAAAAGGGTGCTGCAGCAGAAAGTGCTGAATGTGCTTTCAAAGATGATCCTGGGCGGGAAGATAACCTCGGGGTCAAAGGTCACACTCGGAGCCGAAGGGGAGGAGTTTTCGTACTCAATAAGTTAGACATTTAAAACAGAAAAGCCGGCCGCCATCATGCAGCCGGCTTTCATTGTTTTAATACAGGTTTATTCTTTTCCGAAAGTGATCGTAACGCCGATCCTGAACATAAATCCGTTATCGACAAATTTATTGGTTGTGCTGCTTGCTGCACTTTTCACTCCGCCGCCGCCTTCTTCCGAATCGTACGACCAGGCATTGTGCTTATAACCCAGCAAACCGTCAACCGCAAGATGTTTGGCAAAGAAATAGGAAGCTCCCACACCAAGCGCTGCTGACGAGTAAGTCTCAATGTGGGTATCACTGTCGCCGTATTTGCTTTTATACTGTCCGATTCCTATACGCCCTTCAACAAACGGGAACAGCTTGTTGTGCTGCAGGATATAATATCTTACAAAAGGCCCGATAATGTACTGTGAATACTTTGAATTGTAATTGTCGGTCTTGTATGTATCGTAATAACTGTCGAGAAATAGTCCGACAGGCATCTTATTTATCACGAAATAGCCTGCAAGAGGGTTGAAGTTGAATTCGAAATATTTGCTGTTTTCTGATATGGTGCTCCCCGACTTTGTCTTATCCTTTCCGATATCGAAATTCATCTGGCTGTAACCTGCCAGGAACCATTTTCCTTTTTCAACCTGGGCTTGCGTGAAGAGGTTGCAAACCAGCAACATCATCAGTATGGGTATGATCTTTTTCATGGTTTCCGGGTTTTACTGTTTGCCAAATGTTATCACCAGTCCGAAATTAATCTCGACCGAAGAATAGAAGTATGTGCTCTTCGGATCAGCGGATTTATCGGTATAACCGTCGTAATCATAACCGAGAAACGCATCGAAAGCCACGTTTTCAGTGAAGAAATACGATGCACCTGCTCCGAATCTGTAGGAAAATACCGACTCCTTGTATGTATCGTTGTCAGAGTATTTATCCCTGTAAGAGCCGATGCCAAAGCGCGCTTCGGCAAAAGGGATGAGGTTGTCGAATTGCTTGATGTAATACCTGGCAAACGGCCCGATAACAAATTCGCTGGTCTTATCTACGCCGTCATCCCATTCATCTTTATCCCAATTGGTGGAAACGTCGAAATAAAGCCCGACAGGCAATTTGTCGATTACGAAATACCCGGCCATCGGGTCAAAGTCGAACTCTCTGTATGAGTACTCATCGCTCATTGAACTTGAAGTCCCTGATTTTTCTTTCCCAACATCAAGCCGCAGGCTGCTGGAGCCCGCTGCAAACCATTTGCCCTTTTCGACCTGCGCATAGGACAAACTGTATGTGATCAACATACATAGTAATAGTAAAATCTTTTTCATGGCTTTGGTTATATGGTTAGTTGTACCAAATATACAAACATAAATAAGGGATTCCTACATATTATTTAACAGATGATGTGATCATCAGTTATTACCCTGAAGATGCCGGGTTATAGTGAAAGGCGGCTTTAAGACTGCAATAAATCGTGAAGACTCAGATAAACTTGATCTTACGCGCTGCAAAAAGGCTCATGCGAATAAGCAGCCATCCGTGCCTGAACCGGCTGATCTGTGTGCTGCCGTATTCGCGGTCGCGGTAGCGGATGATGATTTCCGCAATCTTCAGGTTGAGCTTTGCCGCCCCGAACAGCAGGTCAAAATCACCGAACGGGTCAAAATCGCCGAAGTAGCTCCTGTTTTGAATAATCTTTTCGTAATCAGTTTTGTACAGCACTTTGGTGCCACAGAGAGTGTCCTTGAGCCTTTGACCGAGAATAAAGGAGAAGAACCAGCCAAAGAACTTGTTGGCCAGCAGGTTAAGAAACCGCATGGCATTTTTGTCCATGGGGTAAACCAGCCGGCTGCCGTTGATAAACTCTCCCTTGTTATACCGGAGGGCATCATAAAATTTTGGCAACTCTTCGGGAGGCATGGTAAGGTCGGCGTCGAGGATCATGAGCACCTCGCCGGTAGCAGCTTCGAAACCTTCGCGCACGGCATTGCCTTTGCCTTTGCCGCTCTGCTGAAACACTTTAATGTTTTCGCCGGGGTATGCCTGCTGTACCCGGAGCATTTCTTCATAGGTGTTATCCGATGAGTGGCCTTCTACGAAGATGAACTCACGGCTTTTCCCGAAAACAGGTGTCCTGCGGATGGCATTCTCTATGTTCCCGCGTTCATTCCGTGCCGGTACCACAATGCTGACGCTGTATTGCTGGTCGTCGCCCAGCAGGGGGCGGGCAACCATGAAATTTACCAGGTTGAGTTTATTTATGAGGGGCAGGTTAGCCAGGAACTTATTAAAAATGAAATTCAGTACAGGAACATACTTGGGCAGCAGCAATTTGCGCTCTATCTTAATCAGCTGGAAACCTTCGAGCTGGAGTATGTTGTCGATATCGGAGATCGAGAACCAGTTTTGTGCCGGTTGCCGCAATTTAAGCCGCAATGATTCGCCTGCTTTTAATATTGGTTCCCACAGGTAATTGTACTGGGAGATAACAATGCGTGTCTGCGGGTGGCACAGCCTGCGTATATTGTGCATGGCTGTCTGTACATCCCACAAGCAGTTTACAAGATCGGAAAGGATGATATAATCGAAGGTTTCGTTCAGTTCCAGGTGCTCAACATCATCCCTGTGAAAAACCAGGGTTGGATACTTTTCCCTGGCCCGGTTGATGTAATTCTCCGAAAAATCGATGCCAACGCCGTACGACGGTTTCGTTGCACTCAGCAGGTCACCGTTGCTGCATCCAACTTCCAGTACACGCTTGCCTTCGGGTATGATGAAGGAAATATATCTTTCTATTGACTTATGATAGAAACGGTTGCGTTTTTTCCACTTGTCGCGGGCGGTGGCCGTTTTCTCGAAAAAATTGCGGATATCTTCTTTTGTCATTATAATAATTTGGTTTGCAAGATTAATAAAAAAAGCGGGTGGATTTCTCCTAAAATACATGAAATTTGCATTTTGATCAACCACAACGTATTAATCCCTGACAGATGGCAAAGCAACAAAAGGGCATAATAAAAAACCAGGCTCCGGCTGCAAAACAGCAGCAAAAACCAAAAGTTGCCGAAAACAAAACGGCTGTTCAGTCAATAAATGATTACCTGGCATCTCATATTGATATATTTCTGTGGGTATCTATGGGCCTGACCCTGCTGTTTTCGCTGCTTCTCTTCGATCCCAAAGTAAGCCTTTCCGGTGACGATGCCTTCTATATCATCAGGGCTTCTGATTTCCTGAAGAAATTCGAGTACCCGTCGTTCCAGGGGCCGTTATATCCGCTGGTGCTCAGCATTTTCCTGGCAGTCGGCGGCCTCAATCTTACCATTCTGAAAGGTGTTTCGCTGCTGGCAGCGCTGGCATTCATATACTTTACCCACCTGGCATTCAGGAACCGTATACCGGCGTTGCTGCATGTGATTGTCCTGCTGCTGGTCTCAATCAATTCCTTTATACTTTACTATGCCAGCCAGACATACAGCGAGATGTTTTACATGATGCTGCAGGCATTGCTTCTGCTGGTGTTCTTTAAGAAATTCATTGACGTTGAATCAGTCACTGGCCTGAAAGCGGATGTAAAGAGGCACCTGCTGCTCGCTGTTGTGCTGTTGTCGATGGCACTGACACGCAGCATCGGTTTCTCCGCCCTGATTGCGGTACTCGGGTACTTTACCCTGAAAGGGCAATGGCGCAACCTGTGGATGGGCATTGTGTCGTTCCTGGCATTATATCTAGTTTTCCAAGGTATCAGGTACCTGCTGTGGGGCGATGCCGGCCTGCAGTTTGCTTCGCAGGGATCAGGACTTCTGCAGAAAGACTACTATAATGCTTCCAAAGGCAATGAGGATTTTGCCGGGATGGTTAAACGCTTCATCGAAAATTCGAATCTGTATCTTTCAAAGCACTTTTTCAACATGACCGGACTGAGAAAGTGGGAACTCATTCAGCCGGTTATACCGGTGCTTACCGTGCTTTATTACCTGATATTCATCACCGGACTTGGACTTTCATACCGTANNAAAAACCGTTACGTATTTTTCAGTGCATTGCTTTCAGGAGCATTTCTGCTGGTGACGTTCATCATACTGCAAAGCCGCTGGGACCAGAACAGGCTTATTATTCCCGTTCTCTCGTTCATGCTGCTGATGTTTTTTGCTGCTTTTTATTTTCTGTCAGATCTCAAAAACTTCAGGATTTTGTACTGGATCATCCCGGTACTTGCCCTCATCATGTTTTTCGGCGAGTTGTCGTACACATCGGGCAAATCGCGTGAAGCATCCCAAAACAAAGGCAGGTATGGTGGCCTTACCCCTGACTGGAAACATTACCTGCAAGCCAGCGAATGGGCGGCAAAAAACCTGCCGGCTGATGCTGTTGTGGCATGCCGTAAGCCGTCAATATCTTTTATTTACGGTAAAGGCCGCGAATTTTACAGCATCATGAAGGTGCCATCCTTTGATTCGGAACAATTCTTCAAAAACTGGAAACAGCAGAATACGCCGTACACCGTTTTCAGGTACACCGACCTCACAGGGAAACAACTCACCTCATCGATTTACAGCGCGATCAAGAATAATTATGAGGCACAGCTTTTCATCGGTGAAAGCTTTTATATCATTGACCGTTTCCCCGACAGCACGCGGTCACGATTATACGGGGAACTTGCGCAGGCAAACATTCGTTACATTACCAGCCGCGACACGCTCGAAAACCTGGTAAACGTTTCGAAACAGACTCCGGTGCTTATCTACCCCGATTCATTGCTGATACCGCTGATACAGAACAATGTAACACATGTGCTAACGGCAAATCTGCGAAGGAATTCGGTACAGAAAGACGGTATGATCATCAACACAGTTGAACGGTACATGGCGTATATCCAGGACAAATACCCCGACTTTATGACGCCGGTGCAGAAAATAGGATCCGATGATGATGAACCTGCCGTAATCTATCAACTGAATTACCAAAGACAAAAGGCATTCCTGGTTCCGAAGAAATAACTGTCCTCTGTCTGTTTCTGTAATCTTTCTGCGTTTGTTTACCGCTTGCTGAAATCGTCGTAAAGGTGCTGTAGAATGGCTTTGGAAATTCTTTGTCCCTGCGACCGGGATGGAGTGTTCTTTTCACTGAACTCCTTAGCGGCAGTGTTGTATATGAATAATTCACGCCCGTCGTAATAACCGGTTCCGCCGGAGTAAGTGAAAAAGGCACCTGCAACAGGATCCGTCGTAAGAATATTCTTGCTGAAAGGGAAGTCCTTTCCCGGGATGCCGAGCTGTTCCAGAAGGGTTCTGGCGATATCGGTCTGCCCGCAGACAGTATGAATAATGGTATCTTTCACACTCAAAGCGCCGCCGGTAAGCAGCAACGGAATATGGTATTTTGGCAGGTCGGTCACTCCGTCGTGTCCCGGCATCATGCTGCCATGATCTGCCGTGATGATAATGAGCGTGTTTTTCCACCATTTATGTTTCTTAGCAGCCCCGACAAATTTCCCGATACTGGCATCCGTGTAATGTAATGAGTTGAGATACAATGTTTCGGTATCGCTGCCTTTCATAAGCGGGGGTGCAGGAATGGCAAACGGCTCGTGACTGGTCAGCGTCAGAATGGTTTTGAAAAAAATTACTGTCGGCATCGGGCGTATCNNAGCCAGCAGCCGCTCAAACACAAGGTGGTCCCAGGCGCCCCACTTTGTACCGAATGTTGATGCATCAAAATCCTCGCGCGTTATGAATCTCCTGAAGCCAGCCTGCACCAGGAACGAACGGTAATTGGCAAAATCAATCGACCCGCCGTAGTAAAAAGTGTTTTGATAACCTTTTTGTGCCAGNGTATCTGGGGAACGAGGAATATTATCTGTTTTTTGAGGGAATTTCAGCGGGCTGGAACCTGGGAGTGAGGGATAACCTGCCAGTACTGCAGCCAGGCCTTTGTCAGTGCGGTCGGAGGATGCATATACATGATCGAAAAGTATCCCTTCATGGGTAAGTGAGTCAAAAGCAGGCGTTATGCCCTGAACTCCTCCGAGTGACCCGATGGCTTTAGCGGTAAAACTCTCTACTATGACCAGGATGATATTTGGATGCGTACTGTTGAGCAAAGGGATGGTTGTTCCCTGTTGGTTAAAAATAGAATCACAAACTGTTGCTGCTTCGGTTTTGTCGTAGATTTCGTATTTCCTGTTCAGGTCATTCTTTTCGGTGAGTGAAAAGGCTACATTCCATACCGCGTTTATAGCGGCATGATTAGCAAAAGTGTTTTGTGAAAAATAAGCCCAGCCGATGCTCACGGCGCCTACACCGATCCCGCCCCGAACCCCGATTGCTACCAGTCCTGTGAGCAGGATAACCGGCAGGGATGATATTGGTTTCACAGGAAGAGGAAACCTGAACTTACGGATTATCAGTGAGTATAATCGAAATATCACATTAACAGCGATGATGATGCCAAGCACACCAAGGATAAACATCCAAATGCTCACCGATGCCGTCATTGCCTGCAGGTTACCCATGTAGAAAAGGGGAGTGGTATCGAGCCGGAATCCCCAGAAACTATACAGGACCATGTCAATTAAAATGATTGATACGGAGATTACGAGACCGATTAGTGTATATATCTTCAGAATTACCGGCAACAGCCTGAACCTGGTGAAACCTGATATCAGTATGAGCAGTGCCGGAATGATCATAAAGTAGGATGCCATCGACAAATCGAGGAAGAAACCATGGATAAATGTGCCGGCAATTGTTCCTGCCGTGAGTAGCGAGGCCAGCCTGAACTGGTATAAAAGGAATGCAATCCTGGCCACGACAAACAGCAGGTACCAGAACAACCAGTTGAGGACAAAGAGGCGAATCCTATCTTTCATATCTTAGCGGAAGATTGGTACAAAGGTCATCATATTTTCAGAAATTCATGAAGTATGCAATGTAAAACCTCGCATTATGGAGAAAATCAGGGAGTTATTGTCGGGTGATTCGTCGCGTTCCTTTACTGATTGTATGTCGGATCTGATCATAAAGGATGAAAAACTGCGCAGTGATTTCTGGGAGATGTTCTTTGCCAATGAAGAACCTTATTCCCGACGTGCTGCCTGGGCGCTTGATACGGTGTGCGAAACAAAGCCCGAATGGTCGCAGCCCTATGCCGCCAGACTGGTGGAGGCTTTAAGGGTATTTGAACATGACGGGCTCAAACGCCACTCCCTGCACATGCTCAGCCGTATCCAGGTTCCCGAAGACCATAAAGGTGAACTGATTGATATCTGTTTTGACTGGTTAATCTCGCCTGCCGAGGCTGTAGCTGCCAAAGTGTACTCCATGGAAATCCTTTACGGATTATCACAACAATTTCCGGAAATTAAGAGGGAACTTATTGATTCTATTGAATTCGGGATGCACGACGGAACACCGGGCTACCAGAATCTGGCGAAGAAACTTCTTGTTAAGTTGTACAGGGAGGATAGTGCTTAGTGCTTAGTGCTTGGTGCTTGGTGCTTAGTGCTTGGTGCAAGGAGCAAGGGGCATGGGGCATGGGCATGGAGCATGGGGCAGGGAGAAGGGGTATGGCTTAATGGTCATTCGGTGGTGATTCAGTTGTTGATTTGGGATTTGGGATTGGGAGAAGAGCCATGGCTTACGGACATAGAATTGAACCAATGACCTCAACTATTAACCGTTAACTATTAACCATTAACCCTGCCCGCCACCTGCAAGCATGTGCCAGGCAGGCAATAACCTTTCCAGCTGCTGACAAACCGCAGCAGGCAGAACGGCAATACCATTAAACATTAAACTTCAAATTCCAGACTTATCTCATATCGATCACTTCAACTCCCGGATGACTGGCTTTGTTGAAGGTGAATGTCTTGTCATCCATAGCCTGGTCGGTGATGAATTTATTGACGGTGTACTTAAAGATACTGCCGCTGCGGTCGTAGATCATGAATTCCTTGGCCTGTTTCAGCGCCTTATCAATGGTGAGTTTNACCTTGGTAAACGATTTGCCTTTTGCTAACGGGTAAAGCTCCAGGACCTGTTCATTGCCTTTTTCTTCAATGAACTTAGCTTTGTAATCCTTGGTGCAATTGGTCAGGAGTTTGGTCGGAGTAAATGAATCATCATCAGCGTTAACATCGTTGATGTTCACTTCGTTGGCATCTTTCATATAAGTCCACATCGTTTTGCCGTCGCAGATCACATCCTGCCCTGCCACTGTGAGCTTGTACTTGTCGCCTTTTGAAAGCAGCGTGCCCGTGAACTTCTCATTGATTTTTTCCTTCTTGTTTTCCATGGTGTAGGCGAAATCAATCCGGATGGTTTTGTATGATTTTGTCTTTGCCGAAAGGTCATTCAGGATAGCAGTCGCTTTTTTATCGCTTTGCGAAAAAGTAAGGGTTGAGATTGCCGTAAGAGCAATGAGGATGAAGATTCTTTTCATGAATGTTTTTTATTTTCAATATCCGTTTTGTGATTCTTTACTTCTGAGGTCCTTCAAATACTGTTCCAAAGCGAATTCAGTTGCGAACTTTACCTCACGGGCTTTGCTGCCTTCAAACGGTCCTACGATGCCTGCTGCTTCCAGTTGATCGATGATGCGGCTNGCACGGTTATAACCCAGCTTTAGCTTTCGCTGCAGCAGGGATGTNGACCCCTGTTGGGCCGAAACAATAAGAAATGCAGCTTCCTCAAACAACTCATCCCGTTCGTTGGGATCGAGGTCTGATTCAGCCGATCCCGAGCCTTCCTCTTCATTGAATTCAGGCAACGAAAACGCGGTAGGATATCCCCGTTGTGATCCGATAAACTCGGTAACACGCTCTACTTCGTGGGTGTCGATGAATGCGCATTGTAAGCGAATGATTTCACCACCCTGCGAGAGCAGCATGTCGCCGCGGCCGATAAGCTGGTCGGCGCCGCCGGTATCGAGGATTGTGCGTGAGTCGATCTTCGAAATAACGCGGAAAGCGATACGGGCAGGGAAGTTGGCTTTGATGGTGCCCGTAATTATGTTGACGCTGGGCCGTTGCGTGGCGATAACAAGATGTATGCCGATGGCCCTGGCAAGCTGTGCAAGCCTTGTTAACGGTATCTCAACTTCCTTGCCTGCGATCATGATCAGATCGGCAAATTCATCGATCACCAGTACAATATAAGGCAGGAAATGATGTCCCTGCTGGGGATTAAGCTTACGGGCGACAAATTTGGCATTGTATTCCTTGATGTTGCGCACCTGGGCATCCTTGAGCAGGTCGTACCTTGTTTCCATCTCAATGATCAGCGAATTGAGCGTCCGGACGACCTTGCGAATGTCGGTGATTATGGCTTCTTCCGAATCTGGCAGTTTGGCCAGGTAATGCCTTTCTATTTTTGAGAACAAGGTGAGCTCAACCTTCTTGGGATCGACAAGGACGAATTTGAGTTCACTGGGATGTTTCTTGTAAAGAAGCGAAGTGATAATGGCGTTGAGTCCCACCGATTTACCCTGACCAGTGGCACCGGCCATCAGGATATGGGGCATTTTGGTGAGGTCGGCGATAAAAGTTTCGTTCTGGATTGTTTTGCCGATACCAAACGGAAGGTCAAATTTGGTGTTGACGAATTTTTCAGCGCTGAGAATGGAGCGCATTCCCACAACTTCCGGTTTTTGGTTGGGAACCTCAATACCAATGGTGCCTTTGCCCGGAATAGGNGCGATGATGCGAATACCCAATGCCGACAGGCTCAGGGCGATATCATCCTCCAGGTTTTTGATCTTTGAAATCCTTACTCCGGGAGCAGGAATGATCTCATAAAGCGTAACCGTAGGGCCTATCGTAGCCTTTATTTTGTCGATCTGTATGCCATAGTTGCCAAGCGTGTCAACAATACGGTTCTTATTGCTTTCAAGCTCCTCCTTGTTCACCGAGATGCCTCCGTCGCCGTAATTGTCAAGCAGTTCGGGTGTCGGCATCTGGTAACCCGAAAGATCGAGCGTCGGGTCAAAGTTGGTATCTATCGGGAAATGGGTTTTATCATTCCCGGTATCAGTATTTCCGTCAACAACCTGATCCGTTTTAACTTCAGGAGCTTCGTTTTCAACCATGAATTCCACATCGGCCTTCGGTTTTATCCGTGAAACAGGCATCGGAACAGGTTCAAAACCATTCTCGTCGGTGGCTTTTTCATTAGGTGAAACATGCAGGCTGTTGTCAACGGGTTGATTTACAATAGTATTTGGTTCGTGTTTAACCTGGGACAGAATATCTGCTTCGTTTTCCTTCACTGAATATTCAACCGTGTTGAAACGGTCGACTTTTTCTTCAGTGCCGGTGCGTGATGTTGTTTCCTGTCCGGCGGCGCCCTGCAGCGACNNGGCTTCAGTTCACGAATCCTGCTGTGCAGGCGGTGCAGGGAAAAGNTTATAAACAAGTGCCAGCAGGCTGATAAGGACAAACAGCAGGCTGATTGCCGTTCCCATCTTACCCATGAGCCCGTTAAGCCAAATGGCGGTTTTGTATCCTGATATTCCGCCAAGGATCGANAAGGGAGAGTTACCGAAGAAGAAGCCGATGGTAACCGATAACCAAACCATTGACAGGATGAATATCCCAAGGCTCTGCCATATAGGAACGATTGAATGTTTGAGGGAAGCACGAACACCTGCAAAGAAAATCCAGGCTACCAGGAAAAAGCTGCCGATGCCGAATCCTTTTTTAATCAGCAGTACCGAGAGGGCTGCACCGAGGCGTCCACCTAGATTATTGGCTTCGAGTTGTTCGTTGGAGATGGCTGAGAGCAGGTCGGTGAAATTGTCGTCGGTCCGTGATGTAAACCAGTTGAAGAGGTATGAAATGAATGAGACAAGCAGAAAAACGGAAAGCAGGAGCAGGAATGCGCCTATGATTTGTTTCGCTTTTTCCGAATTGCTGCCATCTTTTTCAGGCTTCTTTTCTTTTTTTGAAGAAGGCTTTGCAGCTTTACCCGCGTTATCATCGGGTGGAGCGGCGTTTTTTTTCTCACTACGCAGCTCGTTCTTCGGACGCTTAATTTCGTTTTTCTGTTCCATCCGGGTATAAAATGTACACTCAAGCCATTGACAGTGTGGCGGTTTACCTGCAATGTTCAGGCAAAATTAACAAATTAAGCCAATTAAAGGGAAGTTGTTGTGCTAATTTGTATTTCAGGATGTGCAGGCAGGGAAGTGTATAACGTTTATCCTGAAAGCTTAGTGCACTCCGCGGAATAGTTTGCTCCACCTGATTTTACCTCCGAACAGCGGTTTTTGGGAATCGAGGGATAGCCATACAAAGACCGCTTTGCCAACGATGTGGTCTTCGGGAACAAATCCCCAGTAGCGGCTGTCGGCCGAATTGTGGCGGTTGTCACCCATCATCCAGTAATAATTCATCTTGAAAGTGTAGCTGTTGCTTTCTTTTCCGTTTATATAAATCTTATCGCCTTTTACCTCAAGTTTGTTCAGTTCGTATGCTTCAATGATGCGGCTGTAAAGCGGGAGATTCTTTGTGCTGAGAGCGACGGTAACACCGGCTTTCGGTATATAAAGCGGTCCGAAGTTATCAACATTCCAAACATACGTTGAATCGTAAGGGAAAATATCGGGGTTCCAGTATCCTTTGGGTTGTATTACCGGCCTTACTTCCTTTACATTGGGAAGTGCCTTTATTTTTTCAACTCCCTGGCTGGTAAGAGTGAGCACATAATCACCCTGGTCAGTGGTTTCAATTTGCTCGGTAATGTCGAGTTTGTCGATCACCCGTTTGCTAACAGGAGTTCCGTCGGTAACCACAATGTACTTGAACTGTGAATTTTCAGGAATATCAGCCTGTTTTCCATTGATATAAACCAGTTTGTCGCGTATTTGAAGTGTGTCGCCGGCGATAGCCAGGCACCTTTTGATATAATTTTCACGCTTATCAACCGGCCGCGAAATTATTTTCCCGAATTCATATGGATTGTTCCATACAGCCTCACGTCCAAGATTCCTGATAAGTCCGTAGTAGCTCTGGTTTTGCATTTTGAGTGCTACTGTATCTCCGTCGGGGTAATTGAACACTACCACGTCATTTCGTTTAACTTTTGAAAATCCGGGGAACCGGTAATAGGGCAGATGGATGATTTCGGAATAGGACTTAGTGTACTTCGAGAGCGGCATCGTATGATGTACGAAGGGGAATGCGATGGGGGTCTGGGGATTTTTCGGCCCGTAGCTAAGTTTGCTGACGAACAGGAAATCACCCACAAGCAATGATTTTTCCATCGATGAAGTGGGTATGGTGTATGCTTCAATCATGAATATGCGAATGATTGAGGCTGCAACCACTGCGAAAATGATGGCATCAGTCCATTCGCGGGCTACTGATTTTTTAGCCCTGACACGGTTCTCCGGCAAAACATACTTTTCTTTTTCTGACAAACCCAGGTAAGGCAGGTATGCATAAGGAAATATTACAGCCAACGCCTGGCTGCCAAGGTCCTGCTTGTTGTAACATTTGGCCGTTTCTACCAGCATCAGCATTACCATGAACATATTGATGTACGGTACCAGCATGAGTGCCAGCCACCACCAGGGTTTGTTGATGATTTTATTCCATTCAAAATAATTGTAAATCGGAATTAGCGATTTCCAGGGGCTTACACCGGCATCTTTAAAAATCCAGTATAACAGAGCGGGAAAAACAATGATGCCTATGATGAGTGCTGTCATTAAATCCATGGAAAGTAGGTTTTGGTTTTGGTTATATAGTGTGCAAATATCAGTTAAATAGCTCAAATTAGCATGAATGACAGAGTTAAATTGTGTTAAATTATTAAAAGAAAGCAAGTTAAACAGCATGTTGCTTTAACTCTGCATCCCTGGGCAATACTTCATCCTGTGGCCTCAGATTCCAAGAAGATCATTCATGGTAAATATGCCTTTTTTACCGGCGATGAATTCGGCTGCAAGAACAGCACCCAGTGCCAGCCCTCTGCGGCTTTTGGCTTCGTGGCGGATTGAGATCAGGTCATTCTCCGAATCATAGGTCACTGTATGCGTACCGGGTACTGCTCCTGACCTTATGGAACTGATGACAAGGTCACCGGGATTTTCAGAAGGCTCGTTTACCCACCCGGTTTTGCGTTCAAGTCTTGCCTTAATATCATCGGCCAGGGTAATTGCCGTTCCGCTTGGCGCATCCAGTTTCTGGATATGGTGAATCTCTTCAATGCTCACATTATACATCGGGTAGGGATTCATAAGATTAGCCAGTTTCCTGTTTACCTCAAANAATATGTTCATTCCCAGGCTGAAATTCGATGCATAGAGCAATGCGCCACCCATCTTCAGGCAATAATCTTCACTTCTGTGAAANTGATCATTCCAGCCAGTGGTACCGCTCACAACCGGAACCCCGGCTTCGATACATTTCCTGATATTATCAACTGCAACTGCGGGAATTGTGAATTCCACGGCAGCATCNGCATTCTTTAAGCAAACTGTTTTTAAGTTTCCAATCACCGGGTTGTCTATGATAGCAGCGATAGAATGATTCCGCGAAAGCGCAATTTCTTCTACCACTTTTCCCATCTTTCCGTAACCGATCAAAGCAAGTTTCATGCGATGTATTTTTTGAGACAGTTGGATTTTTTTTGATTTTATAGGAGTCAGGAGTCAGGAGTCAGGAGTCAGGAGTCAGAAGTCAGAAGTCAGGAGTCAGGAGTCAGGAGTCAGGAGTCAGGAGTCAGGAGTCAGAAGTCAGGAGTCAGAAGTCAGGAGTCAGGAGTCAGAATTCAGGAGTCAGAAGTCAGAAGTCAGACAGGAAACCAAATGACGTTGCTCTTGTCAGACATTTGTGCAAAAACTCTTTATAGGTTTACTCACATGCTGAATTCTGTATTCTTACTGCTGTATTCCTTTTAAGATTGTTAATTAACAGCCTCTTATCGAAACAGTTATGTCTGGTTAAAATCGGAGTGTAAGGGTGACTCCGCCTGATGGCTTTAGTCCGGCAACGGTTGGCGGTGTCCAGGGGGCCAGGTGCAGCGACAGGTCTTCGGTGACATCGTAATCAAAGAAGTGGGCATCAACAACCGCATCAAGGGCTTGCAATATGTACCAGGCGCCGGTAGCGATATAAGATATTTCAAGGTTGCGCAGGTAGTATTCCCGTCCTTCCTTCAGCTGGCTTAACGCATATTTGTAAACCAGGTTATTCGGCGGAGTGCCGGAATCAGGCTTGAGAGCATAATCATAGGCATCGCGGAACTGGTGAAACTTCTCCGTGTTGAATTTCAGGAAATAGTACATTGTTCCGAACCCGGCATACACAATAGGAATCTTCCAGTATTTATGGTTATATGCCTGTCCAAGACCCGGCAGCACCATTGCATAGATAGCTGCCCTCTTTGGCGAATGTTTGGTGGCAATGGCAGTATCGGCTGTTGATTTGGGGATTGTAACCGTATCTTGCACCTGGGCAACGCTGTAATTAAAGGTGAACAGAAAAGTCACCAACAGAATGAGTATCCTGTTCCGGATTTTCCAGAGACGAAATTTCAGCGCTGAGTATGAAACAGTCAAGGAATGAAATATTTTTTAAACTGACTCAGATGCCAAGGATGGCAATGATCTTTTCAAGGTCAGTATCGGATGTGAACGGAATTACAATACTGCCTTTACCTTTTACATCGCGTTTTATTTCAACGTTGGAACTAAAACGGTCTTTGAGTTGTTGCTGGGCTTCGCTGTATTTTACCGGCAGGGTAGCTTTTAATGGTTTCACCGGCTCAACGGGTATCTTTTCAAGTTGCTTGACCAGTTTTTCAACATCGCGTACCGAAAGGTCATCTTTACTGATTTTCCTTGTAATAGCAACCTGTTTCAAAGGGTCTTCAACCGAAATGATACTGCGAGCGTGGCCCATGGAGATTTGGCCGTCGCGAAGTGCGGCCTGCACTTCAGCCGGAAGTTTAAGCAGCCTTATGTAATTGCTGATGGTTGCCCTGTTTTTTCCTACGCGTTTGCTGAGTTCTTCCTGTGTAAGGTCACATTCTTCGAGGAGGCGGGTATAGCTGATGGCGATTTCGATGGCGTTGAGATTTTCGCGCTGGATATTCTCAATGAGCGCCCATTCAAGCATTTGCTCATCGTTGGCTACCCTTATATATGCCGGAACAGTTTCCAGCCCTGCAAGTTTGGCTGCACGCAGCCTTCGTTCGCCTGAAATGAGCTGGTACTTGTCGAAGCCCATCTTACGAATAGTAAGCGGCTGAATGATACCCTGTTCCCTGATGGAATCGGCCAGGTCGCGAAGGGCGGTTTCGTCAAATTCCTCGCGTGGCTGGAAAGGATTCGCATCAATGCTCCCTACCGGAATGTTGGCGATGGCACCGGCTACGTAGTTGCCCGAAATATCCTTTGATGTGATATCAGTTTCAGGACTTTCGAGTATGGCGCTCAAACCGCGGCCAAGGGCTTTCTTTTTGGGATTATTCATACTAGTCGACCTTTATCTCTTTATCTTCCTGCCGCAGCAGTGTAAGTTCGTTGTTCTGAAGTATTTCGCGGGCAAGGTTCAGGTAGTTGACAGCTCCGGTACTGTTGGCATCGTGCATCAGGATTGATTCACCGAAACTGGGGGCTTCACCAAGGCGGGTGTTGCGATATATGATGGTGTCGAAAACCATGTTCTGAAAATGAGTCTTCACTTCTTCAACAACCTGGTTTGACAGGCGCAGGCGTGAATCGTACATAGTGAGCAGAATGCCTTCAATATCAAGTTGCGGATTGAGCCTCGACTGCACTATTTTGATTGTGTTGAGCAGTTTGCCAAGTCCTTCGAGTGCAAAATATTCACATTGTACCGGTATGATAACCGAATCGGCAGCAACCAGTGAGTTAACGGTCACAAGTCCAAGAGATGGAGAGCAGTCAATGATGATGAAGTCATAGAGGTCGCGCAGTTTATCGACTACCGTTTTCATCATTTTTTCCCGGTTGGGCATATTGATCATTTCGATTTCGGCGCCTACCAGGTCGATGTGTGCGGGGAGCAGGTCGAGGTTGGGAGTACTGGTTTTCAGAATGATATTACGGGGATCAACCTCTTCGATGATGCATTCGTAGATGGATGTTTTGATGTTTTTAGGATCGAAGCCCACGCCCGATGTGGCATTGGCCTGCGGGTCACCATCAATGATGAGTGTTTTGCGTTCGAGTACGGCAAGAGATGCCCCGAGGTTAATGGCAGTAGTGGTTTTTCCAACACCTCCCTTTTGGTTTGCGATTGTGATTACCTTGCCCATCGTTATATTAACGGTTTGACTATTAGCTTTTTATTGAGTCAGAAAATCGTCTGTGGAAGTATGTTTCAACAGCTTGTATTCTAATGCTTTTTATTTGATCGGGCTGAAAAATACCAATATGTTTATTGTTTCCGGCTGTTGCAAAAATACGATAATAGCGCCAGCGGATTGTTAAGATGTTAATAAGTTTTGGCGGTATTGGCGACGTGCCGGAGTTAACACAGCAATAAATTGTGGTAATCCTTACCGGACTCCATGCACAGAATAGGAGAGTGATCAGTCAGCCTTACTTGTCCAGGTCCTCAAAATCGACACCTGAGTGATTATGATCGTCGGCGTAATGTCTCTCGGGAGGAATCTGACCGGTCTCAATAAAGGAGATGGCGTCTTTCAGGCCATCGCCGAATTTCTCAAAATCTTCACGATACAGGAAGAGCTTATGTTTCTTGTAGATGAACCGGCCTGTAGCGTTGTCAAACTCCCGTTTACTTTCAGTGATTGTAATGTAATACTGGTCAGTACGGGTGCGCTTCACATCAAAAAAGTAGGTGCGCTTTCCTGCTTTAACAGCCCTCGAAAATACATCTTCCCTGCTGTCCGTGCGATCGTTTTCTTCCATTGTCGTCTGTTTTTATGTTCCTTCTCGTACGAATAGTGCAAATTTATATTTTTTTTAACGTAAAAAATTGATAAAAAGTTTCTGGAAGGTAAAAAAATCATCATGTTTTTATTTAACAGGGATATCGGGATGATTCGAACGGCATTTATCATTAATTTTGCAGCCCTCTAATATGTTCATTCACAAGCTATGCTAAGCAGAAGGTTTCTAAGGATCAAGGCGTTGCAGGCTATTTATGCATTTATGCAGGATGGTCCCGAAAGTATGAATTCAGGCGAAAAGCAACTTCTTGTAAGCCTCGACAAACTCTACGAATTGTATATAAGGCAGTTATCGTTGCTTATCGAAGTTTCCGATTTTGCCCGCCGCCGCATAGAAGAAAACAAGCTCAAATTTTTACCTACTGAAGAAGACCTGCACCCCAATACCAGGTTTACCGATAATCGCTTCATTGCGCAACTGGCCAACAACCGCGACTATCTGAAAAAGAGCCACTCGTTCAAAATTTCCTGGGCCGACGAAGAGGAACTCATTCGCAAGCTTTATAATACGCTGCGTGAGAGCGATTTTTACATCACTTATATGGACGGTCCCGAACCATCATATAATGACGACAAAGAACTGGCTGAAAACATTTTCAACCGCATTTTTGCAGAATCGGAACTGCTTCAGAGTTTTTTTGAAGAACGAAGCATATACTGGAGTGATGATTTCGAAATATCACTCATCATGCTACAGAAGACAATCAAAGGATTCCGTGCCGATCATGACGAATTCACTCCCTTGCCGGCCCTTCTCAAGGACGAGTATGATGCTGATGGCAGTGAAGACCTCGATTTTGTGAAAAACCTTTACCGGAAAACAATTATCCACAGCGACGAATTCAATACGATCATTGCCGATAAAGCACAGAACTGGGAGCTTGATCGTATTGCTCTGATGGATATTCTTTTGCTGAAAATGGCCATGACGGAGTTTATTGATTTCCCCTCGGTTCCTGTAAAAGTGACCCTTAACGAATATATTGAACTGGCAAAAAGCTTTAGTACACCCAAAAGTAAAATTTTCATCAACGGAATTCTGGATAAGCTCATTGTGGAATTTAAGGCTACCGGAAAGCTTGTGAAGACAGGCAGGGGGCTGATGGAGTGAGTCAGGAGCCTGGAGCCAGGAACGAGGATTCTGGGAAATTGAAAATTGAAAATTGAAAATTGAAAACATGAAACATGTATTTTAAATCCCGATAACTGTTCCTATTTTCACACGACACAAGCCCCTAGACCCTGAACTACAATTGAATGACCACTGAATGACCACTGAATGATCATCTAACTATGCACCTTACCTCAAGCACTTAGCCCAGTTCCCCATGCACTAAGCACTAAGCACCAGGTACCTAGCACTTCATACCAACAATGTCATCATCACCTGAACTAAACGTCATTATCCGCGACTATCTTGATTCTGATTTTGAGGAAGTTGTCAGACTCTGGCAGCCTTTAGGCCTGGGCAGTGCACAGCGTGGCGATACGCTTGAAGTAATAAGGCAGACAATTGATCTGGGAGGAAAGTTTCTGGTAATGGAAACCCGCCTGGAAGGAAAAATAATAGGCACATCCTGGATGACCATCGACGGACGGCGGAATTACCTGCATCATTTTGGTATAAAAGAAGAATACCAGGGGAGAGGGCTAGGGAAAATGCTGCTCAATGCTTCACTTGACTTTGCCCGAGAAAGAGGCCTTCAGCTAAAGATAGAGGTACACAGAGAGAACAAGCGCGCACTTGACCTGTATACCAGCCACGGATTCAAATACCTGGGCGATTATGATGTATACATCATTCGCGATATTTAAGGCAATACATCCCTTCAACTCCTTAATTTCTTACTTTTGCAATCATTTCATTGTTATGAGGAAGAATTTATTGCTTGCTGTTTTTACAGCTATTGTAATGTTGGCAGGTACATCATGTGCCAGGCACGGGAAGGGCGAATTGCCGGCTGATGTAATCATGAATCCAAATACAGCTTCGGGTGAAAGTGATCCCGAGGCCTTGCCTGTGATTGAGTTTGCCACCGATTTTCACGATTTCGGTAAATTGATGTCGGGTGAGAAGGTGACTTATTCATTCAAGTTTACCAACAAGGGTAAAGGGCTTCTGCTCATCTCGAAAGTAAGCACCTCCTGCGGATGCACTGTATCCGAATTCCCGAAAGAACCAATCAAACCGGGCGAAGGAGGAACAATTGACGTGAGTTTCGATAGCGAAGGCCGTATTGGACTGCAAAACAAAACCATCACTGTGTTCAGCAATACACAGCCTTCGACAAACCTGCTGAGAATTCAGGCCAGCGTAGTTGATGTTAAAGATATGTAGTACTCTTGTGAACCTTGAAGTGCAATCAAAAAAAATCAGAAATAAATCATAAATACAAATCAAATGGAACTTTTAAACATCCTTTTAATGGCGCGGCCGGCGGAGATACTAAAGGCGGCAGCGGATTCAGCTCACTCATTTTCCTCGTAGTGATATTCGTTGTTTTCTACTTCTTCTTCATCCGTCCGCAGGTTAAACGCACCAAGGAACAGAAGAAATACCGTGAAAACCTTCAGAAGGGACAAAAAATCATCACCATTGGCGGGATTCACGGACGTATCGTTGAACTTCAGGAAACCACTGTAACCATCGAAGTTGAAGGCGGTGTAAGGCTTCGTCTTGAGAAGTCAGCAGTTGCAGCCGACTCACAGGATCAGCTTGGCAGCGAGGCAAAGTAAGTGCTAATACTTTCCGGAAATCCTAACCGGAGCCGCATACCCTTCTGATCCACCATGAAACCGAGCGGTAGTCAGCCTGATACAATTGAAACCGGTGCAAACGACTCATCTAAAAAGTCGTTTAGAAAGCGCCTTGCGGTTTTTATTGTTTGCCTGGGTATTTCTTCACTGATGTGGATCTTCATTGAGCTTACCAAAGACTACACGACGGATATCAAATATTCAGTTTCGTTCACCAATGTTCCCAGGGACCTCATTCTTCAGAACAGTAACGACTCGAGTATTACAGTGGGTATTACTGCCCAGGGTTTTGAACTGCTGACAACAAGGCTTTTCAGGAAAAGGCAGGAACTCATGATTGACCTGGCGGATATCCGCATCAGGAAAGAGAGCGAAGGATATTCGGCATTTATTCCTGCTACAAAGCTGTTGCAACAGTTTGGACGACAGATAAGCTATTCAAAGTCAGTCTCATATATTCGTCCTGATACCTTGTTTTTCAGGTTCTCTGATGTCTACCGTAAAGAAGTACCCGTGAGGCTGAATCTTACGTATACTTTTGAACAGCAGTATCAACTCTACGATTCCTTGCAGTGGTCGCCCAAAACGGTTACAGTATCAAGCATTAAGGATGTGATTGATACCATTCGCTTTGTAACCACGGTTAGCACCATGAAGACCGGAATCGATAGCAGTCTTAATTTTAAAATTCCGCTTAGTAAACCCTTAGGCCGCGGAATGATCACCTATTCTATTGATTCGGTGACCGTGAGGATGCCGGTACAGAAATATACCGAGTCTACCTACACCATTCCTGTGAATATTACCGGCAACACATCGGAGCTTAAGATCTTTCCCGACCAGGTGGAAATCACCTGCATGGTTCCCATGATAGATTACAGGAAAGTTGAAGCAGCCAGTTTCTCGGCTGCAGTGCAGGCTGACGGTCCAACGCTGGCGCAGAATTCAAAGCTGAAAGTAAATCTTTCAAATGTTCCGGCCGGTGTCAGGGTACTGAGTGTGAAACCGGAATTTGTAGAGTATATCATCATTTCACCATGATCAGGGTTGGGCTTACCGGTGGTATAGGCAGCGGAAAATCTGTTGTTGCAATGGTTTTCAGCCACCTGGGTGTTCCGGTTTACCAGGCTGATTATGAGGCTAAGAAGCTATATGCCAAACCGGAAGTTCTGGAAAAGATTGCCAGCCTTTTTGGCGATGCAGTAATTGATAAAAATGGTCTTTTAGATCGGGCAAAGTTGGCTTCTGTTGTCTTCAGCGATCCTTCAAAACTTGAACAGCTTAATTCACTTATTCATCCGCTGGTGGAAGCACATTTTATGCAATGGCTCACTACCTGTATGGATGCTCCTTATATAATACATGAGGCAGCAATCCTGTTTGAAAGCGGCTTATACACTAAATTTGACAAGATCATCGCTGTCACCGCTCCCCAGGAATTGTGCATTCAGCGGGTAATGAAGCGGGATGGTGTAACAGCCGGGCAGGTTTTGCAAAGGATAAAGAACCAGTGGGATCAGGAAAAGAAAGCTGAGAAATCGGATTTTGTCCTCATCAATGACGGGAAGCAATTATTGTTACCGCAAATTATCGGGATACACCGGGCATTGATGGCAAATGTCGCCTAGCAGGCAATTGATCCGCTATTGGTGTAATACCTTTTCACTCTAAGGCAATAAATTCTTAGTAACCAATCAAAATACCAAATATGTCAGAACAAGTTTTAGGAGTAGGATCGAGGGTAAGGCACCCGCAATTCGGGAAAGGAGTTGTGGTGCAGGTGCGTTCGGATGCTTATGAGATCGGATTTATTGAAACCGGTGTCAGGCAGATAATGCGTGATTTTACGGGCCTTGAAGTGATTGAAGCAGTTGAAACACCTTCGGACCTGGCAACGTATGAAAAAATTGAAAAAAGCCTTGTTCGTATTCTGCGGCGTTTCAGCGATATCAGCGAGATTACTCAAATGGGTCAGCGATGGAACAATGGCAAAATGGTGCTCTATCCCGGCGATAATTCCACCAAAGAAAAAGAAGTGCCGCTTGAAGCATTTTTTCACAAAATTGTCATGGTGCGCGATCGCCTGCGTGTACTCGAGGCTAAAATAAATGCCAGCAGCCTGAGTGATGAGGATAAAGTAGAGCTTCAGCAATACATCACCCGTTGTTACGGCAGCCTTACCACTTTCAATGTTCTTTTTAAAAACAAGGAAGACCAGTTTATTGGTGAGAAAGGCGCTTAACAGGCGAACTATTCAAATAAAAAATCCCTCCAGGGTTTGCCCGGAGGGATTTCTTTTTTACAGAGACAACTGGTTAGAAAGATCCCCGGAGAGAAATGATGAAATTCCTTCCCGGGGCACTGATTCCGCTGGCAAAATAGCGGTAATGCTGATCGAGGATATTCTCCACAGCGGCCTGCAGGCCCAGATAACGGTTAAACTGGTACCCGGCTTTCAGGTTGAGTGTATACCAGCCCGGCATACCATCAGCAGTGGCATATTGTTGGTTATCTTCACCACTGGGGCTGTAATCTTTGATGTCCTTTTTAGCATTATACCTGGCATAGAATTCAGCGGAAAACCTTGTAAGTTCAAGTCTGAGTGCTGTTTTGCCAAACATGGGCGGGATATGATCCAAAGGAACATCGCCTTCAGAAACAGTTCCTTTGGTATAGGTTAAACTGCTCGTGAATGACAGTGATTTGGTCAGTTTGGTGAGCAGGTTGGCTTCAATACCATAGATAACAGCTTTTTCGGCATTCTGTAACGACTGAACTGCAGCAAGGTTGCCGTCGAATTCAATTGAATCCTGCCCGTTATAGGTTGTGGCTTCAACAACGAATGCATCACGCAGCAAAGTGTAAAATCCTGTCACTTCGAGTTGTACATTCTTTGCGAATGTTTTGCCGATACTGATTTCTCCGTTATAGGCATTTTCAGGTTTCAGGTCCGGGTTTGGTACTATCAGGATTGTTGTGCTGAAGTCGTTGAGTTTTGACAGGTCATCAAGATTCGGAGCCCTGAAACCGGTTGACAAGTTGGTGGTGAAACGCCAGTCATGGCCGGGTTGGTAAACCAGTCCGAGACTTCCGTTCAAAGCCGTATTGCTCTGTTTTATCACCGGATCGAACGGAAACTTTAAAATTTCCATCATTTCCGGAGTGTACGCGGCATCCAGTTTAACATAGTTGAACCTGATTCCCTGCGAAAAGATAATTTTCTTGCTGATCTCCCAGTTGTTTGATGCATAGGCTGCAAGATTCACCATCTGGTCGCCGCCATCGGGATATCGGGTTGCAACATTGAAAAGGATTTCACCCGTCTTGATATTCTCATTATAAGCTTTGGAGCCTACTTTATTCAGAATGCCTTCCAGACCATAGCGAAGCTCATGTTTTTCGAGTATATTCTTATGGAAATCAACGTTTACAGAAAACACATCAACAGTCTCTTCCTGGTGTTTTTTGTTTGATTTTCCGAATTTGCGGCTCACGCGGTCTTCACTGATGTTTTGGTAAGCAGCAAGAGCCTGCATGTTGTCGTATAGTTTTGTTGGTTTGAGCCATTCGCTTTTTAATGAAAACAGGCTCCGGGTCTGCGGGCCATAATACCATTCAGCATAGGTGAGCACGTCATCGGTGTATTCGGTAAGCCGGTCATAGCGTGGTATATCGCTGGAGCCGGAATACTGCATATTAAGTGTCAGTGCATAATACTGAGAAGGTTTGTAGAGGATTTTACTGAAAAGATCGTATTGCGTGTAACCGGAGTTCTTCTGAACCAGCGGATCACTGTTTTCAGTCATAACATCCTTGCCATCAATTCTTTCGGCATAATACAGGCATTTTCCCCAGTCGCCGTATTTGTCATCACGCCTGCTGCCTTCACGCAGGTCACCTATGTCCTTGGTGCTTCCGCCAAAATGCGCTGCCAGTTTCCTGCCGCCAACATTCAGGCTGAAACTCTGGGAATATTCATTGGCTGCTGTTGAGTAGCGAAACATGGCATTTCCTGAAGTGTACACTTTATCTCCCGACGAAAGCACCGGATTACGGGTATAAAAATGCATGACACCTCCCATTGCATCGCTGCCATAAATCACCGAACCTGGTCCGTGAACAATTTCGACACGGCTGAGAATATTGGGATCAATGGTGATGATGTTCTGAAGGTGCCCGGCGCGGTAAATCGCGTTGTTCATTTTTACACCATCGACTACCAGCAGTACCCGGCTCGATTCCATACCCCTGATAACAGGGCTTCCACCACCAAGCTGGCTGGTCTGGACAAATACCTTCCCTGATTGCAGCAGCAGATCGGCAGAAGTTTGCGGGTTGCCTGACTGTATCTGGCGAGATTCCAGGATATCGATTTTCACCGGCAGGTCGCTGTATTTTTCTTCCACTTTGTTGGCTGAGAAAACAACTTCTTCAAGCCTGATGACCGCGTCAGCCAGGTATACAGTATTATTTTTTGCCATGAGGTCTTTCTTTGCCACGGTAACTTGTGCAAACGACAGGTGTTTGAAAATCAGGGAATCGGTATTCCTGAATGCAGAAATATCTGCAATACCCTGGGTGTTAGTGGTTGCTGAGATTGATTTGGATGAGTTGTAAATGAGGCAATTATTGACAGGCTGAAGATCGGATGCTGAAAGCACTTTTACCTGCTGTGCAAACAGTATTGTTGATTGAAGGAGAATAAACAGGGTAATTATTTTTTGTTTCATGTTGTTTATAAGTTATTGGATAACATACCATTAACCGGATCATTTTCATCCGGATGAAAAATTAACAAGTCTGGCTGGTTGGCCTGACATGCTGATAACCTTAAAATCAGGAAATGATCTGAGGAGGCGGGACTTCAACTGATTGATATGGCAATAGTGTCATACCTGAGCATTCAGACCATGAAATCCGGGTATTTGCGAGGCATGTTAATGATGATTTATTCGACACTAATGCCGTTTTAATGATATTTTCAGTAATCGAATTGAGCGGTTTTTGCATCGCTTTCGAAGGCGACGAATGGTCATTAAAATTTCTGGCTTTTGCAAGCAAATGCTCTTCATTACGATCGCGCAGGCAGGTGTAAATCACATTGCCATCCTTGACTTTCTCATCAATTATATCATACATTTGGTCCTTTACGCGTATTTCGCGCAAATTGCCGCCGGCTATTTCCCTGTGGTCTGAATTCACCGGAAGTGTGATCTGGACTATATCTTTGTTGTTATGAGGACGTCTTTTTGCATTGATAGCTTCATATCGCACAGCAATACTTACTGCCTGGAAATAAATCATATAACCCATTGAATTATAAATAATTGCCAGGCAAAGAAAAAGGGAAATAATTGGTGAGATGCGTCTCAGCATAAAGCAAAATTAGGAATATTATTGAACAATAATTCCCGAGTTTGTTTATTAGGACAACAAACTGTAATTTAGTGTGGCAAAAAGATTGTAGTATTTAATCTGAAAAAATATGTTGTTTGACGCTGATCTGATCAAATCTGTTTACGCAAAGTTTCCTGCAAAAGTTGAAAAAGCCCGGCAATTGCTTGGCAGGCCACTGACCCTGAGCGAAAAAATACTTTATGCTCATTTATGGGATGAACTGCCTGCAATCCAATTTGCCAGGGGGAAAGATTACGTGAATTTCGGTCCCGACCGGGTGGCCATGCAGGATGCAACGGCGCAGATGGCCTTACTGCAATTTATGACTGCCGGCCGCGACAGAACCGCTGTTCCAAGCACTGTTCATTGCGATCACCTGGTGCAAGCCTATAAAGGTGCAAGTGAAGACCTCGGCCTGGCCATGAGCCAGAATAAGGAAGTGTATGATTTCCTCGAATCCGTCTCTGCAAAGTATGGTATTGGATTCTGGAAGCCCGGCGCAGGGATTATTCACCAGGTGATCCTCGAAAATTATGCTTTTCCCGGCGGAATGATGATCGGAACCGATTCGCATACCGTGAACGCCGGTGGTCTTGGAATGATCGCTATCGGTGTGGGTGGTGCCGACGCCATGGATGTAATGGCGGGTATGCCCTGGGAACTGAAAATGCCATCACTGATTGGAGTGAAACTCACCGGAAAAATGAACGGATGGACTTCGGCAAAGGATATCATCCTGAAAGTAGCCGGTATTCTCACCGTTAAAGGCGGTACCGGAGCCATTGTGGAATACTTTGGCGAGGGAGCAGACAGCCTGTCGGCAACCGGCAAAGGAACAATCTGCAACATGGGCGCTGAAATCGGCGCTACCACCTCAATCTTTGGATATGACGAAGCCATGAGCCGCTACCTCAAAGCTACCGGCAGAACTGTGATTGCTGAGATGGCTGATCAACTTATGGCTCACCTGCGTTCGGATGATGATGTTTATCAGCACCCGGAAAAATACTTTGACCAGTTGATCGAGATCGACCTGTCAACGCTTGAACCTTATGTTAACGGCCCTTTTACACCCGATGCCGCTTACCCGGTTTCGGAATTTGTGAAAGTTGTGAAGGAAAAAGGTTATCCTCAAAAACTCGAAGTCGGGCTGATAGGCTCATGCACCAATTCGTCATATGAAGACCTGACCCGTGCCGCCTCGGTTGCAGCTCAGGCAAAGGAAAAAAGACTTTCGGTTAACGCGGAGTTTATCGTGACGCCAGGGTCGGAGCAGATTCGTTATACAACCGAACGTGACGGATTGCTGCAAAATTTCGAGGATATTGGCGGAGTGGTGATGGCCAATGCCTGCGGGCCTTGCATCGGGCAATGGAAGCGGCATACTGACGATCCTGAACGTGCCAACAGTATCATTACGTCATTCAACAGGAATTTTGCCAAGCGGAACGACGGCAACCCCAATACCCACAGTTTTGTAGCATCTCCCGAAATTGTTACAGCATATGCCATTGCAGGCGATCTTACATTCAACCCATTGACGGATTACCTTGTAAACAGTGACGGTGAAAAGGTAAAGCTTTCGGAACCGCAGGGAATGGAACTTCCTCCGGCAGGTTTTGATGTGAAAGATGCAGGATATCTCGCGCCACCTGATGATGCCCGTGACCTTAAGATCAATGTGAAGCCGGATTCAGAACGGCTTCAGCTACTCGAACCTTTTGGCGAATGGACCGGCAAGGATTATGAGAAACTACCTTTGCTTATCAAGGCCAAAGGTAAATGCACAACCGACCATATTTCGATGGCCGGTCCATGGCTTCGCTATCGCGGGCATCTCGACAATATTTCGAACAACCTGCTGATTGGTGCAATCAATTTCTTCAACGAAAAAGCAAACCTGGTGAAGAACCAGTTAACCGGAACCTTTGATACGGTTCCCGCCACAGCACGTGCATACAAAGCAGCCGGTATCGGATCGATAGTGGTTGGTGATGAAAATTACGGAGAAGGCTCTTCACGCGAACATGCGGCCATGGAGCCACGCCACCTCGGAGTGAAGGCAATCATGGTCAAATCGTTCGCCCGTATTCATGAAACCAACCTTAAGAAACAGGGAATGCTGGCGCTGACTTTCGCCAACAAGGCCGATTATGATCTTATCCGCGAAGATGACAGGATCGACATCAGGGGACTGGTTTCATTTACACCCGGCAAGCCGCTTGAACTGGTACTCCATCATACCGACAGGACTTATCAGACTATCATCGTGAATCATTCATACAATGAATTGCAAATTGAATGGTTCAAAGCTGGAAGTGCGTTAAATTTGATCCGTAAAAACCTGTAAAAATCAATCCTTAATTCAAAACAACCGATGAAAACAATCTCCCGGATATTCTTGCCGGTAATCGTGGTTACCGCATTGTTGTTCAGTACCTCATGCCTTGATTGTGTTGAAGGTGATGGAAATGTGATTCAAAAGACAATTGAAGTGGGAAACTTCACCAAGATCAAGCTCAACGGCGATGCGAACATTACACTGACAAGCGATACCGCAGCACTGTTCCTGATCAAAGGCGAGAAAAATATCCTGGACGAATACAGTATTGAGGTCGAAGGGCACACACTGAAAATTGGTACCAGGCATTGCCTGCGCAACCATGAGCAGGTTAGCCTGCAGATACCATACACGCAGCTTGAATCGGTGATTATCAATGGGTCAGGATCGGTTTACGCCAATGAACCCATACTATCTTCCTCACTTGAGTTGAAAATCAACGGTTCTGGTGATTTTGAGGTTCCCCTTGAGGTGCAGGATATTTCAGGAACAATCAGTGGTTCCGGAGATATTGTGCTCACAGGATCGGCAGAGAATTCGGATTTCACCATTAATGGTTCCGGCAATATCGACACGCCTGAACTAACCTCAAAACAATGCTCGGTAACTGTAAACGGATCTGGCGACTGCACCGTTTGGGTGACCGGAAACCTGAAAGTTGATGTTCGCGGAAGCGGCAATGTTTATTACAAGGGAAGTCCTTCCATTCAGACAGATATCAAAGGATCGGGATCAGTCAGTAAGAAAGATTAAGCTGACTGAAAACCTTTGACAGGATCATAATAAAACCACTCCGGGAGGCGTTATGAATACAATAATAATCGCCTTCCGGATATATTTTAATTCATACGATTTGTGAAAGCACTTTTCAGAGCAATTCTTCCTTTCTTTTTCTTCCTGATACATGTATATGGTTCTGCCCAAACCGGCGGTAACAATGCATACGAGTTCCTGACGCTGACCAACTCAGCCAGGATTGCGGCCATGGGTGGAAATTTCCTGGCGGTTGACGATAATGATATTACCCTCACCCAGGCAAATCCTTCACTCATCAATGCTTCTATGCATAACAGCCTGTCGCTGGGGTTTGTGGATTATTACAGCGATATTAATTACGGATATGCCATGTATGGACGTAATTTTGCTAAAGCCGGGAGTTTCGTGGGCAGTATGCAATATATCAGTTATGGCGATTTTACCCAAACGAATGAACAGGGAGAGCAACTGGGAACCTTCAATGCGGGTGAATATGCTTTTAATGTGGGCTGGGGAAGGTCGCTTGATACGGTGTTCAGGATAGGCGCCAATGCCAAAATGATTCTTTCAAACCTCGAATCGTACAATTCGATAGGTGTGGCGGTTGATGTAGCCGGAAGTTATGTACCGAATGATAAAACCTGTGTATCGTTGTTATTCAGGAATATAGGGCGTCAAATTACCACTTATTCCTCCAATGGTGTGGAACCTTTGCCATTCGAGATTCAGCTGGGAGTTTCCCGTCGTCTTGAACATCTGCCATTCAGGGTTTCTGCTTTGCTCACTCACCTCGAAAGATGGGACCTTACCTATGATCTCCCCGAAACGCAGTCAGCGATTTCCGGTGAAACCACAACACGTTCAGGAATTGGCGATTTTGCCGATAAGGCATTCAGGCATCTGGTAATCGGTGGCGAATTTATGCCGGCAAAATTTCTCAGCTTGAGGCTGGGATATAACTATCAGCGCCGACAGGAAATGACTGTTTCGACCAGAACCGGTATGGTTGGTTTTTCATGGNGACTCGGACTGAAGGTTNCGAAATTTGGGATCAATTATTCGCGTTCGCGCTATCATCTGGCCGGATCACCCAATTATATTACGATAACTACTAACCTTGGTGACTGGGCCAGAAAGTGACAAAGGGCATCTCTTTGTTTTCATTAATTTCGTAAGGTAAACTTCAGAAATATGAAAGTGACCATCGACCCGGATGCCGGGTTTTGTTTTGGTGTATCGCGTGCAATTGCTGCTGCAGAAAATGAGCTTTCGGCAGGAGGGGAGTTATACTGCCTGGGCGATATTGTTCATAATTCGGAAGAGCTGGAAAGGTTGAAATCCAAAGGTTTAAAAGTCATTACTCACGAAGACCTTCCGATGCTTAGTGGCAAAAAGGTGCTCATTCGTGCACATGGTGAACCGCCGCAGACTTTCGAAACGGCAAGCAAACTTAATATTACCCTTATTGATGCTACCTGCCCGATAGTGAACAAACTGCAGCAAAGGATCAGCAAAAGTAGCCAGGCATCTGCCGTTGAAGGCGGCAGTGTTCTCATTTATGGAAAACCCGGACATGCCGAAGTAGTCGGGCTGGTGGGGCAGACTGACGGGAAGGCCATTGTTATCAATAAAAAGGAAGACCTTGACAAGGTTGATTTCTCAAAGCCGGTTCATCTCTATTCGCAAACTACCATGGATAAAGAAGGGCTTGACGACATCGCCGGTGAAATAGAAAAAAGACTCGAAAACTCTGGCGGACAGGGAGTAAAAGTTCACAATACCATTTGTGGCCAGGTTTCGGGGCGGGCACCGCTGGTGAGAGCTTTTGCCATGAAACATGATGTGATCGTGTTTGTAAGCGGGAAAAAGAGTTCGAATGGAGCCTGGCTTTTCTCGATCTGTCATACTCAAAACGAACGCAGCTATTTTGTTTCGTCAAAAGAAGAATTGCAAAAGGATTGGTTCCGTGGAGCTGAATCAGTGGGTGTTACAGGAGCTACCTCTACTCCTCCCTGGCTTCTGAATGAAATCGCCGGGGAAATTTCAACATTTTAGTGTTTTTGCCTGAATAGGTTTAAATTTGCCTTCAGGGTAAAGTGTGCCCTGTTATAACTCCGCATCCCGTGTATCTCAAGCGCCTCCAGGTAACCAATTTTAAAAATTACAGCGAAGCCGATATCTCCTTTTCGGAGAAGATCAACTGCTTTGTTGGTAATAACGGGGAAGGCAAAACCAACCTCCTTGATGCAATCTATTATCTTTCGTATACCAGGAGCTATTTTGGAAACATTGATGCACAAAACATCCGCCACGGGGAAGACTTTTTCGCAATTCACGGCACATTTGCCCGCAATGACAATGCCCCTGATGTAGTCAGTTGTATACAGAAGGCAGGCCAGAAAAAACAATTCCGCCTCAATAAAAAGGAGTATGAGCGGCTTTCTGACCATATTGGGCTTTTCCCCTGTGTGATGATTTCGCCTTACGACCGCGACCTGATCAACGAAGGCAGCGATATGAGGCGGAAATTCATCGATATGGTGATTTCGCAGTTCGATAAAGTTTATCTCGGAAGCCTCATCCGATACAATCGCCTGCTTGAACAGCGCAATGCCCTGCTTCGAAGATTTAGTGAGAACAGGCATATTGAGCACGACATGCTGTCGCTTTTGGATGAACAGATGGTTGTACCCGCCACCGAAATCTGCGAAAAACGACAACATTTTATCAGTGATTTTTTACCGATATTCAGTCATTATTTCGGCTTTATAAGCAGTAAGCGCGAAGAAGTCGGGATTCGCTATGAATCGCAATTGCTTGAGAGTCCATATTCTGATTGTGTGAAACAGTCGCTGGAGAAGGACCTGGCTATGCGATATTCAACTGCCGGGATTCACAAGGATGAATTGTCGTTCGAGATCGGCGATTACCCGGTGAAGAGATTCGGTTCACAAGGCCAGCAGAAATCGTTTGTGGTGGCGCTCAGGCTGGCGCAATACGATTTTACCAAAGCCAGGCTTGGTTATAAGCCGGTTTTATTGTTCGACGATATTTTCGACAAGCTCGATCCTTCGCGGGTTGAGCAGCTGATTAAACTAACCGGTGATGAAAACTTCGGGCAGGTATTCATCACCGATACCGAGCCGGAGCGCATACGCCGTATCTTCAGTACCTTGCAGATAGGGCATAAGGTTTTCAGGATTAAAGGAGGGATGGCTGAAGTTTTTAGCGAGTAATTCGTAGAGGTAAATTTATATGATAAGGAAATCGACCGAAATATTGCTGAAGGATGCGATTGATGAATGGCTGAAATCCAATCATTTCGATACGAAGTTGAATGAAACCAGGTTGATTTCATCGTGGGAGAAAGTGACCGGGAAACTTATTGCCCGTCATACCGAAAACCTGTTCATCAAAAACCGCGAGCTGTTTGTAAAAGTTGATTCCTCAGCTCTCAAGCACGAACTGACATATATGAAAACGAAGCTCCTGAAAAAGCTCAACAAAGCGGCAGGATCGGTGGTGGTTGATGAGATAAGGTTTTTGTAGAGATTATCTGCATATAAATGAAATATATTCCACCGTTTGAAGAAAGAGAAACTGAAGAACTCATCGCGATAGCGAATTGTAATACAGATGATTGGCAAAAGGATGCCATATTACAAGCGCAAGCTGAGCTTAAGAGGCGTAACATATCTAAAGAATATCAACAAGAAATAATTCGTGAATGGCAGGATAATTATGACGAGTTTTTAAGGTTACGAGAGATCGAATTTCAGAAAAATGAGAATGAAAAATACTCAATCAGCCAATGTGTTATTATATTCTTCTTAGCTCCATTTATTTTATTAGGTAAGATTCACTTTGATCTAAGCGTAAATGATTTAAAGAATCAGAATTATAAAGTAAAAGCAAGGCAGCGAGTGACTTTACTGACAACTAGTGCAATAACTTTTTCTTTAATTATTTATCTGTTATCTCATGGTTATATACTTTAATACACTACTGAGTAGAACTCAAATAGCTCCTTCTGTTTATTGAATGTGTCTGGAAGAAAATTAGCAATAGAGAAAATGATTGCGCTAAGCTCATCCTGGAAAATTCTACATTAGTTGACTTCTAAGATATGTTTGTGTTGTATTATTATACGTTATTTGACAGGAACGATTAATAGTTTTTCCCCTTCCAGAAAGGCCTCCAGCTTGTCGCCGATTTTTACCGGTCCGACACCGGCCGGCGTTCCGGTGAAAATATAATCACCTGTCCGCAGCGTTACAAATTTTGAAACATAGCTGATGATCGCATCAAACGAAAAAATCATGTCACGGGAATTTCCTTCCTGCACAGTTTGCCCGTTCAATTGAAGTGAGAACTGTATGTTATTCAGGTCTTTAAATTCCAAAATCGGAATGAACCGGCTTACCGGCGCTGAAAAATCGAAGGACTTGGCTTTTTCCCAGGGCAGTCCTTTTTCTTTTGCTTTCTGTTGTAAATCGCGGGCAGTAAAATCGATGCCTATACCGATTCCATCAATATAGGTATGGGCGAACTTCTCACTGATATGCCTGCCTAATTTTCCTATCCTTAGCACCAGTTCACACTCATAATGAAGGTCGGCTGTGAATTCGGGNTAGTAAAAGGGNCGGTTCCGGATAAGTAATGCCGTATCTGGTTTCATGAAGAAAACGGGTTCGGTCGGAACGGCATTATTAAGTTCTTTGGCGTGTTCGGCGTAGTTGCGGCCTATGCAGATGATTTTCATACAGTGATTCTTTTACCACTAAGACACTGAAGGAACTCAGGGTCACTGAGACTTAGATTGCTTTATGATTTGATGAAACAGACCTCCTAAGTGTACCTGTGTGTTCTGGGTGTCTAAGTGGTTTATTTTCAACAATTAACCTTTATTGAAGTTCCGTAATTTAATCGCTGTCACCACTTTTTTGGTTGTGAGCGGGAAAGCGCTTTTCATGATCCAGTCATAGTATGAAGGCTCTTTGGCGAAGATGGTTTCCACTTTTTCGCCCTTGTATTTTCCGAAGTTGAAGATTTCTTCGCCCTTGTCGTTGAAAATCACGTTTCCCATCAGATCTGCGTTTCGGTTGAAGTACGAAAAATCGTGAAGGGCTTTAATGTCATTGACGACAGGTTGAGAGATATTTCCGTTACGGTCTTCATAATCAACCCCTTCGTAACGTTCGAGTTGGGCGAGTAAAACTTTGTAAGTGGCACGGGTATCGGCTTCGGCGGAATGGGCGTTCTCAAGCGGCATTCCACAGTAGAACTTATAGGCAGCTTTCAGCGTGCGGGGTTCCATCTTGTGAAAAATGTTCTGTACATCAACGATCCTGCGGTTTTTCAACTCGAATTCAAAACCGGCACGCATGAATTCTTCCACAAGCAGAGGAATATCAAACTTGATGTTATTATAACCGGCGAGGTCGCTGTTTCCAATGAAAGCAATGAGATTACCGGCAAGTTCCTTAAAAGTAGGCTTGTCTTTTACATCCTCGTCCTTAATGCCATGAATGGCGACTACTTCGGCAGGAATGTGCATCTCAGGATTCACGAGGTGAACCCTCGTTTCCTCTCTGCCGTCAGGATTAACTTTAAGCACAGCGATTTCCACAATACGATCATTGGCAATGTTTGTGCCTGTGGTCTCAAGGTCGAAAATGGCCAGCGGGCGTGTGAGTTTTAGTTGCATGGTAAGTATTTTCAGGAAATGGTGATAACCATTCCTCATTCATAGTTCAAAGTAAAGAAAAATTGTTTTACAGCGAATTGTCAGAATCCGGTGAATGCTGATTCAGGGTGTTAATTCTTTGAAATTTAGCGACCATTTCTTTTGTGAGAGTTCGCATACGGGCAATATGCAAGGATACAAGGATTGCGATCAGCAGCAAAATAACCCGGGCGGGCCAGAACTTTACCAGGAAAATGACCGAGCCACCGATTGACATCCAGATAAGAGTGATTGCTATGATTTTGATTTTTAATGGAATAGCTCTATGATGGTAGTAGTTCCGGAGGTATTTACCAAACATCCGGTGATTTAGCATCCAGTTATAAAGCCGGTCAGAACTCCTGAGAAAGCATGCTGCCGCCAGAAGTAGAAAAGGGGTCGTAGGCAGTAATGGTACGACAATACCAACTACACCCAATCCGAGCGACACAAAACCTGATATGATCAGCAGGGCTTTTTTCATGAGAATTTATCTGCATCCCATATCCCCGGATGTTCAATTCAGCACAATGTAAGCAAAGGCGGAGTTGCTCACACTGCAGATATCCGGGAAAGAATGACTTATAACGATCAGATTGCTGTGTTTGGATCAAAACCTTCAAGCAATTGCTGCATGCGTTTAATGAACTGACCTCCCAGGGCGCCATCAACTATGCGGTGGTCGTAAGCAAGCGATAACATACATATATGACGTATTGCAATCACATCGCCTTCGCTGGTTTCGAGCACCCAGGGACGCTTTTTGATGGTTCCGATACCCAGGATGGCAACCTGTGGCTGATTGATGATCGGAGTGCCGGTCAGGCTGTCGAAGGTCCCGAAATTAGTTATAGTGAAAGTACCTCCCTGGATATCGTCAGGGTCCAATTTGTTTTTCCGGGCTTTGTCAGCCAGTGAATTAACCTCAAATGCGATGCCTTTGAGGTTTTTCTGGTCAGCATTTTTGATTACAGGAACAATCAGATTTCCGTTGGGAAGTGCGGCTGCCATACCAACATTAACATTTCTTCTTTGGATGACATTGTAACCATCAATTGAAGCGTTTACATTGGGGAACTCCCTCAGAGCTTTGGCAGCAGCCTCAATAAAGAAAGGAGTGAATGTAAGCTTTTGTCCTTCTCGCCTTGCAAATTCATCTTTCACCTTATCGCGCCAGCGGACAATGTTCGTCATATCGACTTCGATGAATGAAGTAACGTGAGGAGAAACATTTTTCGACATCACCATATGGTCGGCTATCATACGACGCATGCGGTCCATTTCCACGATGACATCACCGGTGCCGGGAGCAATTGGTTCCGGTTTGGTAACTGCAGTCGTGTTTGGAGGAGTAACTTTAGGTTGAATAGCAGCAGGCTGGGTTTTCCTGGTTTCGAGGTACGACAACATGTCCTGTTTAGTCAAACGGCCATCTTTACCTGATCCGGCGACATTTTCAAGCTCCTGCAGACTGATGTTCTCTTCCTTTGCCATCGACCTTACAAGCGGCGAATAGAAGCGGGTTGATACAGTTACTTCAGGCACTGCAGTAATTGCAGGGGTTGTTTCGGAAACAGCAGGAGTCGGAATGGCAGTATCAGCAACAGGCTCTTTTTCACTGGTAGAAGGTTCAGGAACTACAGCTTCTCCACTCAGATCGATAACGGCAATCACTTTGCCGACCGGAACGACATCTCCCTCATTGTATTTTAATTCGACAATAACACCTTCGACCGGCGAAGGAATCTCAGAATCAACTTTATCGGTGGCTATTTCGGCAATAGGTTCATCTTCAGTGATTTTGTCACCGGGTTTCTTCATCCACCGGATAATGGTGGCTTCGATGATGCTTTCGCCCAGTTTGGGCATTACGAGGTCGAATCTGGACATGCTGTTAATCTTTTTAGGCTAACTCATTAACAAAGATAACCATACTTGGTTCAATGATCCTTATCAGAATCAATGGTAAATATAACGAAAATAGAGGAAATCACTCAGAATCTTCGCCCCATATTCCTGAATCCCCTGAAAAGCAGTTTAAATTCATTGCCAATATGATAATCACGGGCATACAACATGTTCAGCTTGTGGTATGCATCCTCATCAAGGATGGACGATGGCAGCGCGTCGGCAGGACTAAGAATGCCTTTGCGAATCTTGGGTAATTTAAAATCTCGGACTTCTGTCGGGCAATAACCTGATATTGAGCGTAGTCCAAAAATAACCCGGAGTAAATTTAACAGGTAATTGACCGGATTCTTTGTCAGGAAAGCAGTTATCGGCCATGAAACAAGCAGAGTCACGGAGACCGAAAAGTCGAAGAACCTTTTGTTACGGCGATTGCTGGTTTTGCTGATGGAGTTGATGTCGATCACATAAAGATCCCCGGCCGTGTTGATTGAGTTACTGCCGATTATTGAAAGGCTTTCGGGAGGCGCAATCTTATAATCAACCTGCAGGTCCTGCAGCTCCGACATGTGATCGATAATCACTTCAGCAGCCATATCCCTGGCGCAGAATATAATTTCATCGATATCGTAAATGTTGATAATATCACGAATCTGCCTGATGTCGCCCAGAAAGCCGTTTTTCTCGCCGTTAATTTCCCCGGCTCTCACCAGGCCTATAAATGCCGGTTTAAAAACTGCTTTTTGCAGCAGATCGCTTACCCTGTGCGCTTCTTCAGAGTTGCCGACGATGGCAAAACGGTGGCTTTTTGAGGAATTTAACTGGTACCCTCTTACCCTGAACAGATGAAGTAACAGTCTCATGCCAACCATGTTTATTGCTCCCCAGGCGGAACCAATGATAATCAGGGCACGCGAATACCTGAACTGAAGGGGTAACAATGCGTAAACAACCAGCGTAATGATCAGCCCGGCTCCTATGCCTCGGACTATCCGCCAAAGACTTATCGGTTTATCATAACCGCCGGAAATATAGGCAGATATGATAAGTATGAGTATAAAAGCCGGCAGGTTATAAAGGTAAAACTCCTGCGGATAATGGCCTCCCGTCGGGTAAATAACCGCATATTCCCAATATCGTGTGATGAAATAAATGCCAGTATACGTGATAATTGCATCTGTTAAAGGGAGGAGGATTGTCCTGGCCGCACGGTGAAGTACAGAAATAGATGCCCTGAAGTAAATGGCAAGGTTTATGAGAAACGAGAAAAGCCTGGCATTCTGACGGCTGAAATGTTTCCCGGCGAAGATGATCATCGCGTTGTAAAACATAAAAACATAGTTCAGGCTGCCTTTTTTCGTGCTTTCACCTTTGTAGTGTATGATCCTCGTTTCGGGGAAATAATAGTTCTTATAGCCTGCCTGGGTAATACGATACGAAAGGTCGATGTCCTCGCCGTACATGAAGAATTGCTCATCGAGCAGGCCGGTTTTATCAAGGGTTGATTTCCGCAACAGCATAAATGCCCCGGCAAGCACATCAACAGGATTTGTTTTATCGACGGGCAGATATCCGAGATGGTAGCGGTTAAAGGTGCGTGAATGCGGGAAAAGCCTTGCCAAACCGAAGATTTTATAGAAAGCTACCATAGGTGTCGGAAGGCCGCGTTTCGACTCGGGCAGGAAGCGGCCTGTGCCGTCAACCATTTTTACTCCCAATCCGCCGGCATCAGCATGTTCGTCCATAAAAGCAATCACTTTCCTGAAAGTATCTGATTCAACAACAGTGTCAGGATTGAGCAGCAGAATATAATCTCCAGCCGACCGCCTGATTGCCTGGTTGTTGGCTTTTGAGAAACCGACATTTTCAGTGTTGGCAATACATTTTACATCAGGAAATTTTTCCCTGAGCATTTTCACCGAACCATCGACCGAAGCATTGTCGACCACGAAGATTTCCGTATCAATTCCCTGCCCGGCTGTTATTACCGAATGCAGGCATTGCTCAAGGAAATACCTCACATTGTAACTGACTATGACGACGGATAGTTTCAAGAAGAGTAAACAATTACAAGGCAAATATCGTAAAAATCAGTGAGAGTGTGTTGCGATTCTGAATGGCCGAAGGAATTGCTGTGAAGGGTTTTATTTTCAATGGTATAGAACTGCTCGGGCAAATGGAATAACCTGAGAATTGTATGAAAATATTCACGTTGAGCAAATATGGTAACTCGCTAACTAACAGATAATGAGTTTGATGAACTATTGATCAGGAAATACAGAATGTACAACAGAAGCATCAGAATTATTGGTTATTTCTCAAAATGCTCATAATCTTTGCACACCACCACCTCTTCGGTGCGCATCTTCTTGATCAGCTTATTGAAATGTTCCTTTTTACAGGTTTCGAGCCTGACAAAACCGTGAGTGACATTTTGCTCATCGGTGAAGAAATAGTGTTTGCATGTGTCGCAAAGGCTGACCTGATTTTCCATTGTTGGCCTGGTTTTGTTACAGAAAAAGTTCCGGTGCTTCCGATTTACTTACCAAATTTACTCAGAATAACGATATCCTGGTAATCGAGAAAATCTTTACGCCCACACCATTGCCCGTAATGTATCGATTTGACAAGCAGTCCGTTATGTGAGAATATGCCTTCGAGCCATTCTTGTTTGTATGCAACATTGGCTGCATCAACCCTGAAAGAGTGAAGCCTGTAATGTCCTTTATCATATGGGAAGTTCATATGGGTGGGACTTTCGGCCATCAGTCTTTCCGATTCTTCGTTCAGCAGGAAAAACGAGGCGAAACAGGTTGCTCCGGGCTTCATCACCCGGCTGATCTGGGCAATGTAGTTAGCGGTTTCATCAGCGACCATATGAGTGAACACCGAGGTGAGAAAGACAAAATCAAAAACCTCATCATCATATGGAAACACGAATGAGGAGGCATGGGCCTGTGTAGCAGTGTTATATAATGAATTGTGCAGCGAAATATGCTGAAAGCGAAAATTCGGATGACGATTACTGATATGTTTTCTACACCAGTTAATGCCGTTTTTTACCACATCGAAGCCATCGTAGGAACCTTCTGCATTTAGATAACCCGTCATTGGAACTGCCATGCGGCCAATGCCGCAGCCCACATCAAGGACATGGTGGCCGGGCTGTAATCCGCCGATATCCTTAAAGAAGCCAAGAAATTTTTCACCTTGTTTGATGTAATCACCGTGTCCGACAAATATCATCCCGCGCGGCGGAACAAAATCAGGCCGCCTGTTTAGCAGGAGATCAAGAGTATCGGCAGGCATAAACCATAACCTGCGGGCTAATGGCCTCAGTCCGGCGGGAATGGAGTAGAAAATGGCGCGTTTCATTTCTTGTCTTCCTGGTTAGTAATTAAATCAAGCAATCCATAAATAATTGTAAGCGGATGCGGCGGGTTGCCGGGAATATACAGGTCAACTTTCGTTTTGCCCAGGAACTCCCTGTTTAGTGCTTCGCTTTCGGTAAAAATGCCGCCACTTATTGCATCCACACCACAGAGGACCAGTATTTTAGGATCAGGAACCGCTTTATAGGTTACTTCAAGGGCTTCTGCCATGTTTTCCGAAACCGGTCCTGTCACTACAACTCCGTCAGCATGACGGGGCGAAGCGACAAATTCAATTCCATGACGCCCCATATCAAAGTTAGCGTTACCACAAGCATTTAATTCAAATTCGGCAGAATTGTCGCCACCTGCTGATACCTGTCTCAATTTCAGCGATTTGCCTAAAACTGATTTTACCTTTTCATCAATAACCGACTGATCAACAGTGATAGGATTGTTTTCACCTTCCTTCACAATCAGCCTATCTCTCACATTGGTTGCCAATCGGTGATCGTTTGTAAAATGAATTTTCCCGGGGAACCTGAAAGCGCATTCACCGCAAAAAGTACACTTGCCCAGGTCGATGGAAACTGGCCCGGTGGAAATAGCAATTACGGGACAGATTCCTGCAAGCGCTTCTCTGTCAACCGGTTCGTCTGAGATTACAGGCCTGCCGCGGAAAGGTGGCGGAACAACAGCGGTCCTGAGGTCGGGAATGTATTGTTTCCCGTTATGGAGTATGATTTTGAGTTCGTTTTTCATTGTTTTCCTTCTAAAGGTCGAACCCGCAATAACTCAGGTTGTAACTTTTGTTGTTGATGGGAAAGTCCGATATTTCGAGGTTTCTTAATGAAAGCTCCAATGCTTTCCAGTTGTGCATCGATGGATCTTTGATTTTATAATACCTGAGATTACCATCAGCGTCAGTGACCGCACAATGACATATTTCACCCCGCCAGCCTTCGGTAAGCGAAATGGCAAAGCTTTCGGGTTGTAGTTTTAAATCAGTAACAGGTTTATTGACAGGTGTATCAAAGTCTGCAGTATCAAGTATATCTCTGATCCAGGCGATTGATTTTTTTATCTCTTTCCGGCGCAGCAGAAACCGGGAGAAAACATCGCCCTTGGGAAGTACAACAGGTTCGATAGGATATTTTTCGAAACCGGCAAAGGGGTGCGACCATCTTATATCCCGTTTCAGATTTGCCATACGGGCAGCCATTCCAACAGCGCCAATCCGGAGCATTTGCTCTTTGGTCACAGCACCGATATCGTCGAAGCGGTTCTCAACGCTGGGTAATTTATAAGTGTGATGAGCCAGTTCAACAAATTGAGATTCAAAACTTGCGAGGACTAACAGCAATTTATCCTTTAACTCATTGCTGAAATGGAAGTTAGTCCCTCCAACGCGGATCATTCCTTTACCCAGGCGGTTGCCACACCATGATTGAGTGTAATTGATGATACCGGTCCGCAGTATTCCAAAAATACTCGCACCCAGCCCAAAAGCCACATCTGTGCATAGAGCGCCGATATCGGCCACATGTATGGCTATCCGTTCAAGTTCTAATGCCAGGGCGCGTTCAATATTTAATTGACTGCTTACTTCGGCTCCTGACAGGGATTCCATGATGCCGGCAAATGCAAGGCTGTGACCTACGGCTGTATCACCGGCGATCGATTCGGCGAGTATATTTCGCTGTAATAAGCTCTGCTTCCGCAACATGAGATCCTCAATGCCGCGATGTTGCCATCCAAGCTGGATTTCGAGATGCAGCACATTTTCGCCGTTACAAATGAACCGGAAATGCCCCGGTTCGATAATCCCGGCATGTACCGGCCCTACACCAACCTCATGAAGATCGTGACTATCAATCCGGTAGAACGGATAGTTGTTGATTTCCAGGTTCTTATCGGCACGGTTATAAGCATAACGGACCGGTTTAAGCCACGGATGCCCGAGNAATAATATCCCGTAATTTTCGTAAATCTCCCGTTCAAAAATATGCAGCGCATTTGCCCGGGGAGTCAGTGATTCGAGTTGCTGTATGCCTGAAGCAGGCAAGCGGTGTGATAAAAGCGAGATTTCTCCTGAATTATCATTTGCAATGGCAATTAAAAACCATAAATCCGCCAGATCAGGAATAGCAAAATAGCTAACGCAATGATTCTCTTCTTTTCCAAGATGTTCAAGTACCTTTTCACAGAAAACCGGATAACTGTAAACCGGAATGGAATCCAGCCCGACAGTACTGTTATTCTTCATGATATATGGTTCTATGCTTTTTTCAGGCATAAGTTCTTAGTTTAATATCTGCAAAGCAGAGTTCATAAGACCGGTAAAAATTGCCGGTGGGAAATAGGCCAGATAAAAGACAAGTCCGAACATAAAAATCTGCGAAATGGGTTCGTACCGGTTTACAATTGCTTTTTCAGGATTAAATGATTCCGGTACATCACCATAAAGTAATTTCATTGAAAGTTTAAACAGCACGTAAATGATAATGGTAAGCAAAATGAGAATTCCAACAGCAAGAAAATAATCGCCGGTATAAAAGAGTGCTTTAAACAAAAGGAACTCACTCATTNNAAACATCCCCGACGGTGGAATTGCGGTTNNTATGGTCAATAATCCAACCAATAGACTNAATGCTGAAAAGCCATTGATCTTCATATAGTTACCGGTATTTTTGATCCAGCCGCTCTGGAAACAGGCTCTTATTTCGCCGAAATTGAGGAACATGCCGGTTTTTGCCAATGTATGAAGCACCAGGTGCAGAAGGGCGGCATAATATCCTGCTTTCCCGAGAGATAACGCAACAGCAATCAGCGCCATATGCTCCATACTAGAAAAGGCAAGCATTCGCTTGAAGCGTTTAACCCTGAACAATTGAAACGAAACAATCAACAGGCTAAGAACTCCGACAATCATCAGTACATGTTGCGCCCAAGGTGCAGAACTTGTTTTTGTAATGACCGAATTANNAATACGAATAATCGCAACAAATCCTCCGTTGATCAGTGCTGTTGAAGCAATGGCGTTTACCGGAAAAGGAGCTGCGGTTTTTGCATCGATGGTGGCAGCGTATAGCGGAAAANNCAAATTCATCTTGATGCTGTAACCAGTCACCAGGAGCAGGAATGCTATCTTAAGAAAAACAGGGTCGAGATGGGTGGCAGCAGACTGCAAANNATAGCTGAATGATAGCGATGTTTCCTGGCCGGAACTGCTTTGTACGGACAAGAACAGAATTCCCAGGAATGCAATGGTGATGCCGAAAGAAGAAATAAAGAGATATTTCCAGGCAGCTTCGAGGGCATCGGTGTACCGTTCGTGAAAAACAAGAAAAGTGACAGCAATGGTCGTTNNTATCTCCAGGCAAACCCAAATCAGCAGGAAGTTATCCGAAAAATAGACTCCACTTATTGCCGTTGAAAGGACGATCAGAAGGCCCAGAAAACGGCCTTTCATCTTTCGGTCGGGCACATGCCTGTCAAGGTAATAGCGGGTATGGATGAGTACCGGAATAAGAATAAGGCTCAGCAACCCGTTGAGAAGCACCGACAGGCTGTCGAATTTAAAATACACAGAATCAACAACGTTTATATGCTGATAGGCATATATGCTGAGCATGATATGAGAAATTCCGTATAAAACGCCAATCAGAATATTAAATAACCTGTTCCGGTTAAAGAACACTGAGAGGGCAAATATTGCGGAGGTTATGAGGAAATACAAAAAGAGCATATCGCCTAATCTTTAATATGGGTTAAGCTCGTGATTGATAATTCTTCAAAAGTGTCGCCTATTTTATTCACAAACACACCGATGATGAGTACGGCGATAAGCAGGTCGATCAGTACGGCGAGACTTACCAGGAAAGGGAACTCTCCGCCTACAGCAAGTGATAGCAGGAAAGCGCCATTCTCGATGATGAGGAAGCCTACAATGTGGTTAAATATATTCTTGTGAATGATGATGAAGAAAATTCCACCNATCACGGTTGAAATGGCAACGGTGAAAAATTTAAGCTGAATAAACTGGTTTTTCACAAAATAGCCGGCAACAAAACTGATTATGATGATAATCGTCATGATAATGATGGAATAGAATATTGGTATTTTGCTCTCATCCAGTCTTTTAAGGTTGTTGGTCCGCCTTAGCTTATTCAGGAACCGGGGAATGATGATCGCCTTAACCAGGAGTGTTTCGAGCAGGATCATGATCAATCCCAGTGTATTGATTTCTATCAGGTTGATGAAAGCTACAATGAACAATAAGATGCCCTGCACTATCAACAGGTTGATGTATTTTGATATCCTTTCGGCAAGGAAAAGGTACATCATGGAAACGGCAAATATTATGAGGCAGACTAGTATCATGTCAGATATTGATTTTTCCGGTGATGATCAGGATTGAGATGAATACAATGACCGACAAAGCTGACAAAGTAATAATCCATTGCGCGTTCTTCATCATTTTGTTGCGCGCCCTGAAAGATTCTATCAATCCGACCAGGACAGCATATATAATTTGAACTATCGGGAAAAGAGCGAGCTGGACAAAGAAATTATTCTGGATCGGAAGAACCAGGTTAAAAATGAGGGTTCCGAAAATGGCAAACTTGAGGTACCCGGCCATTTGTATCAGGGCAAGGTCAAACCCGCTGTGATCGAGCACCATAACTTCATGTACCATAGTGAGTTCGAGATGTGTTTTGGGATCATCAACCGGCAACCGGCTGTTTTCAATCATCGAAACCCAGAACAGGATATAAATCATGAGTATGGCTACGAAGTATGACAAAACGGATTCGACATACAGGTTGGTGAAAATGTCGTAGAAAGAAGTATGGCCTGTAAGCAGCGCGAGTGAACCGAAAATAGTGAAGAAGGCAGGTTCAGCAAGTAAAGAGTAGAACGCTTCACGGTTTGCACCCATTCCTTCGAAACCGCTTCCGGTATCCATGGCAGCAATGATCATCATAAACCGGCCCAGGGCCAGCATATAGGCAAAAAGCACAAAATCTCCTTCAAATGAAAGGAGTGCCCTGTAATTCCCGACAGGAAGAAAAAGCAGCGAGACAAAAATGGAAGAGAAATAGATAACCGGAGCCAGTTGAAACAGAAATCCGGTGGTGACGCTGTAAACACTCCCTTTTCGCATCAGCTTGAAAAAATCATAGAGCGGCTGTAGAATCACCGGGCCTTTTCGCCCGACGACCTTAGCTTTTACAATTGCCACCAACCCGGGGAAAAGTAAACCTGTTAACAATATGAGCAGTAGACTTATACCCATTATATGATGTTTAGAATAGTGATGAGCGAAATAAAAATCACGAATAGTATGGCATATAGCAGGTAGTCCTGGATATTGCCAGTCTGAAGCACTGCGATGCGCTCCAGGAAAGCGAGAAGTTTTCTGACAGGTTTGAGTATCAGATTGTCTTCAAAAACATCGGAGCTGTGAGTATCAAATCGGGTTGGTGCAGGGAAAATATCGTCTTTCGATAATGGTTTGAAGTGTTTTTTTGCTCCCACCAGCAATTTTGCTTTCCTGGCGATATAATCGGCGTATGAAGTAGCTGTATACTGATGTACAGCCGGATTTGCTCCTGTATAGCCGCATCCCCAGGTAGTCTCCACTACAATGGCCCTGTTTCGTGACATTCGTTTCTTGAGAAGCCAGAGGGCGGTAGAAAGTCCTGTCAGAATTAGCAGACTCAAAGTAATATAGTTCAATGAGATGCTCGATTGCCGAAGTATGGATGTGTCGCCAACCAGTTCATTAGTCATTGCGGATAGTGGTCCAATAACAATGAATGGCATCACGCCGATCACGACAATGAAAAATGCAATTAAATATTTAGGAATGAGCATATCTGGCTTCACTTCATGGGCATTTGCGGTCAGCTCACTCCTGGGATTTCCAAGGAAAATGATACTGAAAACCTTTGTAAAACAGTAAACGGCAAGCCCGCCGATGATCACCAGCGAAACGATTCCTCCCAATAATACAAAACTCAGCAGCAGGTTGTTATTAGAAAGAGATTTGAAGAGGCCCGAATAGATCAGGAATTCCGAAATAAAACCATTAAATGGCGGCAATCCCGAAATTGCGATAGCGCCTATCAGAAAAAACACAGCTGTGGCTGGCATTTTCTTCATGAGTCCACCGAGCTGTTCGATGTTTTTTGTGTGAGTTTGCTGGTAGATACTCCCGGCAGAGTAAAAAAGAAGTGATTTGAATAAAGAGTGATTGAGCACGTGCAACAATCCTCCGGCAAACCCCAGGCTTGCAAGTACAGGATTCCCGATGGCAAGGCCGATGACGCCTATCCCAATTCCAATGCCGATAATTCCAATGTTTTCGATGCTGTGATAGGCCAGCAGGCGTTTGAAATCATGCTGAACAATGGCAATTACAACACCCGTGATACCCGAAAAAGCTGATATAATAAGAATGAGCATCCCTACAGAAAGCAATTCGGTGTGAATGTAAGTCAGGGTTCTGATAATACCGTAAATCCCCATTTTTATCATAACGCCGCTCATTACACCTGAAATGTGCGAAGGTGCTGCCGGATGTGCATGAGGTAGCCATGAATGCAGCGGGATGAATCCTGCTTTTATTCCAAAACCGATGAAAAAAAGCATAAAAACAGGGAAAACCGGTGACGCACCGAAATATGCCGCAAGGCTGTCAAACCCGAAACGCTGACCCGTAAAGGTGCTGCTTACAAGGAATCCTGCGAGCAGAAATGCCAGGGCTATGTGCATCTGTATCAGGAACTTGATGCCGGCTTCTTTGATTTCTTGCTGTTCTGATTCAAATATGATCAGGAAAAAAGTTGATACAGACATCAACTCCCAGAAAACAAGGAAACTTATCCCTTCGCGAAGCAATACAACCATAAGCATTGACAGATGCAAAAGGAAGAAATTAAAGAAATGCCAGGCCATTTCAGTTTTTGTCTTCTTTGTTCTGTATGGAGCAAGGTAACCGTTAGCAAAAAGTGCCCCGGTGAGAACGGTAAGATTGATGACAAAAATGAAAAATCCTGAGATCTTGTCAATGACAAGGTTGATATCGCCGGATGGCAGCGATAGAATCTTGAGTTGGATTGGTTCGCTACCACCGAAAGCCTGCCATGTCAGAACGGAAGTCAGACAGATCAGAATCACCTGAAGACCAAGAGTATAGTAGTACTGAATTTTTGCCGGAACCATAAAAATTCCGAAACTCAGCAGGAGCAGGATACCAAGAATATATACTTCCATCATCTCGGAATAAAGTGCAAAAGTACGATTATTAATCTTTTTTGCCTTTCCCGAAGGTACAGTCAGTATTCAACAGGGTAATCAAATCCCAATTGTAGCTCAAGGCCGAATTATGCAATGGCTGATTGATAATATTTTAAATTGCTGAAGCGAAAGTTACTAGCTATGTTTAAAATAAAACACAAGCAGTTCATCAGTTAAAATATCTTCGGATATTTCACCGGGTTGTGATCATGCATCAGGTTGTATATGCTTTCGAAAACATCCTCGGCATTTGGATTGGAAAAGTAGTCGCCATCGGTGCCGTAAGCTGCCCTGTGAGCCTGTGCAGTCACGGTTTTTGGCTCAGCATCAAGGTAGAAAAATCCTTTTTGTTCCTCCAGTACCTTTTGCATCATATATGCTGTTGCTCCTCCGGGAACGTCTTCGTCAAAGAAAACAATCTTGTTGGTCTTATTAAGCGAAGTAGAAATCATATGGTTGAGATCAAAGGGTTCAAGAGACTGAACATCAATCAGTTCAACTGAAATGTCGAAATCGCATAACTGAGCCACTGCATCCTGTGCAATTCTAACGCAAGAGCCGTAGGTGACGAGCGTAACGTCAGAACCCTCATTAAGTATTTCCGGTGTACCAACAGGAATGCGGAATTCACCCAGATTTGAAGGCAAAGGTTCACGCAGCCGGTAAGCGTTTAATGGTTCGATAATCAATGCAGGCTCGTCACTCTGAAGAATAGTATTATAGAATCCGGCAGCCCTAGTCATGTCGCGTGGGACCAGGACATACATGCCTCGTACAGAGTTGATTACCATACTCAGGGGTGAACCTGAATGCCATATTCCTTCGAGCCTGTGGCCTCTTGTTGAGACAATAAGCGGTGCTTTTTGCCCGCCGCGTGTCCGGTATTGGAGTGTTGCCAGGTCATCGCTGAGTACCTGCAAGCCGTAAAGCAGGTAATCGAAGTACTGAATCTCGGCAACAGGCCTGAAACCGCGCATTGCCAGCCCAATTCCCTGACCTATAATGGTGGCTTCACGAATGCCTGTATCGAAGACCCGGCGTTCGCCATATTTTTGCTGAAGGCCTTCGTATGTCTGGTTTACGCTACCGATCTTTCCCACATCTTCTCCGAAAATGACTACTTTTTCATTGGTGTTCAAGATACGGTCCCAGTTATCGCGAAGAATTTCCCGACCAGGAACCATTGGCGTATCAGAGGCGTACTCCGGAGATATCATTGTAACAGACGGAGCAGCGTATTTTGACTGGCTGTAAAGGTGCGAACTAAAAATTTCCCTGCCTTCGGCCATTTCGGCTTCAAGCCAATTTGTGACATTGATTTTCAGTGAATTGGAAGGATTGCTGCAAGAATTGCAAATGAGGCGCAGTATCTTTTTGGCCGATGACATAATGTCCTTGCGTATTGGCTCAGCCACATGCTGCAAGTCACGCTTGATAACGTTTATTTTCTCTGTTTTTGCACAATTACAGGTAGTTACATCAACCAATTTAAGAAAATCGTCACGTTTCTTTTTAAGCGGAACAATGTAATTGTCCCATGCTTTTTTCCGGGCTACCTTTACCGTTTCAACAGCTTTCTTTTCAATATCATCAAGTTCAACGGCAGAGGCATATTTCTGAGCGATAATCCACTTCCGCATCATGACCAGCCCGTCGAATTCTTTTTCCCAGTCCAGTCGTTCGGCAGATTTGTACCTTTCGTGTGAACCTGAAGTACTATGGCCCTGAGGTTGCGTTAGTTCAGTGATGTGAAACAAAACCGGAGTATGCTCCTTACGGCATTTTTCGATGCCCTCGGCATATACCCGGCAAAGTTCCGGATAATCCCATCCTTTGGCTTTGTATATNGTGAAACCGTTGGTGTTACCCGTTTTTCTGAAACCTTCAATGATTTCTGAAATGTTTTGTTTGGTGGTTTGATAGCTGTTTGGAACAGAAATTCCATAGCCGTCGTCCCATACAGAAATAGCGACCGGAACCTGCAGTACTCCGGCGGCGTTAAGAGTTTCCCAGAAATGTCCTTCACTGGTGCTGGCATCACCGATAGTTCCAAATGCCACTTCGTTGCCAGTGATCGAAAAATTGNNTTTTCGGGATCAAAAACCATCATGCTGACGGTAAAGTTTTGATGCCAGGGCCAATCCCAGCAGCCGTGGCATTTGACCGGCAGTAGGAGAGATGTCGGCTGACGAATTTTTAAGTTTTGTGAGTTTCTTCCACTCACCACGCTCATCAATTGTTCGGGTCGCAAAATGGTTGTTCATGAGCCGGCCGCTGTTCATGGGGTTGAAAGCGGTATCGGTATCACCATACACTTGTGCAAAAATCTCTTCGATGGTCATCAGCCCTGCTGCCAGCATAAAGGTCTGGTCACGATAATACCCTGAACGCCAGTCACCTTGCCGGAAAACCCTGGCCATGGCGAGTTGGGGGATTTCTTTACCGTCACCGAAAATGCCGAATTTGCCTTTACCGGAAAGCACTTCGCGTCTTCCCAACAGGCTTGCCTGCCTGCTTTCGCTGGCAATGCGATAGTCGCGCAATACTTCTTCTTTCCTGATTTTAGTCATAATCAATAATATCCGGGTAAAGATAAAAATAAAGGGAAGTTGTTAAATCCTCCCTTAACGCATATTCATTTTATATGTTTTTCTTACCCGTTTTAAACTTGCAGCGGCAAATTATTTGCTGGTGATCCAGTTAATAATTTTTTCGCAATCAGGGCTTTCGCGGGGTGGAACCATGCCGACAAGCCTGCCGTTCTCGTCAATCATAAATTTCTGGAAATTCCAGGTTACCGGGGCATCCATCACACCATTCAATGATTTGTCAGTGAGCCATTTATACAGAGGATGAATATCATTTCCTTTTACTGAAATTTTTTCCATCATAGGAAAAGTAACTCCGTAATTGGCGGTGCAGAATTCACGGATTTCTGAGTTTGACCCGGGTTCCTGTTGAAGAAAATTATTGGCAGGGAATCCGATTATAACAAATTTTTCACCACCATATTTACTGTAAAGTTCCTGAAGTTGTTTGTACTGAGGCGTCAATCCGCACTTCGAGGCTGTATTTACAACCAACACTTTTCTACCCTTTAATGAAGCAAGATCGAAGTTGCCACCATCAAGTGTCCTGACTTTGAAGTCGTAAAAAGAGTTCTGCGAAAACAAGCTCATTGAGCAAAGAAATAAAGAAAGAAAAAGCAGTTTTTTCATACTTAATAATTTTGCTGTCATAACAAATTACTTTCGGAAAAGGTTCAAAACGGCTATAAGTCGAATACCAGGTTGTAGAATTTGCTNATTGAATCAGCCAAAGCAGTCATTGAAATGTACTTGCTTTCTCGGATGTATTCTTTCCCTTCGAAATAAACCAGTAATGTTGGTGAGGCAAAAATGCTGTGATCTGCGGCTATCTCAGGGTACTGTATGGCATTACAGAAGTAAAGCTTTATGAGTGGGAACTGCGTTTCAACCAGTTGTGAGACCTTGGGACGCAGGGCCACACATGGTGCACATGTATCGTTGAAGAAGTAAATTAGTGCAGCTTTGCTCTCTGCCGTTATCTCTTTCAGCTGGTTAATGCTCTTAATTTCAATCATTTAAATTTATTTTGACTAACACTAAGCCCAAATAAGGCAAAATCATATTTTACCGGGTCATCGGCATCAAAAGTACGAAGGTTCTCAGTGAGTTCTTCAACAGCTTTCCAATCGTCCTGTTTGCGGCTGAGAAGTCCCAGTTTTCTGGCTGTCCGGCCCGAATGTACATCGAGCGGACACATGAGGTGTGCCGGTGAAACGGTTTTCCAAAGTCCGAAGTCCACACCTCTGTCGTTGCTGCGAACCATCCAGCGGAGGAACATGTTTAGCCGTTTGGCCGCAGATCCTTTCTCAGGGTCGGGAAAGTGCTTCTCGGACCTTGCCAGATGTGGAATGCGTAAGAAGCTATCTCTGAACGCTTTAATACCTTGCTTTATGGAAGATTCCCTCAGGTAGCCTTTGGAGAAAAGTTCTTCAAGGCACTCATTTTGGTTGTATAATGACCTTAAGGCCTGTAAAAAGAAGAGGCAATCATCTGAGTTGAAAGTTCGGTGGACGAACCCCGTGAACTGAATAAAATCCTTTTCAGATGCATTCAGAAGAAAATTGTAGGGTTCATTATCCATCATCTTCATCAGCCGCAGTGAGTTGGCGATAATTACAGGCCTTTGACCCCACGATAGTATTGCTGTAAGGAACCCGGAAATTTCAATATCCTGCTTCGAACTGAACCTATGAGGAATCGACACCGGATCGTGTTCGATAAACCCCGGTGTGTTAAATTCATCCGATTTCGTATCGAGAAATTCTTTCAGGTTCAAATAGTCTTCCATGTTAGGAGAATAAAAAACTCCCTCCATCCGGAAGGGATGAAGGGAGAGTCAGTATAGGCAGGGTTAGTTAAGGGTTTGCGTTGTTTTGATCAATTCTTTACCAATTTCGATGGCCTTCTCATTCTCAGGGATCAGCACATGATGCCTTGCCGGCAGCGATTTTTCCAACCCCTTATGTACATATTCCATGCTAACGATTGGTTTGAGTTTGAGGAAACCGCCAAGGACTATCATATTGAAAACCTTGCTCAAACCTAGTTCGCCGGCTTTCTCGGCTGCTTCAATTGTGTAGATATTGATGTCTTTGCGTTCCGGATGGCGTGTGATTCCGTTCGGGTCATAAATCAGCACACCGCCGGGCTTCACCGTTGATTCAAATTTGTCCATCGATTGTTGATTGAGGATGATGGCAGTATCGTAGGCATTGAGAATTGGGGAACTGATCCTCTCATCGCTGATGATTACGGTAACATTGGCTGTACCACCGCGCATCTCAGGTCCATAGGATGGCATCCAGCTAACCTCTTTGTCCTGCATAACACCGGAATATGCCAGGATTTTACCCATAGAAAGGACACCCTGTCCCCCGAAACCGGCAATGATAATTTCTTCCGTCATGATAGTAAGTATTTTATCTTCAATGATTTGTAGAATCCTGAATTATTCGTTTACTTTTATGTCACCAAGCGGATAGAAGGGGAACATATTGTCGACCATCCATTCATTGGCTTTGCGGGGTGTCATTTTCCAGCCTGAGTTGCAGTTGGAAACAACCTCGACAAAGGACAAGCCTTTGTTGAGCTTGGTGTTCTCAAAGGCTTTTCGGATGGCTTTTTTCGCTTTCCGCACAGCCACCGGGGTATGAACCGCCTGTCTCGTCACATATAAAGTGCCAGGTAATTGCGCTACCAGTTCGGTGATTTTCAATGGATTGCCCATCATGGCGACATCGCGGCCGTAAGGTGAGGTAGACGATTTCATACCCGGTAATGTGGTTGGAGCCATTTGTCCGCCGGTCATGCCGTATATGCCATTGTTGATGAATATAATGACAATATTTTCACCACGGTTGCAGGCATGTATGGTTTCAGCAGTGCCAATGGCAGCAAGGTCACCGTCGCCCTGGTAAGTAAAAACAAATTTGTCAGGGTTGAGCCTTTTCACAGCAGTGGCAAGTGCCGGTGCCCTTCCGTGAGCTGCCTGCTGCATGTCGATATTCATGAAATCATAGGCCAGCACTGAACAACCGACAGGGGCGATACCAATGGTTTCAGCCTGTATTCCCATCTCTTCGATCACTTCCATGATGATGCGGTGGGTTGTACCATGGCCGCAACCGGGGCAGTAGCTGAGTGCGTTGGGAGTAAGCAGTTCGGTGCGTTTGTATACAAGGTTTTCCGGCTGCACTATTTCAGTATTAATATTTACTTCTGCCATAGCTTATCCTCCGATAATTTGTTTTTTCAATGCTTCTACTACTTCGACCGGTGAAGGAATGATGCCACCAAATCTTCCAAAATGTTCAACTTTTACACGGCCTTCAACGGCAAGTTTTACATCTTCAACCATCTGTCCGGCACTCATTTCAACCACGAGTATTCCTTTAACCCTTGCAACCATTTCAGAAATTATCTTTTTTGGGAAAGGGAAGAGTGTAATAGGTCTCATCAACCCGACCTTAATACCTTCTTCGCGGGCTAACTGAATGGCTTTCTGACATATACGGGCACTTGTTCCGTATGCTACAAAGGCATAATCGGCATCTTCGCAGCCTATTTTCTCAAAACGAACCTCTTCTGCTTCCATTTGCCTGTATTTGGCTTGCAGAGCAAGGTTATGCTGCTCCATCTTTGCTGATTCGAGGGCTAGTGAAGTAATGATGTTCCTTTCGCGGTCCGGTGTTTTGCCTGTGGTCGCCCAGGGAGTATTTTTTAAGATTTCTTCATCAGTGAAACGAGGCTTCTGAGGTTCGAGATACACTTTCTCCATCATCTGGCCAATGGCGCCATCGGAAAGCACAAGAACGGGATTGCGGTATTTGAAAGCAAGTTCGAAGCCAAGCCCTGCAAAATCAGCCATTTCCTGAACAGACGAAGGTGCAAGTACGAGAAGTCTGTAATCGCCGTGTCCTCCGCCTTTGGTACTCTGGAAGTAGTCGGATTGCGAAGGTTGAATGGTACCCAAGCCGGGGCCGCCACGCACAGCGTTCATGATGAGGCAGGGGAGTTCGGCACCGCAGAGATAGCTTATGCCTTCCTGTTTGAGGCTGATACCGGGACTGGATGAAGACGTCATAACGCGTTTACCTGTAGCGGCACCGCCATACACCATATTGATGGCAGCAATCTCGCTTTCGGCCTGCAAAACAATCATTCCTGTCCGCTCGTGAGGTTTCTGTGCCATGAGATATTCCATCACTTCCGACTGCGGAGTAATAGGGTAACCGAAATAGCCATCGGCGCCTGCGCGGATAGCCGCTTCGGCAAAGGCTTCATTACCCTTCATTAATCTGAGTTCTTTCATGCTTTCGCAATATTATAAAGTTATTCAGTCATTTTCTTGCGGTAAACTGTAATAGCGCCGTCAGGGCACACAACCGCACAGTTGGTGCAACCTGTACACAAGTCGTTAACCGGCTGAGCATAAAAATATCCTTTGCGGTTTACCTGCTTCGACATAGCAATTACTTCTTCGGGACAGGCGGGGATGCACACTTCGCAACCTTTGCAGCGCTCTATGTCAACCACTATTTGGCCTTTCATTTTTGCCATAGTACTACGTGTTTCACTTAATAATGGTGCTAAATTAGGTATTTAAAGCAAGCGGATTCCTGATGCAATCAATTATTGAAGCCTTTTTAGGCAATTTAAACGGAGTTTAAATATAACTGATTGGGTCAGTGTTTATTTACAATCCTCAATACTTGTTGGGTGATGTTCATGGAATTTCTTGAGTCTTGCTTCAAGGTCGGGGAACTGGGACCTGTTGACCAGCGAAACGCAGGCCCGGAGTCCTTCATTGCGATCGCTGCCTGTTATCGAAAGAGAAATCGCACTTATGCCATAGTAAAGCAATTCTTCAATCAGCTCAGGTCCGTCGAAACCCGGGTAGCAGATTGTAAAATAGAATCCATCGGCAATGGGCTGGTCGATATCTTTATCGTAAACAATATGAAAACCGTTATCGGTAAACATTTTCTTCATGATCGCGGCTTTGCGGCCATATTCTTTTACCACATCAACAAAGTTGAAATTCCCATCATTGGCCGCTTTCAGCATGGCTGCAAGGGCATACTGGGCAGAATGCGCCGTGCCGGAACTGAGCGAATAAACCGTTCCGAAGATCATCGCCTTTCCAAAAATATCGCTGCTGTAATACCTCAGTAAATCAGGCGCTTTGGTTTGGAAAAGAGCACTACTGATGATCATCAGGCCGATACGTTGCCCGGCATAACTGAATGCCTTCGAACTGGAAATGAAGAGGATATACTTGTCTGTGTATTTTGCAACTGTGGGCTGATATGGTGGCTGGCCGGGTTTGCTGTAATCTTTGCGGAAGTCCATGGCAAAGTATGCCAGGTCTTCAAGAATTACAACATTATATTTTTGCGAAAGCTCTCCAATAATTTTTAATTCTTCGTCAGTGAAGCAAATCCATGATGGATTGTTGGGATTTGAGTAGAGAACCGAATGGATATTTCCTTTGCTGAAATAGCTTTCGAGTTTAGCGCGAAGAGCCTCACCCCGGTAATTGTATACATCAAAGCTTTCGAATTTCTGTCCCAGCACTTTATGCTGCTGCTTATGGACCGGGAAACCAGGGTCAATGAACAGGGTTGTGTCGCGGTCCTTGTTCATACGGGCCAGCGTGAGAAAAGCAGCGAATCCTCCTTGCATTGACCCAACTGTGGGTATGCAGCCCTCAGGTTTTACCTCAATATCAAGGAAATTTTTCACAAACCTGGAAGCCTCCTGTTTAAGTTCTGGGATCCCGTCAATATCAGGATAAATTGCTGCAACTCCTCTGCGCAATGCTTCAATTTCCGCTTCAGTTCCAATAGCAGTAGGAGGGAGGCCCGGGACACCCATTTCCATCCTGATGAATTTTATTCCGCTCGCCCGTTCAATGTTATCAATAAGTCTTTTCGTCTCCCTGATCGTAGCTTTACCTACGACAGGGACATTAAGCTCTGTGATTTTTTCATTGACAATTTCAATGTCAACGGGTGTGTCTTTAGCGGTTGTTTTCATCTGGATAACAGCTTGTTAGAAAAGATGATAATCTGGTATGGTTTAATGCAAAGTTTATAAATTGCATGGAAACGCCGAAAAGATTTTGCAAATTTTTCTGATAAATAGCGGAATTTAGAACGATTTTAATCAGTGGATCACTTAAAGTCGAGAAATTAGGAAAAAGGTATCCAAAACGATGTTAAACTTTTGCTTTTCTGAATCTTAATTTTCCGAAATACAGCGTTGTGAAAGTAGCAAAAGCGACGACTGAAACCGAGCTGACAGGCATCAGTATCGCGGCTATAACCGGAGAAAGTTTACCGCTTAGCGCGATTGATATACCGATAATGTTGTACAAAAATGAAATAATGAAACTTGCTTTGACAATTTTGCGGCTTGTCCGGGTAAAGCTGATAAATTGTGCCAGCAGGTGAAATTTACCGGCTTCGAGTACGGCATCGCTTGCAGGTGAAAAATGGTAAACTTTGCTGGCAACACTGAGAGCTACATCACTTTGCATCAGCGCCCCGGCATCATTCAGGCCATCACCCGTCATGAGCACACGCCTGTTTTTACTTTGCAAGTCAAGGATAAACTGAGCCTTATCCTGCGGTTTCCGGTTGAAAAATATGTGACCGGCCGGAAAGTACGCTGAAAGATGTTCTTTTTCAGAATCATTGTCGCCTGACAGCAGATATATATCAAATGCTGGTTTAATGGAATTTATAACTTCTTCAAATCCATCACGGTATGCATTCCTGAAATAGTAAACTCCTGCAGGCTGGCCATCGATTGAAAGAAATACTTCAGTTGATTTACGGTTTTCCGAATTTATTCCCTGGTTTACAAATTCCTGCAATCCATACTTTATTTCGAAACCTCCGGCTCTGCCAAAAATACCACGGCCTTCAACTTCTGTAAAGGACTCAGGCTGAATGTACTGACTGTCCTGATAGTACCTTGTTATCGAATTGCTGAGAGGATGTGTTGATTGCATCGAGAGTGAATAAACAGCTGATTCTTCTTCGGGAGTAAGTTTTCTGCCTGAATATTCTGCCTGGCTGCTATTGGGATCGGTGATTGTCCCGGTTTTATCAAACACTATGGTATCGATTTGTGAAAGTTTTTCAATCACATCGGTGTTTTTGATATACAAGCCGTTCTTGCCGAACACATGCATTGTATTGCCAAATGTGAAAGGAATTGACAATACGAGAGCGCAGGGGCATGCGACTATCAGTACCGAGGTAAAAACGTAAATGGCGGTTTTGAAATCACCAAAAAGGAGCCATCCTGTGAAGCCTGACACAGCAATAGATAAGACAATGATTGTGAACTTCTTACTGATCTTATCAGACAGAGTTTTTATCGAATCGGGATTCTTTATGTAAGTGCTGTCCTGGTTCCAGAGTTTGGTGAGGTGGCTCTGGTCAACTGACTGCTGCACAAGTATTTTGATCATTCCTCCCAGTTGTCTGCCCCCGGCGTATACAAAGTCGCCGGTCTTTTTTCTTACCGGTGTTGCTTCACCGGTAACAAAGCTGTAATCGATGATGGCTTCCCCTTCGGTAATAACTGAGTCGGCAGGAATGAGTTCCTTATTCCTTATGAGTATTTCATCGCCGGGCTCCACGTTTTCCAGGAGGATGTTTTCTTCGGTATTGCCTATTAATCTGGTTACCGCAACCGGGAAATACGATTTGTAATCGCGGTCAAAAGAGAGGGCTTCATAGGATTTTCCCTGGTACCATTTGCCAACAAGTAGAAAAAATACCAAGCCCGAGAGGCTGTCGCAATATCCCTGGTTGTTTTGGAATATGACTTCATAACTCGTGACCATGAAAAGTACAAGAACTCCCAGAGCAATTGGCAGGTCAATACTGATGATGCCTTTGCTGGAATTTTTCCAGGAAGAGATGAAATAATCGCGGGCGCTGTAAAAAACAACCGGGATCACAAGAATGTAGCTAAGTATTGTAAAAACTGTATTAAGGTCATCGTCAAGAGGTTTGCCGTTAAAGTACGCAGGCAGGCTGTAGGTCATTACATTGATGAAGGCAAATCCTGCAACACCGATTTTGTACAATAACGACTTATCCGTTTTGCTGCTGTCCTCGAGTCCTTCGATACTGGTTGAAATATCAGGGATGTAATGGATGGAATCAAGTAATTCTACCAGGTTCCGGAGGCTTATCTCCGATTGGTTGAATGTGATGCTGACTTCTTTCCTCGCGAAATTCACCAGTGAATGCTTGATTCCTTTGTGAAGAGTGTTCAGGTGTTCAAGAAGCCAGATGCAGGAAGCACAATGAATCGCAGGAATATATAAAACGATTTTTACAGTATCTCCTTCGCGAAACCTGATGAGTTTCGATGCTACTTCTTCTTTTTCAAGGTATTCGTATTTGGATTTGTGTTCCGCAGGCTCTATTCTGATACCCGGAGTTTTCTCAATGTCGTAATATTTATAAAGTTTGTGCTCATTCAGAATTTGATACACCGTGCTGCACCCATTGCAACAAAAGTTAAGGCCGTTCCATACGACCGGGTTGCGACCGCAATCGGAACCGCAATGCACGCAGGTAACCTTTTCGTTTTTCATTTTGAGGGTTTACAGCAGTCGTGCATTTCTTCTTTAGCAGGCACAGTTTGCTCATTCAGGCTCTTTTCGTATTTCATCCTGATTTTGCTTTCTGACGGGCTGATGTAAGGAATGCCAAGGCTTAAGCCTCTGAGAATAAATAGAATACCAACAACCACGACGAGTGTTGGGATTAACTTGTTTACTTTCTGCCTCAGGGATGCGCTTACAAAACCACCTGAGAGATTGATGGCCAAAAGCATTGGCATTGTTCCTAATCCGAACAAAAGCATATAAAGTGCTCCAAGCGTTGCACTGCCGGTGCCGATTGATCCGGCTACCGCCATGTATACCAGCCCGCAGGGAAGCAAGCCATTTAGCAGGCCGATGAGGAACAAACTGCCAAAGGATTTTACAGTAAATAACTTCCCAAGGCTAGATTTCAGTTTTTCGACCAGGGGTATAACTCCGGAGCCAATTTTTTTGCTGCTGATTATCGAAGGAAAGATCACAGCCAGTATCATTACGGCGCCCATGGCAATGGAAATCACCCGCTGGAAGCCCAGCAACTCCAGGCCTTTTCCCATCAGCCCGAAAACAGCGCCCATCAAACCATATGTAACAATTCGGCCGGTATTGTAGAGCAGGCTGCCAAATACCTTCTGTGCGGCAGATTTGCCAAAAAGCGGTAATGCTATAGCGATTGGTCCGCACATTCCGGCACAATGAAAACTACCCATTAATCCAAGTACCAGGGCAGTGACAAGTATTTCCATAGCTTATTTCGATTCTATGTTACTGATAATGATTTCCTTATCAACCTCATAAGGAAAACCATTATCATACCAGTTTATTTTTAAAATGTATCGTCCGGCGATCAGCTCTCTTTTAGATATTTGGAAAACAGATTCAGCAGGAGTTAGGGCGTGTTTTACGTCACGGTTCATATCCGATGGCCTGAAGAACAGAATGTTACCCGAGTCGACCTTACCTGTGAGTTCCTGTGGGAAAATAACTTTTACCGAGTCCTTATCCTCAATAAAGCTGATCAATGGCTCATATTTTGATGATCGTTCTGACTTTTCCATTTCATGGGTATAATCGGTTCCCTTTTCATAATAATCCTCGTGAACCAGTTCAACCTTCTGGTGAACGGCATAAATGATAAATGCTGCCGATGCCAGCAGGAACAAAACCAGAAAGAGAAATATTCCCGTACCCCAATTAAACTTCATGCTTGTTTTAATTTGTCAATCAAGGATTTAATTTTTCCCATGCAATGCTGAAATCGCAACGCTATTGATCTCATGTACTATGGCCCGACAAAAGTAGCAGTATATTTTTCAACAAGTTTGTCCTTGTCGTAAAGGCCGAATTCCACTATTGTCTTATCACTTGTAATCTGATCCCTTGGAATATACAGAATGAAAGCAGATTCAAATTTTGACTGGTCTTTCACTTCAATGTTCCCGCCTGGTATCACGATTTTCCCTTTAGGAGACAGAAGGCGCAATTCGAGCGGAATGTTTTCATGCGTCTTATTTACAATCTCCAGGTTGTAAACGTTAGAGATCGTACTGTCAGCGTTTTCCTGGTAAATGATTCCCGGAGTTCTTAAAATAGTGGTTTCTATTACTTTACGGGAAGCGATACTGTAAATAAAGAAACCAAGTAATAAGATCAGGACAACTGAATAGGCTACCGTTCGTCCCGTGAAGATGAGTCTTTTGCCGGTATTGATATTCTCCATCGAATCAAACCGGATCAGGTTTGGCGGACGTTTAACTTTCTTCATCATATTATTGCATTCATCGATGCAGGCTGCACAGTTGACACATTCCAGCTGTGTACCGTTGCGGATATCTATACCTGTCGGACAAACTGCAATGCACTGTTCACAATCTATACAATCGCCGCCTTTTTTATGACCGCGTGGCTCACCTCTTTTAAAATCATACGTTACAATGAGTGATTTGGAATCGAGTAAAACGCTCTGCATCCTTCCGTAAGGGCAAACCATTGTGCAAATCTGTTCCCGGAAATAAGCATAGATGAAATAAAAGACACCCGACACAAAAAGCATAATGAGAAACGATGAAAGGTTCTCCCTGACAGGCGTTGCTGCAATTTCAAACAATTGCTGCGGGCCGGTGAACCACATCAGGAATACATTTGTCATGAGTATGGCAATGATCATGAAGATCGCATGCTTTAGTACCTTTTTGAAGATTTTACCGGCTGTCCAGGGGCTGTTGTCAAGTTTAAGCCTTTTACGAAAATCGCCTTCGATCAGGTATTCAATTTTTCGGAAAACCATTTCGAGGAAAATGGTCTGAGGGCATAACCATCCACACCACAGCCTGCCAAAAGTGACGGTAAAAACGATGACAAACACCACGAACGAAAGCATGATCAGGGCAAGTAAAAATGTGTCCTGTGCCCAGAATATCGCACCGAAAATGATGAACTTGCGATTGACTATGTCAAGCAAAATCAGCGGATAGCCTTTGTATTTAATAAAAGGTGCCAGCACCAGGAAAGCCAGTACAACTATGCTAACGATTGTGCGATAGAAGTACCATTTTCCTTTCGGTTTCTTGGCGTAGACCCACTTCCTTCCGCCTTTTTCATTCATATTAATCGGGCGATCCCGAAACGAAACCTGTTCTTCGGACATTATTCAATCATTAATGGAAATGTATGGTTGTTGGAGCATTTTCTACAACATACCAGTGAAATGTGACTATTTCACCTTTGTATGCTGATAATAAAATTCCGGCATCAATGTTAAAGTCAAACGCTTGATTATTTACATATTACACCTTGGGGAGCTTTAGCGTTCGGCGGGTTAGATCCTTTAAGTGAAACCAGTACATAGCTTGCCACTTTTGCAATCTTTTCCTCGGTAAGCCTGTCCTTGAATGCGGTCATTCCTTTGATGGAATTGCCGTTTTTGATCATATCGTGGACATTCGTAAAGCTGCAACCATTTATCCAATACTCGTCGGTGAGGTTCGGCCCGATGGCATTTCCTTCGCCATTTAATCCATGGCAAGCAGAACAGGCCATTTCAGTGAAGATTGCTTTACCTTCGGCAATTGAGCCTTCGTCGGTCAGCAGTTTCATTTCAGCCGTGGGAGTATTTGCCTGTTTATATATTTCGTCATGCTTAGCTGACTTGGTAAGGTATTGCTGATCCTGGTTTTCACCAATGTCAAGCCAGAAATAATAGGCGCCGTATAATATTGAAATGCCTATTGTCAGGTAAAACAGGGCCATGATCCACCGGGGAGGAGGGTTATCCAGCTCACCGATGCCGTCATACTCGTGCCCTGTCATCACCTCGTCATGAGGGTCTTTCTTATCTTTCAGTTTTTCATTGCTTGTATCTGATCCCATAATTTCTATTTATTTGAGGGTGTCATGATTTCATTGTCGTTGAGAATTGAATTTTTGATATGTTCAGCCTCTTTGGAAGGCATACGCAGGGTGCGGATGAGTATCACAACGAAGAATACAACAAACAGGAGTAATCCGATGATGTAATAGATTTCGATGCCTTGTATGTTCTCAAGTACACTGCTGATCATTCTCATTTTTTCAGGCTGTTTAAGATGAATGAGGCAACTTGTTTAATCTGCTGATCGGAGAGTTGGCTTTTAAACGGAAGCATGCCCTTTACCGGGTAGCCATTGGTAATAGTATTTACTACATCGGTTGGCGTGCCACCATGGATCCACACATCATCGGTGAGATTTGGAAAAGTAGCCTGCCCTTTACCTTCAGGTCCATGACAGGATGCGCACAACTTCCCGAAAATTTCTTTGCCCGAATTCAGATCAGCGGGAGTAGTGGGTAATGTTTCTACAACCACTTTAGCCGTTGCCATATTTGTCGAATCGTTGACTGCGGGTGTTGATATATCCCTGCCGAGTTTATGCATGTAAGCTATCATTGCAATGATCTGCTTGTTAGGATCTGCTGTTATGCCGGATGCCTTCAGATCAGCAACGATACCGGAGGCCTGCTTTTTAAGGTCGTCAACAGCAATCTTGTCGAATCCGTCGGGATAGGGTACACCCAGTTTCTGCATGGCTCTGATTTTTACCGGAATAATATCGAGATCGATATCTTTCTCAGCGAGCCAGGAGTATTTGGGCATGATGGATTGTTCATTCATTTTTTGCGGGTCCATGAAGTGATTGTAGTGCCATGCTGCATTTTTATACATTGGACCTCCAACAACTCCGGCCCTTGCCAGGTCGGGACCGGTGCGCCGGCTTCCCCACTGGAACGGATGGTCATACACAAATTCACCGATTTTTGAATACTCGCCGTAGCGATCTGTTTCCCAACGGAAAGGCCTTACCATTTGCGAATGGCAATTGTAGCAACCTTCCGAAACATATATGTCGCGTCCGGCAAGTTCCAGCGGCGTGTAAGGCTTCACAGCTTCAATGGTGGGCACATTTGATTTTACAAAAGTCATCGGGATGATCTCCACAGCGCCGCCAATGGCAAGAACAATGAAGGCCACAATTGAAAACCTTACTGATTTGCGTTCAAGGAAGCGGTGCATGCCCTCTTTCTTTGGATCGCGGGCACCGAGCTCCACCAAAACGGGAGCATAAGCTTCTTCCTGTGCCACCATTGAACCGGCTTTCATTGTTTTCGCAAGATTAAAAACCATCAAAAGGAACCCGATCATAAACATGGTTCCGCCGAGAATCCTGAATGTATACATTGGCAATATCTGCGTAAGTGTTTCGAGGAAATTCGGATATGCCAGAAATCCTTCAGGAGTGTACTCGCGGAGCATAAGCCATTGTGTCACGGCAGACCAGTACAATGGAATTGCATAGATGAGAATCCCAAGGGTGGCGATCCAGAAATGTGCATTGGCCAGCTTTTCTGAATATAGCTTCGTCCGGAATAATTTTGGAACCAGCCAGTAGAGCATACCGAAAACAATACCGCCGTTCCAGGCCATCCCGGCAATGTGCACGTGCCCAATGGTCCAGTCGGTGAAGTGGGTAAGCTGGTTTACAAACTTGATTGACATCATTGGCCCTTCAAAGGTGGACATGCCATAGGCAGTTACGGCTACAACCAGGAATTTCAGTTCGGCTTTGTCACGGACTTTATCCCAGGCTCCTCTGAGCGTAAGAAGGCCGTTGATCATTCCGCCCCATGAGGGTGCAATCAACATTATCGAAAATGTAACTCCAAGCGCTTGTGCCCAATCCGGCAAAGCCTGGTATAAAAGGTGATGCGGTCCCGCCCACATGTAAAGGAAAATGAGCGACCAGAAGTGAATGATACTCAATTTATAGGAGTAGATAGGCCGTTCGGCTGCTTTTGGCAGGTAATAATACATCAAACCCAGAAAAGGTGTTGTAAGGAAGAATGCTACGGCATTGTGACCGTACCACCATTGTACCACGGCATCCTGAGCCCCGGAATAGAGTGAATAACTTTTGAAGAGTGAAATTGGTAACTCAAATGAATTGACAACATGCAGAATGGCCACACCCACGAAAGTGGCAATATACCACCAGATGGCAGCATAGATATGCTGAACGCGCCTGATGACCGTAGTTCCTATCATGTTTACCCCGAAGGCTATCCAAACCAGTGCAATTAAAATGTCAATCGGCCATTCGAGTTCGGCATATTCCTTGCTCGTAGTGAAACCAAGCAACAGCGTGACAGCCGCAAGTACAATGATCAGCTGCCATGTCCAGAAGTGGAATTTGCTCAGCAGGTCACTGAACATCCTGGTTTTTAGAAGCCGTTGCATGGAATAGTAAACCCCGGCGAATATAGCATTACCAACAAAGGCAAAAATGATCGCGTTGGTATGAACAGGCCTAACCCTTCCGAAGGTTGTGAATTCAAGGCCAAAGTTAAATGCCGGGAAGCGCAGCTGCAAAGCGATTACAACGCCTACAAGTACCCCGACAATTCCCCACACAAGGGTTGCCAGGATAAACAGCTTTACAGTTTTATTATCGTAAATTACTTTCTGGTCTTCCATATATACCTGATTTGTAGTTATTTATTTTCAGTATTATCATTTTTGTTCTCTTCGGCAGGTTCATCGTCAAACAGCATCCTGATCGGAGGGGTTTTATCATCATCGAATTGTTTGTCCTTAACAGCCCAGATGAAAAGAGCCAGGAATACAAGTGCTCCTAAAAGACTTACACCGATCAGTAAATAAAATATGTTCATGTACTGCTTAACCTATTTGCCTGCTTTGGGTATCTTGCTGATTTGAAGAACGATGTAAATAATTGTCAACCAAACCAGACCGGTTACAAAGAAGTAGGAGAAAAGAAGCCAGTTTTGAGTACGGTCATTGGTCGACCACAAAACGCTGCGGCTTGCCAGCGGGTTTTCACCCAGCGGAGCAGCTACTTTAATACCCGGCACTTCTGCTGTCGTCTTCTCAAAATCATCGCCAAGGGTCACCACGAAGTCAGCTTTGCCATCTACATTTCCGGCAAGGCCTTTTGGTATTTCAAACCGGGCTTTGCCATCGGCATTGGTAAGTGCTTTGCCGATATCTAGAAACCCAAATGCTTTTTTTACCTGGACAAAAACGGTAGTATTGGTCAGTCTGGAGTATATGCCCGGACTATTTTGCACTTCGGCAACGATGTCGATAGCCGTGCTATCCTTGTCAATAGCGGCAGACAGCTTTCCTTTGAGCAGTGCGGTTTCAATAAGTTTACCGGCATTACGCGGATCGAACTTGCGGATGAAATTAATGACTTGCCATATTTGGGTTTCACTGAGAGTTGGTTTGAAGGTAGGCATGGCTCCACGGCCGTTTGTTACCTTGTAGAACATGCCGCCGTCGGTATTTGCCTGCATTTTTTCGGATGCCATATCGGGTGGCGGGGGAACAAGAACTATAGCATTGTTCTTGCCAGGTTCTCCATGACACGATTTGCAGTTCTTTTCGTAAACGGTTTTCCCTTCGCGGACTGTGGCATTATTAAAAGGCAACGGACTTACGACAGCCGCCTCATTTTCGGGAACGGTCCATTCCTGACTATAACCTTCAAAAGCGCCTAGAATGATGAACAGGGAGGCTAAAATGTATTGTATCTGTTTCATAGTCAGTTATTTTTCTGGTTCTTCAAGAAGATATTTCTTATCAATGCCTTGTTTTTCGGCGTATTCCCAAATAGTAATTACGGGAAATAGTTTTGCCAGCATGGTAATAATGATGGCTGATGCAAAAAACGGCAGCAGCGTAATCATGATCTCAGGTGCGGTGGGGGAGTAGTGAACGAAGTTTTCGGGTACATTCTGAATTGGCAGATATGGATGCTCGAGGGTTGGCACAACAATAATAAAACGCTTGAACCACGAGGCGACCAGGGTCAAAAAAGCAATGAGTGTGAGCGGCAGCGGTCGCCTGAAATACCTGAGAAGCGGCAGTAAAATCGGGATAATAACTCCAAATATCTGAACCACCCAGAATAGCGTTGACCAGCGACCTGTAAACAATTCCCTGAGGTGAACACCTTCGGCCAGTCTCATTTTATACCCCGGGACGAGAAATTCGTTGATGTTAAAATAGAAATATACAAGACACATGAGTACCAGCAGTTTACCCATCATGTCGAACGACTTATTGGTGAAATATTCGTCGAGATCGTAACGGAGCCGGTAAACATACATTACTAATATAACAGCTGCCGATCCGGCAACAAAGGCGCCTGTGACAAAGTACGGGCCGAAAATGGTACTGTCCCAACCTGCGCGTAATGTTGAAGCGAACAGCCACGATGTCACGGTGTGGATTGAAAGCCCTACAGGAATAATCAGTACAAGTAAAATCCTTACTGTATGGGTAACAATTTCAAACTGGCGTGCATTACCCTTCCAGCCGAGAGAAAGTATTGCATAAAGTTTTTTCTGTAGTATAGGTACATCATCACCCAGCCTGTCGCGAAGCATTGCTACATCAGGTATGAGCGGGATAAAGAACAACAATGCTGATATCGTGACATAAGTTGTTATCACAGTCACATCCCATACGATGGGAGAGGCAAACCTTCCGTGGAGGAATATGTTGAGAAACCTGTCGGGGCGCCCCATATCCATGACGATGACCAGTCCGGCAAGTGCAATGGCTGCTATGGCAACTGTTTCTGCAACACGTGAAATCGGCTGTCCCCAATCGAATTTGAGGAGGTGCAGTATCGAACTGATTAGCAGGCCGATAAGGCTTACGGCAACAAAAAATACGAAGTTGCCGATATACATTCCCCATGAGACATAATCGCGCATCCCGGTAATTCCGAGTCCAATTCTCATCTGGTGCATCCATCCCCATAGCCCTACAATGGTGAACATTGCCAGTATGAATATCCAGAACCGCGCCAGTTCATCCTTGATTTTCAGCGACCGCGTTAAATCGGAAAAAATCTTATCCAATTTTTGCCTGGATTCTTCAGGTGTTAAGTTATTTGTCATAAGATGTCTGATTTATCGGTTTGTTATTCATGTTTCTGAATTTCGCCTTCAAACGGGAATGCCCGGTTTTTGGGAGGCAGGTAATATACCCTGGGTTTGGTTCCCAGTTCTTTCATAAGCGTGTACCCGGCATTGTCCCTGATAAGTTTTGAAAAACTGGTGGTTTCCTTGGTAGTACCGTTGGTCACTGCGTCTTCATTTTGGTCACCAAACCAATAAACGCCATTGGGACAGGCGCTTACACAGGAAGGAAGTTTTCCAACCCTTAGAAGGTCAGCGCTGAATAGGCATTTTGAAATAGTCCCTTTTTTCTGTGGTACATTGGCTTCGATGTTGTAAGTAACGTCTTTGTACTTTTCGGCATCACGCGGCTCAAACCAGTTGAAAACACGTGCTGAATAAGGACAGGCGGCAATGCAGAAACGGCAACCGATACAACGTTCATTGTCAATGAGAACAATACCATCCGAACGCTTAAAAGTGGCATTAACTGGGCAGACTTTTGTGCAGGGAGGATTGTCGCAATGCATGCAGTTTTTTGGCATGTAATAGGGTGCTGTGTGTTCGGCATCCTGCATCTGCAGTGTGTTCATGTGGTGCTGTTCGGGGCGCAGCTGGTGGTGTGCCTGGCATGCGGCCATACACTTCCTGGCATTGCGGCATTTCGAAAGGTCGATCACCATTACCCAAGAGCGGTTTGGCAAACCTTCGCGACCACGTTTTTGATTTTCGGTAAGCGAAGGCATCTCGGCCGGTTTGAGCTTCGATTTTTCCACTTTAACCAGTTGTCCACCAGGAGTAAGCAGGGTGATGGTGTCGCCATCGGCATCCAGCACTTTGCCCCCTGAACCGAATACCCGCTCGGGCATAGCGAGCCCAAGGCAGCCTAGTGCCAGCCCCGCCGTTTTCAGGAAATTCCTTCTTGTGTTGTGATTGTCCATAAATCGGATTATGTGTTATTTGGTTAGTCTCATTATCAGGTTATTAATTCTTGATACCTGCTCTCAAAACCGTTGTTTGATGATTCACAGCAGGTATTTTGTCAAGGTCACAGCGGTAAGATTTCCACTCAAAAATAGGGAAGATTCGCAAAAATTAACATATGAATAATAAAATGACGATCAAATGAAGTAAGATTTTTTTGAATCGATTGATACTACAGGATGATAACAACTTAATAGTTAATTTTTTAACAGGTAAACAGGTAACGCAATACGTAAATTACTGTATTTAATTTATAATGTTTCTAAGTTTAAATGGACCTTATAAGATGAATTTATCGCCAAAGGTATTCCGGTCGTAACACTTCCGAAAGATCTTCTGAATAAAAACCAGATTAAAGCCAGATCTTTTACGCGGTTGTGGGAGCACTTTTCATGCCTGCTATCGCAAGCAATAGCCCAAGAGCCACACTCAGCATGGCGGCAAATAAAACCTGGAAATCGGCAGGCAGGAGGAAAGTAACGGTATGAGCCGGTATCCAGAAAATAGGTATCGTCTTCTTGAAAACGAAATTCCATTGTACATCCCAGTTGATCCTGTTGAAAATTTTTGCAAAAGGGATCGGCCTAAATAAACCTTTCAATGTTCCGCCGGTTTGAAGGATGTGCATGTCGGTGATCTTGTGGAATGTCATCATAACCGGGGCATAGGTGATGTTCATGGCTGCAGAAATGCAAAATGCAACGAGAATTTTTAGCCAGCACAGTTCACCCTTCATCACGCTGATGGCGCCGTTTAATCCCAGGTATTCAGCAAATACCGGTGTGCCTGTTGAAAATATGGCAAACGCAGCCTTGATGGTGAGGCCAAGAAATCCCCAGACCAGCGCCCTGGGCAGTATCCCGAATCCCGGTTCATTGTATTTGTCTTTCCTTATCCGCAGGGCTATTACCTCGCCAAGCGTGGCCAGTAATGCAAACTTGATAAAACTCATGATCATCCCGTGCAAAGCATTAAAGCTGACGTAAGCAGAATAAACTTCCCTGATGAGAAAAAACGGCAGCAGGAGCAGGATGATGATAAAAATGAAAACCAGGTCGTTGCGTTTCATTTGGATTTTTATTGTTTCAGGCAAAGTTAGAAGGTTAATCGAGATTGAAAAATCTTATTTTTGTAGTCTATATCATTAAAGAGATGAGGGCGCTTTTAGTATTCTGTCTTTTTTGTATTTGTTTTGTATCAGAATCCCAGATCATTACTAGGGTTTCAACTCAAACCGCACCTGATAGCCTGAACAAAAACAAAAGTATTTCAGATTCAGCATTTTATTCTCCAGATACCCGCAGGCCTGATATACCTTTTATTGATTATGCACCGGCTGTAATTTTTCTTTCTTCGAATGATTCAATTGAAGATCACGCTTATATCCGACGGAATTTCACAGATCAGATGGTTTCAGTATGGTCGAAACCTGGTAGATATTACCCGGCTAGTAAGATTTACGGCTTGAGGATGAATGGTAAATTTTATCGTTCGATCATGGTGAATCCTGTTGAATTTGTGTTTGCCGAAAAGGCAGTGTCGGGCAATATGAACCTTTATATTTATCCAAAGATTCCTCAGGTCAACGGCTGGGTTGAATGCTTTTCGTCAGGCGGATACACTAACAATATGATCATTGAAAACGAGAATATGGGCAGTAAACTTTCATACGGTTACCTTATCACATTGGAACCAAATGCAAACACATTCATTTCTGCTGACGATATCAGAGTATTTACTGAAAAGTATCTCGACAGCCTGCCCGAAACGCGCAAATTGACTTCTCCTTATCTGAAAATGAACAATTATAAAAACAAAAAGAAGATATTGGCTGTAGCGATGCTGGCTGGTGCAGCCGGAACCGCTTTTGTTGATTCAGATATAAAGTGGGTGTTCCTTGCCGGCTTTCCGGCTGCCGCGGCGCTGACGTTTATTAACAGGAAACATATTCCCGGATGGGAAGATATGGTGAAGATTGTAAATAGTTATAACAGGGAAATTGGTATTGACTAACAATAAATCATCGTGTTATCACGATTTGAAAAAATCTTCAGCAGATATCTGATTTTTTTTCAGGGAATAATGACAATGGGGGAATAAGTTTTTTTACTTTTGTTAATATTAAATTTAATATAATGAAAATCAGGTTATTAATTATTTTTTGTTTGTGGTTCTTTTATGCTGCCACCTCTCTGGCATCAAATGTTCCATCTGTTAATGAGACTGCTGGTAATAATTCTGTAACTGACAGGGAATTTGCTGTTTACATTCCCAGCGGTCTGATGCCTGTGAAGCCGGATGATGATTATACACGGGCAACTATTTTTCTGACACCTTTTGATTCGATCGTTGAGGACGCATATATACTGAGGAAATATACCGATCAGTTGGTGAGTGTTCAGTCAGATCCAGAAAAGTACTATCCTGCCAGTAAAATTTACGGGTTGAAAATGGACGGAAAGTTTTACCGTTCTGTCATGTCGAGTGCTTATGAATTCTTTTTTGTTGAGGAAATGCTGACTGGTAACATGAGCCTATACAGCCATAAGAAAATTCCTCAGAAATACGGTTTAAAGCAGATAAGTGCGGGTAATGGTTATTCAACATGGCTGATATTGGATGGAAAGAAGAAGGTTAAGCCTGTGTCCAAAGTGTATTATGATTATTACATAACCCGCGGGGCTGACACAAATGCTTTCATCAGGGTGATTAATCTTGTTCAGTTTTCAGAGAAATATTTTAAAGATACCCCTGAAACATTCAGAAAAGCCACGCAGATAAAAAGGAGGAGCTTTTATGAAGCAGGTAAAAATATTCTCTTTGGGTCTTTAGGATTATCAGTTTGCGTAATTGCAGGATTTCAATCCGATTACAGGTGGTTGTCACTAGCAACAGTACCTGCAACAATGATCTTTACATCTGTTACTTACAAAAAATACCAGATTTAGCCGAGATGATTGCGATTATCGAATCATACAACAGAGAAACCGCAGGTGGTAGCGTCTCTCTTTAAAAGGGAATTTTACTGAATCGGGTAAGAAAGATTTCTTTTAATGCTGAACCCTTATCCTTGCATCTACAGCAACAATCTTTTCCCCATTGCCAAGTAGCGGATTCAGGTCGAGTTCCATGATTTCGGGGGCAGCCTGAAGCAGGGCAGAAAGCCTTACGACCACATCCGCAAAGCGGGAAATGTCAACGCTCTGCTGGCCTCTCACACCTTCCAGTATTTTGATGCTTTTCAGCTTCCTGATCATTCCTTCAGCCTCTTCCTGTGAGAGTGGCACCAGGCCTGCCGAAACATCCTTTAGGACTTCAATAAATATACCTCCCAGTCCGCACAGTACCATGTGTCCGAAGCCCGGTTCAAACTTGGCCCCGGCAAAAAGTTCAATGCCTGAATGCATAGCCTGGATAAGTATGGCCGAGGTGTCCTTTATCTTTATCATGCGGTCGAATTCGGCAGCTACCTTGTCAAAATTGTCAACATTGAGTACAACGCCCCCTACATCTGATTTGTGAATGGGTCCCACCACTTTCAACACAACCGGCAATCCCAGAGTTGCTGCTGCTTTTATCGCGTCTTCCTTGCTTGTTACAACCAATTCTCCGGACCGGGGGATACCGGCAGCATCGAGCAATTGCTGTATTTCGCCCGGTGAGATGTATCCTTCTGATGCATTGTTGATTACGTTCCTGATGGCAATCTTGTCAATGACAGGTTGTTGAATAACTTCAGGCTGAGGTTTGGGCGTATTGTAAACTTTGCACAGCGCCCGGCCAAAGGTAACTTCGTCAGGGAAACTGATGCGCCCCAGCGAGAGAAAGTACTCGATTTCTTTTTTAACATTTACAACTGAAGGCAGAATCGGGAAGATGGGTTTCCGGCAGGTTCGCATCTTTTCGTCCAGTACTTTATATACATCGTAAACCTCGAATAGTCCCGGGCTTCCGAATATTACCGCCATACCGTCAATGTTATCGAACTTGTTGTCAACATAGTCGATTATCTCACCCAGTTGCTGCGCTGTGCCGGTTGCCAGGAAGTCGATGGGGTTGGCAACCGAAGAACCAGGGAAAAGTTTCGACAACAATTCAGGGCTTTCCAGGTGCGGAATCTCAAGACCACCTTCGGAGAGGGCATCGGTAAGCATTACCGCTGGGCCACCAGCATGGGTTATGATAGCTATATTCTTGCCTACCAGTTCTTTGTGCATGAAAATGCAGGCGACAGTCGTAAGGTCTTCGCGCCCGTAACAGCGAACAATTCCCGCTTTGCGGAAAAGCGCATCCACGGCAACATCTGGACTGGCCATGGCCCCCGTGTGCGAAGAAGCTGCACGGCTTCCGGCGGCCGAACTCCCGGCTTTTATGGCGGCTATCCTGCATCCTTTCCTGATGAGCGACGAGGCATGTTTTAGCAGCATTGCGGGTTTATTCACACTTTCGATGTAGAGCAGTTTAACACGGGAACTGGTAAACGGGTCAAATGTCTCGTCGAGGTACTTCAGTATGTCCTCAACACCCATCTGTGCACTGTTTCCCACCGAATAAACCGAAGCAAACGAAAGCCCTTTCTGCATGGCCGATTCCATGATGAAAACAGCAGTAGCTCCCGATCCCGAGATGAAATCGGCTCCTTTATCATTGAATTTTGGTATAGGAAGCGAGAAAACCGATGTGTGGTTTGGGTTCATCATCCCAATACAGTTTGGTCCGATAAGCCCGGCGCCATATTTATTGCATGTTTCAACAACGAGTTTTTCCAGTCTAGCACCCTCGGAATTTTCTTCCGAAAAACCTGCAGAGAAAATCACAAAAGCCCTGGTTTTTTTGTCACGGGCGAGCGTCTCAACAGTCTCAGGACAAAATTTTGCCGGTATGGCCAGAATAGCGAGGTCGACATCGGGAAGTGATAAAACATCCTTGTAGCATGGCACACCCTGTATCTCGGTTTCCTTTGGATTTACAGCATAAATCCTTCCTTTGAAATGATTGTCAATAAGATTTTTTAGTGCTTTTCCGCCGGTCTTGGTCACATCGTTGGATGCGCCGACTACTGCAATGCTTTTAGGATCAATCAGTTGTTGTGTGATCATATGACTGAAAATCTTGAACTACCGCCAGGATACATGAATAATTTTACAATTGCATGCCCGGGACATTCCCGGAAAGGCAATTGGGGCGAAGTTAGGAAAAATGGTACAGAGCGAAAAATGAAAAATGTTTACCTGCGAAACCTGGGAATAAAGGCCGGTACACGCTTTTTATATTCTTCCCAGTCGGCGCGGCCTTCGTATTTCTTTTCGAGCAAAGGAACACCCGAAACATACCTGAGGAGGAGGGTAATCACCACAGGACTGATGATAGTAAGCAAACCGTTGATTTCAGAAGCTGCAAACAGCCAGATTCCCCACCACAGCAAAGCTTCGCCGAAATAATTCGGGTGACGGGTGTATTGCCAGAGTCCTGAGGTTATGATCTTGCCTTTATTAGTGGAATCAGTCCGAAACCGGGTGAGCTGAGCATCCCCGACTGTCTCGAAAATGAATCCAATGGCGAAAGTCAGAAAAGCCAGAATATCCAAAAACCCGATTTCGTCGGATGCGGAAGAATTGACCAGGATTACCGGCGAGGCTATGATCAGCATCATGATTCCCTGTAAAACAAATACCTGGAAAAAGCTTCTGACATAAAAATTCTTCCATTGCTCACGCCAGACTTTGTATCGAAAATCTTCGCCTTTGCCAATGTTTCTGAAGAAAATATGAGCCGACAACCGCATCCCCCAAATCAATACCAGGGAACTGGCAAGGATTTTTTTAGCCGTGAAATCACCTGAAAATGAGATGCTGAATATTGCGATAATCACAAATCCAAGCCCCCAAAAGATATCAACAATGGAGTTGTTTTTGATTACTACGGCAACTACAAAAAGAAAGGCCATACATACAGCAATCAGCAAGGCTGAATTGAGAAATGCTTCGAACATATTTCAAAGTTGTTGAAAACCAATAAAATCCTGAAAAGATACCTAAAGGTATATAATTATTCCATCAGAAGCGAAACAACAGTGGTTCCTGCACCGCCATTCACACCCAGTACGGGGCTGGCATCGTTGACAAACCTTGGTTTCATGCCGGTAAGCGCTTCCATTTGCTGAGCATACCAGTCGGCAGCGGCCTGGTTGCGGATATGCGTAATGGCGTATCCCCAGGCTTTACCATCTTTCAGCAATGATTGATAACGCTGCATTATGAGTTTCATGCTACCACGCTCACTAAATGACTTTCCAAAGGTGCTCGCTTTACCTTCCTCATCCATGCTGATGATGGGATTCACTCCAAGGATTTTTCCGATCATTCCCTTGGAATAGCTGAGGCGCCCGCTACGAACCAGGTATTTCACTGTTTTGATGCTGACAAGGATTTGCGTCTGTTTGCTCCATTTTTCAATCTTCTCAGCCAATTCCTCATGACTCATGCCGTTTTCAATTGCTTCGGCGGCTCTGAGTACAACCAAGCCCAATGCACCGGATAGCCGGTTTGAGGATAGCACTGAAATCTGCTTTCCTGATTGCTCGCCCACAGCTTTTGCTGCCCTTTCACTGTTAGAAAAAGTACCGCTTAGCTGGCGGCTTATATGAATGCCGATTATTGAATCATAATATGTAGCCAGGAAAGAATACTTATTGATGAATTCCTTATATGCCGGCTGAGATGTTGTAGGCATAACGGGCGACTCGTCAAGAAGTGTGTAAAACTGCTCTGAAGAAATGGTTGTGCGGTCGAGGAAGTGGCTGTCACCAACATGAAGGCTCAGAGGAGCCATGGTGATATGATATTTTTCGAGCAGTTCCTGTGGCAGATCGCAGGTTGAATCGGTGAGGAGAGCAATTTTGGTTTTTGGATGGTGTGATTGCTCGAGTTGCATCACCATATCGTCCACTTTCTGATAGGTAATGCTTGCTTTTTTACCAATGATTCCAAAAAGTGTTGTTGGATCGTCGGAATGAATGTGAATGCGGAGTTTCTTATCGGAACCTGCCACAACCAAAGAATCACCGAGATTCTCAATGGCATTTCTGATTGAAACTTTGTTCTCTTTCGATCTTGGATCCAGCGTTAGTAATGCTTCACAACAGTACCTGTATGTGATTTCATCATGTGAAAATTCTTCAACATCGCTGAGAGATATCTCATTAACAGGTATATCAAGGTGCCTTATTGCATTTCGATTCTTAAAGAAATCAATCATACCTTCGAGAAAGAGTACGAAGCCTTTAGCGCCGGCATCCACTACATTGCTTTTTGCAAGTTGCTCCAGCATTTTGGTGGTTTCTTTCAGCGATTCACTGGCTTTTTGGTAAGCGTTTACCAGCAGTTCCACAAAGTCGTCGAACAGTTCTTTAACAGCGTAAATAAATTCCGCCCATTCGCGCATCACGGTAATGATGGTGCCTTCAACAGGGTTTGCGATGGCTTCGTAAGCATAGTTTACTGCGTTACGGACTGACTTTGCGAAATTTTCGACTGTAAAATTGTGTTCGTTTACGATTTCATTGCTGAAACCATAAAGGAATTGTGCGAAGATAATCCCGGAATTTCCCCTGGCGCCAACCAGGGCGGCTTCGGCAAGAGCTGAAGCTGTAACTTTAATGTTATCAGTAGGGATGGGACTATCCACAATCGAGCGCATGGTACTGGCCAGGTTGGTGCCGGTATCGGCATCGGCAACCGGGAATACGTTGATCTTATTAATGAGTCCCTGATTCTCGAAAATGCGTTGCGCACCTGCCAGGAAAGCGAAGTATAAACTTCGGCCATCCAGGACTTTAACAAGCGGTTTAGAGTTTTCCAAATCCGTTATTTTGGGTTAATCCGAAGTGAAGATGGATGTTTAGTGAGCGAACTCCGGATAAATTTAGGGCGCAAAATTAACAATTAATCAACAACTGTTAGAGATTCATGCGCCGATGTTCATAACTTGACTATTTCAGTATTTTGAATGCTGAAAATTTACCGGCATCTATTAATTCATTTAACTCATTTTCAATGTCCTGATAATCAGACCGAAGGCCGCATTCATACATTTTAGTCAACGGGTCCTTATCAATGATCAGGCTGAACAGTTCGTTCGCATCGGGAGTATTGTCTTTTTTTGCATACTCTTCATAGGTAAGGCTGATGAAAGCAACATCCTGGTTTATTCCCCGGTTATCAAGGAGCCATCCGTTATGCAGAAGAACAGGTGTTGCCAGTTTTCCCCGGTAATAGACATCCTTCACATCAGGATATGAAACGACAGACTTCTTGTCTTCCGAAAGAGTCACAGGGACCAGTTGCGAGTAATCGGCCCGTGTTTTATAGATGATTGCTTTAGGACCAGGAATCCCGGCTGTAGTTTGTTTGGCTGTTTTATGCGAGTGGCAGCACGCAACTGCGATCATTGAAATGATTATCACAGGAATTATTTTGATCAGTATGTTTCTCATTTTTTATGGAAATTTTTACAAACATATTAAATGTTGGCGGAAAAATTTCATCTTTAGTCCATAACCTTCCGTTTGTAATGTTATTAATAAAGGTATGCTTCAATACTAAGGCTGAATTGAATTCAAATTACAGGCCAGATCAGTTTTGGCATGGAAGTTGTAAAACTTAAAATAATGTTAAAAAAAACAGTACAGAATAATTATCAGTTAAATTTGCAAACAATTAAAAAGTTAAACAACCTAAACGAGCAATAAAATGAAAAAAGTACTTCTCTCGCTTGCTGTTACAATGTTTGTTTCAGTTGCTGTAATGGCCCAGGGCGTTTCAGTTTCCAATGCACAACAGCCTGCTGCCAATCCTAATGCTCCTGTGATCACTTTCGAGAAGACAACCCATGACTATGGCACACTTTATAAAGGAGGTGATGGTACATGCGAATTCAAATTTACCAACACAGGAGTTGAGCCTCTTATCCTTTCTAATTGCACTGCATCATGTGGCTGCACTGTTCCCGAGTGGCCTCGTGAACCGATCCTGAAGGGTAAATCAGCTTCAGTAAAGGTTAAATATGATACCAATCGCATGGGTCCTATCAATAAAACAATAAATGTTACTTCGAATGCCAGCAATTCACCAATTCAGTTACGTATTGTTGGTAACATCGTAGAAAAAACTGCTGCTTCGGTAATGCCAGAAAAGACACTTGATCAAAGCGCAGCACCTGTTGCTAAATAAATTTTTCCTGAAAATATTCAAAAGCCCTGCTCGTATACAGCAGGGCTTTTTTTATGAATTTATGAAATACTGTTAGTTCCGGATAGATCATAATCTTTACTTTTGTACTGTTATTCTAAAAACAATAAACAACCTTTAAACATGCCTACCATTTCACAGCGCGGTAAACTGATGCCGGCTTCTCCGATTCGCAAACTGGTACCCTTTGCTGAAGCAGCAAAAAAAAGAGGTGTCAAAGTATATCATCTTAACATAGGACAGCCTGATATTCCTACACCATCTGTCGCACTTGATGCTTTGAAGCATTTTGACCAGAAGGTAATAGAGTACAGCCACTCTGCCGGTAATGAAAGTTACAGGCGCAAGCTCGCCGGGTATTATCAATCCAAAGGCATTGGTGTCGATCACAACCAGATGATAATTACCACGGGAGGTTCTGAGGCTATTTCATTCGCATTCAAGGTTTGCATGAATCCCGGAGATGAAGTGATCATTCCGGAGCCGTTTTATACCAATTATAATGGTTTTGCCATGGCAGCCGGAGTAACGGTTGTTCCGATAACATCAGAGATCAGATCAGGGTTTGCCCTGCCACCAATCAGTGAGTTTGAGAAAGTAATTACTCCGCGTACCAGGGCTATCATGGTTTGTAATCCAAACAACCCAACCGGATACTTGTACTCAAAAGAAGAACTGTTGCGGCTTCGTGAACTTGTTCTCAAACATGACCTGTACCTGTTTGCTGACGAAGTTTACAGGGAATTCTGCTATGATGGCAATGCGCATTTTTCGGTGATGAATCTCGACGGACTGGAAAATCATGCTGTGCTGATGGATTCGGTATCAAAGCGTTACAGTGAGTGTGGCGTAAGAATTGGTGTACTAATCTCAAAAAATAAAGAAGTAGTTGCTTCTGCCCTGAAATTCGCCCAGGCCAGGTTAAGCCCTCCTTCACTCGGGCAGGTAATCGGGGAAGCTTCACTTGACACTCCTGCTGAATATTTCAAAGAAGTTTATGACGAGTATATTGCACGCCGTAATTTTGTCATTGAGGCGCTCAATAAAATTCCCGGTGTTTATGCACCGATGCCAAAAGGAGCCTTCTATGCAGTGATCAGCCTGCCTATTGATGATTCGGATAAATTCTGCCAATGGTTGCTTGAGGATTTTAGTTATGAAGGCCAAACGGTAATGCTGGCACCAGCTTCAGGATTTTATGCCACACCAGGGCTTGGCAAGAATGAAGCCCGTATCGCTTATGTCCTGAAACTTGAAGATCTGAAGGGTGCGGTAAAATGTCTTGAAGAAGCACTTAAAGTTTATCCCGGAAGGACGCTTTAAAGCCAGTTATATGACTTGAGAAAAGCCGGCTAAGCCGGCTTTTTCATTGGAAATCAGGATACAAAAGATATTTGGTCCGTATACTTTTGAAGTGATTAATATCTTTTTGCCATGATTTTCGGATGGCTTTTGCACTCATTCCTTCTTCGATCTGCTTGCGTAAAGTTGCCGTGCCTGCTAACTTCTCAAANAAGGGAGTAAAAAATTCACACCTTCCGCGCATAATCTTATATATGCTTGTTAGCCAACCCGGTTCGATATGCCCGTCTGCCTTAATTAATAAGGCTGCCGTTTCCAGATTCTGGCCATAACAGACTTTTCCTTTGAATGGCGGATTATCACTTACACCTGGTATAGACCTCGGTTCAAACATAAATGATCCTTCATGAAACAGGGGATGCCCGATCATCGTGAATGGTTTGTCAGTGCCTCGTCCAACACTTATTGAAGTGCCTTCGAAAAGACACAGTGAAGGGTAAAGATATACTGATTCCATAACCGGAAGGTTTGGTGAGGGCCTCACAGGCAACTGATATCGGCTGGAATGTGTGTACCCGGTGCAGGGAATAACTTTAAGCCTGCATTCAACCCCGTTTTTTAACCACTTTTCACCATTCACCATCAGTGCATACTCACCAATGGTCATACCATAAACAATAGGAACTGGATGCAGGCCGACGAAAGACGTAAATTTTGCCTCCAATACCGGGCCGTCAATATAATAACCGTTAGGATTAGGCCGGTCAAGAATAATGACAGGGATGCCATTTTCAGCACAGGCTTCCATGACATAGGTCATGGTTGATATATAGGTAAAAAATCTGCAACCCACATCCTGAATATCAAAAACAACAATATCTACTCCCAGCAGGTCGGCTGAGGTCGGTTTTCTGTGATCGCCGTAAAGTGAAATAACCGGGATATTAGTAGCGGAATCAACTGTGTTATCAATGAGTTCGCCATCAGCGGAACTGCCGCGGAAACCATGCTCCGGACCGAAGATTTTAACAATATTGATTCCTCTTTTTACCAGAATATCTACCAGGTTGACAGAGCCGACAAGTGATGTGTGATTGGCAACTATGGCGACTTTTTTACCAGATATGTCAGGCAGGTAAAGATCCATGCTTTCTGCAGCAGGCTTTATGGATATTCCGGTATTGCCCGCGCCGATGTCAGTTTGTGCCTGACAATGAAGCATTGTGACAAGAAAAATAACCAATGACAAAAAGTAGTTAACCGGCATCTTTTATTTTGTTCCGTGATTTAACGTCAAACTTACTGAATTATTCGCTGGCAAAACAAATATACGTTGCTTACAGATTCAGGAATTTGCAGTAGGTTTGTATCATTGCCCGAAATATGAACTACGAATTTTTCATTGCAAGTAGGATAATACACGCCGGGAAAGGGAGTTTCTCAGGTCCGGTCGTAAGAATAGCCGTTGCCAGTGTGGGTATCGGGCTGGCTGTTATGATAATAGCCGTTGCTATTGTGACAGGTTTTCAGCGGCAAATTCAGGAAAAGATCACAGGATTTGCAGCGCATATTCAGATTGCGCGTTTTGATGAGAATGCTTCAATGGAACTCGCCCCGGTTGACCGGTATCAGCCTTTTTACAGTCAACTGCAGAAAACACCAGGAATTAAGCATATCCAGGTTTTCGGGACTAAAGCAGGTATAATTAAAACTTCCGATCAAATGCAGGGCGTGCTTCTGCATGGCATCGGCAGCGATTTCAACTGGTCATTTTTCAGGGATAAGATGACTGAAGGCAGGATATTCAGCGTTTCGGACACGGCAGTTAGTGATTCGGTAATCATCTCCCGAAGTATAGCCCGGTTGCTGAACCTAAAAGCAGGAGATCCCCTGAGGATGTATTTTTTTATCGATAACAAAGCGAGAGGAAGAAAACTGATTATTTCAGGCATCTACGAAACAGGGCTTGAAGAATTCGATAAAATGTATGTATTTGGTGATATTGCTCATATTCAGAAGCTTAATGGTTGGGATTCGACACAGGTATCGGGTTTTGAGGTGTTTATAAACGATTTTCGTGATATCGACAAAATGGAGGATGTGGTCTATCACAAAATCGGCTACGAATTGAATGCACGGTCAATCAGGGAGCTTTATCCACAGCTGTTCGACTGGCTGGCCCTGCAGGATATGAACGTGGTAATAATCCTGTTGCTGATGGTTTTGGTTGCCGGAATTACAATGATCTCGACACTGCTTATCCTGATACTTGAACGCACAAACATGATAGGAATGCTCAAAGCCCTGGGTTCGACCAACCTGAGCATCCGCAAAATATTTCTATACAACGCAGCATATATCATAATAAAAGGATTGTTTTGGGGAAATATCACTGCAATACTGATGTGCTTCTTACAGTTCAAATTTCATCTTATAGGCTTGCCGCAGGAATCTTACTTCATGTCGTATGTGCCGGTGAATATTAACCTGTTGCATATTTTGCTTATCAACGCCGGCACTATCCTTGTTTGTTTGGGGATTTTGCTGATACCATCATATATCATTACCAGGATTTCTCCAGTTAAAGCCATTCGCCTCGATTAATAACCAGGCTTGTTTTTGTCCATGAAATTCCTTATCTTTAATTGATTAATCAGCCTTTGGACTGAGAGGTTGATTTATTTACAATCAAATACCAGTGACATGAAACGGTTTAATAAAGACGGCCTTCTGATAATTCCGGCTCCTGCGAAGAAGGAGCCTGACCATGGAAATATCATCGTTGTAAAGGAATGTTATTGTCAGAATGGTCATTCTATGATAAGCGACAGGATCAGATTCGGAGAATATAATGGCCTGATGATAAAAGCGGAAAAGGGGAGTACTAAAGGTTTTGTTGCACTGAGCCCGGTGTATGGGGAGAAATACCGCGTGTCGCTGGATATAAGCCTCGCTGAAGGTGAGTTGCTAATCCTGAGTTGTCCTGAGTGCGGTGCAGAACTAATGTCGTACGGACCATGCTCATGCGGTGGTGAGTTAGTCGTTATGTTTACAAAGCCGGTTGTAGATTTCAATTATTGTATAGGCATCTGCAACAGGGTAGGGTGTACTCATGCAGAAATAAAAAATGAGGGCCAGTTAATGACCCTCACCTTATATAATTCGCTTTAATGAGTCGTTATCAGAGTATTATAACCGAGTTTTCATTTCCCAGCGGAGTCTTAACATATTTATCCGCTGAATCGTCGTTGAGCCAGGTCTTACCGTCAAGCAGGTAGCGGAACTGGTGCTCACGGCCTGATTCTAGTTCAACAGTAGCAGTGAAAGTTCCATCTTTTCCCTTCTTCATGGGTGTGGATGCTTCGTTCCAGCTGTTGAATTCACCGGCAATACAGGCGTGTCCGGCTTCGGCGTTGATTTGAAAAGTAACTTTACAAACAGGTTTGGTTTTCAGAAATTGACGTTTTGTGATCATTTCGATTTAATTGATTAATATTTAGTGAATTAACTGTGCAAAGATACAAATATCTTTGACTGATATTTGAACGCCGGCAGATCAGCTTATTGACTATATTTTTCAATCACTTGTTTATCAGCTATATATCGACTTAATACCGGCGTTATTTTTATATTATTAACGATAAACCGGAAATTTAGTTCAATTCTGATTTTTGAATCTCTTTCGACAGAATATTATGAATCTGAAACATCGATGAACTCAGCAAGCCTGAACTTGTTGCCCGAAGCATATCCTTTTGGTGTTTCGGTTACAGTGCAACATTCATTGAAAAAGTCATGCTCGAAAAAGAGGACATAATTTTTCTGAAGCGCTTCTTTGAGAAAAGATGATTTTTCATCCATGGTCACCAAAGGCTGAATATCAACTGCAGGAATGTAAGGAATAGGAATATTGGCGGCTGTTGCTATAAAATCACCCATATAAGCGATAGTCCCTTTATTGGTATCGATCAGCGGAACTATATGTCCAATGGTATGTCCGTTCATTATTCTCAGGCTTATACCGGCTATAAACCAACCTTCTGAATGGATGAATTTCAGCCTTCCTGAGTTGAGCAGTGGCAGCATGTTGTCGGGGAAATACGATGCCCCTTCGCGTTTGTTGGGATGAGCCGCCCATTCCCACTGAGTTTTTGAGCACCAGAATGTTGCATTTGGAAATACCGGTACAGCATGGCCAGATGGATCAAACGCGGTAGCCCCACCGACATGATCATCGTGAAGGTGAGTAAACAAAACGTCGGTGATGTCAGAGAGATTGTAACCGGCGTCAGCAAGGGACTTTTCAAGTGTTACTTCAAGTTTCACACCCCTGTGAAAATAGTATTTATCACTTTGCTTGCGTCCCATGCCGGTATCAATCAAAATGCGTCGTTCTCCTGAATCAATTAAAAGACAGCGGTCTACAATATCCAGCATATTGTTGTCATCAGCCGGGTAGATTTTTTGCCAGATGCTTTTTGGAACTACACCAAATGCAACACCACCATCCATTTTCCATATATCTGCTATTATTGGAATTAGTTTCATGATCAAATATAGGTTGCTTCAAAAGTACAGAATCAATTTGAAATGGTAATTTTGTCAGGATGAACGTTGTTGGTTATAATCTAGACCAATCAACAGAGACATTTAAAATAAGTTCGAAGTAAGTCAGGTTTGAAGAAACTACCGAAAACTGGAAACTGGAAAATGGAAACTGGAAACTGGCACTTCGGCAAGCTCAGTCTAAAAAACTGGAAACTGGGAATAACACTAAGCACTAAGCACTAAGCACTAGGCACTAGTAATACTGAACTTGCACCTTTATTGGCAAAGTCGTTTTCCAGTTACCAGTGCCTCATAAATTTAACAACAACCAATAAACGTAATACATCTCATAAATGAATATTCATTTCATAGCTATTGGAGGCAGCGCGATGCATAATCTTGCAATTGCATTGCATAAGAAGGGTTACAATGTGACCGGCTCGGATGACGAGATATTTGATCCGGCAAGGGTGAGATTGCAGAGCTACGGATTATTGCCTGAGCAGTACGGCTGGTTCNCTGAGAAGCTTAGCAAATCCGTTAATGCGGTGATTCTTGGTATGCATGCGCGTGGTGACAATCCAGAACTTGCCAGAGCCAAAGAGCTGGATTTGAGGATATTCTCTTATCCGGAATTTCTTTATGAACAGAGTAAGGATAAGCTTCGCGTTGTAATTGGCGGCAGTCATGGCAAAACATCAATAACTGCCATGATTCTTCATGTTTTGAAACTTGCAGGCATCGATACCGATTATATGGTAGGTGCTCAGCTTGATGGTTTTGACGTGATGGTAAAACTCAGTGAATCAGCAAAATATATGGTTATTGAAGGAGACGAATACCTCACATCGGCTTTGGACAGGAGGCCTAAATTTCATGTCTACCAGCCTGATATCGCCCTGATAAGCGGCATCGCCTGGGATCATATGAATGTCTTCCCGACTTTTGATAACTATGTTGAGCAGTTCAGGATTTTTGCCGGCTTGGTTCCTGAAACCGGTGCATTGGTTTATTGCGCTGAAGATGAATCTGTTGTGAGAGTTGCTGACAGTGTAAAGGGAGATATAAGAAAAATCGCATACGGTATACCGGAATATCATGTTGAAAACGGTATCACCATTCTTCAATCTGCAAGCGGCGATTTCAGCCTGCAGGTTTTTGGCCGCCATAATCTGATGAATATTGAAGGAGCCCGAAAGGTATGCAACCTTCTTGGAGTGGATGAACGCACTTTTTACACCGCTATTGCATCCTATAAAGGAGCTAATAATCGCCTTGAATTGCTCAAATCAAGCGAAACAACAAGTGTTTTTCGCGATTTTGCTCATGCTCCATCGAAACTGAAAGCGACCATTAATGCTGTTAAGGAGCAGTTTCCTGGCCGTAAACTCACGGCATGTTTTGAGTTACATACTTACAGCAGCCTTAATAAAGATTTCCTTCATCAATACCGCAATTCAATGAATGAATCAGATGAGGCCATCGTGTTTTTCAGTCATCATGCGCTTGAATTGAAGAAACTCCCGGCGCTTTCGGCACTTGATATTGAATTTGCGTTTAACAATACAAAGCTCCAGGTGTTTACTGATTCCGCCAAACTGAGGGAGAAACTACTGAAACAAAGCTGGAAGAACAGGAATCTTCTGATGATGAGTTCAGGCAATTTTGAAGGGCTGGATGTAAGATTGCTGGCCGAAGAAGTGGCAGCAGCCGGTTAGTTTACCGTTTTTTTATATTTGCCTTCCAGGTATCAAGCAGGCTCACACACGAAGTGTCGGGTTTGGCTATGGAGGTAACAAGTCTCAGCGTTTTATTTTCGGGTCTCCAGAAAACCACCGGCATATAATCGCCGCCATACTCACCATTCGTGCTCTGAAATACTTCACCATCATCAGGCATGGTTGTCGTGTTCATCATATAAGGTGAACCAAGATCATACCTATACAACCTTACTGATTTCAACGTACTGAATTCCATAGATATCTCACCGCAAAGTTGTCCGTTTACTTCATAGAGCCTTTTTTTGAATTTGCGAGCCATCGGATAATCACGTTCAATTTTTTCACCGGCAAACCACATGTTCATCAGTTCGTCATAATCTGATNNTGCACTTCGCCGGTTGAGTCGAGACTGTTTGAAAAAAATATTAATGAATCGTATGGTCAGTTTTCCTGTCTCCGGTCCTGTGAGTTCAAAGATGTATTCCTTCTTTTCGCAGGTCAGGCAGCTTGAAACAATGAAGCCAAGTACAATAAAAAGTAAAACCGGCAGACGTTTGGTTCTCATAATGCTTGATAAACTATCGTCAAAAGTAATACATTTCGGCATTGTGATGCCTTTATTAATCCGGCACTAATCGTACTTTTGCGATCATAATAATTTTGAACTGCTTGAATATTCTTACAATCATCGATTCACTTTACCAGGGATTGCTGGCGACAACCTGGCTCGAATTTGTTGCTGTGATACTAGGAATTCTCAGCGTATTTTTTGCCCGCAACGAAAACATCTGGACATACCCGACAGGCATTGTAAATGTGCTGATTTACGTTTACCTGTGTTTCGCAGCCGGGCTGTTTGCCGATATGGGCATCAATGTTTTCTATTTTGTGATGAGTGTATACGGTTGGTACAACTGGAGCCGCCGCGATGAAAACAGCCATCATGTGCCAATAACCAGGCTTACATCATGGCAGTGGATATATAATATTGCTTTGGTGTTCGGACTTTTCGGTTTGTTATGGTTTGTGCTCGATAACTATACTCCCAGCACTGTACCAATGTTCGATTCCTTTACTACAGCCCTTTTTATTATCGGTATGTGGCTCATGGCCCGGAAAAAAATAGAAAACTGGCTTGCATGGATTGCCGGCGATATACTGGTGATACCGTTGTTTGCATATAAAGGGCTGGTTTTTACAGGATTCCAATATATGGTTTTCACAGCTCTGGCTATTTCGGGATATATAGAATGGAAGAAAAGCTGAAAAACAATTGATCAGGATAGCCATAACAGGACCTGAATCCACAGGAAAGTCGTGGCTTGCAGAGCATTTGGCCGATCATTATAATACTCAATGGGTGAGAGAATATGCCCGTGAATACCTTGAAAGAATCGTCAACCCCTATACCTACCAGGATATCCTTGAAATTGCCAAAGGACAGCTGTTTTCAGAAATAAAAGTGTCAGAGAACATGGCGGAGGGTCAATTACTATTTTGCGACACTGAATTCATCGTAACAAAGATTTGGTGTATCGTGAAATATGGCCGTTGTCACAGATACATCAGGTCTTTGGTTAAAAATCACAGGTATGACCTTTACCTGTTGTGCGATATTGATCTGCCCTGGGAATACGACCCTCTGAGAGAACACCCCCGGAAGCGTGAGTTCCTCTTGGAACTATACAAATCGGAACTGGAGAAAAACGGGCTGCCGCATGCAATTATCCATGGAACAGGAGATGACAGGCTGAAGAAAGCTGTTAAAGCCATTGATAACCTGCTCATGGAAAGGAAACTGGCGGGTTAGTTATGTGGCTCTTCGTTTTTCAACGGGGCATAAAATGATTTCCGGTATTCGTTCACCTTCATGTTTTTATACGAACCCGTCGCAATAAAGTTGGCGAGCATATAAAAATCAGGTTTGCTCAGAAAAACCTGGTCATGCTGTATAATTTGTCCTTCTTTGTCAAAGAAAATATGAGCCGGGAAGAATAGTTTGCCTTCAAGCATTGCCATTACCATTTGGTGATAATGATGAGGCTTGTTTTCGTTAAAATACTGTTTTCCCCAGAAAAGNGTGTCTGTAGTTTGGGCATCCAGGCGCACACAGTAAAAATGATCATTCATGAACCGGGCAATATGTTTGTCAGAAAATGCATTGTGCATCATAACATTACAGGGAGTACTCCAGGTTGTGTACCAGGTCATGTACATGTATTTCGGATTCTCCTTGTTGGCAGCCAGTGCGTCTTTGAGCGACATCCATTGTATGGCAGCAGAATTATCCGTTGTGTCTTTTTCAGGGAAATAGGTGTTTTTGAATTCTTTGGCCCATACGTTGAATTCAGTTGTAAGGTCAACATTTTCAGCAATGAAGGTCAGGATGCACACCAGGTCATCAGGGTTCCGGTATCCCGAAAAAGTATATCCTTTCGCATTTCGGTTATAAACTACCAGAGTCGGTAATACAGGCTTATCTCCTGCAAGTTTTGTCACCAGGTCATGATAGTGGCTGCCAGGCTTTTTGCTGTATGAATTGTTGTCGAAATAGTCAATAACTGAGTCGTTGGTAACATCAAACTTGATAGCATAGAATGCTGAATTTACGTAGCCTACAACCGTTCGCTGGCTGAACGTGTTTTGAATAAACAACTTTGATGAATCATCTGCCGGATCGTAAAACACGATAAGTATTGGCCTCGTTGCTTTTTGCTGCAGTTCTTTAACCTCTTTAACCGAGCGCCATTTTACTGTGAATGGAAGCATCTGCTGAGCTGTCGATATTGCCGGAATCAGCAAAACGAAAAGTGCAAAGAGGGTGAGTCTTTTTTTATAAGAAGTCATTTCTGTCAGTTGAAATTTTGGACGGGCAAAATTCGTTATTATTTCTGAAGCCTTTTAATCAGGTGCTCCTTTTATGAATTTTTTTATTTTTGGACAACCCTAGACGATGATTTTGACTTGATGGAGCAGCGCAAAAACGTACTTTTCCTTCCCNGGTGGTATCCAAACCGTTACGATCCCATGCCCGGCCTTTTCATTCGTCGTCATGCACTATCANGTATCGGGGAATTCAATGTTACGGTACTATATGTGCACCTTTCACCTTCCGATCAATCAGAAAAGTATGAAATATCACGTGGTAATGATTCCGGAATCAGTGAAATAACTGTCTATTTCAGAGCCAGTAATTGTAAACCGGGAGTCGCGGCATCAATTATCAACCTGTTCAGGTTCTTCCGGGCACATATCATCGGATTCCGAATCATAAATAAGGAAGCAGGCAGCCCCGACATCATTCATGTAAATGTTTTAACACGGCTTGGTGTAATTGCTTTGGTTTATAAATGGTTAAAAGGCGTCNCCTATGTAATAACGGAGCACTGGACACGCTACCTGCCCGGGATGGATAATTTCAACGGGTGGCTACGAAAACAGCTTTCGCGTATTGTCGTCAGGAATGCATCAGCCGTAATGNCTGTTACGGAAAACCTGAAGAACGCCATGATTATACATGGGCTGACGAATCAAAATTACCGGGTAATTCCTAACGTTGTTGATACATCCTTATTTGTACCCGATCATTCAACCGAAGAAAGCCAANAGGCTTCAATCCTTCATGTCTCATGTTTCGACGACCGCCAGAAAAATATTACCGGGATACTGCGTGTTTTAAAAAGGCTGGCAGAACAGCGGACTGACTGGCATTGTACGATGGTAGGAGAAGGGATCGATTTTGTGAAAATAGTTGCTTATGCTCAATCTCTCGGACTGACCGATAAACTGGTGTATTTCACCGGGCTGAAAGAAAATAAAGAGCTGTCTAAACTAATGCAACAGGCTGATTTCCAGGTAATGTTTAGCCGTTACGAAAACTTTCCTGTGGTAATCCCTGAAAGTTTTGCCTGCGGAGTTCCTTTTATTTCAACTAATGTTGGCGGAATTGCAGAGTATATCCATGAAGAGCAGGGACTGCTGATTAAATCAGAAGATGAAAATGCCCTGCTTGCAGCGATTGAAGACATGATTGACCATCGTGGCCGTTATAACCATGAATCTATCAGGCAATATGCCGTTGATAATTTCAGTAACGAAGTAATAGGCAACCAGATAGCTGCGGTTTACCAGGATGTTCTTGCCCGAAAAATAGCAAAAACTGATCTATGATTAAAAAGCTGGTAAGTACGTTGGGAATCAGATCGTTTGCAGCTGTCATCAACCTGGCAATCGCAGTGCTTCTGTCGCAATACCTGGGTCCTGAAGGAAAAGGTACGCAGAGCATTATTCTTACGACCATCAGTTTTATACTCATCTTCGCAAACTTTGTGGGAGGAGCTACACTTGTATACCTTACTCCAAGGTTTAAGGCTGTGCTATTACTGGTCCCATCGTATGTATGGACGCTCATCATGAGCCTTGTATCATACGGAGTATTACGTATAACGAACCTCGTTGATGGTGAGTTCGTCATTCATATCTGTATCCTTGCAGGCATTAACTCACTACTGAGTATTCATTCAAATATTCTGCTTGGAAAGGAAGAAATCGACAAATCGAACTTCCTGGTACTCTTTCAGTCGCTTTTACTTGTAATGAGTTTAGTGGCATTCTTCATTTTTACCGGTTACCGCACAGTTGAAGTGTATGTATGGTCTTTATATATCTCACTTGGTATATGCTTTATTATCAGCACGATATACCTGATACGATGTGTTGAACTGACAAAGATGGGATCAATTGCTGATTATAAGCCGGTGATAAAAGAAATGTTAAGGCTCGGTACCCAAAACCAGGCAGCACATATTACGCAGTTACTGAGTTTCAGGCTGAGTTATTATGTACTTGAGGAATACAAAGGCGCTGCTGCGCTGGGTGTCTTCAGCAACGGAATTTCGATTGCTGAATCTATCTGGTTGGTAGCCAAGAGTATGGCTCTGGTTCAGTATTCAAAGGTGAGCAACACGCAAAACCGTGATGAGTCAGCGAGGCTGTCAATAAAGATTGCCGCTATTTGCTTGTTAATGAGCTTCTTCCTGGTGATTCCCCTGCTGCTGATACCGGCAGGAACCTACGCATGGATTTTCGGAACCGGTTTCGAAGGGNTTAAACCGGTAATCTGGACATTGGCTCCGGGAGTTGTTGTTTACAATATTGCCATCATTCTGGGACATTATTTTTCGGGAACCGGGCGGTATTACCGCAATACGATCATATCCACTGCGGGACTGGCTGTCTCGGCTACGCTATATTTTATCCTGATACCCGAATTCTCATTCAGCGGGGCAGGAATAGCCACTTCAGTCTCTTACCTGTTTACAAGCGCGCTGTTCCTTTGGTTCTTTTCTGCAGAGTACAAGGATTGGTATAAGGAAATAATACCTAAGAAAAGAGAACTTTCTTCAATGATTAAGGATATCAGCGGGAAATTCAGGAGTTAGTCAATTTGCCTGATTGTTACCTCGAAAAGAGCTTTGCTTTTTGATGATGAAGCTTCCGGAGCATTTTTCCAATACACCGCACACATTGTATTGTCAACGTGATACAAATTCTTGTGAAATTCTGCCGGGCAGCCGTCGAGAATGGCAGCCATTACCTCGTATCGGACTTTTTCGGGATTATAGGCATAGTCGTGCCAAACAACAATGCTGTCATCATGTATAAGGTGTTTAAATACCTTTTGAGTGTCGTTTAAAACACTTTCATAATGATGGTCGCCGTCGATAAACGCCAGGTCGAACTTGCGGTTTAGTGAAGAGAAGTCGAAATGAAGGCTGTTGGCTTTCAGATGGGTGACATTCGGCAGATGCTTTGATAGAACGGCATGCTGCGCAATGTATTCCTCGTTGTAACCAAGGTCTCGTTTTTCAGCATCCGGTAAGTCCATGGTAAAGCATTCATAAGAAACTGAGGCAACATTGGCTGCACTTTCACCGCGCCATGTGCCTATTTCGAAATAGCTGCACCGGGGAAATTTTTCGGCCAGGGCTTTGAGCAGAGCCAGGTCAGTAGGGAGGGAGCCTCCATCACCAAAAGCAAACGGCTTTATTGACATTTCAGAAGTCCCCGTTACCTGATCCAAAGTCAGATGAGGGAAACTTTCCAGACCATTATATTTCCCGGAAACATCCTGTTTCCTCACTTCGTTGTCGTCAAGCACAAGGTTCAGCAGGTAAGGTTTGCTGATGATTTTAAAAATAGCCTTGACCGCTTTGGTGATTTTGTCCATCTGTAGTGTTTGAATCGGGAATGCTACTTATACGGGTAACAGGATTCAAACTTACAAAATAAACACTCGCACAGTCCCGATAGCACTCCGGTCTAAAGGAAATAGGCTTATTTCCTGCAGAAATATGTCCTCACTTCCTCTCCGGGGGCTTCTTCTATGTAGTAATCGAATCCGGTATTACTCACTTTTTCAATCAGCGGCATCGGTATGAAGCCTGTGATGAGTTCAAAAATTTCATTGTTTCCCATGTTGTGAGTGCGGCTGAGCACTTCGTTCAGCGGATGCTCGCCCTTTAAGAGCATTTCACGTGCATCAAGTCGTTGCGTTATTTTGAAAGGATCGAGCCAGGCAGGTGCCTGCGAATTACTATTGTTTGTGTTCATATTGATTATTGTTTGGACTTGTCCGGCTGCTTCGCGCAGCTTATTAATAATTGTTTCGAGAGGTATGTTGCCAACAACTGAGACTTGCTGAAGTGTGGCGACCCGCCCGATGGTTTTCCTCAGAACCGGATTTCTCAGCAGTTGATATTTGGGTGATAACTCAATCAATGTTTCTTCCAGGTGAGGAAATTCCTTCAGCAGCTCACCGATTTTAGTCATGGGAGTAATTTCCATACTGATTTATATTTCAATGTGTTATTTACCGTATGAGAGTAGTCGTTGTTCACCCTGTAGTGCGCGCAGTTCAGTAAGATCCTGCGAGAACTCAATGGTTCCCAGATAGTTGCCTTCAGAATCACGCAAAGGAAAATAGTTAATATAGATAAACCGTGGCCCCATTTGTATCCAGAAAGGCGCACTGCTTTCCTTACCGCTTTTGAAATCAGTAAGTATTTGCTCCACAACATGCACGCTGTGTGGCGGGTGGCACATACGTACATCGCGTCCGAGGATTGCGCGGTTACGGTCGAAGATACGATGCTTGCCCTGGGTAAAGAACTTTACTTTATCATTGCGATCGACATAAGTTACGTCAATAGGAAGTGTATTGAGCAAAGCGGTGAGCTCATCTATTGAGAAACTGCCACTGGACAGCCTCACAGTGCCATCGCCGACAGCCTCTTTAAGCGAGATAGAAATTTCAGCATCCGATGGTTTCCATTCCTCTTTCGGATCATACAGGCAGTAACCTATTTCATTGGTTTGTATGTATATATCATACCATTCGGTATCTGTAAGTTCATCCATGGTCATGGGGAAAAGTATTTCCTCTTCTTTCATGATCATATCGGTAATAGCTTTTGCTGCGGGTTTTAGAAGTAGTTCAGCCAGTTGTTCAAGTTCTTCGATTTTAAGTTCCGGAGCATTGAGAGCCTCGATAGATGATTTTAACATTTCACGCACTTCGTCATGCTTGCCCCACATCACTTTTGGAGGGCCTGTTATTCCATGCTGCTCAAGGAAGGGAAACAGGAGATTTTCCTTACGGCGGTAGTGTTTGTCAATATCCATGAGAAGGTTGAACTGTTGCCTGATATCAGTAATGAAGCCCTTAACTGAAGTTTCTGATGCTGACGGAATTGTTGATAGGATCAAGTTCAGTTTCAGGCAGACTTTTTCGAGTTCGCGGTTTTCTTTCTTGAAGGTATCAACCGGATGCCCTGCAGGAATCGATTTTGCACCTGACTGGTCAATTTGCCCGTCGAGCACCTGTGTATGAATATCGCAGAACTTTAAAACCTCTTCGGCGGGCAATCCTTCGTTGATCAGCTCCTGTTCAACTTCAACAACCTCATCGTAGGGTATGCCTTTCAGGAGGTTCAATAATTGCTGCCTGACGGCTTCAGGTGCCTCTCCACCATGAAGTTGCAGGATCATATGCTTGAGTAATTCTTTTCGTTGTGCTGAATTGTCGATTAGTTCACTCATGTTTAATGTTTTTAATTGTTTGTATATCAGTATCTAATGGTTTTGCTTATGATGTTATTGTTATTAAGATTAAATCAATGCAAAGATATAATAATTAAAGAACCTAAATACCTAAATTAAAAAACTTTTTTACAACATCTGGAAATGACGATAATTTCTTTAAAGGAGGTAGGTTATGTTCGTATATTTGTGCTTTAACCAAATGAAATAATCCATGAAAAAACTTCTAATTTCATTATTGATCGCCGCATTTCCGGCTTTGTTGATAGCACAGGACTGCGGGTTTTACAATTTCAGTAAAGGAACTGTACTTGGCTACCAGAACTTTGATGGCAAAGGGAAACTGACCGGAACATCGCGGTTGACATTCCTCGACAGCTATAGTGAAGGCAATGCCTATATTTACAAGATGCGCAACGAAGTCACAAATGAAAGCAGCAAAGAGCAGCCCAAACCTGTTGAGTACCTCATGCGTTGCGAAAACGGGGAATTTTACATTGATATGTCGAGTATGATGGATCCAGCTATGGCATCAACTTTTGGTACCGATGTAAAAGTGACGAGTTCGGAATTGTCTTATCCTTCAAATTTGTCAGTTGGTCAAACATTGCCTGATGCCAGTTTTTCAATATCTTCAGGTACACAGGGAGTTACGGTATTAAGTATGACAATCGACGTTACAAACAGGGTTGTTGCAGCTAAGGAATCGGTCACAGTGCCTGCAGGAACTTTTGAATGTTATAAGATTACCTACAATGTCGACACAAAGATGCTTTTCAAAATAAGTGCAACCGCTGCAGTATGGATGACAAAGGGCGGGGGAACAGTAAAATCAGAAACATACGATAAAAAAGGGAAGCTTACTTCGTCGATGGTACTCAGTGAGCTGAAACAATGACCTGTTCTGGTTGAGGTCGCATAAATTCTCTCATCAGAAACGCAGTGCATAGGCTGGAGTTGAAAAATCCCCGACCTTTGCACTGTTTTTATTTACTTATTGCGGTGAATTTCTCCCTGACAACCGAATTGCCCTGGTGGCTGGTTTTCTTTTGCCTGTTAGCAGGAACAGGGATTTCTGCTATTTTATATTTAAAAGATAAAAACAGCGAATATAATCTTCTTTCCAAAAGAATACTCGCTGTGATAAGGGGATTTGCAGTATTTCTAATAGCCTTCCTGTTGCTTTCGCCAATGATAAAGACTATCTCACGAAGGCTTGAGAAGCCGGTTGTTATTATGGCACTTGATAATTCCGAATCAATCCTTACGGGAAAAGATTCGGCATATTATCGCNGGGAGTTCATCAGGCAATGGAATAACCTTGCCGATAACCTTTCAGGGAAATATGAGCTTCAGACATACGACTATTCTGATAAGCTGCAACCCGGGATTACCAGCAATTTCCATGGGAAGCAAACCGATATGGGACAACTTTTCGATGAGATCGGTACAAGGTATACTAACAGGAATATTGCAGCGATCATCATAGCGGGAGACGGGCTGGTTAACCGCGGTGCCGATCCGCTTTATGCTTCTGAAAACATTGCCTACCCTATAGTGACAGTTGCCCTCGGTGATACGAACCAACACAGAGATGTGCTGATAAGCAGGGTCGTATACAATCAGCTTGCTTACATGGGGAATGATTTTCCGCTGGAGATCACTTTATCAGCATATCAGTGTGAAGGACAATCAGTAACGCTGAATGTGACAGACGAGAAATCAGCAAGGCTTTTTACACAACCTGTTTCTGTCACTTCCGCTGAATTCACCAGGACCATCCAGATAAAAATTCAGGCTTCGGAAGCCGGTACACGCCGTTACAGGATATCGGTTTCTGGTGTTAATGGTGAAGTGAGTCAGTCAAATAACGTCCGCGATATTTTTGTTGATGTAATTGATGGCAGGCAGAAAATACTGATTATGTCAGTATCACCGCATCCCGATATTGCAGCGTTGCGTCAGGCTATTGAAACAAATCCTAATTACCAGGTTGTTCAGCTTACGGCAACCGATGATCCTGGCGATCTGCACCAGTATGACCTTGCAATTCTTCACCAGTTACCATCCATGGCGAATGCTGCCGTGGCACTACTCGAAAAAATCAGAAACGCAAAAATTCCGGCGCTTTTCATTGTCGGTAAACAATCAAACCTTGCGGCTTTCAATCAGTTAAAAACAGGTTTATCAATTATTGCCACGAGCACGGCAAGCAACGAAGCCTATGCTTCAGTGAACGACAATTTCCCGCTTTTTTCATTACCCGAAGAGGTAAAAAACATGATTGCCAACATGCCCCCGCTTTCAGTTCCATTTGGGCAGTTTCAACAGGCAACCGCATCGGAAGTGCTTATGAATCAACGTATAGGTTCTGTCGTAACACAGATGCCGCTGGTGATGTTCAATCAGGGATTTGAAACCAAAACCGGAATTGTCGCCGGTGAAGGACTCTGGCGCTGGCGTATTTCGTGCTACATGAAATCGGGCAACCATAAGGCATTCGATGAACTTGTCTCAAAAATCATCCAATACCTTGCGGTAAAAGAAGATAAAAGCCGTTTCAGGATTATCGATAAAAAAAGCTACCTCGAGAATGAACAGGTGACCTTTGACGCAGAATTGTACAATGAGAGCTATGAACTGGACAATACGCCTGAAATAAAGCTGGTTGTTACTGATTCGGTCAATAAGAGCTACCCGTTTGTATTTTCGCGGACATCTAATGCTTATACCCTAAACGCGGGTAGTTTCGCCNCCGGAAGGTATAATTATGAAGCCAGCGTGATTTATGATAACAAACCAATGCAAAAGCGGGGAACCTTTACCGTTATACCTATTAATGTTGAAACACTTAATACCGTCGCCAATCACAGCCTTATGTTCAACCTGGCTTCGCGGCACGGTGGTATTATGGTTTACCCGGCACAGTTGAATGAAATAGAGAAATTTCTTTCTGAGCGTGAAGACATTAAAACCGTAGCTTATTCGCAGAAACGATTTACCGATTTTGTGAACCAGTGGTGGGTACTTGCACTCATTATAGGATTGCTTACGGCTGAATGGTTTTAAGAAAAGAGGAGGAGGCTACTAGTCGTTAAGAATAATTAATAAAGGAAACGGATAAGAAAGATTTCATAACAGAAGTATCAGGATAAAGCTAAACAACAATTAATCAATAGATTAATTTCAATTTAAGATGATGACAGCACAAAATCTATTCTTACTGATCATATTAATTGTAATCCTCGGGTATTTGTTTGACCTGGTACTTGATTATTTAAATTTTACAACATTAGGTAAGAAACTTCCAGCCTTCCTTGAAGGTATTTATGAACCTGAGAAATACCTCGAGCAACAAGAATACCAGCGAGTAAATTACCGATTTGGCCTGATTTCCGGAGCGTTTTCATTCCTCCTTATAATGGCAATGCTTCTATTAAACGGCTTTGCATTTATAGATCAGATTGTGAGAGACATCAGTTTTTCTCCGATATTGCAGGCGCTCATGTTTTTCGGGATTATCNGGTTTGCTGCTGACCTGCTCACAACTCCTTTTGACATTTATCACACATTTGTGATCGAACAGCGATTTGGGTTCAATACGACAAAACCAGGAACTTATATTATTGATAAGTTGAAAGGTTGGTTATTGGCAATTATTATAGGAGGAGGGTTACTGTCCCTGATTGTTGTGATCTATGAAAGAACCGGCAGTATTTTCTGGTTGGTTGTTTGGGGCGTCATTACGCTTTTTTCAGTGTTTATAAGCTACTTCTATACATCACTCATCCTGCCGCTATTCAATAAGCTTACTCCTCTCGAAGAAGGCGAATTGCGTGATGCTATAGAGTCATTTGCCGGGAAAGCCGAATTCAGCCTACGGAATGTTTATACCATGGACGGATCGAAACGGTCGACTAAGGGCAATGCCTATTTCAGTGGTTTTGGCAATCAGAAAAAGATTGTACTCTTTGATACCCTCATCAAGGATCACACAAGCGGTGAACTGGTTGCAATACTCGCCCACGAAATTGGACATTATAAGAAGAAACATATTCCCAGGGGGATGATTATCAGTTTTTTACAAACCGGTGTATTGCTGTTTATATTTTCACTTCTTATTGGCAGCCCTGTACTCTCTGCATCTCTTGGCTCACCGGTAGCAGGTTTTCATATGGGATTGCTGGCATTCGGCATACTATACAGCCCTGTATCGGAAATATTGAGTATCGGAATGAACATCATTTCGCGGAAGCATGAATTCCAGGCTGATGAATTTGCTGCAATGAAATCGAGCAGTAGAAACCTACAGGAAGCATTGAAANAGTTGTCTTCTAAAAACCTGACAAACCTGNCAGCGCATCCCGTGTATGTTTATGTCCACTACTCACATCCGCCCCTTTCCAGAAGGCTTCAGGCTTTGCAAAAGTATGATACATAATCGATAAGTACCTTGCTATCATGGCTTTGAATAATTTAGGTGCTACATTTAGTCAGTAAGATTCAAAGCGGAAATGGCTAACTTTGCAACTCTTTACCTCAACCAGGATCCGATATGCCCGGAGAAACCCTAATCGCAGATTTCACTGGTAACACTTGCCTGGAACTACATAGTGAGAGCATGGAAGGCTTGGTGAATTTTTTCAGAATTCCGCGGGAACTCCTTTTTGGTCAGGGGGATGGTTGTGACAATCTATCTTTTTGCTTCGCTCATCTTGTTCATACTGATGGTTGATGTGAATTTCCTGGGATTATTCGGAGGATCACCCAACATCAGGGAATTGAAAAACCCGCCGATGAGCATTACTTCAGAACTTATTTCGGCTGACGGCAAACTCCTTGGGCGTTATTATACTGAGGACNGTACCNCGGTTGAATACAAGGACCTTCCGGCAAACCTGGTCAATGCGTTAATTGCCACTGAAGATGTGAGGTTTTATAAACACCACGGGATTGATTTCAAAGCCACGTTTGCAGCGCTTTGGTCAACCGTGCAGGGCGACAGGAGGNGAGGCAGTACAATCACTCAGCAACTGGTAAAAAATCTCTTCAAAACCAGAAGTGATTATTCAACAGGATTGGTTGGCAAGATACCGGGTTTCGGCACACTTGTTTATAAGATGAAAGAGTGGATCAATGCGCTGAAAATAGAGAGCAATTATTCGAAGGAAGACATAATCACCATGTATTTTAATACCGTGGATTTCGGCAGCAAAGCATTCGGTATAAATTCAGCTTCTTCTACCTTCTTCGATTGTCAGCCAAAGGAGTTGAATATTCAGCAATCGGCATTGCTCGTGGGAATATTAAAGGCGCCTTCTTATTACAGCCCGGTCTCAAGGCCAAAGAATGCCACAGCCCGCCGCAACCAGGTATTAAACCAGCTATCACATTATAACTTTATTACTGAGGACCAAAAAGATTCTCTCGAAATGCTTCCGTTAGGTGTGAAGTTCAACAGGAGGAATAAGTCGAATGATGGCGCATCCTACCTTCGTGATGCTGTGGCTCGTTCGTTGCAGCAATGGAGCCGTGAAACCGGGCACGATATCTGGACCGACGGATTGAAAATTTATACCTCAATTGATTCAAAAATGCAGGAATACGCTGAAAAGTCGATGGGTGAACACATCCGCAGGCTGCAGCAGGTATTCAACCGCGGAGGGTCAACGGTTGTCGTTCCGTGGTTAGATGAAAAGGGGAAAGAAGATTTTGGTTATTTCCTGCGGCTCGCCGATGATGTTCCTGCCATCAGGAATGCGATAAATAAATTTGGTCAGAACGCAGATTCCTTGAAACATTACCTTATGAAACCGCATAAGATGGAAGTGTTTACATGGAATGGCGTTCGCGATACCACCCTAAGTACAATAGACTCCATCAAGCATTACAAAAAGTTCTTCCAGTGCGGTTTTATTGCCATGGAGCCTTCAACCGGTGAGGTTAAAGCATGGGTTGGTGGTATTAATTATTCTTACTTTAAGTTTGATCATGTAAACCAGTCGAAACGCCAGCCGGGGTCGCTATTCAAGGGGTTTGTCTATTCAGCGGCTTTTGATAATGGTTTCGGACCCTGTGATAAGCTTACTGATAAGCCAGTGTCGATAAAATATGTTGAAAACGGCGTTGAAAAAGAATGGAAGCCGCGCAATGTTGACAGGAGCCACAGCGGATCTATGACATTGAAACATGCTTTTGCCCGATCAGTTAATTCTATTGCTGTTCAGCTTACCGAGAAAATCGGCTGGCGAAAAGTAATAGAACGGGCAAAACTCATGGGTATACAATCTGAGCTGGCCGATGTGCCGGCTGTTTGTCTCGGATCAAGCGATGTTTCGCTGGCTGAAATTGTTGGAGCGTACTGTGGTTTTGTGAATGATGGTTACCGGGTTGACCCTGTGCTGGTTACCCGCATCGAAGATAAAAATGGAAATGTACTCTTTGAATATAAACCACCTCATAAACAGGTGATATCAAGTGAAAATGCGTTCCTCATGACTACGATATTAAGGGCGGGCCTTACCGAACCGGGAGGTACACCGCAAGGACTTTTCGAGCACGATATTTTCAGGTTCGATACTGATTTCGGAGGCAAGACCGGAACATCTAACGACTATGCTGACGGATGGTTCATAGGTGTTACGCCCAACCTTGTGGGTGGCTGCTGGGTTGGCAACGACGACAGGTCAATACATTTCAAAACCTCACATGTAGGTGAGGGATTGAGAACAGCCATGCCTGTTTACGGCAAGTTCATGGAAAAAGTGCTAAAGGACGAAAGCATGAAGAAGTACAGGAAGCGTTTCGAAAAAGCTAAAATACCCATCTCAAAACCTTACGATTGCCGAACGGTTTTACCGGCAGATGATTCCATCAGGATGGCTAACGACTCCATTGCAGAGTAAATTACCATAAAGAAATAATCAAATAAATCCCCAATAAACATGCAAATTGAAAAAAACACCGTAGTCTCATTAAGCTACACATTGAAGGCTGACAATGCAGAAGGAGAAGTAATTGAAGTAGCCAGGGAAACTGATCCCCTGGTATTTTTATACGGCGCCGGCAGTATGCTTCCTCGATTTGAAGAGAATCTTGCTAATTTAAAAAGCGGTGACCCCTTCGAATTCAGGCTTGAAAGTGCTGATGCCTATGGCGATCAGGATCCTAATGCAATTATTGATCTTGATATTGAAATATTTAAAATCGATGGTAAGACTGATGAGGAGATGCTGACTATCGGGAATATAATACCCATGCGTGATTCGGAAGGGCATATGCTTCAGGGCAGGGTACTGGCTGTTACACCGCAGGCAGTGACGATGGATTTCAATCATCCTATGGCTGGACAGAATCTGCATTTCACAGGATCAATCCTCGAAGTAAGGCAGGCAACGGCTGAAGAAATAAGCCACGGTCATGTTCATGGCCATGGTGGTCACAACCATTGATTCTAAAAGAAAGAGCCGCCCGGAGACTGATATGTCCCCCGGGCGGCTTGTTTTTTCCGGTTGCTGCGGGGCTAGAATGCCATGAGGGCAGCGCCGCCTATCAGAAGAAAAGCAAAGAAATAGAGCACCAGCGCAAGTATGGTGAGCAGTCCAATTATGGCAAACAGGTTCTTCAGGCTCTTGCTTGCTTTGGTAAGGTAAGCTCCGTCGTTTCTTTTAATGGCTTTCGGAACATTATTGGCGAAGCTGTTGAGGAACAGTACGGGCAACAGGCTTATACCGGCAACTATTAGGTATATCAACGAAACCAGGAAGCCGGGCACTTCGGCAAATACGGGTATCTGCGTTTCGAGGGGTTTCATGATGAATGCCAGGGTAATTCCCGAAATGATCATGAACCCGGTGAGCACGAAGCCGACAATAGCCAGAAATTTTGCCCATTTTGCGGCAATGCTGAGGAAATTTAACGCTTCGGTTGATAAAGGAGGGTTTGCCGGTGTAATGATTTCAGTGGTAATTTCTTCTTCCATTGGTGAGGATTTTTCAGGTTAACGTTCTATTTCTTCATTTCGTTCAGGTCGATCAGTAATTTTGCCATGATTGAGTCCCAAATGTAATTTGACGGGCAATCAAGCACTTCGTTGTCGGGGCTGTACGACTCCCAGAAGTTATGATTGACTGATAGCTGAGTGCTGACACAAAGGACCATTTTCTCAGCCAGCTGGCGGGCCAGGTCATAATATTTGTAATGGCGCAGCCCGTCAAAGACCATGTAATCNCAAAGCAGCCACACCGGCCCGTTCCACTTGCAGCAATAGTCGACGTAAGGAGTGTACCAGGGATCATCGGCTGCGAGGGTTGGTACGCCATATTTTCTCCAGAATTTGTCAGGATCGGTCAGTTTATTAACGAGAATTTCTGCCCGTTCCTTTGTAGCCACACCGGCCCACAGTGCAAGGAAACCTATTATCTCCTGCCGTCGCAGGTCGCGGGTCATGAACCGGAAGCTGTGATCGGTTTTGTTCACCGAATAGTAAAACCCGGTTTCATCGTCCCACATACGTTCATTGATGAGCGCTGCTGTTTGGTCAGCCTTCGCATTCCAATCACCCGATGCCGCATCATAGCCCAATTCCCTGGCCATTTCAGCCAGGCACCTCATCTCTTTCACCATCATCAGGCTGAGGTCGAGGCATTCGAGTTCATCGCTGATGTCCTCCTTGTCAACATCGAGATACCGGTCGGCCGAAACCTGGAAAACAGCATTGTACCAGTCGCGGACATTCTCAATAATTCCATAGGGCCCCCATTCAAATGTGTCGTCGTGGTCGGTATCACGGTTTTGAATAAGCCAGTTGGTGTATTTTACACCTGATTCATAGGCTTCCCTTAGAAATGACTTATCACCGCCAGCCTTGTATACTTCCCAGTTTATCCAGCTGAAAAATGGCGCTGATGTAGTAGGCATTCCTTTGTGGGGATAATCCTGCATGCCTCTGGGCCCGTGACGGTATGCGATCAGTCCGTCGGCGCCCTGCTGTTCCATATATACACGCTGTGATTCACGGGCTGAGCCAGGGTTGAGCCAGGCATAGGACAACATGCTCAGCGATTCATGAAGCACCTGGTGGCCGTGGCCCCATCCCCATAGCGGGTTCCGGGAGAAAACGTAGAAATTATGGGATGTTTTGCCTGAAGGGGGAAGCATACAGCCGCGAACCAGGTTGAAAGCACCAAGGTAGATCAGTTTTTCCTCCCCGCCGCCAAAATCAATCCTGGGAATTCCGGCAAACAGCCTGATGTTGTCATCGATAAAAGGCTGAAGCGGTTCAGTTTTTAATTTACTGATCCTGGCAACAAGTGTGTCTTCATTCTCAGCAATCTCCTGGCATCCCCTGATGAAACGGAAATGCCTGCTCTGTCCCGGTTCAATGGTGAACCGGTAATGCAGGACAGCGAGGTCGATGTAACCTTGCTGCAGGCAGTTGAGCGAATCATGGTTGTTTTTCTCGGCGTAAAAATCACGCTTGATAAAATTGTACATATCATCCACAATGCCTGCATAACCTCCTGTTGAATATGGTTTAAGGTCAGCGGTAAAAATGTCGCGGTAACGCGTGGGATACGGATATTTTGAACTCAGATTGCTTATCAGCCGTGTGAGCGACTCGCTGTGATTGAGTATATAAGCATTATCTTCCTGCTTCCATTCGGAAATGTGCAGGGAATCATTGTCGAGTTCCAAAGTTGGATACGCATCAATGGTTAAGGTATTCGCCGATGTATTGGTGAGTGTAATATCAGCAATAGCAATGGCCGAACTGTAAACAAAAAACAGTTCCTCCGCGTGCAGGCCTTTCCAGATGTCATATTCCATCAGCGCCATATCAGGGAATGAAGCCTTAATGACCGGCGCGGAGTAGTACTTACAGGTTTTGTCGACAACCACTGAGTTAACCCTCCACGAGGTGAATATGCGGCCGGCATGGTCGCTGCTGAAATTCAGCGGTTCGTCCGGCGAATAGTAATCCAGTTTATAGGCTTTGTCCCCGTACAGCCTGGAGCGGCTGATCGTTGCGGCATAGGTTGTGTAGAGCGGGCTCGAAGAGCCGGCATGTATCGCCAGGTAATCATCATTAATCCTGAAAGCCGGTTGTGAGAGGCCATGAAAACTAAGGCAGATGAACAGGAATGCTGAGGTTAAACCGGTTATTCTCACTTTGTTCGGATATTTATCAATTGCTGATGAACAAAGTTATGGGAATAATGGGCTGTAATCGCTAAAAATATAACGTTGCAGGTTGTAATTTCAGTGGTTGAAAAAATGCATTGCTGATGATATAGAACCAATAAGAATGTATTGTATATTCGGGACTGTATTAGTGATTGGAAGAGATAAAGAAGATCCTATAAAATGAATATCAGCGAAATACTTCGCATATCTGCTCGTTGGACGCTATTCATCGAATTTCTACCAATGTCATACTTTATTAAAACTGACAATTCAAAACCTACAATTATTTAGTGATAATATTAATTAACGAAAGTTATGATAAGTGCAAATACCTTATTCCATTTCACAAAATCTCTAGATAATATAAGGAATATATTAACGAATAACTTCACACCTCGTTACAGTCTAGAGAAATTAAACTTTATCCCAAAAGTAGAGATGGAAATCGGAATACCTATGGTATGCTTTTGTGATATACCACTCTCTCAAGTCACAAATCATATTAATATATATGGGACTTATGCTATTGGATTAAAGAAGGAATGGGCCTTGGCAAATTCAATCTCACCAATTTTTTACCTCTACAATGAATCAAGGACGAGTTATTTATTAAATCAGCTCTTTAAAACCTCAGTGCGCTTTGATCGAATAGTAGCGTTGCATGAAGAAGAATTGAAAGCAAAAGCTTCTAGGGAAATATTCGAATTGTTATATCATTGTAAAGCTTATAAGGGAAGCATGTGGCGAGATGGTGTTCTTATTAATGATATTACCTTTTATGATGAAAGAGAGTGGCGATATGTACCAAGCCTAGATTCACTGGAATCGATTAATCCCAAACTATTAATCAATAAAGAAGAATATGATAATAAGCAAATGAAAGAGAATTTTGATAACAGCTTATTTAGCTTCAAGATTGAATTTACCCCAAATGATATTAAATATATTATAGTTGAAAAAGAACTAGAAAGACTTGAAGTTGTAAATCTTATTGAGGAAATTAAAGGAGGTAAATTTGAACCTAACGATCTAAGAGTATTAAGCTCAAAAGTTTTGACAGTTGAACAAATAAAGGATGATTTCTAGAATACAAGAACTACCCTCGTAGGTGCGTTCCTATAGCTATCGGAATGTAATCCGTGCCGACTTTAACTAATTATAAATGCAACGCCCGGCTGAATTTCTCCTGCCGGGCGGTGCGGTATTTGGGTGCTTCAGAAAATTACTTGCATTGCATAAGAAGTCGCGGGCAGTTTTGAACGATCAATCTTATCACCGGCTTTGTATGTATCAGTATTAAACGGTTGTTCTTTGGGTTGTTCCACCGTGGTTGAAATCACCTTTGAATTCGGTCGGCGGTTAGCCTGGTGCTCGGCTTCGGTGCATTTAACACCATCGGCGCAGCGGTTGGTAAGCTGGTATTCGCCGTAGCCTTTCGCAGTAATGCGTTTGGCATCAATGCCCTGGTCAACAATGTACTTCACGGCTGACTCGGCCCTGCGCTGCGAAAGCTTATCATTGTATGCAAACGACCCGCGGCAGTCGGTATGCGACGAAAGTTCGATGTTGATAGGATTGTCTTTCATAATGCGCACCAGGTTGTCGAGAGGAGGCTCGGCATCGGGGCGGATATTGTATTTATCGAAGTCGTAATAAATGTTTTCGACCTTAAATGTTTTGCTCACAACCAGTTTGTCAAGCAGCAGGTCGCGCGATGCATTGCTGGTTTCACCGGCTTTCATGTTATCAGCCGACCAGTTGAGGCAGTCGGAAATATATCCCTGCGACATTGCTTTAACAATGAGTGGATCAGGTGTTGGAATGGTGATTGTGTAAGCGCCATTGTTGTCGGTTTTCAGCACAATCACTTCGCCGGTTTTGTCGTTCAGCACAAATACGGTAGCATTGGCCATGGGCTGCATGGTGGTTTTGTCTTTTACNAAACCTGCTATACCTGCCGGAAGCTGTTCTTCTTTAACAGGAGCGGGAGGTTCGGGCAGCTTCTTGAAAGCATAGATATCATCCCATCCTTGTCCGCCGGGCCTGTCGGATGAAAACATTCCGTAAACTGTACCCGGCATCCACGCGATGGCGAAATCGTCGTATGATGAGTTGAGCGGTGCATAGAGGTTTTGCGGAGTGCTCCATTTNGCGTCAGCCATGTGTGTACTGAAAATGTCCAACCCGCCATATCCCGGATGTCCGTCGCTGGCAAAATAGAGGGTTCCATCCTGTTTGAGTGAAGGGAACAATTCGCTGCCCGGAGTATTCACCACGGGGCCGAGGTTAACGGCTTTTCCCCATTCGCTGCCCTGGCGTTTGCACATCCAGATGTCAGCTCCGCCTTGTCCGCCGGGCATGTCAGATACAAAGTACATTGTAGAAGCGTCAGCGGTAAGTGCCGGATGCCCCACATTGTAATCAGGACTGTTGAGATAGAATGACTTCAGTTCGCCCCATTTTCCGTTGACACGCGAGGCATAGTAAATCTTCAGCATGTCGGTTCTTACGTTGTCAATCTTTTTTGCATCACGGTCGCGGAACGAACGGGTGAAAGCAACCACCGAGTCGCCGGCAAAATAGGCCGGTCCGTCGTGGTAGGTCTCGTTGAAAAGNCCTTTCAATGATTTAGGGTAACGGATATTTCCGAAAAGGTCACCGGTTGTTTCGGGTTTGGTGAACATCATTTTCACGTATCCGCGGCGNGTCCAGCCGTATGAACGTTCATCAAGAACATTTGATTCGCGGTCGGTAGCATAAGTGAACCCGTTTGAGAAGAATGAAGGGCCGAAATCACTGGCCTCTGAATTGACGTTGGAAGTGTCNTTGATCTCGAAGAGGGGTGCATGGTCTTTCCACGAAACCATAACACTGTCGCATAATGCTGTGTTAAGTTTCAGCCGCGGATCTGCCGGGCGATTTTTGCCATACTGGCANAGAGCTGTTTTTGCCTGGGCATATTCACCGGCTTGTATGAGCGCGCTGGAATAATCAAACCAGGTATTTGCCGTTGCATTGGGCAGTTGAACAGCCTGTGCATACCATTCTTTTGCATTGGTTACATCCCTTTGCATTTTGTAGCATTCGGCAAGCAGGGGAATAGCCGTTTCCCGGTATTTCTCCTTTTTGGCTGCTCTTTTCAGGATTTTAACTGCCTTGGTATAGTTGAATAAATTCATACTCTTCCTGGCTCTTGCGTCAGGTTGTGCCATAACTCCCTGGGCGATCAGCAGGGCGGCAATAATTAGCAGATATAGTTTCTTCATTGAAGTACAGTTTGAGTAGTTGTGGAATGAGCTTTTCCGTCTGGAACAATCCGGATCGTTTCCGGGCTCTGATTTTTATTGCGATACGTTCAGTGTAATGGTTAGAAATACCTGGGGGTATGCATTCTTGACTGGAATACATCCAGATCGAGGCCCAGCCTGATTTCGTGCGAACCTTTGTTCTCACTTCTCAGTTCATTGAACCAGATATCGTATGAATATCCAAGCCTGAGATTGTGAGTGAGGTTAAACTCAGTCATTAACGATACTGCTTTCTCTGTACGATAGGAAGCTCCTACCCAGAAAGTGTTTGCCAAAAGGAAACTGGCATTCAGGTCGAGCTGGGGAGGTGCGTCTTTCACAAACTTTACGAGCATTGAAGGCCTGAAGACAACATTGTCAGAAAGAGGGAATGCGGCTCCGGCTATACCGTAAAAATGGCGCAGTAATTTGGTGAATTCGGTTTTGCCGTTGATAACAACTTCACCCATTTGGTTCTGAAGAAGTTGTTTGCTTGAAAATCCGACAAAGTACCGGTTGGTATAGTAATAGATTCCAAAGTTAGCGTCGGGAACAGCCTGGTTCTTCTGCTGGCCCAGGAACATCTGGTCTTCGGGATCAATCACCATCATTTTTGACCAGTCAAAGTCAACATGTTTAATGCCTGCCTGTAAGCCAAATGATAGTTTGCCTTCAGGGAAGATGATGCGGTAGGCGAATGTCGCCAGTGCGCCTTCATAAATTGAATTACCGATATTATCATGATACACATTCAGGCCAAGGCCTATGTGAGGATTTCTCAATGGTGTATGTACGGATGCCGATAGGGTTTTCGGTGCACCGTCAATACCNACCCACTGGTACCTGTTTAAAACGTCTACCGAGAGTGATTCACGGCTGCCGGCATAAGCAGGGTTGAGGGCGAGTTTGTTGAACATATACTGGCTGAACAGTGGGTCCTGCTGGGCAAACGCTGTTGTTGCCATAACGAGGAGCAGGATTGTGAATAGCTTTTTCATATCTGGAAGTTTTTCTAGTTGCTGTTTGATGGATTCTTGAATTGGTGATGAATTTTCCGGTTGGTGCTCCGCTGACTGATTGCAGCGGAGCGCCTCCCGGACTGATTAGTTTATTTATTACCACGGACAAGTATCCATCCGTTGAATTTTCCAACTCCAGGTACGGAAACGATGTAGAAGTAAGTACCATCGGGAACCGGGTTGCCTGTCTTCTCGTAGGTGCCATCCCATGCAACACCCCTGTTGTCGTAATAGAAGCATGAGTATACAATGTCACCCCAACGGTTGAAGATAATCACCTCGTTGTCGTGGAAGTACTCGATGTTTCCAATGATCCACTTGTCGTTCAATCCGTCGCCGTTAGGTGAAATACCATTGTAGAAAATCAGGTCTTCACGTGCGCCGAATATCAGGATGCGTACGGTTGCTATGTCGCAGAGCGAAGGCTGGCCATCGTCGCAGATCATATAGGTGAAGTTATCTATTCCGAAGAAGCCTGCAGCCGGAGTGTACTGCACTGTTCCGTCTTCATTAAGGATAACAGTGCCATGTTCGGGCTGGGTGAGAATAGTAGGAGTGATGTTATCGCCATCAGGATCTGAGTCGTTGCCCAGGATATTGATAGTGATCGGTTCATCAATGGATGTGGTGTCATAATCGTCAACAGCTACCGGAGGATGGTTCATCGAACCGATTGTTACTGTGACATCATCCGAAGCCGAGCAACCTGACGACATATCCATTACTGTGAGTGTGAAGGTGGTAGTTTCGGTGATGATACCGGTAACCGTGCTTTCCTGGTTAGGATTAACCAGTAATTCAGCAGGTTGCCAGCTCCATCCGTAGAGTCCGCTGCCACCGGTTGCACTACCGTTCAGCGTGGTTGAAGTGCTGTAAGCGATGATCTGGTCAGCACCGGCATTTACTGAAGGTGCAGCGAATATTGACAGATTCATCTGGTCGGTAGCGATAAGGTTACCGCATGCGCCGGGACCATTAACAGTGAGTGTCAGGACGACAATACCTGATTCACCTTCACCCGGAGTATAGGTAGGAGTGAGGGTATTCGCACCTGTGAGTAGACCGGTACCATTCGAAGTCCACTGGATAGTGCTGTAGTTAGTAGCCGTAGCACCTGATACTGTGAAGGCAACACCTGCGCAGGCTGATGCATCGGGTCCGGCAGCTGCCAGCGGTGAATGGTTGATAGTCAGAACGAGCTGATCTTCAATATTTCCGCATGGGCTGATGCCTGTAACGGTCATTGTGAGGGTTACTGTACCTGCTTCAATATCTGCTACTGAAGGAGTATAGGTCGGATTAACCAGTGAAGCATCATCAAATGTTCCTGTTCCCGTGCTTGTCCAGGTTACTGAGGAGAAGTTCTGGGCTGCAGCCTGGCTTACCAGTATTGAAGCGCCTTCGCAGGTGTACAGATCGGGACCTGCACTTGCAATCAACGCTGGTTGCAGTGTAAGTTGAACTGTTGCAGTCGCATTGCCGCAAGGTTCTATTCCGGTAAGGGCAAGAGTAAGAGTAACAACACCTGTTTCATTGACAGCAGGTGTATAGGTTGGAGTGAGAGTTGTCTCATCCGAAAGTGTACCTTGCCCGTTATGCGACCAGAGGATTGATGTATAACCGGTTGCAATTGCATCATTTACAGTGTAAGGTGCATTGTTGCAAATGGTAGCATTCTCACCAGCGTAAGCATATGTTGCCGGCTGAATAGTGAGTACCATGGCATCGGTTGCAGGCTGGCATGGGGCAGCTCCGCTTGCATGCAGTGTGAGTGTTACACTACCGGCTGCAATATCAGCAGCACTCGGAGTGTAGGTTGCGTGTAACAGGGCTGCATTATCAAATGTACCTGTGCCTGAAGTAGTCCATGTCACACTGCCAACTGATGCTGTAGCGTCAGCTAAAGTATAAGGTGCCGAAGCGCAGGTGATGTCATCGGGCCCGGCATAAGCTGTTGGGCTGACGTTGATAGTCAGAATCATCTCATCAGTAGCAACACCGCATGATCCGTTTCCAGTCACGGTGAGAGTAAGAACAACAGTTCCGGTCTCATTGGCAGCAGGAGTATAGGTAGGAGTGAGGGTAGTTGCATTGGTGAGGGTACCAGCACCGTTGTGTGTCCACTGGAGTGAAACATAGTTACCTGCTGATGCGCCTGATACAGTCTAAGGCATTCCTTCGCAAGTAGCATCGTCGCTTCCGGCATTTGCTACCGGTGACGGGATGATGGTCAGTGTCATAGAGGAGCTGATGCTGCCACATGGAGCACTACCATAAGCTGTCAGCGTGAGAGTTACACTTCCGTTGTTTATATCAGCCTGGCTGGGTGTATAAACCGGGTGCAGAATAGCCGGGTTGTCGAAAGTACCAGTACCCGAAGTTGTCCAAAGGATGCTGTTATAATTTGCTGCCCATGCTGTTACCGGAACAAATGTTTCACCACCACAGATTGTAGCATTTTCGCCCGCTGTAGCAACCGGTTGTGGCAGAATGGTAAGAACCATCTGGTCAGTTGCGTTGGCACAAGGAGCATTTGCTAATACTGTCAGCGTGAGTGTAATATTGCCGGTTTCACCAACCTGCGGTACATAGGTAGGAGTTAGCGTGTTTGCATTCTGCAATGTGCCTTGTCCGTTGTGAGTCCACAGGATTGATGAATAGTTGGTAGCTGAGGCACCTGAAACGGTATAGTTATTTGCCTGGCAGATAATATCATCGGGACCTGCATCAGCTGTAGGATGTGCTATTACAGTAACTGTTTGCAGACATGTTGATGTGTTGCCATGAATATCCAGAGCAGTCCAGGTAACGTTGGTTACTCCAACAGGGAATGTTGCAGGAGCATTGTTTGTTATGCTCTGAATTTCGCAGTTATCTGTTGCAGTTGCTTCTCCAAGAACTACCGGTTCAGTATCGCAAAGCACGAGGCTTTCAGGACATGTGATAATCGGAGCTTCATTGTCTACAACAGTAACTGTCATTGAGCATGAAGAACTGTTACCACATTCATCGGTCACAATCCATACAACCGTAGTAGTTCCGACCTGGTATACTCCTGATGCATTTGCTGTCTGGTTAATACTGTTCACCAGTGTAACCGAGCTGCATGCTTCAACATAACCGGGCTGAGGTACAGTGACGTATGCGCTGCAAAGACCCTGGTCATTATTTACAGTGATGTTTTCAGGACAAGTAACAACCGGAGCTGTAACATCAATGATGGTGAAGGTAGCGGAAGTTGTGGAGAAGTTGCCGCAGTCGTCGGTAGCAGTGAAGATGACGGTAGCAGCGCCTGTATTGCCACAGAGGTCGCTGAGGGCTTCAAAGTTGTTTGTCCATGTCACATTGCTGCAGATGTCAGAAGCTACGGCACCGCCGTTAGAAGCGAGCCATGCGCTGAGTTCAGCAGTATTGCCGAGGCCGTCACATTCAACGGTGAGGTCAGCGGCAGGAGTAGTGATCGTAGGAGCGGTAACATCAATGATGGTGAAGGTAGCGGAGGTTGTGGAGAAGTTGCCGCAGTCGTCGGTAGCAGTGAAGATGACGGTAGCAGCGCCTGTATTGCCACAGAGGTCGCTGAGGGCTTCAAAATTGTTGGTCCATGTCACATTGCTGCAGATGTCAGAAGCTACGGCACCGCCGTTGGAAGCGAGCCAAGCGCTGAGTTCAGCAGTATTGCCGAGGCCGTCACATTCAACGGTGAGGTCGGCGGCAGGAGTAGTGATCGTAGGAGCGGTAACATCAATGATGGTGAAGGTAGCGGAGGTTGTGGAGAAGTTGCCGCAGTCGTCGGTAGCAGTGAAGATGACGGTAGCAGCGCCTGTATTGCCACAGAGGTCGCTGAGGGCTTCAAAGTTATTTGTCCATGTCACATTGCTGCAGATGTCAGAAGCTGCGGCTCCGCCGTTTGAAGCGAGCCATGCGCTGAGTTCAGCAGTATTGCCGAGGCCGTCACATTCAACGGTGAGGTCAGCGGCAGGAGTAGTGATCGTAGGAGCGGTAACATCAATGATGGTGAAGGTAGCGGAGGTTGTGGAGAAGTTGCCGCAGTCGTCGGTAGCAGTGAAGATGACGGTAGCAGCGCCTGTATTGCCACAGAGGTCGCTGAGGGCTTCAAAGTTATTTGTCCATGTCACATTGCTGCAGATGTCAGAAGCTACGGCTCCGCCGTTTGAAGCGAGCCATGCGCTGAGTTCAGCAGTATTGCCGAGGCCGTCACATTCAACGGTGAGGTCAGCGGCAGGAGTAGTGATCGTAGGAGCGGTAACATCAATGATGGTGAAGGTAGCAGAGGTTGTGGAGAAGTTGCCGCAGTCGTCGGTAGCAGTGAAGATGACGGTAGCAGCGCCTGTATTGCCACAGAGGTCGCTGAGGGCTTCAAAGTTGTTTGTCCATGTCACATTGCTGCAGATGTCAGAAGCTACGGCACCGCCGTTAGAAGCGAGCCATGCGCTGAGTTCAGCAGTATTACCGAGGCCGTCACATTCAACGGTGAGGTCAGCGGCAGGAGTAGTGATCGTAGGAGCTGTAACATCAATGATGGTGAAGGTAGCAGAAGTTGTGGAGAAGTTGCCGCAGTCGTCGGTAGCAGTGAAGATGACGGTAGCAGCGCCTGTATTGCCACAGAGGTCGCTGAGGGCTTCAAAGTTGTTAGTCCATGTCACATTGCTGCAGATGTCAGAAGCTACAGCTCCGCCGTTTGAAGCGAGCCATGCGCTGAGTTCAGCAGTATTGCCGAGGCCGTCACATTCAACGGTGAGGTCAGCGGCAGGAGTAGTGATCGTAGGAGCTGTAACATCAATGATGGTGAAGGTAGCAGAGGTTGTGGAGAAGTTGCCGCAGTCGTCGGTAGCAGTGAAGATGACGGTAGCAGCGCCTGTATTGCCACAGAGGTCGCTGAGGGCTTCAAAGTTGTTAGTCCATGTCACATTGCTGCAGATGTCAGAAGCTACGGCACCGCCGTTAGAAGCGAGCCATGCGTTGAGTTCAGCAGTGTTGCCGAGGCCGTCACATTCAACGGTGAGGTCAGCGGCAGGAGTAGTGATCGTAGGAGCTGTAACATCAATGATGGTGAAGGTAGCAGAAGTTGTGGAGAAGTTGCCGCAGTCGTCGGTAGCAGTGAAGATGACGGTAGCAGCGCCTGTATTGCCACAGAGGTCGCTGAGGGCTTCAAAGTTGTTAGTCCATGTCACATTGCTGCAGATGTCAGAAGCTACAGCTCCGCCGTTTGAAGCGAGCCATGCGCTGAGTTCAGCAGTATTGCCGAGGCCGTCACATNNTTCAACGGTGAGGTCAGCGGCAGGAGTAGTGATCGTAGGAGCTGTAACATCAATGATGGTGAAGGTAGCAGAGGTTGTGGAGAAGTTGCCGCAGTCGTCGGTAGCAGTGAAGATGACGGTAGCAGCGCCTGTATTGCCACAGAGGTCGCTGAGGGCTTCAAAGTTGTTAGTCCATGTCACATTGCTGCAGATGTCAGAAGCTACGGCACCGCCGTTAGAAGCGAGCCATGCGTTGAGTTCAGCAGTGTTGCCGAGGCCGTCACATTCAACGGTGAGGTCAGCGGCAGGAGTAGTTATCGTAGGAGCTGTAACATCAATGATGGTGAAGGTAGCAGAGGTTGTGGAGAAGTTGCCGCAGTCGTCGGTAGCAGTGAAGATGACGGTAGCAGCGCCTGTATTGCCACAGAGGTCGCTGAGGGCTTCAAAGTTGTTGGTCCATGTCACATTGCTGCAGATGTCAGAAGCAACGGCACCGCCGTTAGAAGCGAGCCATGCGCTGAGTTCAGCAGTGTTGCCATGGCCGTCACATTCAACGGTGAGGTCAGCGGCAGGAGTAGTGATCGTAGGAGCGGTAACATCAATGATGGTGAAGGTAGCGGAAGTTGTGGAGAAGTTGCCGCAGTCGTCGGTAGCAGTGAAGATGACGGTAGCAGCGCCTGTATTGCCACAGAGGTCGCTGAGGGCTTCAAAGTTGTTGGTCCATGTCACATTGCTGCAGATGTCAGAAGCTACGGCGCCGCCGTTGGAAGCGAGCCAAGCGCTGAGTTCAGCAGTGTTGCCCTGGCCGTCACATTCAACGGTGAGGTCGGCGGCAGGAGTAGTGATCGTAGGAGCGGTAACATCAATGATGGTGAAGGTAGCGGAGGTTGTGGAGAAGTTGCCGCAGTCGTCGGTAGCAGTGAAGATGACGGTAGCAGCGCCTGTATTGCCACAGAGGTCGCTGAGGGCTTCAAAGTTGTTGGTCCATGTCACATTGCTGCAGATGTCAGAAGCTACGGCTCCGCCGTTTGAAGCGAGCCAAGCGCTGAGTTCAGCAGTGTTGCCCTGGCCGTCACATTCAACGGTGAGGTCGGCGGCAGGAGTAGTGATCGTAGGAGCTGTAACATCAATGATGGTGAAGGTAGCAGAAGTTGTGGAGAAGTTGCCGCAGTCGTCGGTAGCAGTGAAGATGACNGTAGCAGCGCCTGTATTGCCACAGAGGTCGCTGAGGGCTTCAAAGTTATTTGTCCATGTCACATTGCTGCAGATGTCAGAAGCTACGGCTCCGCCGTTAGAAGCGAGCCATGCGCTGAGTTCAGCAGTATTGCCGAGGCCGTCACATTCAACGGTGAGGTCAGCGGCAGGAGTAGTGATCGTAGGAGCGGTAACATCAATGATGGTGAAGGTAGCGGAGGTTGTGGAGAAGTTGCCGCAGTCGTCGGTAGCAGTGAAGATGACGGTAGCAGCGCCTGTATTGCCACAGAGGTCGCTGAGGGCTTCAAAGTTGTTTGTCCATGTCACATTGCTGCAGATGTCAGAAGCTACGGCTCCGCCGTTTGAAGCGAGCCATGCGCTGAGTTCAGCAGTATTGCCGAGGCCGTCACATTCAACGGTGAGGTCAGCGGCAGGAGTAGTGATCGTAGGAGCGGTAACATCAATGATGGTGAAGGTAGCGGAGGTTGTGGAGAAGTTGCCGCAGTCGTCGGTAGCAGTGAAGATGACGGTAGCAGCGCCGGTATTGCCACAGAGGTCGCTGAGGGCTTCAAAGTTGTTAGTCCATGTCACATTGCTGCAGATGTCAGAAGCTNNTACGGCACCGCCGTTAGAAGCGAGCCATGCGCTTNNGAGTTCAGCAGTGTTGCCCTGGCCGTCACATTCAACGGTGAGGTCGGCGGCAGGAGTAGTGATCGTAGGAGCGGTAACATCAATGATGGTGAAGGTAGCGGAAGTTGTGGAGAAGTTGCCGCAGTCGTCGGTAGCAGTGAAGATGACGGTAGCAGCGCCTGTATTGCCACAGAGGTCGCTGAGGGCTTCAAAGTTGTTTGTCCATGTCACATTGCTGCAGATGTCAGAAGCTGCGGCTCCGCCGTTTGAAGCGAGCCATGCGCTGAGTTCAGCAGTGTTGCCGAGGCCGTCACATTCAACGGTGAGGTCGGCGGCAGGAGTAGTGATTGTAGGAGCTGTAACATCAATGATGGTGAAGGTAGCAGAGGTTGTGGAGAAGTTGCCGCAGTCGTCGGTAGCAGTGAAGATGACGGTAGCAGCGCCTGTATTGCCACAGAGGTCGCTGAGGGCTTCAAAGTTGTTGGTCCATGTCACATTGCTGCAGATGTCAGAAGCTACGGCACCTCCGTTAGAAGCGAGCCATGCGCTGAGTTCAGCAGTATTGCCGAGGCCGTCACATTCAACGGTGAGGTCAGCGGCAGGAGTAGTGATCGTAGGAGCGGTAACATCAATGATGGTGAAGGTAGCGGAAGTTGTGGAGAAGTTGCCGCAGTCGTCGGTAGCAGTGAAGATGACGGTAGCAGCGCCTGTATTGCCACAGAGGTCGCTGAGGGCTTCAAAGTTGTTTGTCCATGTCACATTGCTGCAGATGTCAGAAGCTACGGCACCGCCGTTAGAAGCGAGCCATGCGCTGAGTTCAGCAGTATTGCCGAGGCCGTCACATTCAACGGTGAGGTCAGCGGCAGGAGTAGTGATCGTAGGAGCGGTAACATCAATGATGGTGAAGGTAGCGGAGGTTGTGGAGAAGTTGCCGCAGTCGTCGGTAGCAGTGAAGATGACGGTAGCAGCGCCTGTATTGCCACAGAGGTCGCTGAGGGCTTCAAAATTGTTGGTCCATGTCACATTGCTGCAGATGTCAGAAGCTACGGCACCGCCGTTGGAAGCGAGCCAAGCGCTGAGTTCAGCAGTATTGCCGAGGCCGTCACATTCAACGGTGAGGTCGGCGGCAGGAGTAGTGATCGTAGGAGCGGTAACATCAATGATGGTGAAGGTAGCGGAGGTTGTGGAGAAGTTGCCGCAGTCGTCGGTAGCAGTGAAGATGACGGTAGCAGCGCCTGTATTGCCACAGAGGTCGCTGAGGGCTTCAAAGTTGTTGGTCCATGTCACGTTGCTGCAGATGTCAGAAGCTACGGCGCCGCCGTTTGAAGCGAGCCATGCGCTGAGTTCAGCAGTATTGCCGAGGCCGTCACATTCAACGGTGAGGTCGGCGGCAGGAGTAGTGATCGTAGGAGCAGTAACATCAATGATGGTGAAGGTAGCGGAGGTAGTGGAGAAGTTGCCGCAGTCGTCGGTAGCAGTGAAGATGACGGTAGCAGCGCCTGTATTGCCACAGAGGTCGCTGAGGGCTTCAAAGTTGTTAGTCCACGTCACATTGCTGCAGATGTCGGAAGCTACGGCTCCGCCGTTAGAAGCGAGCCATGCGTTGAGTTCAGCAGTATTGCCGAGGCCGTCACATTCAACGGTGAGGTCAGCGGCAGGAGTAGTGATCGTAGGAGCAGTAACATCAATGATGGTGAAGGTAGCGGAGGTTGTGGAGAAGTTGCCGCAGTCGTCGGTAGCAGTGAAGATGACGGTAGCAGCGCCTGTATTGCCACAGAGGTCGCTGAGGGCTTCAAAGTTGTTGGTCCATGTCACATTGCTGCAGATGTCAGAAGCTGCGGCACCGCCGTTAGAAGCGAGCCAAGCGCTGAGTTCAGCAGTGTTGCCGAGGCCGTCACATTCAACGGTGAGGTCAGCGGCAGGAGTAGTGATCGTAGGAGCAGTAACATCNAATGATGGTGAATGTAGCAGAGGTTGTGGAGAAGTTGCCACAGTCGTCGGTAGCAGTGAAGATGACGGTAGCAGCGCCTGTATTGCCACAGAGGTCGCTGAGGGTTTCNNAAAGTTGTTAGTCCATGTCACGTTGCTGCAGATGTCAGAAGCTACGGCACCGCCGTTAGAAGCGAGCCATGCGCTGAGTTCAGCAGTATTGCCCTGGCCGTCACATTCAACGGTGAGGTCAGCGGCAGGAGTAGTGATCGTAGGAGCAGTAACATCAATGATGGTGAAGGTAGCGGAGGTTGTGGAGAAGTTGCCGCAGTCGTCGGTAGCAGTGAAGATGACGGTAGCAGCGCCTGTATTGCCACAGAGGTCGCTGAGGGCTTCAAAGTTGTTGGTCCATGTCACGTTTCCACAGTTGTCGTTTGCTATAGCGTTACCATTTGCTACTAACCATGTGTTCAACTGAGTTGTATTACCTTGACCATTGCATTCAACAGTCAGGTCCGATGAAGGTGTTGAAATCACCGGTGAAGTATTATCTTCAATTGTGATAACTTGAGAAGCAGTAGATGTATTTCCACATGCATCAGTAGCAGTCCAAGTACGAGTTAAAGTGTAACTGTTAGGACANATCCCCGTCATTCCGTACTTCATTTAGTGTAATAACCGGATCATTGTCACAATTATCAGTTGCATTAACTTCAATGCCGAACGAAATGTCATCAAGTCGAAATCATTTCCGTTGGCAGCTGTTGATAAATCAACTATTGAAAGGACTGCTGTTGACGAGTTTGATGTCCAGTTTTCCATAGAACCTTGTCCATGAAATTGGGCTGGAGTTGTTAGCAGGACCAGCAGGAAGGGACCGGTTGGAACACCGATCTGTGTGCCGTTAATGCTGAACTTCAGATTAGCATAGTTCCCGGCGTCATTAAGGCTTCTGGCCCAAGCTGTGAAATAGTATATTGTACCAACCTGTAATCCGGTTATTGTTTGTTGCCAAACAACAGGCTGAGGTGATCCGGGATATCCATTTACAATCATAAAGTTATCACCAATTCCATCATGACCGGGGCCAAAGAAATCATTATGGAAAGCATAAGCATCAGAACCGATTGAATAGAGTCCTTCAGGATAGAGTTCTCCATTACCAGGAATATTTGGCTGATATGTGTATCCTGTAACGAATGGGAACGGCTGAGAACCATTCTGGAAGTCTCCATTAACCGTTAGATTGTTGCTTTCAAGCAAACTTTCCAAATCGCTGCATTCAATAGTTGTGTCAGCGGGGATGGCACTCAGTATAGGAGCAGTGTTATCAACAATTGTAAATGTCGCGGATGTGCTAACATTATTTCCACAATTATCAGAAGCTGTAAAAACAACTGTTGCAGCACCAGTTGCACCACAAAGATTGCTCAAACCTGCAAAGGAATTTGACCAACTAATGTTGCCACAATTATCTGAAGCAACTGCGTTCCCGTTTGATGCTAACCATGCATTAAGTTCTTCAGAATTTCCTGATCCATCGCATTCTACGGTAAGATCAGAAGCTGGTGATTCAATTACAGGAGCTAATTGATCGTGTACAATAACAGACTGTGTACATTGTGCTGTGTTACCTACTATATCTGCAATCTGATATGTACGTGTAATAGTTTCAGGGCATGTATTGCCATCGCTTCCTTCAAGTACCAAAACAAAACTTGATACATTGATACCTGAAAGGTCTGAGGCGTTTCCTCCTGCTGCAACAAATTCAGCAAAAGATGAATAAGCTTCAGGTATCTCAGTGGAACAGGATACAGTAATAGCCGGCGGACATGAAATTTCAGGAGGAGTATTATCAGTTACATTGATGATATAGCTACATGTCGATGTATTGCCGCATTGATCAGTAGCAGTCCAAATAACTGTGGTCGAACCGAACATGAAAGTTACGTTATCCAGGGAGATACCATTTCCGGTTGTTGCGCCTGAAAGTGAGTATGATATAGTCACGGGTGAGCAATTGTCAGTGGCAGTTNNGCATCCCATGGCGGTACCTGTATTCAGATAATTGATACCTGAATTTGGTGTTAGACTTGACGGAATCTCAGGACATATTATTACGGGAGCTGTTATATCCTGAATGGTTATTATTTGAGTAAATGTTGGGGTGCTCAGGCCGCAATCATCAACTGCGACCCAGGTGTTTGTATATGATCCTGTATTGGGACAATCACCAGCTACAAATGGTCCGGATGTTTTCCAGTAATCAAGTGACGTGTCGTGATCATCCTGGGCGACAGGTGACTGTAATTGAGCTGTCGCTAATGCTTCGGGATCATTGCAGTCTATCTGAACATCGAGAGCTTCTGGTAGTGTGATCCATGTAGGAGCAGCAGTATCAATATCATTAAGTGTAACGCTTAATGTATCGGTACATCCATTTGCATCCTGAATAATAACCGTATATGTTCCTGCCTGCAGGTTATTGAATGTGCCAGTTTGATTAAATAGACCATTCATTGAGGAATAGGTCGCTTTTATATACAGCCTCTTTAGTGTATTCTCGCAGGGATCACCGAAGATTAGTGTACTTGCTGGGATGCTTGCATAACTATTACCCAAAACATAGCTTTCTACTATTGATTGGCTATTGCTGGCGTTGCAGGAGCCTATTGTGAAATCAGGGCAAGCCCCTTCAGGTGTTCCGAAGCTTGCAAAATCGACACTGGTAAACACTGTTCCATCAGGTGAAACCAGCTCAGCATTTTGTCCGCTGAACCATGATTCATAGGTTGTTGAGCAAACATAACCAAGAGGGCCATTAATGCCGCTTAATGTGTATGTGTATGGCTCAACACCGCCATTACCGACAACTGTGAAACTACCTGTACTTTGGCCGGCGCATTCAATGTCAGTTTGCGATAAAATGCTTCCATCAATGATACCTGAACCAGTGACAGTCACAACGATATCATCAGTACATCCGTTTGCATCAGTTACGACGTACGTTTGGGTGCCTGCAGCCTGTGAAAATATACCTGTTCCTGTATAAGGTGCAGTACCTCCATTTGCTGAAATAGTTACTGTTGAGTTTCCACCCACATTGCACAATATGGGAGTATGGTTTTCCAAAGCAACGAGAACATCGGGTTGTGATATTGTCACGGTAACATCATCGGAGCAACCGTTGGCATCTGTAACTGTGTATGTGTGAGTTCCTGCAGCCTGGTTGAAAGTACCGGTTCCAGTATAAGGAGCGGTTCCGCCAACAGCAGAGATCGTTACACTCGAAGTACCACCGTTACAAAGAATTTCAGTATGTTCTTCTGAAGCAACTACTACCTCGGGCTGCGAAATAGTCACGGTGACATCATCGGAGCAACCGTTGGCATCTGTAACTGTGTATGTGTGAGTTCCTGCAGCCTGGTCGAAAGTACCGGTTCCGGTATAAGGAGCGGTTCCGCCAACTGCTGAGATCGTTACACTCGAAGTGCCGCCGTTGCAGAGAATTTCAGTATGTTCTTCTGAAGCAACAACTACCTCGGGCTGCGAAATAGTTACGGTGACATCATCGGAGCAACCGTTGGCATCTGTAACTGTGTATGTGTGAGTTCCTGCAGCCTGGTTGAAAGTACCGGTTCCGGTATAAGGAGCGGTTCCGCCAACTGCTGAGATCGTTACACTCGAAGTGCCGCCGTTGCAGAGAATTGCAGTGTGTTCTTCAGAAGCAACAACTACTTCGGGCTGCGAAATAGTCACGGTAACATCATCGGAGCAACCGTTGGCATCTGTAACGGTGTAAGTGTGAGTTCCTGCAGCCTGGTTGAAAGTACCGGTTCCTGAATAAGGAGCGGTTCCGCCAACAGCAGAGATCGTTACACTCGAAGTGCCGCCGTTACAAAGAATTGCAGTGTGTTCTTCTGAAGCAACTACTACCTCGGGCTGCGAAATAGTCACGGTAACATCATCGGAGCAACCGTTGGCATCTGTAACTGTGTATGTGTGAGTTCCTGCAGCCTGGTTGAAAGTACCGGTTCCTGAATAAGGAGCGGTTCCGCCAACAGCAGAGATCGTTACACTCGAAGTGCCGCCGTTGCAGAGAATTGCAGTGTGTTCTTCAAAAGCAACAACTACTTCGGGCTGCGAAATAGTCACGGTAACATCATCGGAGCAACCGTTGGCATCTGTAACGGTGTAAGTGTGAGTTCCTGCAGCCTGGTTGAAAGTACCGGTTCCTGAATAAGGAGCGGTTCCGCCAACAGCAGAGATCGTTACACTCGAAGTGCCGCCGTTACAAAGAATTGCAGTGTGTTCTTCTGAAGCAACTACTACCTCGGGCTGCGAAATAGTCACGGTAACATCATCGGAGCAACCGTTGGCATCTGTAACTGTGTATGTGTGAGTTCCTGCAGCCTGGCTGAAAGTTCCGGTTCCTGAATAAGGAGCGGTTCCGCCAAGAGCAGAGATCGTAACGTTCGAAGTACCACCGTTACAAAGAATTTCAGTATGTTCTTCTGAAGCAACTACTACCTCGGGCTGCGATACAGTAACAAATGAATGAACTGATTCACACCCGCTGGCTATAACTTTGATTTTTACCAGGTATGTACCAGCCGAAAGTCCTGTAAAAATATTACTGCTTTGATAGGTAGCTCCATCGTCTTTCGAGTATTGGTAATTTGTCAACGAGCCTGAACCAGGAGTAACAGTAATTGAGCCATCATTTCCGCCATTACAAGAAATGATAGCTGTGCTCGTAGAAAATGTAGGTATTGGGTTCACTGTTACAACAACCTGGTCAGTTGATGCGCAGTCTCCGGAGGAATTGGTGACTGTAAGTGTGTATGTGGTGGTGGTGGTAGGAGAGGCGATAGGGTTGGCAATGTTTGAGTAATTAAGTCCTGTTGAAGGGCTCCAGCTATAGAGTACTCCACCAGTTCCATTCAGTTGTGTGCTTTCACCAGTGCAGATAGTTACATCTGGTCCGGCATTAGCCAATATAGCAACTGGGCTTCCGACTGTAGCTGTAGCTGTAGCATCGGCGTAACAACTCCCCGGATCTTTTACAAGAATTGTATAAGTACCTGCTGAAAGCCCTGTAAAAATATTCAGGCTCTGCCAAGTTGTTCCATTATTGATTGAATACAGGTAACTACCAGAACCACCAATTGCATTTACTGTGATAGTCCCGTTATTCTGACCGTTGCATCTGACATTTAACGCTGAAACAGAACTAATCTGGAACTGTTCATACAGGTGAAGTGTCAGGGTTACATAGGTTTGATTGGATTCGCATGGGCAACTGACAGGTGCCTGAATAATGAAAGTCTCATTATTATCCGATATTCCGTCAGCAACTATAGTATATGGAATGTCAATGTATGAAACATTGGCAGGGAAAGTGATCTGCGAAGGGAATGGTTGATTGTCTGTTGTTTGGATGTCAACTCCATTTGTAGCTGTACCTGAAATTAGCAGGTTAACAGTATTGGGAAGAGTAAGATCAGAATCCGTACGTTCAATTCTCATATACCCTGAGCAATCTTCGAATAAATTTGTTTGCCCTTCATTATAGTTTCCAAAATTGGTCAGGGCGAAATTTGTCATTGAGATGTTTTGCGAGTTGAAACTTCTGGCTCCCAGAAAAACTCCAGCATCCCATTTTTGATCTGATGCATCTGCAATGCTCATTCTGATTCTGTATGTTGAACAGGCCTGAACCGGATATCTAGCCGTGAGCACAACCGTGCGTCCATCATATTGCATTGTCAGTGATCCTGAAGCATTGTTCACGTAGTAAGCATCGTTGAGTGCAGGAAACGTACCATAGTTGTTGGTTGTTGCCGGATGTATCGTGTTTATTGATATAGGGGTTGTAGTACCGGGAACCAATGCAAGATTCACTGCATTATTGGTATAAGGTCCGCTGATACCAGGGCCACTGAGAAAGAATCCAAATGCATCATTGTATTGTGATCCTACATATTCAAGATATTCTTCTGATGAAAACACAAAAGTGAACTCAATTGAGTCACCGGCCGGTACGAAGTCAAATTCGAGGATGGCAGCATCATACATCGTTCTGCCAGTGATTGTCGCGAGGTCCGGATCGGAAGCATTGCTAACCATCTCATCTGATTTACCGGCATTATTATTTGGCCCCATTGCTGAAGATGCTTTTCCGGTACAAAGCAGCAAACCTTCATTTAAGGGGAAAGTAGAGTTGCCCTTATTGAAATATGCAAGCTGGCGATTGCCGGGAGTGCTGGACCAGGTATGATTGACCCATGCATTATTGTTAGTTCGGTTGTAATACCCAAACCTGACATTGCTCGCAGTCAAACATCCTGTAACGAGTACATTTTGAACAAGTTCTTCGGGTGTATAGGCATTATATACAGCGTTCTCAGCCACCGAGATTGAACCTGCGGGGGCATCCGAATTTGCTCCAGACTGATACATGGAAGTAAAAGGTGAATCTGGTGGCGGGATGCGCTCAGATGATGATCCTAATTTGTCGGCTTGTTGTCCGTTTGCGTATATAACGCTGAACAAAATAAGGATAAGCGGCAGCCTTTTCAGAAATCTTGCATTAAAAGAAGCAAGGGTTCCTTTATTTTGAACTGCTGAATTGCAACGAGATAGATGGTTTTTCATGGTTTGTTAGTTTTACCAGTAGAATTAGATAGTAGGTCAATATAGTGTAGGTACAAGTACCAGATTATCCATTAGTTACGATTTTCAGAGAATTATTCACAACAAGTCATATTACCTCTCTTTCCTAAGCAGAAATGAGAAGTATAGTATCCGGATTCTGAAGTCTTTAATGTAATTAGTGCTGGACTTGAGAAGTCCTGATTCCGGAAAAACTGACTGCCGGCAAAAAAGAATGCACTCTTGATTTTGGAGAAGAGTTTGAAACAAGCTGTAGGAGTAAAGTTTTTCATTGTAATCAAGTCGGACAGGTATTAGTAGTTGTGATGTTGTTAGTTTTCGGGTGTTTTCGATTATACTAAATTCTTGCCAAAATTTATAAGTATCAGTAATAATGTATTTTACAGAAACATAGGAGTAGAATTTAACAATTTAGGTTTTCAATTTGAAACTCATTAGGATTTTAGTTACAATGATCCTTATTGAAATATTTCTGATATTTTTGAATATGATTATCATGCTAGTCTGAAGGCATCACAACTCTAAATCGAAATTTTCATATTGCGTAAAAATCGATAGGTCTTTTAACATACCTGACCTTCAAAGATTTTCGATAGTAAAAAAGCAGCTTGGTCTATCAGCTCCAATTACCCAGACTAACAGATAGAAAATGAAACATTTTAACGTTGATAGGCGCATTGTGGAAATATTGTCCCAATTCGGGAATATTATTATGGCTGCCGGAATTAACTTAACAAACATTAACATAAGTTCAGGCCTGTGTTTCGCTACTTTTGCTGCTATGAACCGGCTGGTATTATTCCTCGTTTGTATATTAATTTGTCTTTTGCCAGTTATAAGGGTAAACGGGCAAACATCCAAGATCCGTGTCGACGGATTTGTAACAGATATACACGGCCGGCCTTTGGCATATGTTAACATAGTGAATTACAAAGGACGTGCAGGCACAACCAGTGATGAAAAGGGCACTTTCAGGATTTTTGCCGGTGAAGGTGATACTGTAGTTTTCAGGTACATGGGATTTGAATCGGCCAGACTTACTATTCCGGGTGAGACCGGCTCAGTGTACCCTGTGCATGTTTATATGAAAGAAGATACACTCCAATTGTCGGCAGTGACTATTTTTAACCGGCCCAGAAATATTACTGAATTGCGCCAGGCTGTTCTGAATCAGAAGGTTGAAAAGCCTGTAATTGCTGATCTGAACCTGAATGCAAAAATCACAGATCTTCCTCCTGCCGGTCCGAGGGAAACATTGCCTGGAATGGGGGATCCCGGGCTTACCTATACGATTTCCGGGCCGATTACTATGCTATATAACACGTTCAGCCGCAGGGGAAAATCATTAAAAAAGTATGAAGAACTGATTGGTAAGGACCAACTCCGGGCGATCATTGATAAAAAGTATAATCCGGAGATAATCAAAGCGATAACAGGCTTTACCTCCGACGAAGAAATCGAGGCTTTCATTGAATACTGTAATCTTTCCAGCGATTTCTTACTGAATGCAAGCGAGTACGAGATACTATGCTCGGTCAAAGATTGCCTTGCTTCTTTCCTGGCGAGTAAGCAATAACAGAACCCGGAACAATTTTATCAAATCTCCGGAATTCCTCCTTCCATAGCGGCTTCTATAAGTTCGGCAACGGTTGTTATTAACAATCCAACCGATGTGTCGGCTGCCCCGTAATATATCTTGACTTCGCTGTTTTCTACAGCAAATCCTTCATTGTCATACTCTTCCACGATCATACCACTGGGGAAAGTTACATTAGGAACCTGTCCGGCAAGCTCCCAGATTTCTCTGGGTTCGAGAATGTTGCCGCGACAACGGCCCAGCACTTTTGACGGGTTCTGCAAGTCGAGAAGCATAATTCCACCCTGGTAAATATTNGCACTGCCGAAATGCCCGGCCACACCATGGTATACATGAAGCCATCCTTTACGGGTTTTTACAGGTGGGGGACCTGAACCAATGTATTCATCCCAGTAATGAAAGCGCCCGTTAATCAGAGGTGCAACTGGTTCCCAATCGATGAGATTATCGGATTGGCTGAGCCAGATCGTACTTCCCGATGTAGGTCCACCGGAATGCCGCGCTTTGTTAGGGCGATCCATCCTCAGGTATTTACCGTTCGCATTTTCAGGGAAAAGAACGCCGTTTCTGATGTCCTCATTGGATGTAATTCCGAGAAAATCAAATTGTTTGAAATCATCAGTCACGCCTAATCCAAGTTGGCAGCCGTCTTCCATGTCCATGGCAAACATGATATAAAACCGTCCTTCGAGTTTAGTGATCCGGGCGTCATATATGTGAAAGATTTTTCCCTTGACGTTTTCAATACCCTTGAAATGAACGATTTTGTTCTCAACCTTGAAATTCACACCATCAAGACTTTCGGCCATCACTAAAAAGGTCTCACGTGAACGGCTTTGCACACGTAACATCAGACGGTAAATTTCGCCGTCCTTAATAGCTCCCGGGTTGAATGCACTCGTTACATCAACGAGTTCAGGTGGAATAGGAGGGACGTCGTGTCGGGTAATGACAGGATTTTTAGAATGCCTTTTCATATTATATTTATTAACAATAAATTACATAATTACTTTAACATTACAGAGGTTGGATTGGGAAATAGGAATGAGGTTACCTGCTATTTCGGTTCCGTCAACAAATAATTTCCTGATGCCTTTTTCAGTGCCACCGGCATTTTCAACCTCTATGATGTAACGGGTTCCCCTGAATATCCGTTCAGCTCTATATCCTGGCCAGTGTGAAGGAATTGCGGGATCAATTATAAGCCCGTTATAAGTAGAACGTATACCGAGTATGTAATCATAGCTAACCCGGTACATCCAGGCAGCCGATCCGGTCTGCCACGAGTGGCTTGCTCTCCCGGGTTGTGAATGCTCATTACTGGTTATATACTGCGAGTAAACATAAGGTTCGGCAATAAAAGTATCGCTGTCGATACGGTTTGGAAGGAGTTTTTTGAAATAGGAAAATGCCTGGTTACTGCGGCCAAGCATAGTTTCAGCCTGAATAACCCATGTGGTGGGATGGCAAAACACTGCACCGTTTTCCTTTTTCCCCCAAACACAGCGGGTTACAAGGCCTATATTGGGATCGATTTCGCGCCATGCCGGCGAACATTTTTTCGGTCCTTCAGGTGAATCAAGATGGTTTTTTACACTGTCCATGGCAGAGAAAAGGCGGCTCTTGTCAGGAAAGCCGGCCAATACCGGCCATATCTGCGTATTAAGAAATATCTTTCCGTATTTATTTGCTTTGGATCCAATCCTGCGATCTTTCTCACCTATAGCACGAATGTACCATTCACCATCCCAGCAGTTTTCATCCACAGCCGTTACAAGACTTTCCCTGATTACAGCAACTTCACGCTGCTCTTCAATCATTCCAAGATGCCCCAAGAGTTCAACAAAAAGGTTTAGCATGGCTGCATANAACATAGCACCCCATACACTTTCGCCGCCTTCATCTCCTCCGATATAGTCCAGGGTATCGTTCCAATCACCACGGCCAAAAATTGGCAAACCGTGTTTGCCCAGGTTATTTTTTGCGTAATTAACCACGCTGAACATATGCTGAAGGATGGTATCAGGTTCACCATCAATAAATGGTTGCTTGTCATATAATAGTGAGAGATCGCCGGTTTCCTTCAGGTATTCGGTAACTGCAAGCATAAACCACAACGGATCATCGCAATGATATGTGAATTCTCCCTGGCCGTCGCCATGAAAATGATGATAGACTTTACCATCTTTTCTCATCTGCCTTGAAAGCAATTGAATACGTTCTTTAGCCTTTTCGGGATTTGAAATGGTAACAGCTATTGTATCTTGCGATGTATCCCGAAAACCAAACCCGCGGCCGATTCCCCAGTAATAAAAGCTGATTACACGCCCTACGTCAAAGGCGACTTTTGCCTGGTAAGGGAGCCAGTATCGCATGAAAATATTCACGTCTTCATCAGGTGTATCAACCGTGGTATGGCTGAAATATGCATCCCATAATTGCTGCATCTGACGAAATGCTTCATCAACAGCCTGTAGGTTTTTATACTTGCTAACTCTCTCATATTTAAGTTCTTCAAACCTTATCTTCTCGATCACTCCCAGTGAAAAGATGAGGTCTGAAGTTTCGCCCGGTTGTAAATCAACATCTATTTTTAAAGCATTGACAACATTACCGAAGTCAGTTTCCTGGCACGACAAATTCTCATTTTCAATGCTTTCCGGATTGTTCTCGTTTCTATACAGGCCAAGAAATCGTTCACGCACAGTTTCAAAACCTGTTACCGGCTTATTTACAGTGAAAAAAGTCCATTGATCCCACTCCTTGTTTTCCTGCTGTTGGGTACCTTTCGTCTGTGTGACCCAATATGTTTTTGTAGAGAAAAGAGCATTCAGATCTTTCTCGAAATGCGACCTGTTAAAATGCTGGTCATCGCATTGATTAATCAGATCAACAAGTGCATGGCCCAGTGCAAGTTCAACATAACCATAAACAGAAAGTTTCCGTGGTTTGTCACCGACATTTTTAATCACCGTTTTCCAGATTTCCTGGTCATCATCCTGTGGAACGAAGTAGAGAACGGATGTCTCAATCGAATTCACAGAAGCTTCAGCCCTTGTATATCCGAATCCGTGTGCAACTCTGTAACACTCTGCATGTTTGCCAACCGGTTGCCAGGTAAGACTCCAAGTTTCCCCGCTTTCCCGGTCTTTAATATAAAGGTATTTTCCCGGCCTGTCGGGTGGGACTTCGTTGATTCTATAACGTGTTATCCTGCCGTGCAGCGGACTTTTATAATAACTGATTCCGCCGCCATTGTTTGAAATTGTTGAAAAATACCGCCCGTTGTAAATGTAGTTTATCCATGGGCTGGGAGTCCTTGGATTGGTAATAATATATTCTTTACCGTCGGGTGAAAAGTGGCCGTAGTTCATCGTTCTTTATTTTATTATTTAGATACAAATCCATCATCATGATGGTCACGAATATTAGTACGAAGAGCATGAATCATTTCCTTCAGGTTCTTAATACCGCCTATTGTAAACCATATAGTTACAATGATTGAAGCCGTAAGAAACAGGTAGGTGTAGATTTTCCAGAAACTCATCCATTGATCGTTTGTGAAAGGCTTTACGAAAAANTAGAACAATGTTCCTATGGCGAAAACAATAACCCAGGCGAAGGTCCAGCCGGTTGTTACATAATAAATGGCTTTGTCTCCTTTAGTGAACTCTTTTGTTGGCGCCAGCACTTTCCAACCCCTGATCACCTCAGTACTTGCTGAGGAAATTTCTGACTGAACTGCATATTCGCCCCGGTGAAGCAGTTTGTCGAGGTTGAATGCTTTACGAGGCGTGAGGAGTGAAACCATTACATAAACTATTGAAGCTGAAACCATGGCGATAAACCATCCCCATTGCCCGTTTATCGGGAAATTTGGGATCAGCTGGTTGAGCAGGATATTTACCGAAGCAGCCAGCGCCCCGGTGATCATTGCTGCCCAGGCAGCCGGGGTTGTTCCTTTTTTCCAATACAGTCCACCGATAATTACTGCACCTGAACCGCCCACGAAAATAGCTCCTGAGATATTGAGGAAGAGAAATACTTTCTCAGTCTGTTGAAATACTATACTCAGGATGAATATCGTAATACCAACTGCCAGGATTGAGAGTTTCAGGTATTTCAGGTGCTCGGCTGGTCCAAATGGTTTTCTCCTGATCGGGATGACCACATCCTGAATGAAGATGCTACCCCAGGAATGCATATACGTGTTGTGGCAGGTAATTGCCGCAGCCAGCATGATGGCTGCAAAGGCACCTTTTAGCCCGACCGGCAACAAGTAGTTTAGAACCATGGGAACTCGCAACTGGCTCTGGTCGGCAGGTGCAAAACCGGCAAGCATGTTGTTGATTGAATCGGCAATCACCTTGTAATTTTCGTGATGAAAGATCGTATAGGCTACAATAGGAACAATCATGAGGAACAGTCCCCACTGCGGAACCAGTCGCCAGTTAGTAAGTACATCAGCCATCTTGGCTTCATGGGCATTTTTTGCAGCAATGCTGAATGAGGAGTTGCCCTGCCACGAAAGTTTAGTATAAATAAGCCCGAACATCCCTATAAAGAAAAACCATGGATTAAAATCCTGCACTTTACTGGCATCAAACGGATTGATGAGTGATTGACCTGATGGTGCAGACTTGATAGCAGTTCCAATATCAACCCAGCCGACCTGAACCAGCAGCAATATCACGATGATCACAAAAACAATATTCACGAACACACCCTGTATGAAATCAGTGAACATCACTGCAATATGGCCACCCGTAAAGATGAAATATAAAGGCACCAAAACCATAACCGCTGTCGTGAAGATATAGGTTAAAGAATACGGGCCAAGGTGACCGATTTCAGGAATTCCGCAGAAATAAATAAAGAATTTGGCACTCACGGCCGGGAAAATTATCATGTTCACAAGGCCCGAAACGAAAGCAAGCATACCCGCAAATATCCTGAATGCCCTGCTGTAGCGCATTTCAAAAAACTGTGCCATAGTAAGTGCACGGGTCTGCCTGAAGCGATAAACCACCCAGCCAGTAACACTAATAGTGACCAGAATTACAGCGGTTGGCATTTCCCACCACCTTGAATTGAAACCGGCATTGTAGTTTTGCTCCAGGGCTCCAACCACTGTAATCGCTCCAAGTGCTGCCGTACCATGGAACATTGAGATGATATAGCGCCCTCCCGTACGGCCTGTTGCCAGGAAGTCAGTGACGCTTTTCAGCAAACTCTTGCTCAGGAATACCATTCCGAGCATTAAGGCAAATAGCACTAATATGATACTCCAGTCAATCCAGGTTAGGTTCATATGATTTATATTAATTATTGATAATCTGTAAATTATGGTACGATTGACTATTTGTTTCTCAATTGGTCAAGAATTGGTTCACTCAAGCCTTTAATAAGATTGATTTCGGGATTGAGCAGTTCCACAACCACAATCTCATTCTGACCTTTTTTAAGAAAAGGGGCAGGGCAGTAAAGGGTTTGCTGTGGCCCTATGTTCCAGTATCTTCCAAGGTTATTACCGTTCACAAATACAATTCCTTTCCCCCACAAACGCATATCGATGAAAGTATCTCCGACGTTTTCAAGGTTGAAGGTACCCCTTCTGTATACAGGGCCGGCAGGCTTTTTCTTTTCCACTTTGGTGAAAGCCGGTATTCTATTCATCGGCAAAGGGTAGATTTCCCAGTTCCTGAGTTCGGTTTGTCCGAGCAGTACTTTTTCAGTAATTCCTTTCCGGTTGTCAGTCATGCGATGGCCATAATTAATGCGACCCATGTTCTCCACCAGTATATCGAGCCGGCTATTAGGAGATTTTATCTCGAGCAGAATTGAATCCTGTGCAAGCCTCCTGTCGAGCGTTCCAACCGGATTGCCATTGATCATGATAACAGCAAAATCTCTTAGCTCCCTGATTTTCAGCACTGATTTCCCGGGCTTGGCTATTGTTGTCCGGTAAAGAATGTAGCCATATGCCTGGTCCACGTCTTCCATGCTAAGAATGCCAGTTGATTTGATGGGTTTTGGCAGATAGTTGGTTACACTGTATACCTCGCTGAGCCTGAACTGCGGTATTGTGATTATCGGTAGCCGTTCGGGCACTTCCGGTATTATGCTTCCTTCAGGAAGGTAAGGGAAGATAAGTTTCTTAAGAGCGAAATATTTGTCAGTCGGCCAGCCTGCTTCGCTAATCGGTGAATCATAGTCGTAACTGGTAATATCAGGTTGAATCGGTGTTTCACGGTTGTAATTTGCGCCGTTCATAAAACCGAAATTAGTTCCACCATGAAGCATATAAAAATTGAACGAAACACCTGACTCAAGCAAAACTTTGATATCCTTAACAACATCATCGGTTTTGACTTTTGATTTTGGTTCACCCCAATGGTCTAACCAGCCGGGGTAATATTCAGGGATGAAGTACGGGCCGTCTCCGTTGTTGTATTTGTTAACAGTATCAACAAGAGCATCGGGATTGGTTTCGCCGTTGATAGCTGGCAGTATACCGGGCAAATACCCGTCTTTACATTGCACTGGTCCGTCTGCTGTGAAAAGAGGTACATTGAAACCTGCCTTAACAAACATGTCTCTTATCATTGACATATACTCTTTATCGTTGCCGTAGGAGCCATATTCGTTTTCTACCTGAACCATAATGATTGGTCCGCCATTGGTTATCTGCAGATCTCTGACCTGGTTGCCGAGTTCCAGAATATATTTTTCAGCAGCTGAAAGAAACCTCGGATCTTTACTTCTGACGATCAAATCTTTTTCTTTAAGCAGCCACCAGGGATAACCCCCGAATTCCCATTCGGCACAGGCATATGGGCCCGGACGAAGAATCACCCAAAGACCTTCAGCCTGCGCCATCTTTATGAAGGTGGCCAGGTCGCGGTTGCCAGTCTTGAAATCGAATTTGCCCTGAACCGGTTCATGATCATTCCAGAAACAATATACCGATACAGTGTTCAATCCCATGGCATGAGCGGTTTGCAACCTGTTTTGCCAATATTCACGCGGAATACGCTGGTAGTGCATTTCACCGGCAATTAGTTGGATCGGTTGATCATCAAGTTTAAAGTCCTGCCCGACAGCAGCGAAAGTATGTGAAGGCGATTGGGCAAGGGAATCTGGCAAATAAATAGCCAGTATCAGGGAGAAAATTATCAGGAGCGATCTCATAAATAACAGTTTATTATTGATTTATATCGAGTCGGCAACAGAAAAACGCCATACAGTTTCAGACCTGTAAATATCTCCGGGTCTTAGAATTACGTTTGGGAAATGCTTAATGTTCATTGCATTGGGGTAATGCTGTGTTTCGGTGCAAAATGCTGAATGTTTTCCGTATGCGTTACCTCCCTTTCCGGTGATACTGCCGTCGAACCAGTTGGCGGTGTATAATTGCATACCGGGCTGGGTTGTAAGCACTTCCATTAGCCTGCCGCTTCCTGGTTCAAAAACCCTGGCTGCGAGAGCAAGTTTTCCCGAGAGGTTCCTTAAGCAGAAATTATCATCGTAGCCCATATATAGCTTATCGATGCGCTCACCGATAGTATGCGGAGATGTGAAATCGAAAGGTGTTCCGGCTACCGGTTTAAGAAATCCTGTCGGTATTGAATTTTCATCAGTTTCTGTGATATGATCAGCCAGTATTAGCATCTGATGGTCGAGAACGTTTCCTGAACTTTCTCCGGCAAGGTTCCAGTATGAATGATTGGTGAGGTTAACAGGCGTTGGTTTGTCAGTCATGGCACAAAACGATACTGACAAATCATTCTTATTATTAAGCGTATAGGTAACTTTAACCTGTAAATTCCCGGGGAATCCTTCCTCTCCATCAGGGCTCAAGTACTCCAATACAACGGAAACTGTATCCTTGGTCTCTGAAGGTACAATTTCCCATACTTTTTTATTGAAGCCTTCAAATCCGCCGTGAAGCTGAAAGGTATCTTTATTTGCTGAAACATTGTATTCCTGACCTTCAATCGAGAATTTGGCGCCGGCAATCCTGTTGCAGGTTCGTCCGACAATACAGCCAAAATAGGGCTCAATATTCCTTACCAGTTTTTCGGGATTGTCAAAACATAGAATCACATCATCCATTCTGCCGTCTTTTCCAGGAACCCAAACCTCAGTCAAAGTGGCACCATAATTGGTGATTTTAACTTTCATTCCCGTTTCATTTTCAAGGGAATATAGCAACATATCTTCCCCGGAAGATAGTTTGCAGATGTTTTGGGAATAAAGTTTCATATCGGCCGAATTTATTTTCCTGTATTTTTGACTGCAACTTCCCGGCTTCAGCACAAAAGGGCTGTATTGATTTTGTATTTTTAAAACTTAAAAATACAAATATAGGGAGTTAGATCATCTAAAGAACGAATAAATAATAATTGTTAATTAGTTTAGAATACTTAATAATAAAAATGATTAAATAACCAGTAACATGATTAAGATGCTAAAAAAGAATCTCTTGTGTTTCGTCGCTTTTAACCTTGTGACTTTTAGCCTATTGGCACAGGAAGCTGGTAAAGGTGAGAACACTCCAAAGTACCTTAATACAAAATACTCATTTACTGAGCGGGCAGCTGATCTGGTGAACAGGCTCACACTTGAAGAGAAGATTCTTCAGATGCAGTATAATGCACCATCCGTACCCAGGCTCGGAATTCCTGAATACAACTGGTGGAACGAATGTCTGCATGGTGTGGCCCGAAACGGTATCGCTACCGTGTTTCCCCAGGCTATAGGTATGGCTGCCACCTGGAATCCGGAACTTATTCATGCAGAAGCCAGCATTATTTCAACTGAAGCACGTGCGAAATATTATGAAGCTATCAGTAAAAATGAGCATGGTATATATCAGGGACTAACTTTCTGGTCGCCGAATATCAATATTTTTCGCGACCCTCGTTGGGGCAGGGGACAAGAGACATATGGCGAAGATCCATTTCTTACCGCTTCAATAGGGAAAGCTTTTGTAACCGGTTTACAGGGTGATGACCCAAAATATTTTAAAGTAATCTCTACGGCAAAGCATTTTGCAGTGCACAGTGGCCCTGAGCCTGACCGCCATCGCTTCGATGCATGGCCTTCAATGCGGGATTTATACGAAACTTATCTCCCGGCTTTTGAAGCTTTGGTTAAAGAAGCAAAAGTCTACTCAGTAATGAGCTGTTATAACAGAGTGTATGCTACACCTTCGTCAGCAAATACTTTTCTGCTCAACGAAATCTTACGTGATAAATGGGGATTCAGCGGCTATGTGGTTTCTGACTGCTGGGCTGTATCTGACTTTTACAATTTCCATAAGTTCGTCCCATCGCCTGACAAAGCCTCTGCTTTGGCCGTAAGAGCCGGTTGCGACCTGGCTTGCGGAAACGAGTATGTGCACCTCAACGAAGCCATCAAAAGCGGATACCTGTCAGAAGCTGACCTCAATACTTCTCTTACAAGGCTTTTCGAAGCAAGAATGAAACTCGGTTTATTCGATCCCNCATCGATGGTTCCTTATGCAGCAATACCTCCATCAGCCAATAATACGAAGGAAAACAGTGAGTTTGCCCGAAAAGTGGCACAGGAAAGTATTGTATTGCTTAAGAATGAGAATGACCTCCTGCCTCTTTCTAAAAAAGTAAAAAAGGTCGTTGTTATCGGACCTTATGCAAACGACACTTCGGTATTGCTGGGCAATTATAACGGCGTGCCTTCAGCACCTGTTACTATTTTGCAGGGAATTATGAGTAAGGTTGGTAAAAACCTGAAATCAATGCAATATCAAATAGGTGTTGAACGTCCCGAAGTGATGGCTCGTCTCATAAAAGAAGATGTAACTTCAGCCGCCAACAATGGAAAGAAACTGGCCGAAGAAGCCTTAAAGGCTGCTGCAGTTGCAGATGTTGTGATATTTGTCGGTGGAATCTCACCCAACCTGGAAGGTGAAGAGATGGAAGTAAAAGTTGAAGGATTTGCCGGTGGTGACAGAACCAGTCTCGATATTCCGGCCGATCAGATTAAACTGCTTGAGAAACTAAAAGCTACCGGAAAACCCATCGTTCTGGTGCTTACAAATGGAAGTGCATTATCGTTTGGCTGGGTTAAGGAAAATATTCCTGCGATCGTTGAAGCTTGGTATCCCGGTGCGGAAGGTGGTAACGCTGTTGCTGATGTGCTGTTTGGAAATTATAACCCCGCCGGGCGATTACCCGTTACATTCTATAATTCGGTGAACGACCTGCCGGCTTTTGATGATTATTCAATGGAAGGCCGAACTTACAAGTATTTCAGGGGCAAGCCGTTATATCCTTTCGGTTATGGGTTGAGTTACACGACTTTTAAATACTCTGACCTTAAAATTGATAAGCCTGAGATCTCATCGAACGATGAGCGAGTGGTTGTTTCACTCAAACTGGCCAATACCGGCAAACTTGATGGTGATGAAGTGGTTCAGGTGTATATACAGCAGCCTGCCGGACTCGGCGGTCAGCCAATAAAAGCATTAGCAGCTTTTAAACGGGTCAATGTTAAATCAGGTGCTGCAACTGATGTCCAGCTCACTATACCTGCATCACAACTCAGGCATTTTGATACGTCGACCGGCGATTACAAAATTGAACAAGGAGTTTACACTCTGCTTATTGGCGGCTCATCTGATGATGTGAAGCTTACAGGAAGCCTGAATGTGAAGTAATAGAAGCAATGCCGGCCTATCTGCTTTCAAAGTCGACCTATATCAGGGGACTACAATGCCTGAAATCATTGTACCTGAATAAGCACAGGTCGTTTCTTCGTGACAGGCTGAGCGAGGAACAACTGGCCAAATTTGCCCGGGGGCATGCAGTCGGTAAGATTGCCCAGCAACTATTTCCCGGAGGTATTGAAATTCCAGCTCCATCAGAAGCATCAGCCCGAAAAACTCAAAAGCTGATTGCCGAAGGGTACCCGGTTATCTACGAGGCTTGCTTTATTCAAAATGAAGTGATCATTGCGGTTGACATACTTGTCAGTGACGGTGATGGGTGGTCAGCTTATGAGGTAAAAAGCAGCGGTTCTCTGAGCGATACCTTTTATAAAGATGCTTATCTTCAGAATTTTGTGATTGTCGGAAGCGGCCTCAGATTGAACAGATTTTTCCTGGTGCATCGAGATCCGGAAAAAGATATCGACAACTCCGGGGATGTTCGGGAGTTGTTTGTTTTCAGGGAGGTTGAGCAGCCGGATGAGCGGCTGACTTCGCAAATTGAGCTTTCAATCAGTGAAATGAAACAGGTGCTTTCGCAACATCATTCCCCGGTGATATTGCCCGGTTACCAGTGCATGCACCCGTACCCCTGTGATTTCAGGGGATTTTGCTGGAAAGAACTAAATGATGATGAAAGAAATAAATTACTCAATGGTTAACTAACCCGGAAATGCTATGCCAAAATATATTGACCTGACGCGAACTCTAGATCACAAAATGCCTGTGTATCCCGGTGAGGAAAGTCCGTCACTCACAGTCGACAGGACAATTCAAAACGATGGTTACAACAGCTTACGGCTGGACTCTAACATGCACTCTGGAACTCATATGGATGCTCCCATGCATATTCGCGATATCGATGTAACAATCGATAAATTTGAAGTTGGATTATTTACCGGCAAAGCTTGCCTGATTGATGTCAGCGGCCAGAATCCGGTTTGTTTTCAGCCAGGTTGGGAGCAGAAATTCAGGGATCACGAAATTGTGCTCTTTCGCACATTGCATGATCGCACCTGGAATACACCGGAATACTTTGCAGGTTATCCTGATTTTGAAGTTCTGATTGCTGAAAAACTGGTGGATTGCGGAGTTCGCATTGTTGGCTTCGATTCTCCTTCACCCGACCGTATGCCCTACGATTTCCACATGACTTTCCTTGACGGAGAGCGATTTATGCTCGAAAGCCTTACAAATCTCATAGAATTACCTGCTGAAAAAAGTTTCAGATTGTATGCGTTTCCGCTAAAGATAAAGGCAGAAGCTTCTCTGCTGAGAGTTGTCGCTGAAGTATAAGCAGCTTATTTGAGCAGTTCTGATACTTTTTTCTCAAGAGCGTCACCACGAAGTTTCTTGGCAACAATGCGCCCTTCGCGGTCAATCAAAACACTGTAAGGGATTGCTGTTACACCATAGATTGCGGCTCCTGCTGAATTCCAGTATTTCAGATCGCTTACATGGTCAGGCCAGATAAGGTTGTCTGCTGATATTGCTTTCAACCAGGCTGCACGGTCCTTGTCCAGTGAAACGCTGAATATCTCAAACCCTTTTTGGTGAAACTGGTTGTAGACTTTTACAACATAGGGATTTTCCTTACGGCACGGCCCGCACCACGAAGCCCAGAAATCCAGCAGAACTACCTTACCCTCGAGTGATGAAAGACTTCTCATGTTACCATCAGCATCAGGAAGAGTTATATCAGGTGCCGGTTGCCCGATGGCGGTTTTGCGTTCCATATCTACCTGGCTATGGTATTGTTTCACAAAAGCATTTGTCGGGTAGGCTTTGGTTAGTGCTTTGTCGAGCTTGTCAACAAAGGCAAAATCTGATGAGATATCAAACTTATCAGTGAAAAACATCCAGGCAAGTGAGCCAGGCTCTTTCTCAATTAGTGTCATAAGTGCGACTTTCTGCAAGGAGTCATTGGCGGTAAAATCACGTATAATTAAAGCTGAAAGTGAGTCATGTGCAGGCAGCGTTTGCACATTATTATATGCTTTATTCAGACTGTCGCGTCTCTGATCGAAGGTTCTGCTTTTGCGCAATGCCGTATACAGGAGTTCAGTATGGTGTGAGCTTTTGACCGTAGCATCTGGGCCAAGTTTGCTGCCTGCCGGGATGATGGTTAACTTTTCTCCTGGTGTAAGGATCAGCCACATGAAATTGGTCTGGTCAAAACGAAGTTTATACAAGTTCGGCTCGGAAATTGGGGCTGATAGTACAAAGCTGCCATCAGCTTTTACTTCTGAATTTATAAATTCAGTTGTTCCTTTTGCTGCCAATGTGTCAAGGTAAACCTTTGTATAGCTGATTTTCTCGCTGGGTTTAATAGTAATGGTAACCGGCTTGATAACCTGGCTGAATGATAAGGTGCTGATCAACAGGAACGTGACGACAGTCGAAACAGAGAAAATTCTCATTGCAATAAAATGATTTGTTATTTAATAGAGACGCCAAAGATAGCTTTTTGTTCAATCGGAATGGATCAGGTACGATGGCTGCAGGTTTCTGTGACAACAATCATGCCGTGATGTTCATAACTTAATCCAACGATACACAGCAGAAACAGACACCAAAATTCATACTTTTGGCTTATGGAAGAAAAAGGAAACGGATTACCTGAAGTGGCCGGACGAAAGCGTGTTAAGAGGCCAATGACATCGCAGCAGGCGTTTATGGAACATGGCAAGTTGCCACCCCAGGCAATTGATGTTGAAGAAGCTGTCTTGGGAGCCATGATGCTCGAGAAAGATGCACTTGCTGCAGTGATTGATACTCTGAATCCTGACGCTTTTTACAAGGAAGCTCACCAGGTAATTTTCAATGCAATACTTACTTTATTTAAAGATAATCAACCGGTTGATATTCTTACTGTTACCAACCAATTGAAATCAGATGGCACACTGGACCTGGTAGGTGGGCCTTTTTATATCACACAGCTTACCAGCCGAATTGCATCTGCCGCCAATATTGAGTTTCATGCAGGTATTCTGATGCAGAAGCACCTGCAGCGCGAACTTATCAGGACTTCAACCGAGACCATTCGCGATGCTTTTGAAGATACAACAGATGTGTTTTCACTGCTCGATAATGCTGAACGTAACCTGTTTGGTATCAGCGAAAATAACCTGAGACGCCGAACACAGCAGATGCCCGACCTTATCCGTGATGCACTGGTACAAATCAATGTTGCCATGAAGCATGATGGTAGCTTCACAGGAGTACCATCGGGTTTTACTGATCTTGACCGTGTGACAGGCGGGTGGCAGAACTCCGACTTGATTATAACCGCAGCACGTCCTGGTATGGGCAAAACGGCCTTCGTGCTTTCAATGGCCCGCAATATGGCTGTTGACAGTAAGAAAGCTGTTGCCATCTTCTCTCTCGAAATGACCAGCCTGCAATTAGTCACCAGGCTTATTTCTTCAGAAGCTGAAATATCGTCAGAAAAACTGCGAAAAGGCGACCTCGAAGGGTACCAGTGGGAACAACTCAACTCACGTATCAGGCCACTGATTGATGCGCCTATCTATATTGATGATACACCTGCGTTGTCAATATTTGAACTTCGGGCAAAGTGCCGTCGCCTCAAGGCTCAGTATGATATACAGGTGATCATTATCGATTATATTCAGTTGATGACAGCCGGCGGTGATCAGCGTGGTGGAAACCGTGAACAGGAAATTTCGACCATATCGCGATCGCTCAAAAGCCTGGCTAAAGAGTTAAATGTCCCGGTAATTGCGCTCTCCCAGTTGAATCGTTCGGTTGAACTTAGACCCGGTAACAACAAGAAACCGCAACTTTCCGACCTTCGTGAGTCAGGAGCGATCGAGCAGGATGCCGACCTTGTTAATTTTATATATCGTCCCGAATATTATCATATTACAGAAGATGAAGAGGGGAATTCGACCGAGGGAAAAGCAATGATCATCGTTGCGAAGCACCGTAATGGTGCCACAGGAGAAATCTGGCTCAGATTCATCAGGAATTTTGCCCGTTTCGAAGACCTTGAATCGACAATGATCAGCCAGCAGCAATCATTCGGTATGACGCCAAATACTATATTCGAGCACCAGGGCAACTTCCGGACAATCCCGTCGAAACTCAACGATATGGATGATGACTCAGATATGATTGCCGATAATGAACCAAACTTTTAATTTCCGGTTATCATTCCAATAACAGAGTATCTGCAGCGTTAATAACCTGTTCATTTACTGTTAAATCATCGGAATTTTCTCGAAATGAAAAAGCTTATTGTATTGATCTTAATCGTTTTACTTGGATTCTCGGCTGAGGCTGCTTATATCCTGATCCCGATGAACCAAACCCAGAAAAACCATCTTAAGGCTTATGGTATAGCATATTGGGTATTAAAAAATAATGTTGAAGTGAGTTGGTTACTCAATTATGAAGGCGGCAGCTTTATGTGTAAATATGATAAACTCATTGAAAATGAGTGCGTTATTCGTGGAGTGAGCTACCAGGTAATTGCTGATGCACAATCAACAGCCATTCTTACTCAGATAGCTGATCCTGAAGTAAATATGGATGAAGTGAAGTTATTCAAAGCGCCAAAAATTGCTGTTTACTCGCCAAAAAATATGCTTCCCTGGGATGACGCTGTCACGCTTGCATTGCAATATGCCGAGATTCCCTATGATGTAATCTATGATGAAGAAGTAATCAATGGCGTTTTGCCAATGTACGACTGGCTGCATATGCATCATGAAGATTTTACCGGCCAATATGGAAAGTTTTGGGCTGCTTACCACAATGTTGCCTGGTACAAAGAAGATGTTCGCCTCAACGAGGAAATGGCTAAAAAGCTTGGTTTTCAAAAAGTTTCTCAGATGAAGCTGGCCGTAGTAAAGAAGATTCGCGAGTTTGTAGCTGGAGGTGGTTATCTCTTTTCAATGTGTTCAGCTCCTGATTCGTACGATGTGGCGCTGGCTGCCGATGGTGTTGATATATGCGACGTTATGTTTGATCATGATGCTGCTGATCCAAATGCTCAATCTGAATTAAATTTTAATAACTGCTTTGCCTTCAGGAATTTTAAACTGGTGACAAATCCTTATGAGTACGAGATTTCGTCCATTGATGTCTCTGAATCCAGAAAAGTCAGCCCAATGAACGACTATTTCACACTGTTCGATTTTTCAGCCAAATGGGATCCGGTTCCGACAATGCTTTGCCAGAATCACGAGCAGATCATTCATGGATTTCGTGGCCAGACGACTGCCTTCCGCAGCGAATACATTAAACCGGAAGTGGTTGTTATGGGAGAGACCAAATCATTGGGAGAAGCAAAGTACATTCATGGTGATTATGGCAAAGGTACGTGGACTTTTTATGGCGGGCATGATCCTGAGGATTATGAGCATCGCATTGGTGACCCGCCAACTGACCTGAATCTTCATCCGAATTCACCAGGTTACAGGCTGATACTCAATAATGTACTCTTCCCCGCAGCTAAGAAGAAAAAACAGAAAACATAGTCAATGGAGAAAGGACAATTGATAATTGATAATTGATAATTGACAATTGACAATTGACAATTGACAATGGGCAAACCAACCGCCCAACCTGACAGTTATAGGTACTCAAACCCTCGAACTTTCAAACCCTCGAACTTTCGAACTTTCAAACCTGCCCGCCACTCGCTGTCAATTTCGCGGCAGGCGGGCTTTCAAACAACAATCCTACAAATCTTTCACCCTGTTAAAAGCCAGGGATTTAAGTACCCAGCGTGGCAATGATTTCCGTGGATCGCGTTTCTGCAGGTTGAGATACCATCCGATCTTCTTCAAAATTGGTACACGGTGTGTTTCTACAAATTCGATGAGCGTTCTATCTGGGTCTTCGATATATGAGAAATGACCTGCCGCTTCACCCATGTCAAAACTGGTAGAGCTGTCAACGGTGAAGGGATGCCCTTTCATAGCGCATTTCTCACGTAATGAACTCATTCCATTGATGTCGAAGCATAAGTGTATGAACCCCAGGTCGCCCCACAGTCTGTCTTTATAGATGGTCGAAGGCTGACGGTCAAACGCCTGTAATAGCTCCAACTGGCTATCCCCAAATATCGGGCTGAAAGCTCCATGTCTCTTTTCTTTATGTTTTAAAAGCACTCTCCTGAATTTCCCATCTCCACCTTCGAGATGCGACAGATCAGGGAAAGTTCCGGTTTGGTCATAAACCACCTCATCATAACCCAGAATATCGCTATAAAATGCAATAGACTTGTCTATGTCAGAAACACCAAGAATCACACCGTAGGCTGCGCCGGTCAGCTTACTTTCATTTTTAAACCAGGAATTTCCTTCAACAATTTGAAAGGGGTTTCCGTAAGGATCAGTGATGAAAAAATTATCGCTGCCTGCCGGGCTTTTTTTAGGGATCGAAACAGTGTGTCCCTGTGCAATATATAATTTGTATAAATCTTCAACATTATGGGTTTTGATTTTTACGGCAAAAATTCCAAGATCACCCGGCTGTGGCTGAAACGAAGGAGGCTGAGGAGTGCGGTCCTTGTATTGCCATATCTCAAAACCGCCACCACCCTGCATATTGATGGCAAGAGCAGCAAGTCGTTTACGGGGTTTACCATCAGTGTAAGGAAGCATAAGGCCGGCAACAGCCTCGTCTTCAAAAATTCTAATATCAGTACCAAATTGGTTTTTATACCATTTCCATGCTTCGCGCATGTTTGATACACCGATACCAACTTGTTGAATTCCTGAGATAATGTACCCTTTTTGGTTTGTCATTATTTTGTGGTTATTCTGGTTCTTTACTTTTAATAATTCTTAAAAACCTGCTGTAAGGCGTTTTACTAAGTCAGCTTTTTTATTGTCTCAGGTGGGCTGAACTTTAGAAACAAGTTTGTAAAAGATGAATGGCGTGTACTTCTTAAAGAAAATCATAAGCCATTCCTTTCCAACGATTGTGATCATGACTTTTCTTCTGTGCACACCCTTTAATATTTTATGTGCACAGGTTTCAGCACTTATCCCTGAATCCTGGCCGTGATCCATAATCCCGTATGGTTTCCCGTCACCAGTAACTGCTTCTACGCTTACGTTGGTTCTTATTCTTCCAGGACGAACCACACTTACATTGATACCTTTTTCATGCAGCTCAGCCCAAAGGGTTTCATAAAATCCATGCAATGCATGTTTAGCGGCTGCATAACCCGAGCGCAACGGAAAACCGAAGATGCCTGTAATACTGCTAATGGCTATAATATGTCCGTTTCCATTCGATATCATGCCGGGAAGAACCTTCTTGGTGAGAATCACCCCGCTGAAATAGTCAATTTCCATGATTTTACGGTCAACATCCACTGCAGTATCCACCACATATGAACGCTGGCTTATGCCGCCGTTGTTAAAAAGGATATCTATATTCCCGATTTCGGAAAGTACTTTATCAGCTGTAGTTGTAACGTTTTCAGGATCAGCAAGATCGATAGGATAAATTGAACATTTGCAGCCCGGCTTGCGGCATTCAGCTGCAACTTTTTCAAGTTCACCGACTTTCCTCGAGGATAGGATCAGATGTGTTTTGTATGAAGCGAGTTCCAGGGCTAATGCTTTGCCAATGCCGGATGATGCACCGGTTATCCAGATAGTTTTTCCGTCGAAAGTTTTTTTCATTCCTTTAAATGCTAGGTTGATTTGCAACCGGTCTATTTTCTTTTCTTTGACGGTTTTCGCTCAAGATTGATGAAAGAATAGTCGAATTCGTCGCCGCTTTTATCTTCACGAAACGTTTCTTTCCATTCCCCAAAGTCAATGGGATCAAAAAAAGTGTCCGCATCAAAATTCTTATGGACTACTGTGAGGTAAAGTCTGTCGGCTATTGGCAGAAACTGGCTGTAAACAGAGCCACCGCCTATGATGAAGTTCTCAGTGCCCTTTTCCATCTGTCCGATGGCGTCATCAATGGAATAAGCCATTACACAACCTTCAATTTTTTCATCAGGCAGATCAGTGATCACAATATTGCGGCGATTGACCAAAGGCCGTTTGGGTAGCGAATAATATGTTCTTTTACCCATGACAATTGTATGTCCATCCGTCAGGCGTTTAAATCTCTTTAAGTCATCGGAAAGATGCCAGAGTAACTGGTTGTTTTTGCCTATGGCATTGTTTTGGGCAATGGCAACTATGATAGAAATAATCGGTTTCATGTAGTAGATTATGAGGTTGTTACATAATATTAATTTATANCCGCAACAGGTGCTTTAATATGAGGATGGGCGTCGTAGCCGGATAATTCGAAGTCCTCATACCTGAAATCAAAAATATTAGTGATCTCAGGATTTATTTTCATGACTGGCAATNGGCTTCGGCTCACGGGTAAGCTGAAGTTCAGCCTGTTTTAGGTGATTAAGATAAATATGTGCATCGCCAAAGGTGTGAACGAATTCTCCCGGTTGCAGACCTGTCACTTGTGCAATCATCATTGTGAGAAGGGAATATGATGCAATATTGAATGGCACACCAATAAATATATCAGCACTTCGCTGATATAACTGGCAGGAAAGTTTTCCATCGGCTACGTAGAACTGGAAAAGCAGGTGGCAGGGTGGAAGCGCCATTTTATGAAGATCACCTACATTCCAGGCGCTCACGATTAGCCGGCGCGAATCAGGGTCATTCTTTATCATACCCACTACCTGGCTTACCTGATCAATGACTTTTCCGTCATTTGACTCCCATTTTCTCCATTGATGGCCGTATACAGGACCAAGATTGCCATCAGCATCAGCCCATTCGTCCCAGATTGTCACATTGTTTTCGTGGAGATAACGGATGTTTGTATCACCTTTCAGAAACCATAACAACTCATGGATAATTGATCGCAGATGCAGCTTTTTGGTGGTGAGGGCAGGAAAGCCATCAGCCAGGTTGAACCGCATCTGGTAACCAAATACACTGATTGTGCCTGTTCCTGTGCGGTCGCTTTTTTTTACACCATTCTCCAGCACATGCCTCAACAGGTCGTGATATTGTTTCATTTAGGAGTAACTGGTTAAAATTTAATGATTTACGGTAGCCATGTCGGCAGGATTATGCTTGTGCCTGAACAGAATTGCAAATAATATTGCAACTACTAACGAATAAGCAGCAAACGCAATCCATATACCATGCCAGTCGAACGAATCGCCGGTTTTATAGAATTTATCGATGACAATGCCACTAATGCGGCTGCCAAGGAATGCGCCGAAACCGTTGGTCATCATCATGAACAACCCCTGGGCGCTGGCTCTTATCGATGGTTCGCTTTGAGTTTCAACAAAGATGGAGCCCGAAATGTTGAAGAAATCGAAAGCCATACCGTAAATAATGCAGGACAGGATGATCATCCACAGTCCATCAGCCGGGTTGCCATAAGCAAAGAGGCCGAATCTCAAAACCCATGCGATCATGCTGAACAGCATAACATTTTTTATACCGAATTTTTTCAGGAAAAAGGGTATTGCAAGGATGAAGAGGGTCTCTGATATCTGCGATATTGACATGATGATAGCCGGGAATTTTACTGCGATGAGATCTTTGAATTCCGGGACTTTGGCAAAGTCGTGAAGGAATGTGTCACCATATGCATTAGTTAATTGTAGTGAAGCGCCAAGCAGCATGGCAAATATGAAAAATAGAGCCATCTTGCTGCTTTTGAATAGTTTGAATGCATTGAGCCCAAGCTCGCTTATCAGGTCTTTTTTATGTCCTCTGGCCAACGGAGGGCATTTGGGCAGCGTAAAAGCATAGATGCCCAGCAGGATGGAAGCTGCAGCTGATACATAGAACTGGCCGGCAGATGTTTCGAGTCCGCTGAGGCTGATAATCCATAATGCAACGATAAAACCAATTGTTCCCCAAACCCTGATCGGAGGGTAATCTTTTACTATATCGAGGTTGTTCTTTTTAAGAGCCGAATAAGCGACGGTGATTGCTAAAGCTATGGTAGGCATATAGAAAACCATGTTGAGGAGCATAAACCAGAACATAGTATCCGGATTATTGATGGACGGTATTATCAGGAAANNAATAATGGCTGCGCAAATGTGAAATATTCCATAAAGTCTTTCAGCGTTTATCCACCTGTCGGCAATAATCCCGGCAATTGCGGGCATGAAANNAAGCGAGGCGATTCCCATGGTGGAAAAGATCGCTCCGAATTCAGTGCCGGACCACTGCTTGGTTTGAAACCAGTACGCTCCTATAGTGAGTAACCACGTGCCCCAAATAAAAAACTGGAGAAAATTCATTGTTATTAATCGTAGTTTCAGGCTCATCAGTAAAATATTAAAGAGTTATTCAGATTAGGAATTACAGACTATTTGCGTTTATTTATTTCGTCCCTGATCAGGGAAGCACGTTCATATTCTTCATTTTCAACGGCTTTTATCAATTCTTCCTGCAACTCCTCATCGGTCATACTGCCAAATTCAGAGTCATGAGAACCATTAACATCTTCTGTTTCCTCACTTGCAGGTTCATCACCATCATATTCAACGCCGGCCTCTTCCAGGATAGATTCATAAGTATAAACCGGGCATCTGAAACGTATAGCCAGCGCGACTGCATCTGATGTGCGGGAATCAATTTCAAGGGTTTTCATGCCATCGGTACAAACCAGCAATGAGAAAAAAATTCCGTCCTGGAATTTATTGATAATCACTTCCGAAAGTGTAATATGGAAGGAATCGGCAAAAGTTTTGAATAAATCATGTGTTAGTGGTCTTGCCGGTTTCATTTTTTCAATCTCAAGAGCAATCGATTGTGCTTCGGAATGACCAATCACAATCGGAAGTCTTCGTCTGCCTCCTTTTTCCACCATGATGAGTGCATACGAATTCGTTTGGGCTTGACTGTAAGATATTCCCAGTATTTTTAACTCTATCTTCTGCATTTAATCCTGTCCTGGAGTGATTTACGCGCCGGTTGCATTAGATGGCCGACCCTGTCCTGGTATTTGCTGATTGAAAAAGTAAAAATAGAAAGAAATAATAATAAGCTGTTAAGACATTAAAAGATTTATGTATTGATCTGATAATTAAAAGAATAAATAAAGATAAAACCCAAACAATTATTTCTTGTTTTAAACTATCAGAAGTACCATGAAGGTATCAATGGAATAACTGTCACTTCTTATATAGTGGGTGGTGGCTCATAATTTCATCTCTCAGGTAGCCACTGTTTAGATGCGTGTAAATCTCAGTTGTTGTGATCGAGGCATGGCCAAGCATTTCCTGAACTGCCCGAAGATTGGCGCCTCTTTCGACAAGATGGGTTGCAAATGAATGTCTCAGCGTGTGCGGGCTGATCTTTTTCCTGATGCCGGCAATTTCAACAAGTCCTTTAAGAATCGTAAATACCATTACACGGGTTAGCTTGGAACCCCGGCTATTAAGAAATACTATGTCCTCATTGCCTTTCTTTACCTGTTGATGTACCCTGCATGTTTTTAAATACAGGCTGATCTGTTCAAGAGCTTTGCTGCCAATAGGCACTAATCTCTCTTTGTTGCCTTTGCCTAAAATGCGAATATATTCTTCTGTAAAGTATATATTGCTGATTTTTAGGTTAATGAGTTCAGATACACGAAGTCCGCAGCCATAAAGGGTCTCGATAATTGCCCGGTTGCGTTCGCCCTGAGGTTTTGATCTGTCAATTGCAGCTATGATTTTTTCAATATCTTTAACAGAAAGAATATCAGGAAGTTTACGCGCTAAACGTGGAGAATCAAGCAGTTCGGTGGGATTTGATTCGATAAGATTTTCGAGAAGGAGATACTTGTAAAATGCCTTCAAACCAGAAATGATCCTCATTTGTGAACTGGCATTGAGCTTGCTGATATTGAGCCATTTAATGAATTCCTGTAATTCATCAATCGTTATTTCTGATGGATTTTTCGAGACGCCGGCATCTTCGAGGTATAATGTAAACTTTTCAATATCATGAAGGTATGCTTCCACTGAATTTTGTGAAAGTGATTTCTCCAATTTAAGGTACGATGTAAATCCGTTTTTCAGTGAGTCCCACATGATGGGACCAAAGATAGATTATTGGCGGATAAGTTTGCCGGTTGAAGAATTTCCCGATTTTGGTATCCATCTGAAATAGTAATAGCCGCGTGCGATTTTATCAAGATGCACGATAGTGGTTTGACTTTGCTGCAGTTGTTCCAGAATGACCCTGCCGGTGTTATCAATTAGCTGAAAAACAGCAGGTAAATGATTTCTGGAGGGAGCGGTAATTGTTACATAGTCACTTGCAGGATTAGGGAATAATTTAATGCTTAAATCAATAGTTGGAACCGTTAATCCGACCTCCATTAAGGAATCACAGGCAAGCGGCGCCCCCCAGGTAATATTGCCTTTTTTGAAATATTTCAGGTCACGGTATTCTTTTCCCCAATATGTCGGATCGTCACAATGATAATAGGGACCGCCCAGTCCTTTAAAATACAAGGTCTGATAATTGCAAAATCCATCAAAAGTAACAGGCCACAGACAACCACTTCCATCATCCGACCACATCATCAGATAATCAAATGCCTTGTAGGGAATTTCTTCGGGATAATACTGGGAATAACCCGACATTCCGCCAAAAGGATATGTCCACCAGCCAGTTTCAGGTATAATCACAGGTTCCAGTGGCTCCGTATCGAATTGAGGTGTATGGGAGGGTGATACTATCTGATCAAGAGTATCTTTTGAATAAGAGTAACTTTCTTCTCCGTTATTATTTTTATGGTAGTTTAAAGAGCAATATTCAAACGTGTAAAGGACGGAATCACCTGAAGGGTAATCATAACGGCTAAGGTAGCGTGAAACACTGGCTGTGGAATATGTCCCACCATAATTGAAACTCTCAGAATATCCAGCAATATGTAATTCGTCACCCGGCTGAAAATCAAATATATCCAATGTTTTAGGAGCCAGGTAGCCGGTGTTGGGATTAGTTTTTCCGATAAAAGCGTAAAACTTGGGGTAGTAGTTTAGTTCATCAAATTTCGGCAGCCTGAGCAAACCGTGGTTCATTCCCAGCATGAGAAATTGCCCGTTTACAGGGTTTGCAACTATCTGGCCTGAAGCATCTTTGCAGTTCAACACGATCACTTTAACATAATCGGTGAGCTCAGGGAAATCAACCAGTTCAATGTGATCTACTGTTGCTTCAATATATTGCTGACTATTATGATAATTGTAAAATCTCCACGACTCACCGATTTCAGCCTGGGTAAAGATTGTGTAAACATCATTTGAGTCGGAGGGGAGAAGGGATAGAGAATGAACTGAGTTTTACCGTCAGGATACTCAACTATTTTATCTCCGAGCCATGATGCACCGTTTGTGGTCCAGCAACCGTAATCAGTTTGCCTGATTTGCCTGAAATTGTAATATGTGTTTACACCACCTGACTGCACAACAGAATCTACGCGTAAGGCTATCACGTCACTGCCGGTTGAACTTTTAAAGTAGTAGGAAGCATCCGTTTTAATAGCCTGGTAATCCTGTGCTGAAACGCTTTTTGCAAAAAGCAAAAGAGAAAAGATAGCGGCTGCAAACAAAGAGTAAATTCGGGATTTCACTATATCAATTTTTAATCAAATAACTTGAAAATGAATACTTTGATAATAGGAAACAAATATAACTATTTTTGTACCAAAAAATTAAACATGCTTCTGGAAAATCCAGTACGAATTTTTATTTCATCAATGTTAGAATTATTCAGAAAAAATTTCTAATTTTGCACCCCTGAAAATAAAAAGCTAATAACAAATGGCTAAGAAAAGCAAAGAAGCACGGGTACAGGTCATTCTTGAATGTACCGAGCACAAAACCAGCGGAATGCCGGGTACATCACGTTATATTACTGTGAAGAACAAGAAGAATACTCCCGAGCGCCTCGAACTCAAGAAATTCAACCCAATTCTTAAGAAAGTAACCGTTCACCGCGAAATTAAATAATTTGAACCATGGCAAAGAAAGTTGTTGCAACCCTTCGTACATCTTCCGGTAAAGACTTCGCAAAGGTGATCCGGATGGTAAAATCGCCGAAAACAGGCGCTTATACCTTTAAAGAATCCATTGTAGCCAACGATCTTGTTAAAGATTTCCTGGCAAAGAAATAATCCGTTAATCAGACGGGTAAAGGCAAAGCTTTTTCCTCCGGGAGAAAGCTTTTTCTGTTTCTGAGGATTGCGTACCTTTACAGGCAGTAAACATTACAATTCAACTTGTTGAAGCACTTATGATTATATAATGTAATTACGATAAACAAGCAAATTCAGCATGGGCATTTTTTCATTTTTTACGAAAGAAAACAAGGAAACACTTAATAAAGGTCTTGAGAAAACCCGGACAAGCGTTTTTTCACGACTATCGAAAGCGCTGGTAGGGAAGTCACGCGTTGATGATGATGTTCTTGACAACCTGGAGGAAATACTCGTGACTTCTGATGTGGGTGTGGAAACAACGCTAAAAATAATTGAAAGGATACAGAATCGGGTATCCCGTGATAAGTACCTTGGAACAGATGAACTTAACGGTATCCTGAGGCAGGAAATTTCGGCCTTGCTGGCTGAGAATGAGAACGATAGTTTGCGGNGTTTCGATTTTCCGAAAAGGGAAACACCCTATGTGATTCTGGTGGTTGGAGTGAATGGCGTAGGTAAAACGACTACAATCGGAAAACTGGCTTACAATTTCCGTAAAGCCGGAAAAAATGTTTTACTTGGTGCTGCTGATACATTCAGGGCGGCGGCTGTTGAACAATTGGTCATCTGGAGCGAAAGAGCAGGTGTCCCTGTTATCAAACAAGCCATGGGCGCTGATCCAGCTGCTGTTGCATTCGACACTGTAAAAGCAGCCCTGAGCCGCGATAGCGATGTAGTGATCATCGACACTGCCGGCCGGCTGCATAATAAAGTCGGACTGATGAATGAACTCGGTAAGATTCGTACAGTAATGCAAAAAGTGCTGCCTGATGCCCCGCACGAGGTGCTGCTTGTGCTGGATGCTTCTACCGGCCAGAACGCCATTGAACAGGCAAAACAATTCACTGCAGTGACTGATGTCACAGCCCTGGCACTTACAAAGCTTGACGGCACTGCCAAAGGCGGCGTTGTAATAGGAATAAGTGACCAGTTTAAAATCCCTGTACGGTACATTGGCCTTGGCGAGAAAATGGAAGACCTTCAGGTTTNNTTCAACAAGGAGGAGTTTGTCGACTCGTTGTTTTCGTGATAGGAAAATGGTTAATGGTTAATGGTTAATAGTTAATGGTTGATGGTTAATTGATTATCGGAAATTGCTAATGGTTAGGAATAAGAAGCGAACTGCCAGCATTAGAACTTTAACGTAGAACGATTCTTGAACACCAGCCCAACCCAAAACCTTCAAACCTTCAAACTTTCGAATACTCAAACACTCAAACTTTCGAACTCCTAAACTTTTACCCTAAGCACTGAGCCTGTCGAAGTGTCAAACTTTCAAACTTTCAAACTTCAATATGGTACCTCGCAGATCGATCCGGGTTATAACTCTTGGTTGTGCTAAAAATACGGTTGATAGTGAAAAGCTGATGGCTCAGCTCAGGTTGAACAACATCCGCGTACTTGCTGATGGTGATAAAGGCCGTGCCGATACTGTGATCATTAATACCTGCGGCTTTATAAATGACGCTAAAGAAGAATCAGTCGAGACGATACTTGATTACATTGAAGCTAAGAAGCAGGGTAAGGTGCGTGATGTATTTGTGATGGGATGTTTGTCTGAAAGGTATAAGAAGCCATTACAGGCAGAAATTCCTGAGGTTGATGAGTATTTTGGTGTAAACAACCTGGAATCGATTGTTAAAAGAGTAGGAGCGGAGTACCGGCAGCAACTGCTTGGTGAGAGAATGCTGACTACACCTTCACATTATGCTTACCTCAAAATTGCCGAAGGCTGCAACCGCCGGTGTTCATTCTGCGCTATTCCCGGAATTCGTGGAGCGCATGTTTCAAGGCCCATCGACGAGATTCTTGATGAAGCCAGGTCTCTTGCCAATCAGGGAGTTAAAGAATTACTGCTTATTTCTCAGGACCTTACATATTACGGTATCGATACGCATAAAAAGCAGCTTCTGCCTGAGTTGGTTGAGAGATTGTCAGATTTGAAACTGTTTTCATGGATCAGGCTGCATTATTTATTTCCAACAACCTTTCCCGACAGGTTACTTGATGTAATTTCATCACGACCAGATGTTTGCAGCTATGTAGATATTCCGTTGCAGCATATAAACACACGCATTCTGACTTCTATGAAGCGGGGTGTTAACAAGGAAGAAACTATCAAGTTGATCAGACGATTCAGAGAGGTATTGCCGGGTGCCGCAATTCGAACCACTTTTATAGTTGGTTATCCTGGTGAGACTGAAGAAGAATTTTCGGAACTANAAGAATTTATCAGTGAAAACAAATTCGACAGGGTTGGCGTGTTTACCTATTCTCACGAGGAAGATACCAATGCATTCAAACTTCAGGATGACGTCNCTGAAGAAGTGAAGCAGCAGCGTGCGGCTGAAATTATGGAACTTCAACAGGAGATTTCTTTGGAACTAAACAATTTGAAAGTTGGAAAAACGTTTAAGACCTTGATCGACAGGGTTGAAGGTGAATATTACATCGGACGCACTGAATTTGACTCACCGGAGGTTGATAACGAAGTACTGATAAAAGTTGCAGGGAAACTCAAAATTGGCGACTTTTACAACGTGAAAATCGTTCGTTCCGACGAATTTGATCTTTATGGAACCATCATTAAATCAAAACCATAATTCATGAAAAACAAATTGTTGTTCTTATTTGTCCTGCTGCTTACAGCTAATTTTGCTTTTTCGCAGGTTGTGAAGGATTCAATCAACCAGGTCGATTCAAAAGGGCTTAAGCAAGGAAAATGGGAAGAGAAACTTACGCCCGGTACTACAAAAGGTGTATATGTAGATGATAAGAAAGAAGGTGTTTGGGTTTCATATGGGGCTAACGGTAACCTTACCAAAATCGAGAATTTCACCAAAGGGCTACATGATGGAATCACAGTTGAAATTGACCAGCGTGGTTACCTTCTCAGTGAGACTTATTATGAAAACGATTTGCCCGAGGGCGTTGCTAAGCGTTACTATTATGGTTCCAATCCGGCCTCAATCATCACATATCATAAAGGTAAAAAGAATGGTTCTTATAAAGTCTACTATGAAAACTCTGCTGGTAAACTGATGGAAGAGGCTAATTATGTTGATGATATCAAAGACGGGATGTCGAAATGGTTTACCATAAAAGGTGATTTAATAGCCGAATACAACTACAAAATGAATTCGTTGGAAGGTATTCAAAAAAGCTATGCCGAGGGGAACAAGTTGCTGAGTGAGCAGGTTTACGTTAAAAATATAGAGAATGGTCCTTATAAAGAGTACTTCAGTGACGGTAAAGCAAAAATTGAAGGAAATTATACTGAGGGAAAGAAATCGGGCAACTGGAAGGAATATTCAGAGGATGGAAAGCTTTTAAATGAAGGTACTTATGTTAATGATCAGAAGGAAGGCAAGTGGACTGAGTATGATGATACAGGAAAGCCTGCTAAAGTCACGAAATATCTGAAAGGCGAACCGGTTAAATAATTGGTTTGCATTCATTGAATGATCACAAATCGTTGGATGATACCGCGGTTTGTGATCTTTTTTTACATTTATCCTGATTTCATCATTCTATCTCAATGAAAGTTAAATTAAACAATCCTTTCCAGGGGCTCGAAGGTTATAATTGTTTCGGATGCTCACCGNACAATCATGCAGGTTTGCAGATGAAATTTGAAATGGAGGGAGAAGATGTGGTCTCTGTCTGGCAGCCCCGGAGAACGCTTGAGAGCTGGCATAACACCCTGCATGGTGGCATACAGACAACACTCATGGACGAAATTGCCAGCTGGTGGATATTTGTCAATATGAAGACCTCAGGCGTCACCTATAAAATGGAAGTCAGCCTCAAAAAGCAGGTTCGCACCGATCAGGGGCCAATAAAACTGATAGCCCGTAAACATGAGATCAGAAGGAATCTTGTTGTGATTTTTGTGCGGCTTTTCGATTCGGAAGGCACTTGCTGCGCTGAATCATATATGCATTATTTTACTTATCCCCAGCATATTGCAAAGGAAAAGCTACAGTACCCCAGTTACGAAGGATTTATCGGAGAATAAGATTGCTCCCGTTCAAGGCTCAAATCCCAAAACTACCGGGATTAATACTGATTACTCGTTATTCACTACTCATTACTCATTACTCATTACTCATTACTCACTATTCACTATTCACTATTCGCAATTAACTATTAACTATTCACAATTAACCATTTCATTTTCCCTGTTGAAAACTCTTATATAATAATTCAACAAGGTTCTGAAAATCGTCCTACTTTTGCACTGCTATGGTGAGCATACCGGGGCCTCCGGTGTTGCTTTAAAAGGGAACCAGGTGAAATTCCTGGACAGTCCCGCTGCTGTAAGCTCTTTTAACCCTGGGATTATCTTAAGGCCACTGTCCTGTTTCAGGATGGGAAGGCATCCCAAAGGGGGAGTAAGTCAGAAGACCTGCCATTGCATTTGAATTCAACGCTTTCGGGGATAGGAGCAATGAATGCCTGCGGTTTTCCGTATTGCTTTTTCCCATTTATTGTGTCAATGTATGAACAGGTTACTTGCCCTGATCCTGATGTTTACTTCCATGCTGTCGATTGCACAGCAGGCTGATACTGTTCACAAGCTGCCGGAAGTAGAGGTTATCGGGGGAAGGATAGCATCAGTTTCGGCAGGCAGCCATGTTCAGGTCATGGATTCAACAACTTTGAAGTTGCATTCCGCATCAAACCTGGCCGTATTGCTCGAAGGTCAATCGTCGGTTATCATAAGGTCTTATGGCNCCGGAGGAAGCGCTTCACTTTCTTCACGAGGGTTACAAGCGACGCAGTCACTGGTGACCTGGGAAGGAATCAGCCTGAATTCACCAACTCTGGGGTCGACCGATCTATCAATGATGCCGGTCATTGCATTTGAGAATATATCTATGCAATATGGTGGCGGAAGTGCAATTGCTGGCAGCAGTGCAATGGGCGGTATTCTTCAATTGTCAGGTAATGAGCATTTTAAAGATCCGTTGAGTACGAAGGTACAGATTGCAGCAGGAAGTTTTTCAACAGCTTCATCAGCTCTCAGAATGTCAGAAGGTAGCGAAAATTTATATTATTCTTTTGTGGCATCCGCCAATCGTTCTGACAACAATTATAAGTATACTGATCTGTCCGGTAAAAGAGTTACTCTGGAGAATGCTTCCTACAAATCAATTAACACAGTTCAAAAAGTTGGCTGGAAAATTGCTCCGGGCCACCTGATTTCATTGTCAGGATGGTACCAGGCTTCAGGCCGCGATATTCCTCCAACCATGGTGATGACGCAAAGTACTCAGCACCAGGATGATAGATCCCTTCGGCTAAGCCTTCAATATAAGTGGCTGAAAGAAAGATCCATATTTTCCTCCGGGTTCGCTTATGTTCATGATTACATGCATTATATCGATACAACTTCTCAGACAGATGCTGTATACAACACAGATACTTATTCCTCGAATGTTGGTTACAAAGCTGAATTTTGTAAAAACACTCTTGTGGATGCCGGTATCACGGGCAGGATATTGGTTGCAGAAGTTCCATATTATAACGGGAACAAAAGTCAGTCTGAAATTGCAACATATGTTTCAGTGGTTCGGTTGTTTCCATCATCTGATTGGAAATCAGCAATCAATCTCAGGCAGGATTTGGTAAAGGGATATAAGGTGCCATTCTGCCCCTCATTAGGTGCTGAAGGCAGGATAAAGGGTAAGCTGGGTGGCAGGATTAATGTTTCAAGAAATTTCAGGGTGCCGACATTGAATGACCGTTTCTGGCAACCTGGTGGAAATCCTGACCTGAAACCGGAATCTTCGTATAATATCGAGGCTGGTTTAACCTATAAATTTGGTGATCTGAGCCGAAATATACTTTCAGGTGATGCCGGGATTCAGGCATATTCGGCATGGATCAACGACCTGATTATTTGGATACCATCTAACGCTTCCGTCTGGTCGCCTCAGAATGCTGAAAAGCTATGGAGCCGCGGATTGGAAACGTCCTCGACACTAAAGTTTATAAAAGGCAAATGGAATTCCCGGTTTAGTCTGAATTATACATGGTCGCCGTCAACTTTTAAAGGAACAGAAGAAACAGGTGAAAATAATTATAATCAGTTGATTTATATTCCTTTGCATACAGTCAAGGGTAACTTGAGAATCCAATATAAACAATTGATGTTTCAGTTAAACGGCACAACCGAAAGTCGCCGGTTCACCCGAAAAGATAACGGAATTTGGCTTCCTGCATTTGGTATACTTAATTTGTCCGGTGGCAGGGAGTTCAGGATTAAAGATGCTTTGATGACATTCAGGCTGGATATAGCAAACATTCTTAACACATCCTACCAGGCAGTGCAATACTATCCTGCTCCCGGCATTTCTTTCCAGGCCAGTCTTCTTTCAGAATTCTAAGAACCAACAATAAACACACCAGACATGAAAAAAAACAGCTTGTTATTACTTGTAAACCTGTCGCTTATATTGACATTCAGCGCATGCCATAAGGATGACCCTGAGAAAAACGGGGGCGAATTTTCAGATGGAATCTTTATTGTGAATGAAGGAATTTTCCAGACAGGGGTCGGAACTATCAGTTTTATTGACCGAACGAACGATTCAATAAGCTATGACATCTTTGAAGCAGTAAACGGGAGACCATTGGGGAATGTGGCTCAATCCATGACGATTTTTGGCGGGAAAGCCTATATAGTAGTCAACAATGCATCGAAGGTTGAAGTTGTTGATGCGGCAACATTTGAGTCGGAAGCAACGATTACCGGACTCACATCTCCCAGGTATTTCCTTGGTATCAGCAAATCAAAAGGTNATGTGACCGACTGGGCTGGAAATGTCGCCGTGGTTGATCTTGATGCGAATACTGTTTCANAAAAGATCAACGTGAAGTCCGGGCCAGAACAAATGCTGTTATCCGGCACGCAGGTTTATGCTCTCAATTCGGGAGGCTGGAGTACCGATAGTACAGTTAGTGTTATTAATACTGAGACTGACGAAGTCACAAATATAATCCAGGTCAATCACAGGCCTACAGGAATTGCGGCCGATAAAAACGGTAAAATCTGGATAATGTGTTCAGGAAGGGGCTATAGCGGTTGGCCGCAATCAACCGATTCTGAAGGACACCTGTTAAGAATCAACCCGGACGATAACCAGGTAGAGTTTGATTATTCATTCATTTCAACAACATTACACCCTGATAAACTGGTTGTTAACAAAACTGGTGACAAGTTATATTTCTTGTTTAATGGAGGAATATATAGTTTTGATATTACCAGTACAACAATTAATCCGGTCGAACTTGTTTCCAGAAATAACTTATATGCCCTGGGTTATGATAAAAAGGATGATTACTTGTATGTGTCAGATCCTCTTGATTATCAGCAGGACGGATGGGTGTACAGATACAGAGCATCTGACGGCACCATCGTGGATTCTTTGCAAACAGGAATAATTCCCGGCAATTATTGTTTCGGAGAATAAGCAGGTTCTTATTAGTTTTGTCTTAAAACCAGGAATGATATGGAATTGGTTGATGAGAACAGATTGTTATCAGAATGTGTCTTCACTTTTACACGAAGCAGCGGTGCGGGCGGACAAAATGTTAATAAGGTTTCGACTAAGGTAGAACTTTGGTTTGATATAAGTTCTTCAAAGGTGCTTAATATTGAGCAGAAAGATTTGATTATAAGCCGGTTGAAGAACAATGCAACGACTATCAGGCTGACTTCCGGCCGCGAAAGAACGCAAATGTCAAACCTTAAACTGGTTTCAAGCAGGTTCATTGAAAAAATTAAAGGCCTGCTGGTTATTATTCCGGATCGTATTCCGACCGAACCATCGCCATCTTCGAAGGAGAAAAGGCTGACAAATAAGAAAAAGCAGGCGGAAAAAAAGTCTGGCAGAAAGATGCAGCAAAACGATACAGACCGTGACTAATCACGGTTATAGTGTGGCATACCGGTTGGAAGAACAACTGAAATTTCAATTAACCCGCTGATTATCTTATCAATAAACCATGCTGACTGCCAGATGAGTTTCTTCTGTCCCTGTTTTTCAATTGTGTAGATATTGGTACCTCCGGTTTTAAGCAGCTTCCTGATTGTAGCAACTGATGAAGGATTATGACAATCGTACAGACTCTTACCAATCAGTTTTTCACCGCCATATTTAGTGAATGTTGAAGAAGCTTTTTCATTCAAGTAAATAATCTTGGCATCAGCATCAGTTAATGTTATTGAAAGCGGCAATTCGAGAGCCCAGTCGGGGATTATATTGTCTAAGTGAGGAAGGTTCATAATAATGTTGTTTGGAACAAAAATAAGCTGTAATAGCTTAGTAATACCAGAAAATATTTATCTTTGCACCCTCAAAAAGGCTCCGTAGCTCAACTGAATAGAGCATCTGACTACGGATCAGAAGGTTACAGGTTTGAATCCTGTCGGAGTCACGGTAAAAGCTGCTGTTCAGGCAGCTTTTTCTTTTGGTTGATATACTGGAAAGAGCATCCCGACACAGTCGGGAAGGTTACAGGTTTGAATCCTGTCGGAGTCACGGTAAAAGCTGCTGTTCAGGCAGCTTTTTCTTTTGGTTGATATACTGGAAAGAGCATCCCGACACAGTCGGGAAGGTTACAGGTTTGAATCCTGTCGGAGTCACAAGGTAATCAGTCAGTTAGCATTAGTGTTGACTGCTTTTTTGTTTGAGGATATTTTCTTTAAACCGAATTTCCACAAACGTATATTCTTTATCGTATTATCGGGCTATTATTATTTTGACAAACGAATTATTGCCGTCAGCATTGATCTGGCAAATGTAGATTCCGGGAGATAAATTGCTATTTCTTTTTATAATGTGATATCCGTTGCTCATGATACCAAAAGGCAAACGATCAGCAACTTTGCCAGTTATATCATATATAGTCACACAGACCAGCGAAGTTTTACCAAGGTAAAAATCAAAATATGATTCACCAACCGAAGGATTAGGATAGACCTTAAACTGCAAGCCGGTAAGATCATATTTTTCACTGATTCCAATTCCTGACAGCCCAAATTTCTTTTGCATCACGTAATCAACCAGCGATTGTGCTTCATCCTGTTGCATGTAAAATAAAGGAAAACTCAACGTAATTATTTGTAATGGATTTCCAATATGTTCAAGGCCAACAGGACTGTTTTTAAGCCTCCCGGCTGATGTCGTAGAATCAAAGGTGGTTCCGTATTTATATACTATCCGGCCATTTTCATTGGGTGAAATTGATTCTACGTTAATCAGGTGGCCATTATAGTTGGATGGAACTTTGAGAGGATCTACATGAATCGGTGGATAATCATCAGCGACTGGAATCCCTTCATTAAATTTTGCTGAAGAGAAATTCAGTGTTGTATCAATGGTTGCTACATCGTATATAAATGAACCTTCTGTGAAAAAAGCCGGATATGTCAGGGTTCCTTCAAATAATCTTGATGGTAAATAAGTGGTGAAAAGTATTTTACCACCCAAATCAATGTACTTCCTTACTTCATCTTTGCTATTATATAGTAGTGAGTTATTGCTCAGCTTATTATTATGCCAGAGAATGACGTTGTATGGGCCAAGGTCTCTGAGTTTTATCTTTACTGAATCGTTTGCCTTCATATATGAATGTTCATATTTACTGCAAAGAGTGTTATAATAATATGCGATTGTTGTATCGGCATCGTTTAGTAAGCTGCTTTTAGAGTCTTCTACGATCAGAATACCCTGGTCAAGAGTCACCAGGGCAGGAGCATCATGCTTTTCATTGGGGATGCTTTCATTTCCGTCAGAGTCAATGGCTGAAACCGCAATATAATAAGTGCTATCGCGCAGTAAATCAATTATTCCAATAGAAGTATCTGTAGTTGTGAAGGCTTCGTTGTATATGCCAGATCTGTCACCAACCTGAACATTATAACCGGCTATATCCAGTTCCGGATTCGGCTCCCAGGTCGCGATCAGGCTGTTTCCTGTTCCTGGATTCACTAATTTATAATTGACAAAGGAAGGGCAATCAGCTGCTTTCATCAGCATCCCACATGCTGTTTTTGCGGTCTCAGTGAAATACTGGAAATTAATGTTAGAGTCAACATCAGCTTCAGAATGATAGAAAGGCGACATCCATTCTTCATGCAACCATATGGTTGGCACACTTTTAAGATAGAATGACCAGCTATCGGTACTCAGTTCAACCATTCCTTCTTCGACAGGAATGAGTGATGTGAAGTTTTGTGCAATATATTTCCCCAGGGTTACTACATGTTCAAAGCCATTGTATTTATAGAACCTGATTTTCCAACCTTCATATGTGGAATCAGAGCCAATCATATCAATGTTGATAGCCATTTTAAGTTTTGTACCCAGACTATCTGCAACATAGGCATATCTTCCGCTTCCATAGAGTCCTAATTCTTCAGCTGCAAAGCCAACAATTTTCAGTGTGGTTTTTGGCCTGTAGTTAAATTTCTTTAACACTCGGAGTGTCTCCAGACAAGTTGCTATGGCTGTACCGTTATCGTCAGCACCTGGAACAAATATGAAAGGATTACCTGTCTGCAGGATATTATCATAGTGTCCACCAAGTAAGTACTCAACCTCTGGGCTTACACTGCCATTTATTGTCCCTACAACATTATACTGCCAGGTTGAATATTCAGGTCCTGTTCCTGGTGGATATTGTACTGTGAGCTGGAACGAATCAAGTGCGACCTCATCACAACCATAATAAAGAAATTGTTTCTCTAACCATTTGGCAACATCGCGGTGATTATCGGCCAGCATAAAACGGGTAGGGAAGGACTCTAGTTTGAGAATATGACTTCGCAAGCTATCAGCATTGAATTGCGATAAGCATTTTGTTATGATTGAATCAATTCCAGTAACGGGCTGGTATGTGATTGAAATTGTATGAGATATCTGTTCTGGAGGAATATTACTGTCCTTCAGTTTTTTATGGTCACTTGCTCCGGTTACTTTAACAACCGTAATGAAGAATATCAGGATCAGAGTCGGGGTGATATGCTTTCCTAAACTGTGAAGTAAAGTGGCCATAATCAACGATTTTTAGGATTGAATATATGCAAATATAGTGAATATTGAAGTAAATGTAAATGCGGAGTTTTGCTGTTTGGTCTAATCATTATTTCAGAAGAAATCTTTGGAAAAATGAAAAACAAAAACCCCGCAATTTGCGGGGTTTCATGAAGGTGTATAAGATTCTTATTCTTCAGTTTTATAAAACCATGCTGATTTTCCGGGTTTCATCTCCTCCTCACTTAACCAGTACTGATCAACAGGGATATTTGATGACTGTTCCCAATATGCAGGAGAAACATTCTTACCGTCACGTGTTTTGAGACTCATCTCATAAACAGCAATTACCGGATTGAAAACCAGGTCGGTAACACCAACAGTGAATAATACAGGCGCATCTTCAGCAGCCTTTGGTTCTTCTGCTATCAGGACTTCAAAGTTATTGAACGTTAATAAATCCTGAAGAAAAGTTACCCGTTCTTTTGTAGCGCCTTTTTCAACGATGGTGCAACGAACGCCGTTGATTTCTTCAACTATATGTTTGGCTTTTAAAGGCATACGCAATTAGTTTAGAATTCCGATACTGATGTTGTTGATTATCTCGTAAAGCTGTCCCCAGAAACCGATAAAGAAGATGCCCAGTGTACAGATCATAAGTGCAACACGTGTCGTTAAATCACTTTTGAAATAGGCAATTGGCTGCTCGTTTTTGTTGATAAACATCGCTTTAACCACCAGTAAATAATAATACAATGAAATGGTGGCATTTAAAACTGCGATGAAAACAAGCCAGTAATAACCTGCTGATGCAGCCGAGGTAAAGAGGAAAAACTTTCCAAAGAAACCTGCAACAGGAGGAATACCGGCCAGTGAGAATACTGACAGCATCATAAGCAGGCTTAATTTTGGATTAGTATGGTAGAGCCCGTCATAATCATCCATGTTTTCCTTACCGGTTGCATTGAATATTGCGGAAACAACACCAAAGGCTCCAAGGTTAGAGAATATGTAGATTAACACGAAGTATATCACTGAAGTCATGCCCGTTTTATTTCCGGCAATGATACCTAGCAATATAAAACCGGCCTGGGCAATGGACGAGAATGCGAGGAATCGCTTCATGTTTTTCTGTCTCAGGGCAAACAGGTTACCGATGGTCATAGTAAGTATTGCGATCACATAGATCAGGTCTTTCCAGATGAATGCGATGGAGTTGAAAACCACGTAAAGGATTGTGATGAAAATAAACGATGCTGCGCCTTTTGAAATAACAGAAAAGTAAGATGTTACATTCACAGGGGAGCCTTCATATACGTCGGCTGTCCATAAGTGGAAAGGTACCAGTGAAATTTTGAACGCCATTCCTGCAAAGAAAAATATGAATGCCAGGATTTGCATTGGAGCATGGCTGTATGAGGCAGCTACATCGCTGAAATATACTGATCCGACTGATCCGTAAATAAGTGAGAGACCGAATAACAGTATGCCTGATGACAAGGCTGATGAAAGCAGCAACTTGATCCCTGCTTCGGCTGATTTAGTCTGGTGATGGACAAATGCTGACAATGCAGCCATTGGAATGGTAGCCAGTTCAAGTCCAAGGTAAAACATGAGGAAATCGCCGCTCGAAATCATGAAGTTCATCCCGATCAGTGTTGAAAACATGAGGATGAAATATTCACTGATTTTCTCCAGATTTTCCGGTTTCTTAAGCCATGATGCCGATTGAAGCAGAATGATCAGAACGCCGATATTCAGCACATTCTTCATCATTATCTGCAAAGAACCGGTACGATACATTCCGCCAAACAATTCACCGGCTTCTGCAGGTAAAAATCCTGCAATTGTGTGCAGTGCAAACAAAACAATAGTAACCGGGATAATGCTTTTCTTCTTTCCGGGTTTCAGGCCCAGATCAACCATGAGCACAATAAGGGCTATTGCTGTCAGCAATAACTCGTGTCGCATCATCAGGAAATCATTTATCGTCATACTGAATCATTAAATCCGTTAGTAATCAGCAATATATCGTTCGGTTAAAAAAGGCTGACAATTCCGTTACCGGCAATTTTCTGCACAAGCGGAACCAGGCTGCCATTGATCATATCTGAAAGCCAGAGTGGTGCAATACCTATCGCAGTAATCGCAAGCACCAGGGTAATTGTCGAAAGCCTCTCGTACCATACAGCATCTTTCAGATGCAGGTAATGATCATTTTTGATCGGCCCAAGGAGAAGTATTCCAACAACTCTAAGTATGTATACCGCAGTGATCACGATACTTGAAGTAGCCATGATTGTTACCACTCTGTGAAATACATCAGTATGCTGGAAGGAGCCAACGAAAATGGTCATTTCAGCAACAAAACCGCTCAGACCCGGTAACCCAAGTGAAGCAAGGCCGGCAATCACATACACAACGCCAAGGAAAGGAATCACCTTCATCAGTCCGCCCATCTCATTGATCATACGAGTATGAGTTCTTCCATAGATCATTCCGATGAGGGCAAAGAAGAGTGCTGTCATGAGCCCGTGGGAGATCATCTGAATTACTGCACCATTCATGGCCGTCTGGTTCATCATTAATACCGCGAATAGTACCAGTCCGCAGTGGCTTACCGAGGAGTATGCATTGATATACTTGAGGTCTTTCTGAACGATGGCTCCGAAAGCTCCGTAAACAACGCTGATGGATGTAAGTATAATGAAGATCCAGGCTTGTTCTCTGGCAGCATCGGGCATCAGATACATGGCAACCCTGAAAGCACCGTATCCTCCAAGCTTCATGAGAACTCCCGCGTGAAGCATAGAAACAGCCGTTGGCGCTGAGGCGTGACCGTCAGGCGACCATGTATGGAAGGGGAAGAGAGCACCGAGGATTCCAAAACCGATGAATGTAAACGGGAAGAGGAACCGTTGCATCTCAATGGGTATCTGAATTTTAGCAATTTCAGTTATGTTGAATGTGAGTTGACTGCCTCCAGGAGCAGAGTTGAAATATATTCCCAGCAACCCTACAAGCAGAAGAGCTGACCCGGCCATAAGCATAAGGGTGAGTTTCATAGCTGAGTATTCCTTCGGTCCTGAGCCCCATAATCCTATCAACAGATACATCGGGATAACAGCAAGTTCATAGAACAGGAACATTGTGAACAGGTCAAGTGAAATGAAGAACCCGAAAACACCTGACGAGAGTAAGATCAAGGAAATGAAAAACTCCCGCGAAAGAAATTCGACAGTCCATGAAGCGAAAATGCCTGCAAACACAACAATAGCCGTAAGCCCTATCATAGCAACAGAAATGCCATCGACACCAACAGTATAATGAATATTAAGGGTAGGAAACCACACTGCATCATAGGTGAAAAGCATTTCGGCCATATTTCCGGACCTGCGTTCAGCCAGGTACATAAAGATGAGAGCCGCTGCCAAAATGAGTTGTATCCCCATTCCAACAGCGCTGACCAAGCGGGTTTGTTTCATCGACCGCGTGAATGTGATCGCTATGATGGTAAGGATTGGAATGAGAACAAATAAGCTCAGTATATTCATATTACTTGTGTTTTACCAGAGGAAAATAAAGATTAGGGCAAGAGCAATGGCACTGCTAATGAACACAAAACCATATTGTTGCAACCTTCCTGACTGAAAATCTTTTATGGATTCAGAGGTATGTTGAGTCAGGTTGGCAATGCCATTCATAGTTCCGTCTACAACATGCCTGTCGAACCATGCAACAGGTGTGGAGATATACCTGAAGATTATCTTCTTAGTTACAAACAGGTACAGTTCATCAAAATAGAACTTGTGGTAAGCCCATTTATAAAAATGTGGAATGGCTTTCGCAATTTTATCAGGTATTCCATTAATTTTCCTGTACATAATTGTTGCCACTGCGATACCTGTAAGCGCTATGATGATTGAAGGAATTGCAACAGACCAGTTGATATGAGCCTCAAATGCTAATCCGTCAGATGTAACGAAATGGCTGAAAGGAATGAAGCCTGTAACAACTGAACCGAAAGCCAGAATCATCAGCGGAATGGTCATGATGTAGGGTGCTTCGTGCGGTGTGTGGTGATAATGGGTTTCTTTTGCCCAGAAAATGTTGTAATAAAGGCGGAACATGTAGAAAGCAGTTATACCGGCTACTGCATACTCGATGTAAAACAAGGGCATATTACTTTCAAATGCAGCAGAAAGTATCTCGTCTTTACTGAAGAACCCTGAGAATCCAGGTACTCCGGCTATGGCAAAACAGGCAATGAGAAAGGTTATATGGGTAATTGGCAGATATTTGCGTAAACCACCCATATCACGCATATCGTTGCTGTGAACAGCATGTATTACTGCACCGGCACCTAGGAACAACAAAGATTTAAAGAACGCATGGGTAAANAGGTGCCAGTTTGAAGCCATGAAACCGAGTCCTTCGTGTCCGCCGTAACCTGAAACACCCAGAGAAAGCATCATGTAACCGATCTGGGACATTGTACTATATGCCAGTACTCTTTTTATATCGGTTTGTGTACAGGCAATGATGGCAGCAAACAAGGACGAAAATCCACCAACCCACGCAACAACATGCAGGGCATCTGGTGCTCCGAGAGCAAATACAGGGAATAGCCTTGCTACAAGATATACTCCGGCTACAACCATTGTTGCAGCATGAATAAGTGCTGAAACAGGAGTGGGGCCTTCCATTGCATCAGGCAGCCATATGTGAAGCGGAAACATTGCGGACTTGCCGGCACCCCCNATAAAGATGAAAACCAGTGACCATCCAAGTAATGATAATCCAAGAAAACTTGCACCTCCGGCCGAAGCTATTGCCGGTCCACTGGGGCTGGTTAAAGAAATGAAATCAAATGTTTTAGTGGTGAATGAGAGCATGAGTATCCCGATCAGGAATCCCAGGTCGGCAAAGCGGGTGACTATGAATGCTTTTTTAGATGCTGCAACAGCACTTGGTTTTTCGTAATAGAAACCAATAAGAAGGAATGAAGAAACACCTACAAGTTCCCAGAAAATGTACATCTGGAAGATATTAGTAGCCAGCACCAGGCCCAACATTGAGAAGCTGAAAAGCGACAAGAAAGAGAAAAAGCGGTGATAACCTCTTTCGCCTTTCATATAACCTATGCTGTAGACATGAACCATTAATGATACGGTTGTGATTACAATGAGCATCATAACTGAAATTGGGTCCAGAAGTACACCCAGTTTTATTACCAGATTCTCAGTTAGTCTTAACCAGGTGAGTTCAGCAGCTTTAACGGGCAGAAAAGCCGTTCCGGCAATATGGGAACTGAGGAAATACTGCCAGGCTGTGTAATACGAGAGGATTGCAGATATCCCTAATCCGCTTGAGCCTATGATACCTGAAACTATTGGTTTCATTTTATGGCCTGTCAGCCCTGTGAACAGGAAAACGGCAAGCGGAATGAGCGGAATTAGTATTGTATATGTGAAATCAGTCATATTTTGTTATGCTGTTAGCTGTGTCTGTATTAATTTGAACCTAATTCTTCATTTGGTCAACTCTGTCAACCTCTATTGACCTGAAATTTCGGTAAATGTTGATGATGATTGCTATACCAACCGCTGCTTCGGCTGCGGCAACTGCAATTACAATGAGGCTGAAAAAGTGCCCCTGCAGGTTTTGTGGATAGAGGTATTTATTGAAAACCACGAAGTTGATATTCACCGAGTTCAGGATGAGTTCGATTGACATGAGCATGGTAATCAGGTTCTTACGTGTAAGGAATCCAAAAATTCCAATGAAGAACATCAAAGTGCTCACAACCAGGAAGTAATATAATGGGATGCCTTCGGTCATTGTAACTCAGTTTTAGTTCTGTTTGTTTTCGGTTTTGTTATCATTTTCTCTTCTCGCCACGATAATAGCACCAATCATTGCAGCCAGCAGCAGTACCGACACCACTTCAAAAGGCAGGGCGAAGCCGTCACGGGTGGTTGAAACAAGTGCTGTTCCTACGTCAGTAACTGTAGATGGATTAGCTGGTGCTGATGCAGGGGTGAAGGTGAACCTGTAAATCGTAAGAAGCGTAAAAAGTGCTCCTGCTCCTGTGGCAAGCGCTGACAGAATGCCTTGTTTCCAACCGGCTACAACGGTCCGTTCGCTGATATGACTCGTAAGCAGAATGGAAAAGATGATCAGCACAACGATACCTCCGGCATAAACAGTTAACTGAACTGCGGCAAGGAAGGTGTACTCCAGTAAAAAATAGATTCCGGCAGTGGAAATCAGTACAAACAACAGGTAAACTGCGGCCCTGAGTATTTTCCTGCTGGTGACGGTGAGTACTGAAAACACAAGGATCATCAGCGCCAGGAAAAAGAACATTATTTGGTTATTCATCTGGATATTTGTTTGACCCGCTAAATCCGGGCGAAATTCAATTATTCTTTAATTCCTTCCATTATTTTTGAGCCGGGCTTGTTTAAAACCTTTGTGAGATGACTCCTGTCATATACAGCATGTTCGAATTTCTGGCCCATAATGATAGCGTCCGAAGGGCATGCTCTCACACAAAGATTACATAAAGTGCACATTCCCAAATGATAAATGTGTTTATCAATGATGCGCTTTTTCTTTCCATCGTCTGTTAGTATGGATTTGGAGATTATCTCGATTGAACCGTTAGGACAAGCAAGTTCACACAAACCGCAACCTGTACATTTATGTTCGTTGTTTTCGTTGTGCGGCATGATCACCTCACCCCTGAAACGCTCGAACATTTTAAGTTTCTCACGATTCTCAGGATAATTCTGCGTCACGTAGTTCCAAGGAGTAAACAGGTATTTACCGGTTATTCCCAAACCCTGAAGCAAGGTGTAGAATCCCGCGAAGATCTCTTTTATATAATTGAAAAATGCCTTCATGTTCACAAGCTGTTTTATTGCTTACCAGTGCCATCCAAGCAGCACAATAACCGTCATCAGTATGATGTTAAAAAGATTAATGGGAAGCAGGTATTTCCATTCGAGAGTAAGTATCTGATCGACGCGCAGGCGAGGGAAAGTCCACTTGAACCACATTATCAGCAGTATAATGGTACAGACTTTCAGAAAGAACCAGACTAGCGGGGGAAGCAAATCCATCGCGGCATTGAAACCATTACCGGTCCCGAAGTGCAGAGGTTGCCAACCGCCGAGAAATACAACAGTTACCATTGCTGCTACGATAAAAAGGTTCATGTATTCTGCAAGGAAGAAAAATGCGAATTTGATCCCTGAATACTCAGTATGAAATCCACCCGTAAGTTCTGATTCACCTTCGGGCAGGTCGAAAGGTCCCCGGTTTGTTTCGGCAGTGCCTGCAATGATAAAGACAACAAACGCAATGAATGCTGGTATATGCCCTTTGAAAAGAAACCAGCCATCAGCCTGTGCATTTACAATGCCTGAAATCTGCATTGTTCCGGCCAGAATTACCATCGTAATGAGTGAAAGGCCGACCGAAAGTTCATAGCTGATAATCTGAGCTCCGCTTCGAATACCACCAATAAGCGAATACTTATTGTTACTTGACCATCCGGCTAGCAAAATTCCAATGACACCTACTGAAGAGACAGCAGTAACAAAGAAAATACCAATGTCAAAATCAAAAGATTGCAATCCGGGTGCAAAAGGAAAAACCGAGATGATGATAAATACGGTAGCGATAACAATGTAAGGAGCCAAATTGTAAAGAACATGGTCAACACCTTTCGGATTGATGATCTCTTTCATCAGCAACTTAATAAAGTCGGCTATTGTCTGAATGAATCCGTAAGGTCCAACGCGGTTAGGGCCAACACGTTGTTGAATAGCTGCACATACTTTGCGTTCGGCGTAAACCAGGAAGAGCCCGAAAAGCGCTACAAAGAGTATATAAAGTATGCCTATGATCGTCCACTCAATCACAGTTGTCCAAACCGGCGGCAAACTGCTGCTCAGGCTTTCATGAACAGATTGGGCGAAGTCTGAAAAATCGTAGATGCTAAATGCCATTACTTTGAATTATGAGGTATTAACGATCAATATCGGGGATTACGAGGTCGAGAGTGGCCATGATTGCAACCAGGTCAGCTATTTTTACACCTTTAACTAACTCGTTGAGAACNAAAAGATTGGAAAATCCCGGTGAGCGGAATTTTACCCTGTATGGATTCTTTTTACCGTCGCTTACAATGAAAACACCGAATTCGCCCCTGGCACTTTCAACCCTCTGATAAAACTGGCCTTCGGGTAGTTTTATCACACCTTTCATTTTTACTGCATAATCACCTTCAGGAATATTGTCGATCAGTTGCTCGATAATATTCATCGATTCCCACATTTCTTCAATACGGAGTTTGTAACGCCAGTATGTGTCGCCTTCGGTGGCAAGTTTTTCTTCAAACTTCACGTTCGGATATGCGCTGTAGGGATGAATTTTACGCACATCACATGAATATCCTGATGCCCGGCCCGATGGACCTGTCACTCCCCAGGCAATGGCATCCTCTTTCGAGAGCACACCAAGACCTTTGGTCCTTTCAGTAAATATGATATTTCCAGACAGCAGCGTATCGTATTCGGGCAGTTTTTTACGGAAGTATTTAAGGAAGTCTTTTACTTTTTTCTGGAAATTTGGATGAATATCAAACATCACTCCGCCCGGCACACTGTAGTTAAAAGTCATACGTGCACCGCAGGTTTCTTCGAAGATGTCAAGAATAGGCTCCCTGTCGCGAAGGCCATAGAAAAAGGTTGTCATGGCACCCATGTCCATACCTGTTGCACACCACCATAACTGGTGCGATGCAATACGGGTCAGTTCATCCATGATTGTACGGATGTACTTGACCCGCTCCGGAACCTCAACCTGCAGAGCATTTTCAATGCAAAGGCAAACGGCTTCATTGTTCATGTGAGCCGAAAGGTAGTCCATGCGGTCGGTGAGGTGGATTATCTGGAGGTAGGAAAGAGATTCGCACATTTTTTCAATACCGCTGTGAATGTATCCAAGCACAGGGTCAATACTTTGAACTATTTCACCTTCCAGTTTTNNTGCGACGATACGAAGTGCACCATGCGTTGATGGATGCTGTGGACCAAGGTTTATAAAATAATCATCAGTCTGTATCCTGTCGCTGTTGAATATTATGTCTCTGTATTCTGCCATACTTATCGTTCTACAATCCTTATGGGGTCTGCATAATCTTTACGTAAAGGGAATCCCCATCCGTCTTCAAGAAAAAGTCTTCGCATATCGGGGTGATTGTTAAAGGTCACACCAAGCAAGTCGTAAACTTCTCTTTCGTGGGAATAGGCGGTCGGCCAAATATCACCAACTGTATCGATTGATGGATTTTCCCGGTCGGCGGTCCTGGTTTTCAGGACTACAACATGTCTGTGAACCGTTGAATCCAGGTGATATACAACTTCAAAGCAGGATGGCTGGTCAACACCCGAAAGGCAGAAAAGGTAATCGAACTTTGTATCTCCGTTATTCTTCAGTTCGAGGCAGACCTCATGCAGCGATTCAGCCGGAATGAGCACCTCGAGAAACTGGGGGCCATCCTTAAATTCAGCGCTGCTGCAAAGGTTAGTGATTGTTTGTTTAAGATCTTCGTTGGTCATGGCAGTTTGAATAACTGTAATCTGGAATATCTTTATTCTATTTCTTGGCCTTCGAGAGTTTCTTTTCGGTGTAATACCGGTCTTTTGTTATCTTTTTCTGCAACTGCAGCAGCCCGTAAAAATAGGCTTCAGGCCTGGGAGGACAACCGGGAATATAAACATCGACCGGTATTACATGGTCGGCTCCTTTCACTACTGCATAAGAATTGTAGTAAAAAGGTCCACCGGAAGTAGCACAAGCACCCAGAGCCATAACATATTTTGGTTCAGGCATCTGGTCGTACAACCTTTTGAGTACAGGCGCCATTTTGTAATTAATTGTTCCTGATATAATTATGAGATCGGCTTGACGAACAGAAGGGCGTGCCACTTCGTTGCCAAAGCGTGAGAAGTCATGTCTTGATGCTCCGACAGCCATAAATTCAATGGCACAGCATCGTGTTCCGAAAGTCAGTGGCCACAGCGAGTTACGGCGGGCCCAGCCAAACATGGCATCCAGGTTGGCTAATACGATACTCCCGCCTTCGTGGGTCGAGATAATAGGGGAGTCGTTTGATTCGATTTCTGAAAGTTTCTTTTTTCTTATTCCCATTTCAGAGCATGTTTTTTCCAGGCATATAATAAGCCTAAACCAAGAATGAAAAAGAAGATGATGATCTCGATCAATCCCCTTAATCCAGTAGTTCTCATCACAACTGCCCAGGGATATACGAAAACGGTTTCAACATCGAAGATGAGATAGATAATGGCGAAAATATAATAGCCTACCGTATATTGAAGCCATGTACCTCCAATAGTAGGTATACCACATTCATAAGGCTCAAATTTTACGGGGTTAAAAGTTGAAGGAGGAATGTAGCTCGAAAAAAGGATGGCACCTCCTACCAGTACCAATGCTACAATAAAAAAAAGTACAAGTGATTGACTTTCCATAACTTACGCAGAAAAGTTTGATTGTATTTGTGAGTTCGCAAAATTAGAGGATTATCGATATGAACGTATATAATTATATGAATACAACTTAATTTAGAGTGATTCTAAATGAACCATGAACGAATTTTGGGGTTATCTTTCTAATCCTTGAATCAGGTTAATAAGTGGAACATTAATCACCTGGACCTTAATCATTGAAAATAAAGCACATGAAAAATTTACTGGTAATAATTGTCTTGGTACTTAGCTTTACCGCTTTTGCACAAAAGAATGATGTAGCCGAATTGAAGATAAAAACCTCAGCTCAATGTGAGCAGTGTAAAGAACGTATTGAAAAAGCAATGGCTTTTGAACGGGGAGTGAAAAGTTCAGTACTTGACGTGGAAACAAAAGTGCTGACAGTTAGCTATCTGAAAAGTAGGACTACACCTGATAAAATCCGCAAAGCAGTTGCTGCCGTTGGCTATGATGCAGATGAGGTTCCTGCTGATCCAAAAGCATATGCTTCTCTGCCTCCTTGTTGTAAGAAACCTGATGACCCAGATCACGTGGATCATTAATGAATTTTGATGGCCTAAGCCGGTTCATGACTATGAAATAAAAGCTGGGACAGTTAGTACAGGAACTGACCCGGCTTGAATCAAACCGTCAAGATATTAGATGAAGCGAGTATTAGAACATTATTCCTGCAGCCAGGCTGATTGCCTTGGTCCTGTAATCTTCAGGCTGATGGTTGAGTTTTGTTAGGCCCATTTCGTAACGCAAATCGAACTGAAGTTTAAATTTGTTTAAAGGAACAGTGACCCCTCCACCGGCTATTAATCCGAAATCGGGGTCTTTATCATTTGATTTATACGTGTCGTTTGTCCATTCGCTGCTTCCTGCCTGTTTTGTTTGGGATTTGAGCAGGAAACCAGCATATGGTCCCGCATTGAAGAAGATAGTGTATTTATCACTTTCAGAAAGAGTTGAGTTGTATCTGACCATCACTGGTACCTGCAGGTAATCATAGTGTGCTGACCTGTTTCCCAACGTACCTTCGTTAAGTTCATCACTGCGGCCTTTCCTGATGAAATTGACTTCTGGAGCAAAGCTCAGGTGCCCTTTTACAGGGACGTTCATGAAAATACCGCCTGTGTACGATGTTGTAAATTGATCGTTGTCGTAAATATCTCCGATTTTAGAGAGAGTGCTAAAACTTACTCCCTGGCGTGTGCCAAGCGAAATTTGCGCAGTTGCATGGAATGGTAACAGCGTGGTCGATACCATTGCTGCAATGACTAAGTGTTTTGTTTTCATTGTTTTAAGTTTATTAATTCGTGCCGGCAGAAGTGGTTTCAAAACCACCAGAAAGCTTACCGGCTATTTTTTGTTTTAACTTGTTAATCGGTAATGTGTTGATTTCCGTGTTTTTCCTTTCAGATAACCGTACCTGGACATAATACACCAGGCATGCAGTGAGAAAATAGACACCTGACTGAATCCATAAAGCGGTTATTTCATGGCTTGTTTCTGAAATAGAAGCACCCAGTGTATTCATTTTGATATAACCAAGAACCGCATTGGAGGAAGGAAATATCTCCCTGACAATCAGCCATATATTGCTGAAATTCGATAAAGGCCATATTATTCCTGACAGAAAAAAGAGTGGGAATGAAGTGAAAAGAAACAACAGCATCGGGCTTTCCCTGTTTTTAAACAAGACCGATATAGTCATTCCAAAGAATATGCACGAAAGCAGGAAAGGAGTCATCAGGGCAGCAAGTTCTCTAAAATCGGCCAGCCTGTAATAGCCGAATATTTGTGGGATTATCCCCAGAAGATAGACACACAGCATGGCATATATCGTGAAATATGCAGCGCCTTTGCCGATGACCTGCCTGAAAGTGCCCATCTTGTTCTTATCTAAGGGGACAAGGGTTCCCATGGCATGCCGTTCCCTGGCAGTGCCGGCCATGATGCCAATTGCCAGTATCAGAGTCTGCTGTATGATGAGCATTAAGGCTACTGGTATGGCATATGTGGCAAATCCCCCCACAGCGTTTGCAACTGAAGTGTCGTCGATAAGAATAGGATTCACCGCTGCATCAGCTTCGTGCAAGGTTACACCTTGCTGCACAAGATTCATGACCTGGATCTGTTTTCCGGTTTCAAGCGTTACAAAGCTTGTGCCCATGAGAAGTGTTTTATAATAGAGGAAAAACTCCATGTCAGCGTAAGCAGAGATATTCGTCTGTTTACCTTGTGCAATATCCTTTTTATAACTCCCTGGAATTTCGATAATTCCCCTTACGTTCCTAAGTTTAAACTGTTTGATGGCATCATTCATACTTGTTGCAAAGTATGCCACTTTAAGTTCCTGCGTTGCATCGAGTTGCCGCGTAAATTGCCGGCTGGCAACGGATTGCGAAAGGTCGACAATGGCTATCGGCATATCGGTAATAATCTCCGGCTTGTAGATAAGTGAGTAAAGCACCGGATAAACCAGCGGAGCAGCAATCATTACAATGATAACTCCGACATCAGTAAAAATGACCTGGTATTCTCGCAGCCAGATTTTCAGGGTATTCAGAAATCCACTGTTAATCCGGCGTATCGTATTTATTATTTGTTCTTTCATTGAATGAAGTGGTTTAAAATTGACTGGCTATGATATTTTCAGGATCGCGCAGCCAGAGTATCTGTTTTATGGATGTTCTCAATGAAATTCTGGTAGATGAGTGCCGATTTTAAACGGTTAATGACAACCAGTGGCAACATTAAAAAAACAATAAGGCCCAAGAATGAGCCAACTGAATACACTGGTTCAAACCCTGCCAGTATCTGGCTCTGGAATATGTGCATATAGTGCCTTACGGGGAACCCGTATGCCCATAGTTGAAAAACCGGTGACATCGATTCGGTAGGGAAGGAGAATCCGCAGAGCGACAGGGCAAGAATCCCATAAAAAGCTGCAAGATTTAGGGAGTGTCGCATAAGTGGTAAGAGGCCAATACAGAATATACCAATGGCTTGGTAAGCTAAGACAAATAGCAGCGAAGCCACAACGATCCAACCGATACCAGCATTCATTGGCACCATCAGAATTTTGTAAATCATGAAGTTCTGAAACATCATCATGATGAGAAATACCACCGTATATGGCAACAGTTTTCCTATCAGAGCCACGGTAACTGATTTGCCGGATGCTTTAAGCCAATCTCGTGACGTTTTCTCTTTTATCTCAATACCGATACTATATACAGTTATCATCAGGATAAAGATTTGCATCATGATTGGCAGAATGATCGTTGTTACATATGTCGGGTAGTTGGCGGTTGGATTAAAAAGCAGGTGAGTATTTAACTGGACAGGCTGAATTTGTGACATGATTGCCTCTTCAGGAATACCCCGGCTTTCACCACGCTGCAGGTTGATGCCTGCAGAAAGTGTGTTGGTTATTGATGCAAAATCGTTGCGGAGCAAACCACCCGCAATGAATAGTCCATTGTGGTAATAATACCTTACGATTGGCTGGCGGTTGGTCATGAGATCCGACTGCATATTTTCGGGAAGAACTACAAATCCGTAAATGTCACCGCTTCTTAGTGCTGACATAGCCTCCTTCTCCGATGTCAGGTTCATCACAACATGGCTGGCCGGAGTAACATCGATATTGCGGGCCATTTTCCGTGAAGTTGCTGTTTGATCCAGGTCCACAATGGCTATTGGCATTTTGGTAGGTACACCTTCTTTCATTAGCGAACAGAAAAACAGGATCGTTATGAGAGGGAACACAACTACAGCAAGAATGTAAAGCGTCCTCGATGACATACGTTCTGTCTCACGCCTGGCGACTATCCAAATATTTGTGAGAATTGATTTCATTGTAAACAGGTTAAATACTGTCTGTCCAGGGAAATGTCATCATGATTTCGCCCGGTTTCGTTGAAATTTTTTTTCAAATTGTTTGTAATCAACAAGTATGCTCATACCCGGACGTACCTCTTCCAGGGGAGTAACAGGTACCGCATGAACTTCGAAAGTTTTTACATCAAACCCTCCGTTGTTCTTGGTTGGTTTGAAAGTGGCATAGCTAGCCATTGCTTTTATATAATTCACACGCAGTTTGACCGATTTGTTTCCTATAGCTGGTAACGTTCCGGTAAACTCTGAAGCCATGCGGATATTTGCCAGCTGATCCTCACGAATATTGAATACAAACCATGTATCAGTGAGATCGACAATATTCATAACTGGAGCTCCTGATCCAACAAGTTCACCTTCTTCGGGAAAGATGTCAGAAACTTCTCCTGATATAGGTGCAACAAGCATTGTTTCAGCCTTGTAGGCTTCTACTTCTGAAACCGCCCCTTTAGCCCTGCTAACCAAAGCAGCCGCAGCCATCTTGTCTTCCTGTTCAGCACCGTTTACGGCCATATCGTACTGCGACTTTGCAGCTTTTGCCGTAGCAATGGCAGCCTGATAGTTAGCATCAGCTTCGTCACGTTTCTGAGCAGGAACTACGCCATCATTGAACATATTTTGTACTCTGTCGAATGTTTTCTTTGCCAGCGAAACACCTACTTCGGCTTTCTGCCACAATTCGCAGGCTCCGGCTATCTGTTCCGCACGAGCGCCTTTTTTAGCTTTCAGGTTCTGTGCATTGGCGGCTTCTTCGGCTGAAGTTGCCTGCATGAGTTTTGCATCAATCTCGGGACTGCTAAGGATTACAAGCGTATCACCTTTTGAAACAAACTTGCCCTCAGCGGTCAGGAATTTTTCAATTCGTCCGGGTACTTTACCTGATACTCTCACTTCTTTTGCTTCGGCCTGGCCCTGTAATACTACAGGATCGGGTTTCAGTACTATCCAGCCAATCAGGCTCACAACAGCGATAACAAGAAGTAATGTGAGAAATGCCACAAGCATTCCGGAATGTTTTTTATTCATGGTTTTCATTTTTTCAGGAATTTATAGTTCTTTGATATTTATTTCTTTTACAACGATTTACCGGATGTTAGATAGTGTAAGGTCTCCGGTGGCCTTATAGCATTCAATGGTAGCCTGCCTTTGGGCAAAGACAGCCTGCAGATATTCAAGTTCAGAATTTTGCATGTCGGTTTCAGCCGCAAGCCGTTCGGTTATGTTTATCATACCGTCGTTATAGGATTTCACTGCCAGATTCAGCGCCATTCGGGCAGCCTGAAGCTGTTTTTCTTTGAATTGAACCTGAGAGTTTGCTGATAAGTAATTCGTAACCGATTTGGTTTGGTTGAGCTGAAGCAATTCAGATGCTTCCTTTTTGGCGTTTTCAGCTTTCTTAACTTCCAGTTCTGCCTGGCGAACTTTTAATGAACCGTTTGGGCGGTCAAAAACGTCCCATTTAAATCCAACGCCTATGATAAAAGTGGGGCCTAAACCTATGTTATTTATTTTGATATCGACTGGCAAGGGATCGGTGATATCGGCATCCGCAGCAAAGAGATTGTCATAACGAGCAGATGCAACTGCCTGTACTTTTGGAAGATAGCATGATTTTGCCGCTTTAACCATGTATTTCTTGGCTTCCACTCCTGCTGAAAGAGCCTGCAATTCGGCACGTTTGTTCACATCTGAACCTGTGCCTGAGTATATAAGAGGCTGGAGATCGGGGTTGGTGACATCAAAATAGGTAGCTGGTTTGCCTGTAAGTTGTGAAAGTTTCTGATGAAGCAGTGTGCTTTTGCTTTCATATTCCGACAATTTTGCCTGCAGGTTTGCCTCTGCCACAGCAATTTTCAATGTATCGAACGAAGTCGCAAAACCGTTATTCAGGGCAGAATATGCGTATTTTTTCTCAGATTCCAGCCTGTTCGCCGATTCATCCAGGACTTTTTTCGACTGGCTCAGTAAAGCAAGCTGATCATAACAGTTAATTACTTCGGTAATTACGTCAGCAGTGCATTTGTCACTCAGCGCTTCAGTCGCTTTGATTTTCTGTTCTAAAGCTTTGGTTGTGTTAGGTATCTGGCCTCCGCTGTACAGCAACATTTTGACACTTGCATCCAGTCCAAAGTAGTTGCCATACATAGTACCGGCAATCTTCTCAGTAGGCGCTGGCAGCAGCACACCTTGCTGTGCAAGCAATTGCTGTAAGCTGGTTAATTCGTTACTGAGTTTTGCCAGGGTAGGAAACAGCACAGGAAAAGCCGGATTTTGCATGAATTCACCTATTTGATTAAGGCTTTCAAACCCGGAGATCTCATCAATGTCGGAGTTAAGGGTCGAATATGCATATAGGTATTTACCTCCAAACTCAACTTTTGGCAGGTAAGCAGAACGCACAGCTTTTTGTTGAGTGACAGCAATAGCCTTATCAGTATTCTGGTCGGAGATTTTATAATCCTTATCAACCGAAAGCATAATCAATTCTTTCAGTTCGGGAGAAAGTCCAATTGATTGACCGAATATACTTCCGGCAGATGCCATGAGTATAATCGTGAGTGTCAGGTACAGGAGTTTTGTTTTCATTTTGGGTTTTTATTATCAGTACTTTTTTTAAGAGTTAAATTATTTACTAGTAGACGTTTAGACTAAAATGATAGAACGGTCGAATTTTAAACAAAAAAATTATCGTTTGATTAATCCATAGAATAAGATATTCACGAGATTATCAATGCGTTTCTCAACTTCATCTTCGTTAACTTCGACAAAAATGGGAATTTCAAGGCCTTTCATTGCCGTGACGATAGCGATGGATGCCAGGTGAGGTGAATCGATCACAAATTCGCCATTTTCAATGCCTCTCTTTAGGATGCTTTCAACGGTTGCGATTTCGTCGTCATCATATTTTTTCCTGATTACATTGATAAATTCGAGATGGCTGAGGTAATCGTTTTTAAGTGCATCATAGAAATTCGCCAGTTTGTTTAGGGCTCGCATCCTAACCAGGATATAAGCTTTGAGCTTTTCACGGGGATCTTCGAAATGTGAAATGGCTTCATGAAGTTCTGCCTTAAGAAGGTTCGCTTCCTTTTCAACCACAGCCTGGAATATTTCTTCTTTGCTTTCAAAATAGTAGTAAATGGAACTCTTACCCTTGCGCGTAGCAAGTGCAATCTCGTCCATTGTGGTTTTCCTGAAACCAAAACGGCTGAAAATATGTCGTGCTACATTAACAATGGTTTCCTTTACTTCGTCCTTGTCAAGCATGGTAAAACGAATATTTCTGTTTTGCGGCTGCAAAATTATATCACATAATTCCACAATGCAAATTAATTTCGAATTATTTAGTCGAATATTCGAAAAAATATTTTAAATAAATGATAATCAATAAATAACGAAGTGGAAATTTTATACTGTTACTCCGAGATAGAATTAATACTACTTATCCGGATCATGTTTAACAACAATTCGCCCTGTAATTTTACCGGCCAGCATATCTTCAATTCGGTCAGGTAGTTCGTTTAACGATACAATACGGCAAATGTCAGTCAGCTTATCTGTTTTCCAAACTGTTGCCAGGTGTTTCCAAATGCTTGCCCTTAATTGCATTGGTGTATCGGCGGAATTTATCCCTGCCAATGTGATCCCATTGAGGATGAATGGGAAAACAGTTGTAATAAGTTGCGGTGATTGAACATTACCACAGCAAGCAACGACTCCTTGCATTTTGCAGGCTTTAATCACTGTTGCCAGGGTGTTGCCGCCAACAGTATCAACAGCTCCTGCCCATTTTGCCCGTAACAGGGCGCGGTTACTTTTATCATCAGTCTCTTCCCGGGGAATTACAGTTTTTGCTCCCAGAGAATAAAGATAATTGTATTGCGAGAGTTTGCCGGTGGAAGCTATTACTTCGAAACCGGCGTGAGCCATTAAGGCAACAGCGAGGCTTCCCACACCTCCTGTGGCGCCTGTAATCAAAACAGGACCGTCAGAAGGAGACTGTCCGCATCTCAGCAAATGATAGAGCGACAATGCAGCTGTGAATCCCGCCGTTCCAAACATCATACTTTCTTCAATAGTCAATTGTTCTGGTAAAGGAACCACCCAATCCGAAGGTACACTTATATATTCCCCGAAGCCTCCGGGAGTATTCATGCCGAGATCATAGCCGGTAACAATCACTTTATCGCCGGCTTTAAATTTGCCGCTGATGCAATTCACAACAATTCCTGAAGCATCGATTCCGGGGGTATGCGGATAAGACCTCGTAACACCTCTGTTGCCTGAAGCCGAAAGAGCATCTTTATAATTAAGCGACGAATAATGAACCCTGATGAGAACATCGTTTTGCGGCAGGTCGCTGATATTTCGGTTCGTGATTTCTCTGGTGAACACTTCGGCTGATGTTTCAGTGACAACAAGGGCTTTAAATGATTCATTCATAACAAGAGGGATTTAGCGATAAAAATAAAAAATGCCCGGCAATTGCAGGGCATAAATTGAACGACGATAGGGTTTTCTGGTGCTATTTCATGTTATTGAAATCTTTCCAGGTCATAGTTTTATAAGAACCGCTGCCGATGTATTTTAACAAAGGCAGCATATCATCAGCCTGCATGTATCCCTGGGTAAGAGTTATGGTTTTACCAGCGGAATCAAGATAGATGTAGGTTGGGTAACCGATTCTTTGCCTGGCAAGTACTCCCGGCAATTGGTGTGTAGAACGGTTCGCATTCGGGTTTGGATTTACATAAGTTTTATCGAGGTATTTTATAGGGTTTTTATCCTCGGCATTCAATTTGATAGCTATAAAGTTTTTGCTTACAAAGTTTACAATTGACTGATTTTTAAATGTTTCGTTATCCATTTTCTTACACCAGCCACACCAGTCGGTATATACGTCAATTATCACCGGCAATTTTTTCTTTGCAGCCAGTTTCATGCCTTCTTCAAAGCCAAACCACTTTATGCCGCTTTCTTCCTTGCCTTTAACAGGATTTGATTGTGCAATCAACAAGTTGCATGTGAATAGGAATGTTACTATGAATATCAGTTGTCTTTTCATCGATAAGTGGAGTTTTTATTTAATTGTCTTTTTCAGAGAATGTAATCCGGTAGCTATAAATGTCTGTCGATTTCCCTCTGCTGGTCTTTTGATTTCAGGGTTTCACGCTTATCATATAGTTTCTTCCCTTTAGCAATTGCTATTGTCAGTTTAGCATATCCTTCTTCATTAATAAAAAGTTCAACCGGGATAATCGTAATGCCTTTGTCTTTAAGCTTAGTGATCAGTTTTCGCATTTCACGCTTTGTCAGCAATAACTTCCTCGGGCGTTTTGGTTCGTGATTGAACTGATTGCCGTACTTGTATTCAGAAATATGCATGTTGAGAACAAAAATCTCGCCATTATCGAAAGCGCAATAACTATCAGTGAGGTTGGCTTTCCCTTCGCGTATCGATTTGATTTCAGTACCGGTCAGCACAAGTCCTGCTGTAAACTGCTCAAGCAGGAAATACTCATACCCTGCTTTTTTGTTCCTGATACTTATTTTTCGGGTTTCTCCAGCCATAAGCCGCAAAAGTAGTAAATGTTACAACGGACATCCCTAATGAAAATTTTAACCTGACTACAATTTGAGTATGATTCCGACCATGAAGTTGATTCCGGCCTGCGGAAAATAGCCATCGAGAACCTGGTACCGGCCTTCGGAAAAATATCTGTAAACCCATGCATTGGATTCGTACTCGTGATTCAGGATGTTGTTTACCAGCAGGTTGAAGGAGATCTCGTTGCAGAATCCGGGTTTGATAGTGTATGATGCCTGAAGTGAGTTCAGAAAGTAGGGATCGAGACTGCGGTCTTTTGCCTGTGTATTGTCAATATACTGCCTCCCGACAAATTTGCTCATTAATCTTACCATCAATCCTTTCAACGGTGTATATGCCAGTTCGCTGTTTGCCAGCAGTGAAGGGGAGAAGCTCAGATCAGTGTTGCGGTGTTCAACTTCGATTTGTGACCAGTCATCCCAGTTGTCGATATATTCGGTAAACGATACTATCTTATTGCGGCTCAGCGTTATAGAAGCATTCCATTGCATCCTGGAGCTGATCCTGAGTTTTGAGCTAAGTTCAATGCCGGCTCTGTAACTTTCCGGTACATTGACCATAATGGCCGAACCCACATCATTGATAGCCCCGGTGAGAACAAGCTGATCGCGATAATACATGAAGTAGATATTTGAAGTAAGTTCGGCAAAAGAAGATTTGAGAATATGTCCTGCTTCGAGGTCATATAAAGTTTCTCTCGTAGGTGAAGGCTTTAAAGGATCAGCATCCACAAAATTATCCCTGTTTGGCTCCCTGTTTGCCACTGCGATTGAAGCATACACACTGTTGCTGCTGCTTGCCTGGAAATAAATTCCTGCTTTCGGGTTTAGAAAATTAAAGTTGTGACTCTGGGTGACATCGCGCAGTTCATCATCTATTCCGGATATCTTATAATTGATATGCCTGAACTGGAGATCAAAATAGAGATTCGTTCGTTGAGTAGCCTGAAAATTGACTTTAGAATAGATGTTTTGATCATTCTTTATTCCTGTACCGCGGTACCATTCATGGTCTTTGAGGCTGTTACCGGCAAATTGCGTCCAGATGACTGACCCAAAGTGATTGCCGTTGTATGAGTTCAAAGATCCGCCCAAGACAGCCTGAACCCGCTTCTGCTGGTAGTTCAGGGCAAAAGTCAGACCATAAAAGCTGTTATCAAGATACTTCCTTCGGATAAGATCACAACGGCTGATCAGGCTGTCAGGTTCATAAACTGTATCGTTTGCTATAATGTAATATGGCTGGCCAAGTCGCACAGGATCAATGAGGTAACGGCTTAATTTGTCATCGTCGCGGAATTGTTCATAATATCCATAGCCTTTCGTGAAATGCAAAGCACCAGAGGCATATAGATTGTTGCTGAAACGATGAGCGAGATGAGCCTGGTAATGAGTTTGCTGATAATTATCTGTCTCATTATCATAGAAATGCGGGTTTCCATTGTTGTCATAATACAATCCCATACCATTGTATCGCCTGTTGGTATCCAGAATGGTTGATGGTATTCCGTCCCACGCCTGGTAAGTTTTTTCGGTACCTGAAAAGATAGTGACCCTTGCAAGGTTTTTCTTATCGGTGTAAGTTCCTGATAAATAGTGTGATTGCAAACTAACCGAAGATCGGTCTATATAGCCCTCGGTAGATAACTTTGATGAACGACCTTCAAGGTTCCAATGTTTTCTCAAAAGCCCGGTTCCAAAATTCAACGTGTTTTTGAATGTACTGAACGAACCATAGGAGGAATTGAACGATACGTAAGGTTCAGGATTTGAAGATTCGGTTTGCAGGTTTATACTTGCCCCGAAGGCGGCGGCCCCGTTTGTCGAGGTTCCCACACCGCGCTGAATCTGTATCGAGTTTGTTGATGAAGCAATGTCGGGAAGGTCGACCCAAAACACAGTTTGTGATTCAGGATCGTTAAGCGGAATTCCGTTGACTGTGACATTTATACGCGACATATCAGTTCCTCTGATTCGTAAAGTACTGTATCCCATGCCGTTGCCTGCGTCAGAACTTGCGACTACAGAAGTTGAATTTTCAATCAGATAAGGAATATCCCTGTTGAAGTTCAGTGCTGAAAGATCTTTTTCCGAGACAGTCTGACTTGTTACGGGATCTTTTGCCCCGGCGCGGGTTCCAATGATGATCACTTCGTCTTCAACAAGGGCAGTCTGTTCAAGCTGGATATTGAGTTGTTCGGTACGGTTTATTGTAAGATTTTTCTCATATGGTTTGTAACCGATGAATGTAACTCGCAAATTATAATCTCCTTTTTTCAGGTTATTGATGGTGAAATTGCCATCAGGTCCTGTAACCGCGGACTTGTATGTACCCTGGATCAGCACATGAGCACCGGGAAGCGGCTCATTATCAGGCAGACCGACAACTTTGCCTGAAACATTGAATTGCGACATTGCCGCAAATGGCAGAAATGCCAGCATGATAGGCAGTAAAAATCGTTTCATTTATTGATTTTTAAGTTAAACCTTGAATGAAGAATGGGGGTAATCCGCGAAAAGCGAATCATTCAAAGTTTCCCTTTATCCCTACGCCGGCATTACCCGGATCAGGTTATGTGGGTTTGATCTCAGCCCGTAATATTAGGGCACCCCTATTCAGAAAATCACTGCAAAATTATAAAATCTTCATTAAAATTGTGTATAAAAATACTGTGGGTAAGACAAAGACTTCAGAATGTGCAGATTAAGCAAGAAGTTTTGCTACATCAAGAAATTCCTTTTTATAGTGGAATTGTATGATAACCTTTGACATATCAATGATCTGAGTTTTGCTACGGTCAATAATTGAGGAGTCGGAAGATGCTATCAGCCCTGTATCAATGGTTTTGAGAAAGTGATCGGGAGAAGCTAGTGTAGTCGCATTGCCTGCCATTCCATAATGTTCTAATAATATTTTAATCCTTTCGCAAAGCGATCCACTATGGCTTACAGGTTTATCGAAATAGAAATTGACTGATGTAGGTGTATTTATTTGCAGATATGAGAAAATCAGCAATAGTGCTTTGTTAAATAGTTCATTGCGAAACGCTTTGCCATGAATTTCCGAAGCATCGCGAAGGAGTTTATCCGTGCTTATAAAAACGAGGTTACCATTAAGATAACTGCCTATCGTAATGAGCACATTGTATCCGTCGATGTGTAGCTCAGAGCCTTTCAATTTGTCAGGATCAGCTATTTTTGCTGCTCTTCGGCGCGATTCTTCCGTTGATGAAATTCCCCTGTACAAAAGGGATCTTTCAACTGTGCTCAGTGCATAACGGTCACCAATCAGTTTCAGGATTGATTTTTGAGAATACTTATGCTCAAGCAAGTAAAGATAATCCTTTGCCGCATTTGTAAAATTTTTGCCAATTCCTGTGTTTTTCAATCTGTTTGATCTTTAGTTGAATTGTCGAAACAGCAACTTAGAAAGATATTCAAATCAAAAATAGTATTCACTTTCAAAGTGTCATGTTCCATGTGTCAAGTTACAAACCGATATCGGCTCCAGTTTCCAGACTCAATGTAAGTCTCGAATCGACTCTCAAACTTTCAAACTCTCGAACCTGCCTGCCCCGCTCAATCTTTAGTATGGCAGGCAAGCTTTCCAACGCCTACCTTATCAGCGTCACCGTACCCCATTCACTCGTGGGCATATTGTCGGTTTCACCCACGTTCTCGTTGTGCCATATCGTCCCGTCCCTGAACACTGCCTGTACCTTCCACACATACACATCCTGCTGGCAGGGAACCTGCTTGTAAGTGCCGTCCCATCCCTGTAACGGAACGCCGTTGCTGTCCAGTGCCGTGGAGCTCCACAGCAATATGCCGTGACTGTTGTACACCTCTGCCCTGTATGTCGCCAGGTTTACACCCACAGGCTTCCACAGCCGTGTCTGTTCTACCGGCCCCGATGGCGCCATTGCCGTGGGTATCCACAACCCCTTGTACAGCATCCTGTACACCGTTGTGGCCGTATCCGTGCATCCCAGGCTGTTCACCGTGATCAGATGTACCGTGTAGTTGCCGTCCACATCGTAGGTCACCACCGGCGACAAAGCCATGCTCGTCTCACCGTTGCCAAAGTCCCAGTAATATTGCTGCGCTCCCAACGATCCGTTGGTGAACAGCACCTGCCCCTGCAGGTTCTCGTAGTTCTCCGTCACGGTAAATGCACTCACAGGAACAGGATTCACGGTTATCTGTTTCACTATCGTGTCAATACAGCGGTTAGAGTCTGCCACCGTCAATGTCACCGTGTAGTCGCCTGCCGTGCTGAACACGAATCCCGGTGTGGCACCGTTCATCGTCCCCAGCTGTTCTTCTCCTCTCACCATCCATCCCCACCTTGACAATGGCGCCAGGTATGACTGCGAGTGGTCGAAGAAGTATACCTCATGACCCTGGCAGGCCATGGAGTTGTCAAAAGCCGCCTGTGGCAACCCGTTCACCCGGATCTCACTGTCAGTCGTGTCGGCACATCCCAGCTGGTTCATCACCACCTGCTGCACCGGGAAGGTCCCCGGCCACGGGTACAGGTAATCGGGATTCTTCAGTGCCGAGGTATCACTTGCTGTGGTCCCGTCGCCAAAGTCCCATCGATAGGTCAGCGCCAAAGCGCCGTTGGCCAGCGTGGTGTCGTTGAAGTATGCCCGCTCTCCCTGGCATACATCCTTTGCCGTGAACCCCGCCATCGGCGACGGCCATATCGTTACCTGCCTCGTCGTGCTGTCGGTAATGGCCGTACTGCCAACCATCGTTGTCACCACCAGGCTCACGGTAAATGTGCCCGGGCCGCTGTAGCTGTGAAGCGTGTATGGATCGTATTGCGTGTAGCTGTCTGTTGTCCCGTCACCCCAGTGCCATGTCCACCGGGTGATCACCCCGTCGCAGGTGCTCATGTCCGTGAACTGCACCGGCGAGTTCTGGCACAGCAGGGTGTCTCCTGCCATCATCGCTGCCACCAGGCAGCCTGAACGCTGTACCTCCTGCTGTGTGCCGGCACTGCAGCCATCGGCATTCACCGTGGTGAGCGTCACCATGTAGTTGCCCGGGGCACTGTAGTGATGTGTGGCTCCCGTGTTCGGGGCATAAACCGTGTCCACCGTCCCGTCGCCATAATCCCATATCATCGTGGTGATTGCCGCCGTAGTGTCCTGCGAAGTGCTGCTGAACATTACCGTGGTGTCGCAACTGCCGTTCTGCCACGTGAACGATGGCACCGGCAACGCATGTACCTCCACCTGCTGCCAGGTGTCGGCACTGCAGCCATATTGGTCTGTAGCCGTGAGTTGAACGCTGTAATATCCCACCTGCGTGAACAGGTGATCCGGCGTTTTCTGTGCTGTCGTATTGCTGGTCCCCGAGGCAGGGTCACCAAAGTTCCAGGCAAAGGTGATCAGCGAGTCGCCTGCCGGGGTGACAAGTTGCGGCGTGAACTGTGCCGGCTGCCCGTAACAGTGCTGCTCATACTGCATCGCTATCGCCAATGGCGCCGGTACACATACCTGCTGCTGAGCGGTGTCTGTACATCCCCTCCCATCAACCACAACCAGCTGCACCGTGTAGCAACTGTCTGTCGCATAGTAGGTGTGCTGAGGATTCTGCCCCGACCCGTACTGGTAAGGCTCAAACTCCCACGCCCGGCTCATGATCGTGCTCTGGTAACTCCACGAGGTGTCGGCAAACTGTACCGTTCCCCTGCACAGGGCGTCGTCGTGTAGCGGAAACCCGCCGTGGGAAGGTTCCATACCTGCAGCGGTATGGCAATGCTGCCCTCACAGCCATGCTCTGTCGTCACCGTCAGCGTTACCGTGTAAGTGCCTGTCTGCGTGTATGTATAGCCCGGGTTTTGTAACGTGGAGGTGTCTGTCGTCTGCTGCGTGTCGCCAAAGTTCCACAGCCAGCTTACAATGGTGTCGCCCTGTGGCGCCAGGCTAAGGTCGCTGAACAGCGTCGCCGTGCCTGCACATACGTTAGCATAGCTGAACTGCGCCTGCGGCGAACCGTGGATCGTGATGCTGTGGCTTACCGCGTTGGGACAACCCACCGTGTCTGTCACCACCAGCGTCACCGTGTATGTGCCTGCATTCTGGTAGCTGTGAACGGGATTTACCGTGTATGCATGCGCCGTGCCGTCACCAAAGTCCCAGTCATACGTTTGCAACGCATCGATGTTGGAAACCAGCGTGTCGGTGTGGAACAGCACATCCACTCCCTTGCAGGTGGTGTTGTCGTGGTAGAAGTCTACCGCCGGCATCGTGCTGATGGTGACACTGCTTTGCGCCGTGTCGGCACATCCCGAAGCATTCAACGTGACAAGGGTGACAACATAGCTCCCCGGTGTGGTGTAGCTGTGCCACGGGTTCTGCAGCGGTGAACTGTTGCCCGTCCCGATCCCGGGTCGCCGAAGTCCCAGCTCCACGAGGTGAGCGTGGCGCCGCCGTTGAGCGTTGTCATGTCCGTGAACTGTGTCGCCTGACCCTGGCAGGTGTTCTGCCACAAGAATGCCGCCAGCGGCGAAGAGGATATCGTCACCGTCTGCTGGTAGGTGCTTTCGCAACCCTGCTGCGTGACTACCGACAACGTGGCCGTGTAAATGCCTGCATTCGTATACGTATGCGTGAGCGTGGGAACCTGTGCCGTGAGCGTGGTGTCGTGGCCGTCGCCAAACTGCCAGTACCAGCTGCTGATAGTACCGCCGTTGCCGTTGGTTAAATCCGTGAAAGTCACCGCCATGCCGCTGCATCCCGGCGCCGTCACGCTGAACCATGCCTGCGGGCCCGCCTGTATCGTCACAGGGTAGCTTATCGTGTTGCTGCAGCCTGCCGTGTCGGTGATCGTGAGCAGCACCATGTAGGTGCCCTGCTGAGTGTATATGTGCAGGGGATCCGGGGTAGTGGCCGTAGTGCCGTCACCAAACTGCCACAGCCAGCTTTGCGTGGCTGCCACATTCACCAACGTGCTGCTGACAAACTGAGTGGTGTCATTACTGCACTGCGCCGTCATCGTGAAGTCTACCACCGGCGGCGCAGATACCGTGACCTGCTGCGTGGCCGTGTCGCTGCAGCCATTGGCTGTGGTAGCTATCAGCATCACCGTGTAAGTGCCTGAAGTGTTGTAACTGTGCGTGGGATCGGCCAGCGTGCTCTGGTTGGCAGTGCCTGAACCAGGGTCGCCGAAGTCCCACAGGTAACCCGACAATGACTGTCCGCCACCGGCAGTGCTCAGGTTGGTGAACTGCATAACCATGCCCTCGCAGCCGGCGCCATGCGTGAATGCCGCAGCCGGCTGAGGCAGCACCGTCACCGTCTTTTGGGTCGCCGCCGTGCAACTGTCGGCAGTCACCGCCGTGAGCGTCACCGTGAAGGTTCCTGCCTGACCATAACTGTGGCTTACAGCCGTGGCATTGGGGAACAATATCGTTTGTGACGTGCCGTCACCAAAGTCCCAGGTCCTGCGGTATACATAACCCGTTTGGCCCGGTACCGCCGTCAGGTCTGTGAACGCTACCGTCGTACCTTCACATACAGGACTGTCATACGTGAAGTTGACCTCAGGAAGCGGTAGTATCGTTACAGGCATTGTTACGCTTCGTTCGCAGCCCGAAGTATCGCCGACCGTCAGCGTGACCATGTAGGTGGCCGACATATTGTATACATGCACCGGCTCGCGCTGCGAACTGCTGTTGCCGTCGCCAAAGTCCCACAGCCACGTGGCTATGGTCGTCGTGTCCGTCACCGAATAGTCAGGTGTGAACTGCACCGGGTTGTCCCTGCAGGCCTGCTGCGTGGTGAAGCCGGCAGTGGGAAGGGTACTGATGCTTATTTGCTGCGTCGTAGTGTCGCTGCACAGGTTGCCGCTGTATGCTATGAGCTGTACCGTGTAAGTGCCTGCGGCATTGAATGTATGTACAGGGTTTTGCAGCGTGCTGCTGTTATAGATGCCCGAAGCAGGGTCGCCAAAGCTCCACTGCCACCCCGACACCTGCTGGTAGCCCGTGGTGGTGCTCAGGTCGGTGAACATCACCTGGCTGCCTTCACAACCACCTCCCTGGTACATGAACAAAGCCGTGGGTGAATCATTCACAGTGATCAGCCGCTGCTCCTGGTGTGTGCACCCATAGCTGTCGGTGACCGTCAAAGTGACCTGGAAAGTGCCCGCAGCCAGGTAGTTATGGCTTACATCCGGTGTATTGGGGAAGGTTACCGTTTGTGTATTGCCGTCGCCAAAGTCCCATAACCAGCTGGTGAGATAACCATCATTAGCTGTGCTCAGGTCGTGGAACAGTATCGTCTCGCTCAGGCAGTTGTCGGCAGGTGCCGAAAAGTGCGCCACCGGCGGCGTGGTGATGGTGAGATAGCGTGAAGTGTCATTCTCGCAGCCCGAGGTGTCTGTCACCGTGAGCGTGACCAGGTAAGCGCCCGGGGCTATGTATATGTGTGATACACTCTCGCTGTAGGCAGTGCCCCCGTCGCCGAAGTCCCAGCTGTATCCGGCTATGGCTCCGCCGTTTACAACCGTCATATCGGCCCACAGCTGCGTGGTGTCTCCCACACAGCCCGTACCAAAGGCAAAGGCTACTGACGGCTTTTCAAATACCGTGATCGTCTTCTGCAAGGTGTCACTGCAGCCGGCGTAGTTGGTGACAATGAGTGTGACCGTGTAGATGCCTGACGAAGCATAGCTGTGCTCTGGGTCCTGGGCCGTGCTGTAGTTCAGCACTCCCGATGCAGGGTCACCAAAGTCCCAGTTCCTGCTTGCTATCGCCCCGCCGCCGTCTTCGCCCGACAGATCCTGGAACGTTACCGCCATCTCCCGGCAGGCAGTGGAGGCCATCGTGAAGTCCGCCACAGGACGACGGGTAACCGTCACCGTGGTGCTCCACGTGTCACTGCAACTCACCGAGTTGCTGACCTGGAGGGTTACCGTGTAGGTGCCGTCGGTGGAATAGGTGTGCGTGATATTCGGCGTGGCAGGAAACCAGATCGTGTCACCAGGCGTGCCGTCACCGAAATCCCAGATCCACCGCTGAAGGTAGCCCTGACCTGACGGTATCGTGCTGAGGTCGGTGAACGAAGTGGCATCTCCCAGGCAGGTGGGCGTGTCGTAGCTGAAGAAAGACGTAGGGTGAGGACGTACATCTACCGTATGCGTGATGCTGAACTGGCAGCCGTTGGTGTCCGTCACACTCACCGTTACAGGGTAACTGCCGTAGGTGGGAAAGATATGCTTCACAGGGTCCATAGGCGCGTTGAGCGTGAGGTACGTGCCGTCACCGAAATCCCACAGCCAGTCGCTGATGGCATTGATATACAATCCCGATACATCGATCACCGTGGTGTCGCCAAGGCAGGCTGTATTCCAACTGAAGTCCGTTACAGGGATGGGGTTGATGATAACCTCCACCGTGTCGCGCATCCATGCTGTGCACGGACCACCGGGATTGGTGCCTTCGATGGCATACTGCCCCGGGGCGGTGAAGGTGCCGAAACGCAATGTACTGCCCGTGCCTGACAACACCACTCCCGTGCTTATCCAGTTGTGGAAGAGTTCGTACGTCATTCCCAGCTGTGAGGATGACAGGCTGATTACAACACCTGTATCACCGGCACAGTAATAACCTCCATTAGTGGCTGTGGTAATGTACTGGTAAGGCAACTCATGGACTGTGACATATGCCGGCCCGTGGATAGAATCGTTCGGTACAGGACAATATGCATCCGATGCCGCCGTGATCCAATAGTTGGAGGTTAACAACGGCGATACCGTGAAGGTGTATGGCGAAGCTGTAATCCCCGTCACCGTCACCGGCAAAAGGCCGTCAGTATAGGTGACTGACCACGGTGGTGTCCCCGTGAAGTCTATCGTCAATGGCGTCGACGTGCCTTCACAGATGTCGGTTGAACTTAATATTGAAGCAGAGGGATTAGGATGGACAAGCAGATAAATGCTGTCACTGGAAAATAAATCCATGCATCCCAATAAATTGATTTTTAGTTTCACAAGACTTCCCTGATCGGTTGGAAACGGAAAATATCTCGCATTCAATAAGTTGATATTGTCAAAGGTTCCATCACCGTCAGTAGTCCAGGTAATTGATTTATGGTACATTGCTGAACTCTGAGAGAGCAGGAATGGCTCAGTTCCACAGACTTCACCATCAATACCTGCATCAGCGATTGGTATTGGATCGATTAGCAACTGAGCGCTGTCAGTGACTTGTGTATCATAACAATTGCCCAATCCGAATGCTGTCACTTTAAAAAATATTTTCCTGTTAATCGTTATTAAATCTAAGGGCCCAGGATAGTAAATTGGGGCTAGAATTGTTGAATCATTAAAATGGCCGTCACCACCGCTGAAGGACCATCTTAATCTGGAATAGTCAATATCGAGAGCAGTTGAATGAATCTGGTAAGGTGGGTAATCGCTACATATGTAATCATCGTTTCCAGCAAAGATCACAGGGTGTTTTGATACCGAAATTCTTGCTGTATCTGAAACAGTTTTTAAGCTACATGTCAAGATACCTGTTGCCGAAAGGGTTAATGTGACATATCCATTTATAAAGTCTGTATTTCCAGGCATATAGAACGGAGCAATTGAGGCAGGGTTACTAAAAATACCATCACCCCCTGACCAGGTGAGTGTATTGAAATTGCTTGCATTGGCTCCATTAATCGGAATAGGGTCCTTAACACATAATGCTCCGTAAGGTCCGGCATAAGCTACCGGCATAGGGTCGATAGTAAGTTGAACAGTATCAGTTACTATTTCGCCAATGCAAGCAGCACTGCCATAGCCTGTCAGAACTATTATAACTGTGCCTGAAGCTTTGTCATTGGTTCCAGGTGTGTATAATGGCATCAATGATAATGGGTTGATGAATATACCATCACCTAAAGTTGTCCAATGCACCAATGATGTATTAAGAGTTGTTCCGATAAGAGTAAATGTGTCAGATTCGCAGAAAGAAGCATCAATACCCGCATTAACTTGCGGGTAGGGGGAGACTGTGACTATTTGAGACACAGTGTCGAAGCAATTGTTGCTCGACTCAACAATCAGTGAGACAGTGAACTGACCAGGATTTGAGAAAAGGTGTTGAGGGTTTTGAAAATTTGACTGATTGGATGAGCCACTCATCGGGTCCCCAAAATTCCAGATCCAATTGATAATTGTACCTGATCCTGCTTGTGACAGATCGTTGAATTGCAATGGTGTGCCGTCACATGTAGCAGGAGCCAGGAAGTTTGCCAGCGGACTAGGGTTGATAGTAACAGTTTGATTTTCAAATGATGAGCAGTTGTCAGATGAAATGATAGTAAGATTAACAGTGTAGTTACATGCCGATGTATAACTATGAAATGTGTTTGGGTTATCAGGGAAGTCGATGTTTTCAATATATCCATCACCAAAATCCCAAATCCAACTGGATATTAATCCCCATGCGGTGCTGGAAAAATCCTGAAATACAACAGGCGTATTAGTACAATTTGTTTGGCTGTGATTAAAATGAGCTACTGGGAGTGGATGAATAGTCAGGGGCTTGGTGATTGTATTACTACAACCTAAAGTATCCGTTATTGACAAGGAAATGAAATATGTCCCAGGTGAATTAAAAACGTGAGAGCTATTTTGTATGGATGATATATTCCCATCGCCAAAATTCCAAAGCCATGATGCTATGGCACCAGTGTTTACGATGCCAGGATCTGGATTGAAAGATACGATTTCATAGAGGCAGGCATCTGACCATCCGAATTCAACAGAAGGAAGACTGTAAATCACAACCTGCGTTGTATAAGTATTGGTACAACCACTTGAATTGGTTGCTGTTAGTGAAACGGTATATGTTCCAGACGCTGTGTAACTATGTGTCGGGTTTTGAAAATTAGAAGTGTTGTTCCCTCCACTGGATGGGTCTCCGAAATTCCAGCTCCAGGAAACTATGCTTCCACCGTTATTCGGAATTGACATGTCGTTAAACTGAATAATGGCGTCTTCACATTGTCCTGTATGTGAGAAATTTGCAATCGGATTCGGTGATACAATTACAGGAATACTAATACTGTTAGTACATAAATAGGATGTTGTGACTGTAAGAGTAACATTAAAAGTGCCTGCTGAATAATAAGTATGTGCTACATTTGGGCTATTAGGAAATGCAATAATGATTGAATTTCCATCTCCGAAATCCCAATGCCATGCTGTTATATAGCCATCATATGCTGTACTCAGATCGGTAAATTGTATTGAATTGCCAATACATATAGAGGAGGGATATGAGAAAAAAGCAGTAGGATTTGGTAGTATGTTCAACAGCATATTGTCTGCCGACACTGAACAGGGAGGATTACCGGTTACTGTGAGAGTAATTGTTACGGTGCCGGTTTCACCTGGTCCCGGAGTGTAAGTGGGTGACAATGTTGCAGTTCCTGATAAACTTCCGCTACCATTATGACTCCAGGAATATGTTAGTCCGTTTATTGCTGAGGCTCCTGCAATTGTGTATATGTCCCCTGCACAAACTGTAGCATCTGGACCGGCGTTTGCTACGGGAGCTTGGAGTATTGTTAAATCAACCTGGTCAGTAGCAACCGGACATGTTGTTCCGTTGCTCACAGACATAGTGAGTGTAACAGTTCCAATCTCACCTGTTCCGGGAGTGTAGGTAGGTGTGAGTGTAGTAGCATTTGTCAGGGTTCCGGTTCCGTTGTGTGTCCAAAGGATGGATGAGTAGTTTTGCGCTGATGCACCGGAAACTGTATATGGGACACCCTGGCAGGTGCTGCTGTTGGCGCCTGCGTTTGCTGAAGGAGGCTGAGTAAAATATATAGTGAGTTGATCACTTGTAGGTGAACAAGGGAAAGTTGTACTTGTCAGAGTGAGTATAATTGATCCAGAAGCCTTGTCTAATACACTTGGGGTATAGTAAGGGTTAATAATCGCTGGATTGCTGAATGTCCCAGTTCCAGAGCTACTCCATTGAAGTACGGCTCCATTTCCTGCCGAGGCATCAGTTATTTGAATACTTGTGGCTGATGTACACATCATTAAGTCTTGCCCTGCATAAGTTGCAGGAGGATCATTTACTGTGACTGTGACGCTCCCCGGGTTGCTAACACATTCACCTTGTGTAATCACGACGTTATAAACACCTGCGTTATTTGCTGTTGCATTTGGAATCGATACGTTTTGGTTTGAAGAAGTATATCCATTCGGACCTGTCCACAAGTAAGTTGCACCAGGATAAGAACCTGCATTGAGATTGATTGTTTCACCAGCACAAACTGTTGTGTTTCCTGTGATAACAGCAACAGGCATTGCCAGAACAACTATATTTTTACAAGCTGATGCCTGATCTGGCAAACCTTCATTAACAACAAGTGTCACATTATAAGTACCTGCAGTATTGTATGAAAATGATGGTGGATTTTGTAAATTTGAAGAAGCTACTGATGAATTGTTGCAACTTGGAAAACAAAGCCGGGAGATTGTGTTATTGGAGACATTCATAACAAATGCATACAGGGAATCTCCAACCCTGAAAACTTCAGAAATGTGGTGTGGAAATGAGAAGTTTGCAATATTACCCAAAGTTACTCCTGTTGGAACACTGAAGATTCCATTAGGAAAAGTTAATCGAACAATATCATTGGGGACCTCATTTGTAAGAAAACCAGTTACATTTTCACAATCTCTTAGTATAGTAATAGATCGGGGGGTGTTCATAGCCCCACCCAAATTTCCAAGATTTATTCCTGTAGGAGTGTTTAGCAGCGAAGTGCCAAAGTCGAGCCTGGAAAGGGAATTACTATTTCTGTTGACGACAAACATTGACCATGCATTGTTTACATTAACAGGGTAAAACCCTGTTGGGCCATCTATGGATCCAATATTACCAATATTAATGCCAGTAGGGGTATTAGAAAGGCTGTTACCAAAGTTTAGCCTGAAGATATTGCTTGAATTGTAATTTCCTACAAATCCATACCAATTACCAGCCTCATAAAAAACATATAAACTGTGTGCGTAGTTAATTAAGCCTCCGATATTTCCTAGGTTTTCTGCTAATGGAATGTTGTTTAAGTTATTTCCAAAGTTTAATCGGAATATATAGTCATGACTCGTTACTATCCCGTACCAATTGTTAGTCACATTATCTAAATTGATTTGAATTCCTTCTAACATATTTGATAGTACTCCAAGATTACCAAGATTCGTAGCTATTGGAGCATTAATAAGACTATTACCGAAAGCTAATCTGGTAATTGTCCCATCATAATGGTTAGTGAGAAAAACATAATAATTATTTCCATCCTTAATTATATCTGAATACACGGGACCATTTAAAGATCCTAAATTTCCCATATTGATACCTAAAGGATTATTTGTTAGATTTCCTGAGCAAAAATTCCAATAGTATGAAGAAGCCTCTAGCGAATTATTTTGGACAGTAATATTCTGATTTGTGCAAACAGTATCAGGGCAGGTAAATGCTGCTATTGCAGTGTAAGTTTCCTGATTAGATTTTGGATTCAGGTAATCGCTATTCGAGAAGTTGTCTTGGAGAGAAGCGTTTATATGTAAGATATTAAGATAATAGAAATGTCGGTCCAAATCACTTAATGAGTTCATTGATATTGCAGACTGATTTGCATTACGCAATTGATAATATTCAGGCAGAAAGGCAATCATTTTCGAATGTCCGTTTACAACCTGATCTAATATACATTTTTGAGGAGCCTGGTAAATATTTGAACAAAGAGAATAGTTTGTTGCCTGAAATAAATCAGGGCAATACTTTTGTGGGTTAGCTCCAATATTCTCTTGATAGTGGTATAACCAAAATTCTTGTTTAATTTGATTAAAATAGGAGATTGAATAGTTTTTATACAAAGAAATTAGTTGAAAGTGGGAAACTGAATTTATATATCTATCTGAAATTTTGAATATGTTATGTTTAACCGAAATAGCATATATATTGCAGTTTATCAGCCAGATGAATAAGAAAAGGATATAACTAAACAATAATCTCATGTGTGAACAAATAATAAAGTTTTAAAGTAAATACAAATCTAATAATTATCATAAAACACTTATCCTAAAATATACTCTTTAGGATACTCTTAAGGTGTGAACTATATTAACAGGGTAATGATGAAATTTAGCCAATAACAGACACTTACTAAAATTCAATGAGAGAGTATCTTCAAACTAAATGTCTTATTTATTAGGTATTAAGAATATTAGGTAATATAGATTTGAAGTCTGATCAAAAATAATCTTTCATAAGAATTGGATTTATTGCAGCAATCATTTCAGCCTCTCTTTTTTCAAAAGAAAAATTTTGAATAATGTACAGTCGCGCATTAGCGCCACTCTCCATTTCAAAAGCTTTCACCAACGCCATGTTCAGTTCATTAATGTCACGTTTGTATACAATTACTCCTGTATCGCCAATCTCATCTGGAATCCCGTTAACATTTGACCCGACCGGTATGCATTCACATAGCATAGCCTCACCTAGGCTTACAGGCATTCCTTCTGTTATTGAAACCTGCAGATATACTTTTGCTTTGTTGTAATATTCGGTCAGAACATCATCGGGACAAAAAGAAGGTATGATTTTCAGGTTACTGACATTATTTGCCCTGAAATTGCTTTCAATCCAGGGAAGAAATAGTTTTTTAACCCCGATCATTACAAACTGCTTTGACGGATTTAACCGGGCTAGTTCAACGAACAAGTCAAATCCCTTATTGTAAAAATCAGCCGTCATATTCATTGTACCGACTGTGAGCACTAAATTCTGATCTTTTGTGATTTCTGGTTTTCGGTCAATTCGTGTCGAATCAATGCCATTTGGAACTACTATGATTTTACCTTTCAGGTTTTTAACATAATGCCTGATGCCATCAATGTGCGGATCATTTGCATTATAAAAATAATTCTCATGATAAATAAGCGATTGGTGATTAGGAAGTATGAGTGTTGCGTTTCGCAAAGCGTATTTAACACACCACCCCCTGAATTTCTTACGGTATACTCCTTTGCCAAGCTCTTTATAACAGATCGCTTCCTGTCCACCGGCAAAAACAATCGTTGGTTTGCCAACGAGGGTAGCGACAAGGACCATTACGGCAGTATGATAATCACCGAACCAGCATACAAATGCTTTACTGCCAGAAGATTTTTTGAACAAGAATATAAAGAGAGTGAAAAGATCTTTGAGATATTGCCATTTGCCCGCCGATTGTCTGACAAGGAACGAAATAACATCATAGTGTCTTTCAAGAATCTTCTGGTCAGTGAGGATAAATGATGAATTAGCCGGCTTTATGTAAACAATTCTATCTTTGGTTGACATTAGCAGCGTTGCTTTATTTAATGGTTTTTAAATTCATTAATGCAATTCATTATCCCTTCTGAAAAAGATGTAACGGGTACCCACCCTAATTGATTTTTGATCTTATTGATATCAGCATAAACATCCATNATTTCATGTTCTCGGGGTTCATTCCTGCCATGATAAGCTTTATCAATTCCTGATATTTCAAGTATGGTTCTTATTACATCTTCAACACTCAGTGAATATCCCGATCCAAGATTGTATATGTCGAATTGATCTGAATTAAGGCTGGCAATTATTGCCTGAATGAAATCTTCGATATACAGGTAATCTCTTCTGGGTTTCAGATCCATAACCTCGATTGATGAAATAGAATCGTCAAAGGTTTGCCGAATGATTTTGGGGATGAGAAAATCAGCATTTTGCCCTGGGCCATATACATTTACAGGCCTGAAAATTGCTACAGGAACATTAAATGTCTTATAATAATAGAGGCATGCTTCCTCAGCCAGCAGCTTGCTGTGATTATATGGACTGGCTGGGACAACAGGATGTTTTTCATCAACCGGCAGGTACTGAGGAGTACCATAAACATACGAACTGATGTATGTCAGCGAACAACCTGACCTGCGGCATAATTCAAGAACATTAGCTGTTCCAACGACATTTGTTTGGTAGAATGATCGGGGGTCTTTCCAACTTGCCGGGACAAAAATAAGTGAAGCCAGGTGGATTACATGGTCAAGTTGTTCGTAGTGAAAGTTGTAATCAGAGATATCACCGGCATTCCTGTCAAACTCTTCAACATGATGCCCTAGAATCCTTAATGCATTCACAAGCCTTTTACCTATGAATCCTTCACTTCCTGTTACGAGTATATGTTTCTTTTCATTTATTCCCACGGCATCATTTTTTCTTTCAGTTGTTCAAGGTCATCAACTGCACGGGCATAATCATCAGGCCTTCCGATATCAAGCCAATAACCTTCATGTCTGTGAATGATCACTTCTTGCTGTCTGGCTAAAAGTTCAAGCATCAGGTTATCGAAGCCAAAGGGAATATTAGCCGGAATATGATTCAGTACTTCCTTTTTAGCCATATATATCCCCATACTTACTGTATAATCATACTTTGGTTTTTCGATAAATCCGTTCAGCAGGTTATCTTCGCTAAGCTTCAACACACCATACTCGCTTATGTCTGTCCTATTGTAGCCCGAAATGGAAAAGATCCGCTTGTTCTCTTTATGAAAGTTATAGAACTGATTGAAATCCAGATCTGTAAGCACATCTCCATTCATTATAAGAAAATCATCCGGCAAATCATTTATCAGTTTTAATGGTCCCATGGTACTCAGGGGCTGTTCTTCGAATGAGTAGTCGATCCTTACATTCCATTTTGAACCATCTCCAAAAAATGCCTTTATTATTTCAGCCTGGTGATTTACAGTGAGTGTAATATGGTCGAAACCATGAAATGATAATTGCCTGATGATAATTTCAAGCACCGGATAATCGCCAACAGGCATTAGTGGTTTTGGTAAAACCACGGTATATGGCCTTAGTCTTGCACCTTTGCCACCAGCCAAAATAACAGCGCGTTTGCTCATATAATTTGAAATATCTCCCATTATATTATACTGGGTCTGTATTGCATTGCAAACCTACTTAAAATTTCAAACTGTTGGCTGATTCATAATTGACAGATCATATAGATTCTCAAAGCAACTGGTACCTGGTGATCATGAATATTTATCTTTGTAGCCATTCAAACAGAATCATGCAGCGGAAGAAATCAATAATCATCATCGGTGCCGGAAGTATTGGTACAGCTTTGGGCAATGCTTTAGCAACCAGGAATGACCTTGATATTCAGCTTTTATCAATTGAAAGCGATGTGGTATCAGGAATTAATTCCTCGCACTTCAACCAGAAATATTTTCCAAACATCAGGTTGCATCCTGAACTCAAAGCAACCTCAGACCAATCAGTATTAAGGAATTCTGATATCATCTTTATTGGCATACCTTCTTCGTCAGTAGTCAGTTATCTCCAGGAAATAAAAACTGAAATTCCCGAGAATGCTATTTTAGTGAATTTGGCAAAAGGTTTCGGTATTCATAAGAAAGTAATTGCACTTTGCCTTCAGGATCATTTGCCAAATCCTACCTGCGCGCTGAAAGGCCCCTCATTTGCCAGGGAAATTATCAATAATGTACCTACAGCCCTTACACTTGCGTCAAAAGATCCTGAAGTAATTGAATCAGTTGCACCGATTTTCGATGGAACAACAATTTACGTTGATAAGACTAATGACTTGATAGGAGTCGAAATTTTAAGCATCCTGAAAAACATTTACGCCATCATTATAGGGATTGTTGATGCCCATTTTCATTCACCCAACCTCCGGTTTTTCATTTTTACCAGGGCGTTTAACGAAATGCGAAATATCTTACTGCACTTTGGTGGCAGGGAGGAAACCATGTTCAATTATTGCGGAATTGGCGATTTTGGACTGACAGCACTTAATGATATGAGCCGGAACCATACACTTGGACTCTTGATCGGAAAAGGTTTCTTTACTGATGAAATCTCCGGCAAGGTCGTTCTTGAAGGACGAATAGCAGCTGATATTTTCCTTGAGAAACTCTCCATGACGGGTCTATCGCAGGAAAAATATCTTATGATGAGGGAACTCCAGGAGGTAATGCTTAATAAAAAGAGTGTGACCGACTTCGTGAACTCAATTATTGCCTGATCTTTCCATGATCAATTTGCCAATTTGTCAAGTACTTCAGCCATCCGACGGGTAAGATTACGACGCGAGAATTGATCAATATTCCTGCTATCGCAAACAAGTTTGTTTTCAATGAACTGATTGAAGTATGTGTCAATGATCGACCGGATTCTCGCTTCATCGTTGTAATCAGCGTTTAGGCCAGCATTAGTATTTGCAATCAGTTTGGCAGCATCACCATCAACAGGGCCAAGGCACATAATCGGACGTTTTGCTGCCAGGTATTCGAACAATTTACCTGTAAGAATTCCAACTGCCTGTGGAGTTCTGTTGACAAGAAGTAAAAGAACCTCCGATTTTTGCATTTCTTTAACTACTTCATTGTGAGGGAGATATTCAATCTTTTCCAGATGGTTTTCCAGTCCTGCTTCAGTTATCCCGCTAATCACGGTGTGGTCTGCTTTTCCGACCAGCTTGATTACAAGGTTCTCGCTAAATACAGGTTCAGCCTTTGCTTTAGCAGCTAATACTTTCCACATATTCAGGGGNTTAGCCAGTGGATATATGGTTCCAAAATGAGCAATACTGAATTTTTTATCGGGCTGAATATGATCATTCATGATGAAATCATCATGGTCAAAACCATTTGAGATTACCGGGTATTCACGAACCACCTTTGCCGAGAATTCCTCTTTCATGTGATCTCCAACCACAGTAACCACGTCGGCTTTGCGCAATACCTCAGTTTCCAGTTTCCTATGTCGTTGATCAGCGAAATATCCCGGTTTCAACTGATTGTAATAATAGATGCCAGTCCATGGATCGCGGAAATCAGCCAGCCATTTTACATTTAATTTCTGACGAAGTTGCATTCCGATCAGATGCACTGAATGTGGAGGTCCTGTGGTAATTATCACATCTACAGGGTTTTCTTTCAGGTATTTACCGAGAAACCTGACCGATGGTTTGATCCAGAATTTGCGCGCATCCGGTATGAAAAGGTTTCCTCTTATCCACACAGAAATTGATTCAGCAAGACCCGGCTTTTTNTTCTCAGATAAAAAACCTGAATTGATTTTTTCGCCTTTATCCATACCAATAAGCTTCTTGTAGAAATTGTATGGCTCCCAGATTGGTGTCCTAATAACTTCAAGGTCATCGGGAATATCATTCAGCAGCGACTCATCCACTGATGGCATTTCCGGGTTTTCAGGAGTATATATTATCGGTTCCCAGCCACATTCGCGTAAGTACCGAGAGAACTTAAGCCATCGCTGTACACCCGCTCCACCACTTGGAGGCCAGTAATATGTGATGATAAGTGCTTTCTTCACCAGGTTACTTTTTACCGGTCTTCTTTGTGGCAACAGGCTCATTGTCTGGCTGATCCGGTTTCCTTAAAAAATCGTCCTTTCTCTTGTAAATAAACCAGCCAAGAACTGCCAAAACAGCTAGTATTAGCAATGAAGAACTAGCAAGTGAAACTTTCTCACCGGTATAGTAAACTTTCGGGTGGAATTTAAATTCTATGTTGTGTTTTCCAGCCGGCACTTTCATGGCTCTAAGGATGTAGTCAACCCTGAAATAAGGGGATTCCTTGCCATCAATGTACGCATTCCAGCCTTTGTCATAGTAGATTTCAGAAAATACAGCCAGCTGATCTTTGTCAGCGTTGGATTCGTATACAAGGTCATTGGGACTGTTANNTGATTTCAGACTGATAGTTGCAGTAGAATCATAAGCAATCGAAAATCCNTTAACATAGTTTTCAAAACGCTGATTCAACGATCGCGGTTCTTTTGGTCTGAATGTGTCCAATGCATTGATTTCCTCATCTGCATTTTTCACNCATCTAACATCACGCACGAACCAGGCATTTCCAAGAGCTTCGAAATTCACCTGGGGCTGTGGCTGTTTATTCTGATCAGGAACTATGAAGTACTTGGTATTGAGCATGTTAAACACATTCATGTTGCCTTTCATCAGGTGATGCTCAATTATTTCCTGGNNGTAACGGCGAAGTTTGGCGCCGTGATATCCTCCAATCGATTTATGAAAGTACGATGTGCTTGCATCGTTGAATGGACTGACAGTCTGGTTGAAAACCCTGAAATAAGGATCAACATCCTTCATGATGAGCAGGTCAGCCTGAGAAGGTTGAAAAGGATTGGCAGCTACACTTTTACGGACAAAATTGTCATTGTTTATATATCGGCGGTTTACAGTCCAAAGGTCAACAAGAATTAGCAGGATGAGCGATGGGAAAACGATAGTTTTTTTAAGCTTACCGTTAACATATGTCCAGATCAATCCGGCGGCCAGAAGAATGAACAATAAAGAGCGGAATGCATCGGCTTTGAGCATTGATGCACGGTCCTGCTGTATGGCTGCCATGAGCCATTCCGGGAAGTAAGTTTTATATTGTTCATCGTGTGGGGTGGTGAAACTGAATAAGGAGCCTCCGAAAAGAGCAAAAAACAACGCTAAACCACCTGTAATTCCCAGAGCATAATATATACTTTTAGTCAGTTTTTTACGGTCTATACTTCCGTCAAATGCTTTGGACAGCGCCAGAATACCAAGTAATGGAATAACGAATTCAGCAATGACCAGGGTCATTGATACTGCGCGGAATTTGTTGTATCCGGGAACGTATTCGAGGAAGAAATTGGTAAATGGCATGAAATTCCGGCCCCAGGCCAATAAAACCGACAGTATAGTTGCACCCAATATCCACCACCGGTATTTTTTGTCGGCAATAAATAAACCCAGTACAAACAGGAACATCACAATTGCTCCAATGTAAACAGGCCCTGCAACGCCCGGCTGCGGGCCCCAGTACAATGGCAAATTCTTAATTACATCCGAAGCCTGGTTCTCAGGAACTCCGTTTGATAACAGGGCTTTATATGAATGTGATTTTTCGGTGAGCGGACCGACAGATGTTCCTCCCATAAAGTTTGGTACGAGCAGGGTAAAGGTCTCAGCCTTCCCATAACTCCAGTCGGTGGCGTAATCCTTATCAAGGCCGCTTGTGCGGTTTTCTGCTTCGGTGGTGAGCTCAGTTTTCCCTCGGGTAGTGTATTTCCCATATTCGTATGTTGACCAGAGGTTGGTAATATTGCACCCGACTGCAAATGCCGCAGCTATAATCAAAACGCCGATTGATTTTAAAAATGCCGGAAACCTTTTTTCGCGTATGCTGAAAACAACTTCTGAGATCATGAAAACTCCAACAGCCATCATCAGGTAATATGTGATCTGCAAGTGGTTGGTGTATAATTCCAGTGCCAGGAAAAGCGCAGAAAGGACTCCGCCGAGCAGGTATTTACCACGTGTCGTGAGTATTATGCCTGCTAAAACCGGTGCCATATAAGCTATGGCATGAGCTTTTGAATTATGCCCCGCTTCAAGAATAATAAAGAAGTAGGACGAGAAAGCAAAAGCAATAGCACCGGCAACTGCTAACCACACATCAACCCCCAAAACAAGCAGCAGAATGAAGAAACCGAGCATGTAAAGAAAAACCAGGTCAGCAGGATGGGGGAGTCCCAGTTTCAAGATATTGTCAACCTGACGGACAAGATTGCCCTTATAAATGACAGATATCTGGTAAGCGGGCATTCCACCAAACATTGAATTGGTCCAAAGTGGTTCTTCACCTGTTTTTGCCCTGTAATCAGAAATTTCCTTCGACATCCCCTGGAAATTCACGATGTCCGATTGTTTAAGTCTTTTCCCTTCAAGCAACGGACTGAAGTATACCAGTGTGATTGCAACAAAAATGAATATTGCAACAAGGTAAGGATAGGTCTTTTTTAACATGGATGCCAGGATTAAGGGGTTGTTTTAAGATGGTTATTTAATTTCTTCGTAATCAGTTTCTTCGGCATTGTTGTACATCTGCCGTGCTTTAACATCATCTGTCCTTCGGATCGAAATCTCACCTTCTTTGCTGCGATCTGCATCTTTTCGCAAATGCGGATTTTCTTCGAAAAACTTTTCCTGGAAATTCCGGACAGTCTTTTTTACCAGCGCAGGTAAAATATACCTGACAATAAGTGAGTAAACAGAATAGATCACTAAAAGGATGAAGATGAGACGTGCTATTCCCGTGAGTGAAGCTTCAAAAACAACAGTATTGCTCATTGGTAAAATGAAAAGGCTAAATTATTACTTTTCGCTGTTCACTGGTGCTACTTTCGACGAAATCAACATCCGGAAAAAGAAAAAGGAGGCAGGCAATGCCTCCTCCTTGTAAAGGAAATATGATGGAATGCGGATGTTCATCAACAGCCGCTACAGATTATTTACCTTCGTCAGAAACGGTAAGTTTCTTACGGCCGTGTGCCCTGCGGGCTGCCAGTACTTTACGTCCGGCTGCAGTTTCCATGCGGCTGCGGAATCCGTGTTTATTTTTTCTCTTACGTATTGATGGTTGAAATGTCCTCTTCATTGCTCGCTGATTTTAGGGGTGCAAAGGTATGAAACCTTTTTTAATTACCAAACATAAGTACAGAAAAAAGAAGATGCCCGGCATTTTCTGCCAGGCATCTGTATTTCAATTAACCGTATTATTTAACAGGTGCGTTTTCAAGCGTTGCAGTCAGGAAATTCCAGAATTTCTCTACTGATGCAATGTTGACTTTTTCATCCGGTGAGTGGGGATAACGGATGGTTGGTCCAAATGAGATCATATCCCAGTTAGGGTAGGCACCACCCAGAATACCACATTCCAACCCAGCATGAATTGCTTTGATTTCGGGGATTTTACCGTACAGTTTCTGATATACTCCCTGCATTGTATTAAGGATCGGCGAATTCATGTTTGGTTTCCAGCCAGGGTATTTGCCGTTAAGTTCCACATCGGCGCCGGCTAATTCAAAAACGCTTTTAATCATTGTGCCAAGGTCATCCTGCGCTGAATCGACCGAGCTGCGAAGAAGGCACTGAACCTGCAGTTCGCCATTGACCATTTTAACACTGGCAAGGTTGGTGGATGTTTCAACCAATCCAGGCATATCGTCGCTCATCCGGATCACTCCGTTCGGACATGCATAAATGGCTTTCATCACTTTGTCGGTCGTAGCGGCATCAATAACTGAAGCTGGCATTCCGGTTTTTTCGCATACAAATTTCATCTCGGGTTCCACGGCTGCATACTCGGCTTTGAATGTATCGCGGTGTTTTGCAAAACACTCAAGGAATACTTTTTCGCGGTCGGCAGGAATGGTCACAACAGCAAACGATTCTCTCGGGATGGCATTGCGAAGACTGCCACCATCGATTGATGCAAGACGTAATCCATGCTTTTCAACAGCATGATAAAGGAATCGGTTCATGAGCTTATTGCTGTTGCCACGCTGCAGTATTATTTCAAGGCCTGAGTGTCCGCCCTTAAGTCCTGTCAACGCGAGCCTGTATGCAACAACTCCCTGTGGAACAGATTCTTCCATGTATTTCCAGGCAGCATTGGCATTGGTTCCACCGGCGCAACCTACGTACAACTCACCTTCATCTTCGCTGTCGAGGTTCAGAAGAATGTCTCCTTTTAAGACGCCGGGTTTCAATCCTTCGGCACCGGTCATACCTGTTTCTTCATCACAGGTAAAAAGGGCTTCAACCGGTCCGTGTTTCAGAGTTTTGGATGCAAGTACAGCCATAGCTGATGCAACACCCATGCCATTATCTGCTCCCAGGGTTGTTCCGTTGGCGGTCACCCATTCACCATCGATGTATGCTTCAATCGGGTCTTTTTCAAAATCATGAACTTTATCACTGTTCTTCTGAGGAACCATATCAAGATGCCCCTGAAGTACAATGCCTTTCCGGTTTTCCATTCCCGGGGTTGCCGGTTTTCTGATGATCACATTTCCAACTTCATCGTGTATGGTTTCAAGCCCGAGGCTTTTACCAAATTCAACCATGAATTTCTGAATTGCGTCTTCTGATTTCGATGGACGCGGAATTTGAGTGAGGCTGGCAAAGTGCTTCCAAACCTCAGACGGAGTAAGTTTTTCAATCTCTTTGTTCATTGCTGATATTTATTTTTTATAAGATTTATGTTATAACGTACTAACCTGTCAAAAGTATAAAAATTCGGCGACAGGAAACCGGAAAACCGCTTATTTATATAGGTGCACAAGCTTCTTCGTTTCAAAGAATTCTTCTTCGAAATATGTGCTCAAACTGAAGATTTGATGGCTCCAGTTTTTTAACTCCTGCAACTCATTTTCGAAATCACCACCTTTCAGGTAAAGTATTCCGTTTTTCAAGGTATTGTGGTTTGAGACAGATATTTTATTTTGTATCCAGCCAACAAATTCAGGAAGTGTGGTAACAGCCCTGCTGACAATAAAATCGAATCGGCCTTCTATGACTTCAGCCCTGCTGTGTATTGCAGTCACATTGTTCAGACCAAGAGCATTTTTTACTTCATTTACTACCTTGATTTTCTTGCCAATAGAATCCGTAAGGGTGAATTCGCAAAGCGGGAACATGATTGAAAGCGGAATTCCCGGGAAACCGCCGCCGGTTCCAACATCCAAAATTTTTGTCCCGTCAGTAAATCCGATAGTTTTTGCTATTGCCAGTGAATGCAAAACATGCCTCTCTTCAAAATTTTCCATATCCTTCCGCGATATCACATTGATCTGAGCATTCCAGGTCGCATAAATATCAGCCAGGGCTTCAAACTGCCGGTATTGTTCAGTTTCAAGATTGGTGAAATATTTTTTCAAAAGGATCATCCCGGATAGATTTGCGCCATAAAGGTAGGATATTCATCGAATCAGCTACCGGCGGCAGTTCATAAAGAGTATATTTGCCACATTCGAAAACCGAAAGAAAAAGTATCTCCTATGAGTGAAGTTGACAACCTGTTTGTGAATTCCATGCATGAATGGCATGCTTCAGTGCTTGGGCAAAAAGTTGTAAAAGCATTGAATAAGAACGATTTTGATGCTCAGTATATTGAATCAGAAGAACAATTGCTCGCGAAATTGTCAGCAATGATAAAACCGGGCGACAGTGTTGCATTTGGTGGTTCACAAACCATTAAACAACTTGGCATTCCCGAAATGGTCTCGGGAATTCCTGCTACAATTCTTGACCATAATGCTCCGGGACTTGACGCGGTTCAAAAACTGGAAGTTATGAGACGGCAGCAGGTTTGCGATGTGTTCATATGTTCGGCAAACGCCATCACGGCAGAAGGCCATATTTATAATGTAGATGGTAACGGCAACAGGGTTTCGGCTTTGATATTCGGACCAAAGAAAGTAGTAGTAATCGCAGGGACAAATAAAATTTGTCATGATGAAGCTTCGGCCTGGGACAGGATAAAATCAGTCGCAGCTCCGGTAAATATGAAACGCCTTAACCGTGATACTCCCTGTACCGTTACCGGCCATTGCATGGATTGCAGCAGCATTGATCGTGGCTGCAAAGCCTATCTTATACTTAAAAATCGCCCTGGGTTGACTGATTTTTCTGTATTTATAATAAATAAAACGCTGGGATTCTGATGATTATCAATTACTTGTCAATGCTCTTGCCTATTTCAGGAAGGGTTTTATACTTTTACCGTTACAATCAAGCAAGGAACTGATTATGGAACTATCTCCAATAAATGCCATTTCTCCGGTTGACGGACGTTACCGGAAGCAGGTTGAAAGCCTGTCTTATTATTTCAGCGAAGCAGCACTCATCAACCACAGGGTTTTCGTTGAAATTGAATACTTTGTTGCCCTTTGCAACCTCCCGGTTCCCCAGCTTGCTGGTATTGAAAAGAAACAAATTACCCAGCTCCGTTCAATATACAAGAACTTTACCTTTGCTGATGCACAGGAAGTTAAAGAGATTGAAGCAGTTACGAATCATGATGTAAAAGCCGTCGAATATTTTCTAAAAAAGCAGTTTGATAAGCTGGGCCTGGGGAAATACCGGGAATTTGTCCATTTCGGGCTCACGTCGCAGGATATTAACAACACAGCAACGCCTTACGCACTGAAACTGGCTATGCATGAATCCATCATCCCGATGTACGAAAGCCTGGTCGATAAACTGCTTGAAAAGGCAAAAGAGTGGCAGAAGATTCCAATGCTGGCTCATACTCATGGACAGCCGGCATCGCCAACCATCCTTGGANAAGAGATATATGTTTTCGTTGAAAGGTTAAGAAAGCAGTTAGAGGCACTGAAAAGTGTTCCTTTTGAGGCAAAATTCGGCGGCGCTACCGGCAATATGAACGCTCATTATGTGACTTATCCCAGCGTGGACTGGATANGCCTTGCCGACACATTCGTCAAAAAGCAGCTGGGACTTGAACGCCAGCGAACCACTACCCAGATTGAGCATTATGACTCTATGGCCGCCCTGTTTGATGTCATGAAAAGGATAAATACGATTCTCATTGATTTCAGCCGCGACATGTGGAGCTATATTTCGATGGAATACTTCAGGCAAAAAATAGCAGCGGGAGAAGTGGGCTCATCCACTATGCCACACAAAGTAAACCCGATCGATTTTGAGAATGCTGAAGGTAATCTGGCAATGGCAAATGCGATATTTGAGTTCCTTTCTTCAAAACTACCAATCAGCCGGCTGCAGCGTGACCTAACTGATTCTACCGTTTCCCGAAACATTGGTGTTCCGGTTGCACACACAGTCATTGCTCTTAAGTCATTATTGAAAGGTATTGACAAACTTATTCTGAACGATAAACAATTGCNNCAAGCCGACCTCGATAATAACTGGGCCGTGGTAGCTGAAGCCATCCAGACGATACTACGTCGCGAAGGTTACGCTAAACCTTATGAAGCGCTTAAAGAACTAACCCGCACGAATCAGCACATTGATGNNAAAAAAACAATCGGCGCTTTTGTCGACTCTCTTTCACTACCAGCAGCAGTAAGGAAGGAGCTTCATAAGATTACTCCTTCTAACTATACCGGGAAATTTGAGATCAAAGAAAAATGATATACTTCCTGACTGTAGACTTGCTTTGATCATTTTTGTAATTTTGCCGAAAAACAGAACTGTTACATGGATTTGAAAGATTATATGGCCATATCAGGCAAGCCGGGTCTCTATAAGACAGTTGCCCAATCGAAGACAGGTGTTATTGTTGAATCACTGATTGACGGCAAGCGTTTCCAGGCATTCACCACTGATAAAGTGAGTTCACTTGGTGAAATAAGTATTTATACAGATACTGACGATATGCCTGTCCGTGAGGTATTCAGGCTGATGCAGGAGAAAGAAGCTGAAGTTACACTGCCTGGCCAGAAAAGCGATGATAAAGAAATCAAAGCATATTTTGACAAGGTAGTTCCGCAGTATGACCGCGAACGCTTTTATCCGTCACATATGCGTAAAGTAATCAGTTGGTATAACCTATTGGNNGTGACAAAAGGTGTGACTGATTTTTCAGAGCCGGCTGAAGAAACTTCTGCAGAAGAATCGCAACCAGAAGCACCGCCTGCCGGGGTAAAAGACACTGAATAATAAATTAGTCCGCTGAGTTGGCGGACTTTTTTTTCTAATTTTAGGCACAAATTACACTGTTTACTTCATGACTAAATTTATCCATGATTTCCGTGTTTTACCAAAACAGGGAAGTAAGCCGCGGATACATGTCCTAAAACTGCAATGTCCTGTGAAATTGCCCGAAATTCGACCAGGACAGTTTGCACAAGTGCTGGTTGATAAATCACCAACAACTTACCTGAGAAGGCCAATCTCTATCTATGATGCCGATCCTGTTCAAAAACACTCTTTCACTGCTAATAAAAGTTGTTGGTAAGGGTACTGAAACTATGGCAGAACTAAAAGAAGGAGAAATGCTTAACATAGTTTACCCCGCTTGGAAATTCCTTTTCAATGACCGAAGGTAAAAGGGTGTTGCTTGTAGGAGGTGGTGTAGGCATTGCACCCATGCTGCTCCTTGCAAAATCACTTTATAAAAAAGGTAATGAAATAACTGTGCTAATAGGAGGGAGGTCGGTTGCCGATATTATAGAACCTGATCTGTATGAACCATACGGGATTGTGGGAATTACGACTGATGACGGTTCTGCCGGAATTAAAGGATTGGTGACTCAGCATCCTGCATTTGAAAAAATCAGTGATTATTCGATGGTATATTCATGCGGGCCAGACCCGATGATGAAGGCTGTTACAGGTATTGCAAAAAGTCATGACATAGCGTGCGAAGTATCGCTCGAAAACCTGATGGCTTGCGGCATAGGAGCTTGTTTGTGCTGTGTTGCCGAAACAACAACCGGAAATCGTACAACCTGCGTTGACGGACCGGTTTTTGATGTGAAAGATTTGATTGGATGGTAAATGAACCATGAATTTAAACTGAATGCACAAGTTATTCTAAAGCCTGAATTTAGAAAATCAAAAACTTGTTAGAATAACGACACAGCCTGTATTCTGGAATATAGAACCTGGAAACTGTAACACAAGCAATATTTTTCAATAAAATTCAAATCGATATTAATGGCTGATTTATCAGTAGATATAGGAAAGCTTCACCTGAAAAATCCGGTAATGCCGGCATCGGGTACATATGGTTACGGACCCGAATTTGACAATTTTTATGATGTCAGCAGATTGGGAGCCATTGTTACCAAGGCTTGTACCTCAAAGCACCGTGAAGGAAACCGCTATCCGCGCATGGCGGAAACACCAATGGGTATGCTGAACTCGGTAGGGTTACAGAATAAGGGTGTTGACTACTTTGTAGAATCGATATATCCGGCAATCAGCCACTATGATACACACATAATAGTGAATGTAAGTGATTCAACGGTTGAAGGATATGTTGAAGTTGCCCGTAAACTTAACACGCTTGAAAAAGTTTCCGCCATTGAATTGAATATCTCCTGCCCTAACGTGAAAGAAGGTGGTATGGCATTCGGTACGTCATGCCCTATGGCCGGAGCTGTTACAAACGAAGTGCGGAAAGTTTATGAAAAAACGATGATTGTGAAACTATCGCCCAATGTTACAAACATTGCCGAAATAGCCTGCGCTGTTGAAGATGAAGGAGCTGATGCAGTTTCACTTATCAATACATTGCTTGGGATGGCGATCGATGCAGAAAAACGCCGCCCTGTGCTCTCCACAGTAACCGGCGGACTGTCAGGGCCTGCTGTTAAGCCGGTTGCTCTTCGAATGGTTTGGCAGGTTGCTAAGGCAGTAAAAATACCCGTAATTGGTATGGGTGGGATTTCATCAGCAACTGATGCGGTGGAGTTTATGCTGGCAGGCGCTACTGCCATTCAGGTAGGAACCGCAAATTTTGTCGATCCCATGGCATGTATTAATATTATTGACGGTCTCGATCAGTATCTTGATCGCTATACCTTCAAATCTGCCAGGGAATTGATAGGTGCCCTGCAAGATTAAGGAAGAGGTTGGCTTTATTTACTTTTTTAATTGCTAAAATCATTTTGAAACAGGATGCATAAACGTAATGTTCTGATAATCGGCTCAGGTGGACGAGAGCATGCCCTTGCCTGGAAAATTGCCCAAAGCCCCTTGCTTAATAAACTATTCATCGCCCCGGGGAATGCCGGGACAGGCTTTACGGGTATTAATATCCCTGTTCAGGGTACTGATTTTGAGGCAATAAAACTTGCAGTACTTGAAAACGATATAGATGTGGTTATTGTTGGTCCGGAAGATCCTTTAGTCCAGGGAATTGCTGATTTTTTTCAGGGTGATGAGTTGCTGCAGCATGTTATAATGATAGGTCCGGGTAAATCAGGTGCTCAACTCGAAGGAAGCAAGGATTTTGCAAAACAGTTTATGATGCGTCATCAAATTCCCACGGCGGCATATGGATCCTTTACAGCAGCGACATTTGATGAGGGCCTTATTTTTCTGAAAAAAGCAACATNNCCGCCCTATGTGCTGAAAGCCGATGGACTGGCTGCCGGAAAAGGTGTTGTGATTTGTAGTGATTATAATACTGCAGCATCAGAATTTGATTCGATGCTCAGGCAGGAAAAGTTCGGCAAAGCAANNTCATCCAGGGTAGTTATTGAAGAGTTTCTGGATGGTATCGAATTGTCGGTTTTTATAATTACTGATGGTATCAGTTACAAAATACTGCCCGAAGCCAAAGATTATAAACGGATAGGTGAGGGTGACACCGGCCCTAATACAGGAGGCATGGGATCTGTTTCTCCGGTTCCTTTCGCCGATGGCGAATTCATGCAAAAAGTTGATGAAAGAATCATTAAACCTACTGTTGATGGGCTATATGAGGAAAAGATTCCTTACAGAGGTTTCATCTTTTTCGGATTGATGAACGTTAAAGGCGACCCTTTTGTCATTGAGTACAATGTTCGTATGGGCGACCCTGAAACCGAAGTGGTTATGCCCNGGATTACAAGCGACCTTCTTGAAGTATTTATGAACCTTGGTGAGGGGAAACTTTCTGAATCGCGGATAGATTTAAATCCCAAAACTGCAATGGCTGTGATGATGGTTTCTGGCGGTTATCCAGGCAGTTACATGAAAGGGAAGGTTATAACGGGACTGGAGAATAGTAAATTGCCAGTAGTATTTCATGCTGGTACATCCTATCATGAGGGTGGAAAGGAAATTACTACTTCGNGGGGGAGAGTTCTGGCAGTGACAGCGCTTGGCGATACACTGGAAACAGCCAGGGAAAAGGCATACAACGGCGTACATGAAATCCTTTTCGATGGTGCATATTACAGAAATGATATTGGGAAGGACCTGATGTAATTAATCCTGGGATCTGAGATGCTCAAGCGACTTTCGAAAACCGGCTTCTTTCTGCAGTTCATCATCTTTTTAGCCATTGGAACAATATTATGGTTTCCTGCGTTTGTACAGCCTGTTGCCCCTGTCGTTTCTGACCTGTCAGGGCCGTTATATGCTGCATTAAATAGTTTGATGCAGGCGAATCTTTTTATTTCAACAATTATAGCGGCGTTGCTGGTTATCAGCCAGGCTTTTTTACTGCATGTACTGTTAGCCTCGCACGACCTTATTCCTCGAGATAGTTTCATTGATGCTATCATCTTTCTCATACTCATGAGTTGGCAACCGGCAATGCTATGTCTGAAACCGGCAATGCCTGCAGGAATTCTGATTTTATTATCGCTGTTCACGATCATGAAGATGTATGGTGAGACGGATCCTTACAAACATGTTTTTACTGCATCGTTTTCGATTGGCATTGCTTCGCTTTTTTATCAGCCGGCAATTTTCTTTATGGCAGGGCTGTGGTTTTGCCTGTTAACATACAGGATTACATCCTGGCGCGAATGGTTTATTACTATCATCGGGCTGATCTTACCACTGATTTATCTTTTTAGCTACTATTACTGGCAAGGTTCTGTAAATCATGGTCTTGAGATGGTTGTAAGAGCATTCAAAATTCAGTTTTCAACAAATGACAATTTTAGCAGTGTAGAATGGGTGTTCCTGGTAGGTGCTCTCTTAATGATGGTAGTTACATCATTGATAACGCTTAACGCTATACAGGATAAAGTGATCAGTATCAGGCGCAAAAACTGGATCATACTTGACTTTGCTTTCGCCGGATTGTTGATTCTTCTTATTGCGAAAGGAACCCTCAAAACCGGACTTTACCTGGTAATGATGCCGCTGGCTTACTTTATGACATTTGCTGCAATATCTGTTAAAAAAAGCAGGATAAGCGATTTGATCGTGCTGTTGTTTGTATTGATGGTCATTGTATTACATTACCTGTTATAGTGATGCTTAAAAGTAGCTTTCAGGAAATTTTGATTGAAGCCGGGGTAGATGAAGCCGGCAGAGGGTGTCTTGCAGGGCCGGTTATTGCAGCAGCAGTGATATTACCTCTCAATTTCAGTGATGAAAGGCTGAATGACTCCAAGCAACTATCAGAAAAACAGCGCAATGTGATGAGGTCAGTAATTGAAAAAGAAGCTATTGCATGGGCTGTAGCTTTAGCTGATAATCACGAAATTGACCAGGTAAATATTTTAAATGCTTCATTTCTGGCTATGCACAGGGCTATCGAAGCGCTGAAAACAAAGCCGGGGCTGTTGTTGATAGATGGTAACCGGTTCAGACCTTATGAAAATATTCAGCATAAATGTATTGTGAAAGGCGATTCTCTTTACCAGTCAATTGCTGCGGCTTCTATACTGGCAAAAACATACAGGGATGAATTTATGATTAGAATTTCTGAAGATTACCCGGTATATTTATGGGAGAAAAATAAAGGCTACCCAACTGAAAAACACCGTACTGCAATCCTTGAAAATGGGTTCACGCCATTCCATCGCCTGAGCTTTTCATTCCAACGAAATCTTTTCTGAGAACAAGAACCCCGCTTCCTGCCTTACTGGTTGAGCTTTCCTCTTAAAACACAAAACCCCGCCTTTGAGGGGCGGGGATTTATGAACCAAATTATTAACCAATTTTTAACCAGAAAACCTCTAACTAGAGAAATATAAAAACAAATTCTTTAGTTTCATTTGCTTATCCGATAACCAGTCGTTTGCAAATTGATGCTGCAAAATTAATAACATTTTTCACATCATGATACAAGTTAATAAAAAAAATTATTAATTATTTTAAACTTTCATCCATGTTGTAAGAATGAATGCTTGACAAATAATAGATTTTACTATTTGATCGTTAATTATGTTGAAAGATTTTCTGTGTTGGCTGTACATTTCGGAAGAATAGCTTATGATGATTTCCGTTTCAGTTGAACACAAACTTCTGCCGTTTGCTTTCTGAAGAAAATTTATCTTTGGTGTTTTGGAAATTGATACGTGTACATGAAACAATACTTTGCCATAATAATCTTGCTTTCAGTTATTTCTAAGGCTTTAATAGCTCAGGTTAAACCCGTAAATCCAGACTATCAGGCGTATATCGAAAAATATAGTTATTTGGCTGTACGTGAGATGCAACTTTACAAGATTCCAGCCAGCATAACGCTTTCGCAGGGAATTATTGAAAGCAATTGTGGAAAAAGTCCGCTGGCTAAAGATGCAAATAATCATTTTGGGATTAAATGCCAGAAGGACTGGACTGGTGAAACCTATCTTTTTGATGATGATAAAGAGCAGGAATGTTTTCGAAAGTATAATAACCCCGAAGAGTCGTTCAGGGATCATTCTCTGTTTCTTACAACACGTACCAGGTATTCTGAACTATTCAGCCTTGAACCATCTGATTATAAAGGCTGGGCAAGAGGCTTGAGTAAATGTGGTTATGCAACCAACCCTAATTATCCGGACATTCTGATAAGGGTCATTGAGGATTGCCAGCTTTTTCGCTTCGACGACTCAACCAAGGCTGAACAATTGGCTGCAAATAAAGAAAAAAACGAGAAAATTAATTCACCGGTACAGGCTGAACGAAAAAGCGATGGGTCACAGGTGTATTTCCAAAAATCATATAAGATGCCTTCCGGCAGTGAATTCAAACTTCGGGATGTCAGCAAACTTGGCCGTAAAGTTTATGAAAACAACGGCATTCCGTTCATCTTCGCTTTGCGTAATGATACCTGGCACTCTATCGCTTCGGAATTTGGAATATATTCCTTCCAGGTGTTTAAGCAAAATGACTTGGAAGAGTCAGATGCGATTGCCGAAGGCCAGATACTGTATCTCGAACCTAAGAAAAGACAGGCAGCAGTTCCAACCTGCGTCATGGGAGCCGGTGATAGCATGTATTCGATTTCACAGCGATACGGCATCAAACTTAGCTATCTTTATAAATATAATGAACTGCAGCCCGGTGAAGAACCTGTGACCGGTACAACCATCCACCTCAGGAAAAAGTAGATGATATCGTTGGGGGTGATCATAATTTGCTATTTTTGTAGCGGATTGTTAGTCGAATAACAATTCAAACATTCTTCAGGGCAGGGTGAAATTCCCGATCGGCGGTAGAGTCCGCGACTTCCGAATAATCGGAACTGACCCGGTGAAAGTCCGGGACCGACAGTAAAGTCTGGATGAAAGAAGAATGACAGCTAAGAACGATGTCTCTATTAGGCAGTTGTTTCTTTTCCTGTTATATTTTTCTTGCGCTGCCCTGAATTCAACATCAGGGTATTTTTTTAAACAAGCGTAATGAAAAAATTAACCTCTCCTTCCATCATAATGCTTCTCTTACTTCTGAATAGCGTTGCAGCGTTGTCTCAGAATACAGGGATACTTATCGGGCAGGTTCTAGACAATAATTCCGGTAAACCAATTGCCGGTGCGGGAATAAATGTCACTGGCACCATAGTTGGTACTGCCACAGATTCTTCCGGATATTTCAGGCTGCAACTTGTACCCGGAACTTACGAAGTTATGATGTCACACCTTTCCTATCAAGGGAATATTTTCAAATGCAGGATTCAGGAAGGCAAGGAATACGACGCAGGTAGACTTTATATGGTGCCGGTTGTCGTGGCACTGAACGAAGTGAGAATTATTTCGTCTTATGTCTCAGACCGCAATATACCAGTCGCTGTGACTACAGTTCAGGCAGCCCAGATTGAGAAACAAACCGGCAATAAAGATTATCCTGAACTTTTAAACATGGCACCAGGTGTGTATGCAACCAAACAGGGTGGGGGATCAGGTGATAACAGGCTGACGATTAGAGGTTTCCAACAGGAAAATATTGCTTTACTCCTGAATGGTGTGCCGGTGAGCAGTATGGAAAACGGGTTGGTATACTGGTCGAACTGGATGGGGTTGACTGATGCTACCGAAGCAATTCAGGTGCAACGGGGACTGGGTGCTTCAAAAGTTGCAATGAATTCGGTGGGCGGAACCATAAATATCATTACCAAAGGGACTTCATCGGTTAAAGGAGGGTTCTTCAGGTCTGGCATTTCGGATTACGGCAACACGAAAATGTCGCTTCAATTAAGTACTGGGAAACTGAAAAACGGCATTTCGCTGACCTTCCTTGGATCACGGACAAAAGGACCGGGCTTTGTTGACGGTACTTATGTCGACGGATGGGCGTATTTTCTGACGCTGGCATATGATGCTTCCCCAAGGCATAAGTTTGTTTTTTCAGCACTTGGCTCACCTGAAAAGCATGGTCAGAAAAATTATGGCAGCACTGCTGAAACAATTGAAAAATACGGAGTTAAATACAATTCGGAATGGGGAGTATACAATGGACGTGTTCTTAATCTTTCCGAAAACTTTTATCATAAGCCCCAGATCAATCTGAACCATTACTGGAACATTAACAAGAAAATGCTACTGGCATCATCGGCTTATATTTCATTTGGATATGGCGGAGGGCGCTATTCCGAAGCAATTGATTATGGTACGCCGACTTACTATTTCAGGAAGAATAACCAGGTAGATTTCGATGCAGTTTATGTGAATAATGCCAACAATCACGATTCGGCTCAAATAGATGATGGATCATGGGTGACCGGTTATTCAAAAAATATTCTTACATATTACAGGGCCAATCATTATTGGGCAGGTTTGCTGTCTACGCTTCATTATGAAGTCAACGCAAATCTTAAGATAATGGCAGGGATACATGTAAGGACTTTTAAGTCAAGGTTATACGAAGAGGTGAATGATCTCATGGGCGGACAATACTGGATTGAGAAATATACATGGTCGCTGGCCGGAATAGCAGGACGTGAGCAGGTGAAATCGGTGGGCGATGTCATCAATGTTGACAATTATTCCATCATGCAGTATGGAAATATGTTTGCTCAGGCTGATTATACAAAAGGCCGGTTAAATATGTTTATTGCTGCGACTGTTTCCGGAACCGGATACCAGCGAAAAGATCCTTACAATTATCCGGCTGACCCATATAGCAAATATGTATTTAAAAATGGTTTCGATACCAAGGCTGGTCTTAACTATGCTCTTGATAGCCATAATAATATCTATTTCAATGTTGGATTATACTCACGTGAACCGTTGTTTAAATTTGTGTATGTAAATTTCTCGAACGCTGTTGCCAGGAACCTCGTAAATGAAAGAATCAGTGCTGCTGAAACAGGTTATTCATTTAGTGATAGTAAATCTTCGATCAGGTTAAACGGTTACATAACGGATTGGCGCGACAAATCACTGCTATCGCGTGAAAATGTGCAGTTGGCTGACAGCACGCTCACGAGGACATTGGTTAGAGGATTGAACGCTCTTCATGTTGGTGTTGAACTGGAAGCTGCTGCACAGCCAGTTAGAAATCTGAAAACCGGAATAACGATATCTCTGGGTAACTGGAAATGGAAGAATAATGTTATCGCCAGCATTTACGATGATAACCAGGTGCTGGTCGACGAAATGAAGGTCTATGCCAAAGGGCTAAATGTTGGGGATGCCCCGCAAACACAGGTTGGGATTCACGCGGAATATAAGTTCTGGCATGATTTCGGCCTGGCTGCCGATTGGTTGTATTTCGATCGTTTGTATGCAAATTTTGATCCTGCTCTCCGCACTGATCCTGGGGATACAAAGCAACCATACCGGCTACCGGCTTATTCAATAACGGATGTCTATCTTGGGTATGACTTCATGGTTAACAACATTTCATCTCAACTGCAATTTAGCTGCCAGAATATTTTCAATAAAATAACGCAGGTACGTGGAGACGATGGATCTGACCATTCTCTTGAAACTTTCACCGGGTTCTGGAGTATTGGCCGCAATTTTAATGTATCGCTTAAAGTAGCATTCTGATTTTACTTTCGGTATAAAGAACAGGAACAATTCCAATGAAAGCCAATGGTTTGTGACAGCTGAATCAGGTACCTACAGTTTTTTTAAAACTTTTCTCATCACTTCAGTCACCTCACATGCAAAATCTTCAAGGCCTGAACCAGGCATGTTTTTTACCATTGCTTCAGGATTTACCAGCGTTATCTCCGTTGTTCCATCCTCATGTTGCTGAACAACTACATTGCATGGCATCATGATACCTGCTTTATCGAATGTAGTCAATGCCTTATGAGCAAATCTTGGGTTACAAGCACCAAGTATCCTGTATGGCCTGAAATCAACATCTATCTTGTTCTTAAGTGTTTCTTTCACATCAACCTGGGTGATTATGCCGAAACCATGAGATTTAAGCAGTTCTGTTACTTTCTGAATGGCGCTGTCAAAGTCAAGATCGACTTTGGTTGAGAAAAAAGGTGTCATTTTATTTGTGTGTGTGTTGTAATAGTCAAAATTTCAGCTAATTCCCGGATTTGGAAATTAGCGATGTTGATAACGATAAAGACAAGTATCGCTGTGATTTGTTCAGTGTTTGGATAATTCCTGCAGGAAGTGACCCTGAATTAGCTGTAAAGATTTTATTGGAGTCTTTCCAAAGCCTCTTTTACTTCACACTTACGTATTTCGCAGTAGCCTTTGCTGAGAGCTATTTCCTGCCCGTCGGTTAATATCCATTCAACAAAAGCCTTAACATTCGGATCCTCGGGCTTGGTTTTCATAACTAGTTGCAGATTACGGCAGAGTGCTGACGGAAATGTTCCAAGATAGGCTGCCCTGTGTAATTTCTCAAGGTCGTTGTAGAAATCTTCTTTATCATCGATTTTCCCGTTTTTGTTGACATCGATGGGTATTACCTTAAGGTTGGCAGCCTGTTTTTTATTCAGCTGGTCATAAGCGTAATGGGCATTACAGAAACCCAATCCTCCTTTTTGCATTTCAATCTCTGCAATCACCCCAGTGTCACCGGGCATTTCATTCCCTTTTAATTGGTCAATACTTAACCCAAGGTACCTGGCCCAGATAAATTCAGCACCTGACTCATCGGCCCGTGTGATACATGTAACTGGAGTTCCGTCAGCAGTACCGGAAAGATCACCCCAGGTCAAACTTTTATTCCCTGAAAATACTTGTTGTAACTGATCCCGGGTGATGCCTTTGGTTTTTAGCTTATCCCATTCAGGAACAGCCTCATTCGCAATCGGAAGAACACCTTCTTTTGCCACCGAAACGCTCCAAAGTTCAGCAGCTTCTTCATCAGGTAGTAATTCCCTTGATACCATGGCAATCTGGGACTTTCCTTCTTTCATATCTTTTATGCCGGCGCCGGTTCCATTGGCAATAACGTTGATTTTTAAGTCGGGATTTAATTTTGTGAATTCAATTGACCAGATTTTCATCAATGGCTCAAGAGCCCAGGCACCGGAAATAGTGATGTCTCCCTTGAGTTGTGCTGCCGATTCAGCTTTTTGTGTTTCGTTTATGCCCCTTTTGCATCCTATGGTTAGGACTGACAGAGCTAAGACAAGCATAATGGTTTGTGTTCTCATAATTCCTGAAATTTAGACATGTGCTAAGTTAATAAAAATCCGGCAAAACTGTATATGAAAAATGAAAAAATATAATTGGTTATCAGAATAATATTAATGGTTATTTTGGAATTATCTGCAAAAAAAAAGCCGCCCACCGGGGCGGCTTTTTTCGCTATTTTGGAGGGATCACCTTTTGATAATAAATTGTTTGCTCCATGAATTAGTTGAGTTCTCAACCCTGAGCAAGTAAACTCCGCTGGCATATTTCCTCAAATCGACATTCTTGCTAAACTCACCTTTGACACTTATCTTGTTTTCGGAATATACAAGTGAATTGGCAGCGTTATATATCTTTAATGAATAATCACCGGCGGGAATTACTCTGCTATGCAGTGAAATCAGCCCGTCGCCGGGATTAGGAAATATTTCAATGCCAAGTGTCTTTTCCGGTTCATCAATTCCGGTACAATCGTAGAAATTGACTGAGACAGTATCAGTACCAGCACATCCATTCACATCGGTAATTGCAACTGTGAAATCAAAAGTACCAAGTCCTCGTCCTGTGGTGTCAACCTGTATGGCTGAAGTGGATTCACCTCCCGGTTGCCACAGATATGTCACATAATCCTGTGAAGCAGCATCAATAAGAATCGTCCTGTTGCCGCACACTGACTGGTCAGCCAGTTCGGGATCGGGCTGAGGATGAACTATCACATCCTGGCTGGCCCAAACATTACATCCGGTAGTTGTGTCAACGATAGTGTAAGCAAGTGTATATGTTCCGGGGCCTGAAAGAGTAGGGTCAAACTGAGTGCCGGTGACTCCTGTACCCGAAAATACACCACCTTCAGGAGAGCCCGAGAGTTCAATAGCTGATGATCCGTAACACATGGCTGAAACAGGTTCCATGCTTACTGATGCAAGAGGTAATACTTTCACAGTCTGGTCTGCAGAATTGACGCAGCCATTCTGGTCGGTGAACGTATAAGTTAATATATGTAATCCGGGGCCGGCAAGCGAAGGATCGAACACAGTGTCGGCAGTAATTCCCGGACCGGTGTAGATACCTCCTGAGGGTAATCCGGCAGCTAGAGTGAAAGGTGCAACATTGCCGCAGATAGAATCAAGGGGTGAAAAAGTAACATCCGGGAGAGCATTAATAATATAGCTCACGGTAGTCGGCTCGCTTGTACAACCGTTAACTGTCTGGGTGACGGTGTATTGATATGTGCCTGGTGCTGTCTGCGATGGGGTGTATACTGAATCAGTACTTACAAGGAAATTGCTGTAATACCACTGCAGATTATCGCCGTGAGCGATCAGTGAAGGTGCAGGCTCACCGAAACAGGATTGTGCTCCGCTGGCCTCTGGTGCGGGTGGAACCACAGAGATTGTAATGAAAGAGGTTTTCGTCCGTGTATCATTACCTACCTGGTTTGTTACCGTCAATTCTACATCATAAACTCCGGCAGTAGAGTAAACTATGCCCTGAGGATTCTTGACATCAGATGTTTCAGGGTTGCCACCCGGGAACGACCATTGCCAACTGGTAGGAGGTCCTGATGAAAGATCCTGGAAGTTGAGTGAATAGCTTTCGCATGAAGTGGAATCAGAAACCGTAAAATCACAAACCGGGGAAGCGGANTTGACGGCACGAATGGATGCAGTACGTTTATGCACCGGAGTTCCGTTGGTTCCGTTTGCTATTACGGTCATTGTATAATCACCCATCGGCACAGCACCGTTTGGAATCAGGGATATAGGCAATTCACCCGGGTATGTCCACAATTTGTTGCCATTTGGGTACTGCACTGTGAACAACGAGGCAGCATTGGCATCCAGTTCAACAGAAACAAATGCTGTATCAGTAAATGATTTAACATCTGGTACTTTAAAAAGGAATTCTGCAGTTGCATCGAGTGTATCAAGAGAAGGTTCGATACGCATCGCAAAATCAGGGTAATACGCAACATAGCTGTCAAATTTCCCAACCCTGAAATCGGTCCATGCTACCATGGCGCCATATTTATTTGATGCAACGCCATTGTAATCGCCCAGGTAAGCCGGAGTTCCGCCACCGCCACAAGTAGTACAGTTGATTTTGAATTTAAGCTGTGAAATAGCAGAATTGGGAGCAAAGTTTACTCCGTCATCGCTGTATGATGCATACAGCCTGCAACTATCGCTGGTAGGGCAGTCACGGGTATCGAGCCACGAAACATAGAGTCGGCCGGTTTCTTTATCGCACCAAACAGCCGGAAACCAGTTATTGTTATTTTGAGAATTCTGGTCATCATTTACAACTACGGCTGAAGACCATGTTACGGCAGCATCGTCGGAATAGCGACAGAAAATGTCAGGTTTTTTTGCATTTCCGGCAGGATTGTTTGATGCGTACACAATATAAAGCCTGCCGCGATGAGGACCGTCAGAGTTATCACATGCGATAAACGGATATGGCCTGGTTCGCATATTCTCAACTGAATTGCGCCCATTCACATTGGTTCCCACATAGTTGGCAAATTGTTGCTGCGATTTCATGGTGAATGTAGCACCTCCGTCAGTCGACTGGTAAAAGGTATAATTAGCTGCAAATGAACTGCCATTGTTTGTTACCACATAAACAGAGCCGCCATTGGTGTTTCCGTCAGGGCCAACAGCTACCATCATACCCGGGAGGCTTTGAGTAGAAAAATTCTTAGTGTTTTGGTAAGAAGATCCACGGTCGGTACTGCGTGAGAAGTTTCCACCGGAATTGGCTGTCATGGTATTGAAAACATAATTTGCAAAAGGTCCGTCAGTTTGGTCTGCAGCAATCCAGTTTTTGTCAACACCAACAATTGCGTTGGTGAAACTTGACCAGGTGACACCATTATCATCTGAAATCGCGACTTTTGAGCCGTCTATACTGCCGTACATGTTTTGGTAATACAAACGCCCCTGACCGTCATAAGTCACAACTACATCACCCATCATGTTTGTCCAGGTAGGGTTCTTAGCAGTCCAGGTGTATCCGTTATTTGTATAGTATCCTTTGCCACCGGCCTGTGAGGTTGAATTCCAGGTAGCATAATATTGCAAAGGATTCAGTGGGTTATTAGTAACGCTGCATTCAGCAAAATCACGGCCAAGCAGAAAATTGTCATAATCATTGACGGTAACTACCGAGGAGCGAAGCTGGCCTTCCGATGATGGATCATAATCCGGTTTCATGACCATAGGGTCATGATTCTTGTTTTTATCGTAAGTTGCCGGCTGTCCGGTTGCAGATTGAATGGTTGAAAAAACAAGAAGTACAAGAAAAAGAAACTTTGACAGGGTAGATGTTTTCATGTTTATTTAATTGATTTATACCTGATTTCGGTGATAAAAATAATATTATTTTGAATAATTCTAAAAAAGAAATTTTAATTCTCACATTTTTTTACATTTGGCGTCCTTTTAAACCTTTTAAACCGAACCAATAACCATGAAAACCAGTTTATTTCAGAAAGCAGTCGGCTCAATAGCCTTATTTGGAATCGTAATCCTCCTCAGCGGATGCCCGTTTTCAGGGAGTGTCCCTATTGATAACGGCACAGTGCCAATTCCGGATAAACTGCTGGGCACCTGGGTAAAAGTGAGTGACACCACTGAAACAGACCCTACTACATTTTCTGTTACGCTGAAAGATAAGTATCATGCATCGGTGTCAAAATTTGAACCGGGAACCGAAGATACGGACGATCATCTCACATATTATGATATTACTTTGAGCGATGTTGACGGTGATGTTTTTATGAATGTACAGGAAGCAGGTTCAACCTCTTACTATTATTATAAGTATTCATATGATGCAAATATCGACCAGTTAAACCTTTACGAAGTAAGCGATTATATAAAGGAAACCTTTGATACTTCTAAATCGCTGAAGGGCTTTATTGCAAAAAATAAATCCCTGAGCTTCTTCTTTACCAATAGTACCGATACTTATATCAGGAAGAATCAACAGGATTGATCCTGTAATTAATACCTATCAGTATTTGCTGCTGATAACTCATTTAAAACGCCATAAATGAGCTGGTTGAGTTTTTCCTCTGCCTGTCCGGCTGTTTGGAGTATGTCAGCAATGTCAGCAGGTACAAGGTTATCCGGATCGCATTCATCGGTAAGCACCGAAATGGCGGCACAGGGCAATTCCATGTGATTACACGCAATCACTTCAGGAACAGTCGACATGCCTACAACATCGGCACCTATGAGTCTCAGGTAACGGTATTCAGCCCTTGTTTCGAGGTTAGGCCCCGGAACTGCTGCATAAACTCCTTTGTGAATCAATATCTTATGGGTAGTAGCTTGCTTTAGTATAAGATTATTTAGATCTGGTGAATACGGACAACTCATATCAGGGAAACGGGGGCCCAACTGATCGAAATTTATGCCGGTAAGCGGATTTGCCGGTAAAAGGTTGATGTGATCATCAATTAGCATCAATTCCCCTTTGCGGTATTCGGGATTCAGGGCACCGGCAGCATTTGAAAGCAACAACCTGACGATACCCAGCGTTTTCATAACCCTGACGGGGAATACAATCTGCTGCATGGAGTAACCTTCATAATAATGAAACCGGCCCTGCATGGCCAGCACTTTTTCACCGGCCAATGTACCGTAAATTAGTTTTCCATGATGCGATTCAACCGTCGACAATGGAAAATAAGGTATTTCTGCATAGTCTATAATCACCTCTTTATCAATAAGTTTTGCAAGATTGCCTAAGCCTGTCCCAAGCACAATGCCTGTTGAAGGTGCGGTGATGCCTTTTGCCTGAAGAAATGAGGCTGTTTCGAGAATCTGGGAGATTTGATTCATATTATTGTAATTTAGAAAGGCGAAAGTAGGGAATTTGGGGAGTAGTTTGAGTAGTTTGAAAGTTTGAAAGTTTGTGAACATGTACCAGGAAAAGGTAAAGAATTAATTTTCAAAACTCTGAAAAGATTAAGATTAGCAGATAGATAGAATATTAAATTGCTTAAAAACAGCGTGTTGATATGGAAAAGCCTGATAGAGAAAAGGAATTTGAACGATTGAAAGCAATGCTGGATAAAGGAACCACCTGGCCATCGGTGTATCTTTTTAAGCTGATAATTCCTTCCGATCACAGGATTTTTGCACTTGTTCGCGGCCTTTTTCCTGAAGAAGCCAGGGTATTCCTTCGCAACTCGGAGTCGGGGAAATATATAATTATTACTGTTAAAGAGCTGATGATCAACTCAGAGGAAGTGATTGACAGGTACAGAAAAGCACTTGATATCGAAGGAGTTATTATGCTTTGAGGAAGTATCGGTTACTGGTTATAGGGGAATTGGAAATTGGAAGCTTAGGTTGGAAGATAGAAGAGGAAATAAATAAGTGTCTGAAAATCGTGAAGCGTTCGCTGAATTTAAACTATTGCATTTATATTATTTTGGCAGGAATATTGTCGATTTGAGGATACCGAATTCTTTTTCAAAGTTTTGTGTGAAAATATTTTTGCCAAGCGAAGATTCAATTTCACGCAGAGTCCAGAAACGGCCGTCTTCTACTTCATCAGGATTAAAGTTAAACGGCCCGTCATTTATTGTGTAAAACGAGAAAGAGAGTTCCGATTCTATTTCAGTTTCCCAGCGGTAATGGGCAACAGGTTGTGCTTTGAAATCTCTAAGACCGATTTCCTCAAATGCCTCGCGCTCCAAAGACTGCTCAATGGTTTCACCGAACGAAATATGACCACCTACAGCAGTGTCCCATTTCCCAGGTTGTACAAGCTTGTCAGCGGCTCTTTTCTGAAGGAAAATTTCACCTTTATGATTAATAACGTGAAGATGGATGACGGGATGCAGTTTACCCGGACCAGCATGTACTGCTGACCGGGGAGCCTTACCAATAATTTTTCCATCCTCATCGACCAATGGCAGCCACTCTTCGGTTGATAACTTATTGTTTTTTATACGGTTGCTGATGAACTGCCAAACAATCAACACCCCGAAAAGTATATAAAAAAGCCCGCCGCTTATAAATGCCCAGGCTTCTTTACTCATATAAATTGCTGAATATACAACCAGCAATGTATATACGCTCATAAACCAGAACATCAGCCTGATCATTTTTTGCATAGCCTGCTGCTGTTCAGGGCCTAAAGTAATGTCTTTAAAATAACGTTGTGAATAGAGCAGCAACAGGTTTTTCTCCGAGAAAGCTGATAATCCCAGTACCAGGCAGAAAATAAGGTTGATGAATGCCGGCTTTAGTTTGAAGAATATGTCGTTGTCCAGTAGTATTGAAATGCCGCCCATTATCACCAGCAAAGCTGTATCGAAGAGAATGAACCTGTCGAAACGCTTTTCCCTGAAATAGGTAATAGCCAGTTCAATTACTCCTGATGCTATGGCCACTACCAGTCCGATCTTTGTACCCCAGATTTCATCAGCCAAAATAAAAATTATGATCGGCAGTAATCCGGGCAGGAGTTTTTTCAGAAATGAAAGATATTGGTTGTTCACCATCTGCTGGATTTAATAATAAAACCTGGCAGGATTTGTAAACCTGCCAGGTTCTGCTTGTATATCAGTTCATTATTTTGCGTAGCTGATAGCTCTGGTTTCGCGTATCACTGTGATTTTTATCTGTCCGGGATATGTCATCTCCTCCTGGATTTTCTTCGAAAGATCGTATGAAATCTGGTTCGATTCTTCATCACTTACCTTGTCGGCACCGACGATAACGCGGAGTTCGCGACCGGCCTGTATCGCATAGGTCTTTACAACACCGGGATAGGTGAGGGCGAGTTCTTCAAGCTTGTTGAGACGCTGAATGTATGCTTCAACCACTTCACGTCTTGCCCCGGGGCGGGCACCTGAAATGGCATCGCAAACCTGAACAATGGGTGCTATGAGTGATTCCATTTCCACTTCGTCGTGGTGAGCGCCGATGGCATTGCATATATCAGGCTGTTCTTTAAATTGCTGGGCAATTTTCATACCGAGAATTGCATGTGGCAGTTCAGCCTCATTTTCAGCAACTTTGCCTATATCGTGGAGTAAACCTGCACGCTTGGCTTTCTTTACATTCAGGCCGAGTTCGGCAGCCATTGTAGCGCAGAGGTTGGCTACTTCGCGTGAATGCTGCAGCAGGTTTTGACCATAGGAAGAACGGTAACGCATCTTCCCGATAAGGCGGATGAGTTCATGATGCAGGTTATGAATTCCAAGATCGATAGCGGTACGTTTTCCTGTCTCGATGATTTCCTGCTCAATCTGCTTTTTGGTTTTCGCAACCACTTCTTCTATACGTGCCGGATGGATACGGCCGTCGGTGACCAGTTTGTGCAACGAAAGACGTGCTATTTCACGGCGAATGGGATCGAAACCAGAAAGAATAATAGCGTCGGGTGAATCGTCAATAATGATTTCAACGCCCGTAAGTGCTTCGAGTGCCCGAATATTGCGACCTTCACGACCGATTATCCGGCCTTTAATCTCTTCATTTTCAATATTGAAAACCGAAACAGTATTCTCGATGGCATGCTCAGCAGCTGTCCGTTGAATGGTTTCGATAACAATTTTCTTTGCTTCGGAATTGGCTTTCAGCTTAGCATCTTCAACAATCTCATTGATTTGTACCATTGCTTCTGCCCTGGCTTCATCTTTCAGTGTTTCAGCTAGTTGTGTTTTGGCTTCTTCAGCTGAAATCCCTGAAATGGCTTCAAGTTTTTCAATGGTGAGTTTGTGCTCACGGTCAATATCTTGTTGCTTTTTGTTGAGTATTTCTTTCTGTTGTTCCAGGTTTACCTGCAGATCAGTANNACTTCTTTTTGTTTTTTCTGTGTTTCTTCGAGTTTCTGTGATAGTTGTTGTTCTCTTTNNGTTTGATCCGGTTTTCAGCTTTAGCAACGTTATTATTGCGTTCGTTGATTACCTTTTCGTGTTCTGATTTAAGTTGAAGGAATTTTTCTTTNNTGCCTGAAGTATCTTTTCCTTTCTGATGACTTCAGCTTTTTCTTCGGCGTCCTGCAGCAGGTGGATGCTCTTTTTTTCGATGGCTTTGCGCATAAGCGTTGTCGCAAGAACCAGTGTAAGCGCTCCTCCTCCCACAAACCCGATTGCAATCAGCATTATAGTGCCCATGGCGGTGTTGATTAAGGGTGAAACATATGCCGGGCAGGAAACGTAAAAAAAGAAAACCCGCTATTAATCCAGTGTTTTGGGAAACCCCAAAACGGAAAGTTTAGGGTAGCTGTGAATCGTCGGGCTTCTGCTGTTATCCCTTATAAAAGGGTACTACATAGTAGCTGCAGCCTGTCCTGTTATTCATGAAAGCGAATCCCTGATGGAAAAGTGTTGAGTTTCCAAACGGCTTGAATTAATGCGGGTTAATCTTTAGGGCTTTCAAAGAACGTAAGTGCCTTAGTCTTTTAATGTTTCGGATAATATGCTGTCAATTTCCAGCAGTGATTCATGCAATTGCTCATTAACAAACTTTGCTTCTTTCTCCGATGCTTCGCCGGTAATAGCGAAATGCAGCGCTACCATTGCAAGTAAATCCTGTTTGTCGTTATAGCTAAAGTTGTTTGCATAATGTCCGATTTGTTCATCAACATTTTTTGCCGCCCTGCGGACCGCTTCTTCCTCATCTTTCTTCACATAAAGCCTGTATGGCCTTGATGCTATATTGATGGTTATCGCGATTTCATCCGCCATGGGTTATATCATTTCGGTTGTTTAAAAGATCAATGCACCTGTCAAGTTCCCGCAACAGCTCGTTAATTTTCTTCTTTACATCTGCGGTTTCCTTACCCTTAGGTATGGCGTTGGTTATTTTAAGTATTTGTATTTTTTGATCGAGGTTGTTTATGGTTTGTTTTTGTTGTTCGTACTTCTCTTCCAGTTGTAGGTATTTGCTTTGCAATTCATCAAAAGACCTATGCAGTTCCTTCATTTTATCGGCGACCTGCCTGCTTTTATATTCAAGGCCGGTTACCAGGGTACTAAGGTTCTGCATTCCTCAATCTATATATTAATGTCTTGCAATGGCAAAAGTAACTATTAAGATAATCTAAAGCAAGTTTAATATTTTTATTCACATCTTGCTGTGAAAGAGATGTTTATATTAAATTATTTAATTGTGACCATTAATAATGTAATGAATCTGAAGAGCGGGGATTTACTTTTTTAAATGCTCCACCGGATGGAATATTTTTTCGCCATAAACAGAATTCCGCCTTTCGTTTTAGATTTTATGAAGGGATTGAAGCTGCTTTTCTGCTCCGTTCTTGCTTTTATTTATGTTTTTTGGAAAGTCGGATAACTTTATATAAATATTTTGTTAAGATGGCTTATTTTAAAAAACCAATGCGAACATTGTTTAAATTTGTAATCTCGTGAAGAATGGTCCAATTGTTTAAAAATCAATGATTTGGTATTAATTTCTTCCAAACAGAACTGAGATGTTTCATCTGCATAAGCCTGTATGAAAAAGAATAAGCTTAACATTTATTTATTGGTCCTGACTACTCTTTATACTTTGTTGTTGAGTCCTGCTACCGTTTATTCGCAAACGAACGATATACGCCTTTATCTAAGATGCCATGCCTGGTGCGATTTCACCTTCGTTAAAACTGAAATAAGGTATGTGGATTTTGTAAACGACCGTTTCGAAGCCAACGTATATGCTATGCTTACTTCACAGCGTACAGGGTCCGGGGGTGAGATGATGACACTTGCATTCAGTGGGCAGCAAAACTTTAAGGGGCTGGATGATACACTGCAGTTCGTCCGTCGCGATACTGATACACCTGACGAATATCGCACTAAGTTTGTAAGAGCGCTCAATCTCGGACTTACCCGTTATGTAGCACACACACCATTGGCCGACCAGATTATAATCTCTTTTCCCGACAGTATTGTAAAAACATCGAGTGCTTCCGCGGAGGAAGACAAAAAGGATCCCTGGAATTACTGGGTTTACCGCCTTGGCGTTAATGCCAGCCTTAGTGCCAATGATATTTCGGGAAACCAGNTGGGGAATATTGGTGTTAGTGCCAACAGGGTGACTGATAAAATGAAACTTTCGATTTCGGGAAGCGCATCAGCCAGTCACCAGCGATACGATTATGATGATGAGGAAATCCTTGTCTCAAAAAATGCTGTAAATGTTAACAGTACACTAGTGTTTAGTATCAATGACCATTTTTCTGCCGGCAGCTTCTTTTCAGCTGATCATAACACCTTTAACAACTACAGGCATGCGGTTTCACTTCAGCCGGCCTTTGAATACAGTTTTTTCCCGTATCGCGATGCTGTGAAGAAGTCTATAACATTGTTTTATCAGGTTGGCCCGTCATACCATTCCTACATCGACACCACTGTATATTTTAAAACTAACGATATTGTTTACTCACAAAGTCTTGCTCTTCATGCCGGAGTGACTAAAAAGTGGGGCTATGCTTATGCTTCGCTTGGCTGGAGTAATTTTCTGAATGACTTCGTAATGCCTGAGCAGAATAAGGAGGTCAAAGGTTTTGATGTTCATTCACTGAACATGAGTACATACATTTCGATGCAGGTCGTCAAAGGATTATCAGTGAGTATAAGTGCCAATGCCTCTGTGAATAAAGGACTAAACCCAAATATTCCTCAAGCCGATTACTCACTTGAAGATTTGCTGACCAATTCGCGTGTATTTGCAACAAACCGGGGCTACAACCTCGGAATAGGGGTTAGCTACAGGTTTGGTTCTGAATACAATAATGTGGTGAATCCAAGGTTCGGCGGTTGATTTTTCCGGGCTTAAAGCAGGAGGCTTCTTATGTCTGATCACTTTAACAGGAAACTATTTATCCTGGGTTTTTTTCTCACTCTTATTACAGAAGTTCACTCCCAGGAGCCTGTGCCTGTTTTTCCACTTAACTCAGATGGTTATAACTGTTTCAGAATACCGGCTTTAATACACTTTCCAGGTGGAGGGTTGATTGCATTTGCCGAAGGAAGGAAGACGAATTGCGCTGATTTCGGTGATGTCGATATTGTGATGAAACGTAGCTATAATGGCGGTAAATCATGGTCGAAACCAGAGGTTCTTATTGATAACGATTCTCTGCAGGCTGGTAATATTACTCCGGTAGTCGACCTCATGGATCCATCATATCCAGAGGGCAGGATTTTTATTTTCTATAACACGGGCAATGCTTACGAATGGGAAATAAGAGCAGGTAAAGGTGTGCGGGAGGTTTGGTTTATTGTTTCGGATGACAGGGGAGAAACATGGAGCAATCCGGTGAATATTACTCAACAGGTACATTTTCCCAATCAACCGGCATACAATCCGACTTATACATCGACAGCCGTCTGGCGTGCCTATGCTAACGGACCGGGACATGCTATGCAGATCACAACAGGGAAATATATGGGCCGTATAATTGTCCCGGCTAACCATTCGGAAGGCAATCCTAAGAACGATTGGTCCGACAACTTTGCCCATATCTTTTATAGTGATGATCATGGTCATACATTTCATGTTTCTGAAAATGTCCCTGTCCCCGGGTCGAACGAATCAACAGCCGCCATGTTGAGTGACGGGGCTGTGATTTTAAATTCCCGCAACCAGAAAGGTGAGCCCAGGCTGAGGATCATCGCTGTCAGCAGCAACGGCGGCGAATCATGGGATACCTCTTATTTTGATAAAGCGCTCATTGATCCGGTTTGCCAGGGAAGTATGCTGGATATTGAATACCGGCACAAACATGTTCTGTTGTTTTCAAATCCCGGGTCAACTGCCAGGCGTGAAAAGCTGACATTATCTTCAAGCACTGATAATGGGAAATCCTGGTCAAACAGGTATCAGGTCTATGATGGAGAAGCTGCATACTGCGATATATCGTTGATCAGCGCCAGCAAAGTCGGAGTACTTTTCGAAAAAGGCAGCGATGGCGGAATATACTTTATTCAGTGTAAACTGAAAGAAATACTTAAATGATTATCAGGTTATTTAATACGATCATCATAAGCAAATTATTTCTTAAACCTGTTTCACAATATGCTCAGAAAAATACTAACTAAAACAATTTTGCTTGTCTCATTTGTCAGTTTGTTCACTGACATAGCGAGCGAGATGTTGTATCCTGTGATGCCGGTTTACCTGCGATCAATAGGTTTTTCGGTGTTACTCATTGGTATCCTCGAAGGTTTAGCTGAGGCTACTGCTGGTTTAAGCAAAGGATACTTCGGTAATTTTTCCGATAAAGCCGGCAAAAGGGTTCCGTTTGTGAGGTGGGGCTATTTGCTTAGCGCTGTTTCAAAGCCCTTGATGGCCTTATTTGTGTATCCTCTGTGGATTTTCTTTGCCCGTACCCTCGACAGACTTGGAAAGGGCATTCGCACAGGAGCACGCGATGCCATGCTTAGCGATGAAACCACCCCGGAACACAAAGGAAAGGTATTTGGTTTTCACAGAGCAATGGATACAGTGGGTGCTGCAATAGGCCCACTGGCAGCGCTGGTATATCTGAATTATTACCCGGGACAGTATAAATGGTTGTTTGTCATTGCATTTGCTCCGGGGCTTGTGGCTATTTTGCTGACTTTTCTGCTAAAAGAAAAGGTAAGACATGGATCGAAGAAACAAAGGGTGGGCTTCCTTTCGTACCTAAAATACTGGAAAACGGCAGGGACACAGTACAAAATACTGGTAGCCGGATTACTTCTGTTTACTCTCTTCAATAGTTCTGATGCATTTCTTCTGCTGGCGGTCAAAAACCAGGGGCTATCTGATACATCAATGATTGGTGTGTATATTTTTTACAACCTTATATATGCTCTGCTAGCCTTTCCGATAGGAATTGTTGCTGACCGAATAGGCTTGCGGACAACGCTCGTAGCCGGGTTGTTCGTTTTTGCACTGGTCTATAGCTTCATGGGCTATGCTTTCAATATAACTCAATTCCTGGTGCTTTTCGGAATGTACGCCGTTTATGCAGCATCCACCGAAGGTATATCCAAGGCATTGATAACCAACCTTTCGGCAAAAAGTGATACAGCCACCGCTATCGGTTTCTATACAAGTTTTGCAAGCATATTCACAATGCTGGCAAGTAGCCTGGCTGGTTTGCTGTGGTTTACACTCGGCCCGAAACCAATGTTCCTGATTTCAGGGGCTGGCGTAGCCTTGGCAGCTACCTTACTGGCAATGAGTAAGTTTATAACGGGTAAATTCATTAAGTCAGCATAACCGGAGTTTCAGTCGCCTGAAACCGGATTTTGTGTATCAGGCCGAGCGACACAGCAATCAACATCGATTTGTTAAAAACATAAACCTGTTGTCAGGAATGATTGCTGTATTAAAATTAAGTTTGCAATATGAAAAGATTAAAAATCAGCATATTCCTGATAATTCTCGTATCAGTATATCCCGGGTATTCTCAGAAGTTTCAGCAAGACTATTTCGCTTCACCTTTACAGATTGCCCTTGATGTAACCGGCGCCTTTGCTGAGATCAGGGCAAACCATTTCCATTCCGGCGCTGATTTTAAGACACAAAAAAAAGTGGGGCTGCCAATTCTTGCGGTGGCTGATGGTTTTATTTCCCGTATAAAAGTTTCCCCGGTAGGTTTTGGTAATGCACTGTACATCGATCATCCTAACGGACAAACTTCCGTATACGGCCATATGCTGAACTACAATGCCGGGATTGCAGCTTTTGTCAATAAGCAACAGTATGATAAACAATCCTTTGCTGTCGATTTATTCCCAGCACATGAAATGGATACTTTATGGGTGAAAAAAGGAGATGTAATCGGTTTCTCCGGTAATTCAGGCACTTCGTTCGGCGCCCATCTGCATTTCGAAATACGCACAACATCAACCGAGCGCATTCTTAATCCATTTCTGGCCGGGCTAACCAACAATGACTTTTACTATCCGTATTTCGACCTTTTGAAAGTCTATCCAATAGATAAAAACAGCAGTATAGGATCGTCAGGTGAGCCGCTTAAATTCCCGGTTAAAAACACAGGAACCGGCTCATACCGGTTACATGGAAATAATGATACTTTGTTTTTATGGGGACAATTTGCATTTGGGGTTCAGGCGTTTGATTATACATACAGTCATGAAGACCGTAATGGCTTTTACGGCATCAGAATGACAATGGATAATAAACTTTTTTTCAACATGCAGTGCGATAGTTTCGCTTTCGATGAATCAAGAAATATCAATGCATGTATTGATTATCAGGCCTATAAACAAACAGGACAAAGGATTGTCTGGTCAAAGAAGCTACCCGGAAACAATATGTCATTCTTTAATACCGGCATTGGAGATGGAACAGTGATGCTTACCGATGGTGAGGCACACAGGCTGTTGATAGAAGTATATGATTATAAAGGAAACACCAGCACACTTGAGGTTCCGGTGATGAGCCGTAAACCTGAAAAACTGGTTTCGGTTTCAGGATATACAGATGCTGATACCACCTGCCACATATACTGGAACAAGGATACAAGCCTGGAATACAAAGGGGTACGGATAGATTTCCCCTCAGGTGCATTATATGATGATATTGACCTGACGATCAATAAGAGTGTCCCGGTAAGTGGGTTATACTCAGCAAGGTATGTAATTCATAATAAGGAAACTCCTCTTCAAAAGCGCATCACGATTTCGCTTGACGCATCAAAAGTGCCGCCATCTTTGGTTGATAAGGCATTGATTGTGAGTTTAAATCCGGATAATGGGAGAAGATCATCAGAAGGAGGTGTTTACAAAGCGGGATGGATTTATGCTGAAACAAACGAATTTGGCACCTTTGCCATAGCTGTTGATACCATTAAACCTACCGTAAAACTTATTCCACAGAAAGCATCATCGGCCAAATCGGTGAAGTTTACAGTTTCTGATAACCTTGCCGGAATAGCCGAATATTACGGTGAACTTAATGGCAAGTGGGTGCTTGTGGAATGGGACCCCAAAAACAGGCTTATGATCTATCGTTACGATAAATACCTTCAACCGGGGAAAAGCACTTTTAAACTTGTGGTAAAGGATGCCGTGGGCAATGTTGCCACATACAGCACTTCGATTTTGAAGAAGTAACCCTGAATTGTCCTCATCCGCTGAATACTTTCTATCTTTGTGCCATGCACGAAACTATCCTTATCCTCGATTTCGGTTCACAATATACACAGCTCATTGCCAGGCGTATTCGTGAACTCAATGTGTATTGCGAGATACATCCTTTCAATCATTTTCCGGCTATAGATAAAACTATAAAAGGAGTGATTCTTTCAGGGAGCCCGTTTTCGGTAAGAGACCAGGGCGCACCTATCCCTGATTTGAAAGACATCAGGTCGAAGGTGCCGTTGCTTGGAGTTTGCTATGGTGCACAGTATCTGGCATTTAGTGATGGAGGTGAGGTCATGCCTTCGAAGATACGCGAATATGGACGGGCAAACCTGGAGTTTATCGAAACAGCCTCCGAACTCATGCACGGAATGAGCCAAAACAGCCAGGTGTGGATGAGTCACGGAGATACAATACTGCAAGTGCCAGACAGGTATGAAGTTATAGCCGGAACGCGGGATGTTGCAGTGGCTGGTTTCAGAATAAAGAACGAAAAGACCTACGGCATTCAGTTCCATCCTGAAGTTTATCATTCGGTTGAAGGGAAAGTGCTTCTGAGCAACTTCGTGCTGGAAATCTGTGGCTGTACCCAGGACTGGACCCCGGCTTCATTTGTTGAAACCACCATCCAGGAGCTTCGCGAGAAAATCGGTGAGGACCGTGTTGTGCTGGGCTTGTCCGGCGGTGTAGATAGTACCGTTGCAGCCGTTCTGCTGCACAAAGCCATCGGTAAGCAGTTGTACTGCATTTTTGTGGACAACGGACTGTTGCGGAAAAATGAATTTGAAAATGTGCTTTCATCATATCAGCATATGGGGTTGAATGTTAAGGGGGTAGATGCCGGTGCACAATTCCTGCAAGCGCTCAAAGGCATTATCGACCCGGAATTCAAACGTAAAGCAATAGGGAGGACATTTATTGAGGTTTTCGACCAGGAAGCACACCTTGTTGATGGAGCCAGGTGGCTCGGACAAGGAACCATCTATCCTGACGTGATCGAGTCGGTTTCTGTTAAAGGGCCTTCTGCCACTATCAAAAGCCATCATAATGTTGGCGGATTGCCTGATTATATGAAACTTAAGGTTGTCGAACCGCTGCGAAGCCTTTTCAAGGACGAAGTCCGAAGGGTAGGGCATACGCTGGGTATAGACCCGAATATCCTTCATAGGCATCCATTCCCTGGTCCGGGATTAGGGATCAGGATTCTGGGTGAAGTTACCGCCGATAAAGTGAAAGTATTGCAGGAAGCCGACCACCTGTTTATCGAAGGGCTGAAAAAGAATGATCTGTATGATAAAGTTTGGCAGGCCGGTGCAATTCTGTTGCCGGTGCAGAGTGTAGGTGTGATGGGTGACGAGCGGACATATGAAAATGTTGTCGCACTGAGGGCTGTGGGCTCCACCGATGGTATGACTGCCGACTGGTCGCACCTGCCGTACGAATTTTTGGCCTCTGTATCGAGTGAGATTATCAATAAAGTGAAAGGCATCAACAGGGTGGTTTATGACATAAGTTCGAAACCGCCAGCTACTATTGAATGGGAATAATTGGTAGCTTAGCTTGTTGAATATTAATACATTACTCCGTATTATGCATCGTTTTCTTCTTATCATTGCTTTGTTTGTAGTGCTGACCGGCCAGGAAACTTATTCCCAGGAAGCCGTTGTGACCCGTTCAACCGTGATTGAACATTTTAAAGGCAAACCTTACTACCTCCATTTTGTCAAGCAGGGGGAAACTCTTTTCGCTATCAGCAAGGCTTATAATGTAAGTGTGCAGGAAATTCAGAGTGAGAATACTGAATTGGAAAAGGGTATGAAAATGGACCAGGTGTTGCGGATTCCTGTAATGGATGAGAATCAGCTGCAAGCTGAGAAAGTGAAAGTTCCTGACACATCACCAAAACCTGATACAATCACGAGGGGCGCTGCTAAACAGCAATATCTCGACTACATTGTGAGTAAAAAGGAGACGCTCTACGGAATTTCGAAAAAGTTTGGTGTAACAGTTGACGATCTTATCAAGGCAAATCCCTCTATGACTGAGCTTAAAAACGGCATGGTGATTAAGGTGCCTTTGGTGACCGGCCAGAAAGTAAAAACCGGTGATGAAACACCGAAACCTGCTATTGTTACCAAACTGCCGGTGCCTGATGACGGGTTGCTGATTATAAAACAGGGCCAGACCCTTTACAGTATTAGTAAGCAATATGATATACCCGAAGAAACGCTGTTGCAACTGAACCCTGAGTTGAGTGAAGGACTCAAAACAGGGCAGACCATCAGGTTGAAGCAGGGTGCTGCAAAACCGCAAACAGGGGGTGAAAATGAAGTTGAAGAAGTTAAAACCCTGCAGGTAAAACCTTCGAATAAAGAAGTTATCGCAGAAAACTGCCTGGGGATCGGTGACGAAGACAAAGTATATGAGGTGGCATTGCTAATGCCGTTGAACCTCGAAATGGCCGACAGCATCATCAGGACATCGGTTGATAATCTGGCACCATTAAAAAATTACCAGACTTTCGATCTGTTCCAATATTACCTGGGCAGTATGATGGCGCTGGATACGCTTAAAAAGTCGGGTTGCAAGGTGAATTTTCATGTGTATGATGCTGATGCGGAGAACGATACATTGAAGATCAAGAGAGTGCTTAAAAAGAGCGAGATGCAGCAAATGGACCTGATCATAGCCCCGTTGTTTGCACGAAGTTTCACGATCGCAGCACGTTTTGCCCGGCAGCACCAGATTCCGGTCATCAACCCGCTGTCGCGCAGAAACTCTATTACTGATGGCAACAGCGAAGTTTATAAGGTATATCCCTCCGACGAAGCAATTGCTGCAGAACTGGCTTCCTACATTTCCGGCAAATACCCTGAAGCCAACATTATCTCAGTGCGCAATTCATTGAAAGAAAGCAATGTAATGCCACAGGTGTTTTCCGATTCACTCAAAAAATTAGCCGGGCCTGCTCATCTGCAAGAAGTTATTTACCAGGATGAAGGATTTGGCGGAGTAAGTAAAAGGCTTGATAGCCAGAAGAAAAACATCGTTTTGTTGTTTTCGTCAAGCAGATCGTTGGTTCCGGCTTTTGTTTCGAAGCTGAATGCCTACGCTAAATCATCCGATATAATGCTGTTTGGTATCCCGGGTTGGGAAGACATGGAGATTGAAACTGAGTTTCTTCTCAATCTGAATTATCACCAGGCTGTACCTTCATTCATTGACTATGACAGCGAAGCGACCAGGAAGTTTGTAGCAATGTTCCGGGAAAAATACGGTGCTCAGCCTTTGGCTGAAAGGGAGGCATTCCTGGGTTACGATGTTACCAGCTTTTTCCTGTCGGCACTAACACATTTTGGCAATCAATTCGAAGATTGCATCCCCGGTTATGTCAGGCCGGGCCTGCAGTATAATTTCAGGTTCAGTAAAGGTGCTGCGAACGATGGCTTCGGGAATAACGATGCCCGTATCCTGCACTACGACAATTTCCGCTGGGTAGAAGCTTTGTAACTACTCAACTTCACACAGTATTACTGTGTAATTTTTGCCGTATTTCTTAGCGCATTTCGGGCATGTTGTATACCACATATACCACTTTTTAATTTTCATGCCCTTCGATTCTACCATTGAAGCATAATCCTTGCACCATTTTTCGGTATCCTTGAATGGCCCTTCGTAGACTTTTGAGTAGAATTTACCGCTAAGTGTTACATTTTCAGCACCCGGAATATTCTTGTCTACTGCAAGGTATACATCCATGTTCCATTTCGAGGTATGGTCGCTGAGGCACAGATAATCAGTAACCAGCGCACCGGCGTCGGTTACCAGTTTATCCAGTTTTCGCATAACTCCGCCAAAATTGATTGGCATAAAGAAGAAAGTGCAAACATGAGATTTGATGAAAGGTTTATTCACCCATTCAATGATTTTGTCGTCCCAGGGAGCAGGCTCAAACGGAGGGCAGCAAATCTTTTCGTCTTGAGGTTTCGGTGACATCAGGCGTGATCTTTAATTGTTTTATGTTACCGGTCAATGTCTGACCATGAATTTTTTTACAGCGAATTCATCCTGAGTGGCATACCTGATCAAGTAAATGCCATCATTAAAATTAACGGTATTAATGTACTTTTCACGAAAGTCCTGGTTGTTATAGACGATTGTCCCCGATACATTTATAACCTGAACTGTTTTACTACCCTGTTTCGGGGCAGTTTCTATCCACAGGATATCAGAAACCGGGTTTGGTGAGATAGTGATCAGCCTGTCATCAGGATGTTCATCAATACCTTCTGACCAGTCTTCAAAATGCAGGTCATCGAACATCAGTCCGTCTTTGTTGGTTTGATTTCCGTCAGATATAAAAGAAAACCTGTAAAGCACTGTATCGCCATATTCAACCGGAACAGAAGTGCACAGGCAATAATAGAAATGTTTCCATCCGTTGGAGTTGCCTGTAAATACAGGGTATTCCTGCGATGCGCCCCACGAACAGCACCCACTGTTCGCACTGTCGACGAGAGCCCATGTTTTTCCTTTATCAGCAGAGAATTCTATAAAACCGTAATCGGTAAGCGTGTCGGAATTAACATAATACCATCCCCCTACATCGATTTTCGGGTAGTTCGACATCCAGCCGTGCTGCGCAAGATGAACAACAATAAATGATGATGTGTCGCTTGCAGGGTATGGGTTAAGTGTGTCAGTCACAATCACGTCAGGTAAGGAATTAGCTTCGTTAAAAACGCTTTTTGAAGGCTTCCCGATCTGCCATAATCCGTTATTTCCATCAGGCAGTATAATACGGTCAGTCCCCGAGCCGTGATCAAATGAGATGTCCCACATCATCTGGGCTTTGCCGGTAAACGAAAATAAAACAACTATGGCAAGCAAAAGATGCTTATTCATAATGATACAATTAAAAGATTAAATAGTGATGATAAGATATTGTGTTATCTGGTACAGATAACACTGCCAAAGATATAATAGTTTTATGCTTTGATCAACAGGAGATTAAAAAAACTGAAAGGCTAGACTTTCTTTACTGCTTTTTTTATTATTGCTCTTTGTGAGATGCTGTGAGAGATTTTAGCTATCGCAAATAACAGGACAAATACAAAAATAATGGTAGCACCTGAAGGCAGATTCAGGTAATAGGAAACCAGGAGCCCGGCAACAGAACCTATAAAACTTATCGCTATTGAAAGGAAAATGATCTGTTTGAGATCACTAACATAGATATTGGCCGTTGTTTGGGGTATGGTAAGGTAGGAGATAACCAGGATGATACCGGCAACTCTTATATGCAAAACAATAGCAAGTGCCACAAGTGACAGCAATATATAGTTGAATAATTCCACAGGTGCATTGTGCGACCGGGCATATTCCTCATCAAAGGAAATAAAGAGAATAGTGTGATAAAAAGCGCTGAAAAATATTACAGTCAGCAGGGTGAGGGCCAGCATCATCCACAAATCAGTCTTTGATACGGTGAGTACGCTGCCGAACAGGAAATTCATAAGGTTAGGGGCGTAGCCTGGAGTAAGGAAGATAAATATAATACCGACGGCCATTCCCAGCGACCAGAGTATGCCTATTGCCGAATCCTCGCGGATTTCGCTGCGTTGCGAGGCAAGCCTGATGCCAAATGCCGAGAGCAGGCTGAAAATTACAGCGCCGAGGATAGGATTTATCCCCAGGAAATAACCAATTCCTATACCACCGAATGAGGCATGAGTAATGCCGCCGCTGATGAAAACCATGCGACGGGCAACAATGTATGAACCGATAATACCACAGGCTACAGAGGACAACAACGATGCGAAGAACGCATTCCGGAAAAAACCGTACGAAAAGAGTTCAAACAGCGAATCAGTCATGGCTTTCGTGATTATGGGAATGGTCATGTTCATGCTTTTGCAGTACNNGGTATGCGGTACATCTCCGTGGGTGATGATCTGCAGCGGGCAGTTGTAATCGGCGAGTTGCTGTTCGGTGATGATGTTTGAGCGGTGGTAATGAAGGTATTCGTTTACACAGGCAATAGTTTTTACATAGTAAGATATAGTACCCACATCATGCGAAACAATGATGATAGCCATTTTCTTATTGAGTTCGATGAGCCTTTCGTAGAGATCGCTCTCAAAACGGTTATCAACATAGGTATTAGGCTCATCAAGTATAAGCAGCCTGGGATCGGAGATGAGCGCCCGGCAGATAAATACCCGCTGCAACTGTCCGCCTGATAGTTCTTTGGATGTCCTGTGTGCCAGGCCCCCGATACCCATTTGCGCCAGCAACTGGTGCGCTGTATCCTTGTCGCACCGTGAATAGCGGTAAACTCTCCCGCGTGATGACATCAGCCCTGAAAGCACAATGTCGAGTACTGTAATAGGAAACTTCTTATCAACCTGAGTCACCTGGGGTAGATACCCGATAAAACTGTCAGAAGCATCATCAAACCGGGTCACAGTGCCTTTGGCAGGCTTGAGAAGCCCCAGCAATACCTTGATAAGCGTTGTCTTTCCGCCGCCGTTAGGGCCTATTACACCAATAAAATCACGATCGCAGATCTCGAAATTCACATCTCTCAGGACGATTGCATCCTTATAACCGGCACTTACATCGGTGAGTTGTATGAGTTTGGTCATCGGATGGTTACTGCTTTGGTTGTTCGTTTGGCTGCTGTTCGAAACTTCCGGCCATAAGCCTGGCTATGCTGATGATATTTTCGGTCCAGTTGTAAGCCATAGGGTCAAAAGTTACCAGGCGGCCACCAAGCTGTGAGGCGATGGTTTCGGCATGGCGCATGTCGAATTCTTTGGAAACAAAAATAGTTTTTATACCGTTAGCTTTAGCCATATCAATGATCTCACGCATGTGTACGGGCGAAGGCTCTTTGCCTTCAAATTCGATACTTTCCTGCTTTAACCCGTAATCGCGGGCGAAATATGCCAGGGCAGGGTGGAAGATCAGGAACGAATTGCCTTTATATGGCCTTAGTAATTCTTTTATCAAACTGTCGGCTGAGTCAGCCTCGCGCACAAAATCAGCAAGATTCTTCCTGAAATCTGCTGAATCGCTTGTGAAAATCGTGCACAGGCCATCGCACATCTCCTTTGCCTGAATTTTAACCGCAGCAGGTGAGAACCAGGTGTGGGGGTCAAACACATGTGCATCTGCCTCATGTCCTTGATGAACATGGCCTTCTATCATCATGATCCCGTTGCTGGTATTCACTACCTTTATTCCGGGATTAACAGCAGTTACTTTTTCAACCCAGGCCTTCTCAAAATCAAGTGCGCCGATGGTAAAATAAGCCGAAGCACCGGCTACTCTTGCAATATCGCGGGGTGAAGGTTCAAATGTTTCGTGGTTGCCGCCCGGCGGAATCATCACTTCGCAGTTTACCTTGCTGCCCGTTATCTTATCAACCAGGTACTTTTGCGGGAGTATGCTTACGATTACGCTTTTTGCAGGAGGCCCGGTTTTCGTGTTGCTGCATGATGGCATGGCAATGGCTATGATCAGCGAAAGGATGGCTAAAAGAATATTCCTCATTTGATATCGATAGACAATTAAAAAGCAAACTTACACACCAGAACTCATTTTATCAAACAAATGCTGAAGCCCGGACAGTTAGGAGTACCTGAACGGCAACTTGTATATAATATTCTGATTATTAACCCGGAGTATTGTCATTACTATTCCAAAGCTGCCACGCGAGTTCAGCCTGCCGGTGCAGCATCTCAAAGCCGTTCTTTACAATTGCTCCCTGTTGCTTTCCTTTTTGCAGAAATATCGTCAGTTCCGGATTGTAAACCAGGTCATATAAAAGATGCCGTTCTGTCAGGTGCTTGTACGGTATTTCCGGATAGTTATCAACGGCAGGAAACATCCCCACTGTCGTGGCATTCACAAGAACAGTGCAGTCGTTGAGCAATTCCCCGGTAAGATCTTCATACACCAGGCAGCCGGCTGCTTTTGTACGCGAAACGAATTGAGCGGGAATATTCAGTTCCTCAAAGGCAAATTTCACAGCCTGTGCAGCGCCCCCGGTTCCCAGTATCAAGGCTTTGGAGTGATGTGGCTTCAGCAAGGGCCTGATAGTATCCCGAAATGCCGGAGCGTCAGTGTTATAACCAGTTAATATGGTTTTTCCGGTTGTTCTGTTCACCTTGATGCAATTAACCGCCCCGATGCGTTCAGCAACGGAATCGGTTTTATCAAGGTATTGAATTACAGACTGTTTAAATGGAGTTGTCACATTGAGGCCTGCCAGTTCAGCGAACTGATCAACCAATAGCCTGATTGACTGTGCATCAGCAACTTGGTAAAGTGCATAATGGCAGTTGATCATCCCTTCCTCAGCAAATTTCCGGTCGAAATAAAGTTTCGAGAACGAATGGCTCAAAGGATTGCCGGTAAGCCCGAAAAGCTTCATTAGCTAACGCGCTTTTTTGCCAGTGAGAGATAGATCTTATACAAATAGTAAATGACGGCAACTCCCAGTATACCAACCACTACCAGGTCTATGATATGGCTGTATTTCATTACTTCTGCCCAGTTTGATTTCAGTTTGAAACCAACAAATGCCAGGAAAGCATTCCACAATCCTGCCCCGATGATCGTATAAACCGAGAATTTCAGCAGGTTCATTTTTCCGAAACCTGCCGGGATACTTATCAAATGCCTTACAACCGGTATAAACCTGGAAATGAGGATTGTAATTTGTCCGTTCTTATCGAAAAACCGCTGCGATACTTCCAGATGATGCGTGTTCAGAAGCAGGTATTTACCAAAGCGCTGTATAAACGGCTTTCCGCCATAGAATCCAATCGCGTATGAAATCAGTGACCCAACTATACTTCCTAACGTGCTTGCGATGATTGTACCGGTAAAAGTAAATTGTCCGTCAACAATGAGGAAACCGGCAAAGGGCATTACGGCTTCGCTCGGAACAGGGAATACCATGCTTTCGAGCATCATCAGAAAAAAAATACCCGGATAACCGGTTGTCCCGATAACCATTACTGCCGTTGCGGCAATCCATTCAGTAAGACCCATGAGCGAAAGAGTTAAATTTAAAGAACAAAGAGTATATTCAATTGTTTATGATCCAATTATTGTTGTTGATTTATAAGCCGTTAAGTTCAACGTAAGTGCTGATCACATCCATGATGGAAGGATTGAGACGGGCCTTTTTTGAGTATTCGAGAAGTGCACGGTGACCTTCATAATTCAATGGCAGGGTGAGGTAAAGTTCCCTTACAGCTTCCTTAACATTTCCCGCTTCGAGCAGGTAAGCAACCCTGCGGTACATAAGGTCATAGTTTGTTGGCTGCAGGTTGATCCCTTCATCGATAAGTTCCAGCGCTTTCTCAATATCGTTCAGCTCTTTGGCATAAAGATCCGAAAAATCAAGCCAGATTTCCGGGTTTAATGCGTCCAGCTCGGTAACCTTATTATAAGCATTGAGCGCTTCATCCGTCAGTTTTTGCCCGTTGTAGCAGTCAGCCAGTATATACCAGTAATCGGCATTCTGAGGTTCAAGTTTAACAGCCTGCTCCATGAAAGGAATTGCTTCCTGCTTTCGTCCCAGTTCATCGTTGCATATGCCTATTCCCATCCAGGCATCTGATAACTGTTGCTCCAGTTCAATTGACTTATGATAGTATTCAATGGCAGTCTCGTACTTCTTCATTTGCTCATAACAGTCGCCGATGTAATAATACACCATGGCATCGGGCTTCTCATAGTCGAAAGTCTGCTTGTATACCTTAACTGCCTGGCTGAACAGGTCCATGCTTTCAAAGGTCTGCGCCTTGATGTAATATGCGGGAGTGAATTCAGGGTCGATGGCTATTGAGAAATCGAAGGCTTCAATAGCCTTTTCGAAAAGTTCCAGGGCCTTGTATGCCATGCCCAGGTTGTACCAGCCAACGCCGGAGTATGGCTCCCTGTTGACCAGGTCTTCAAAGAAAGCAATGGATTCCTCGGTCATTGAACCGATCTCATAACAGTAGCCCAGCTCGTACAGGACGCCTTCATTCTTCGGCTCAACATGGTGAGCTCTTTTCAGGTATTCAACGGCTTTGTCAAAACTGGTTCAGGCTCTCGTATTCAAAAGCGATGTTTGTATATATCTCATCAAGCCCTTCGTTTATAAATTTCAGGGCTTTGCGGTATTCCCTAATGGCATCTTCATGCTTGTGCATTGCGCTGAGCACACCTGCCTTGGTTGTGATGATGTCGGGATTATTGGGTTCTGAAGGTTGTATGCGTGTAAGCAGCTTCAGCGCTTTATCAGGCTCATCATTGTTTACAAGATATTGAGCCATAAGCAATTGAAATACATTATCTGAAGGAAAGCGTTTTATTCCCAGGTCAATGGCTTTTTTGGCATTGTTAAAATCGGATTCCGAAAAGTAATGATAAATGATATCCTCCAGTTCCTGTGAATCGAAAAATGAGGAGCCATTGCCTGAACTGGTTTTTTCGAACCTTTCGAGCAATTCGCGGATGTAATCCTCATCTTCTTCAAAGTTATAATCCATCGTGGTTTCCCTCTTTCTGGCTGCAAAGGTAATAATTTTCGCTGTACCTTTAGATTTCACCTTTTATAAGTGAAACTGTAAATCGACCGTAAGTGATTGTTTTATAACGGTTTGTTTCAGTTTCCGTGGGGTAGTACCCGTTTTTAATAAATCATTAATTTTACGCCAAATTGCAGGTATGACACTTATTAAAAGTATTTCAGGAATCAGGGGAACGATTGGAGGTATGCAGGGCAACGGTTTGACACCGCCTGATGTGGTAAAGTTTACAGCCGGTTACGGCGTTTTTATTCAGAAAAGGAATCCCGGTAAAAAAGTAAGGATAGTGATTGGCCGCGATGCCCGCATTTCCGGGTTTATGGTGAACCAGCTGGTTTNNACAGGGACGTTGCTCGGCATGGGCATCGACGTTACAGATNACGGGCTTTCCACCACGCCAACGGTTGAGATGGCAGTTACTGAGCTGCAGGCCCAGGGAGGCATAATTCTCACCGCGAGCCACAACCCGGGACACTGGAACGCTCTGAAGCTTCTCAACGAAAGAGGTGAGTTTCTTGATGCTGACGAAGGTGCCGAAGTGCTCAGAATAGCCGATGAGGGAGAATTTGGTTTCAGCGAGGTTACTGCACTTGGTACTTATACCGCTGACGATACTTCAATTCAGNAACATATAGAAAAGGTTCTGGCGCTGCCACTGGTTGACAGGGAGGCAATAGCCAAAGCCGGATTGTCCGTTGCCATTGATTGTGTGAATTCCACCGGTGGCATTGCCATTCCGCTCCTGCTTAAAGTGCTGGGTGTAAAAAACGTACATGAGCTCTACTGCACCCCCGACGGACATTTTCCTCACAATCCCGAGCCGCTGCCTGAGAACCTCATGACTTTGTCGGACCTGGTGGTCAATAAAAAAGCGAAAGTGGGATTTGCGGTGGACCCTGATGTTGACCGGCTGGCTATTGTTTGTGAAAACGGTGAAATGTTTGGCGAAGAATATACGCTGGTTGCCGTTGCTGATTATGTACTGAGCAATACGNCCGGCAATACGGTGTCAAACCTTTCCTCCACACGGGCTTTGCGCGATGTGACCGAAAGCCGTAATGGCGTATATACTGCCTCAGCGGTAGGAGAGGTGAATGTGGTTGCCAAAATGAAGGAAACCGGCGCTGTGATAGGCGGCGAAGGAAATGGCGGGGTGATATACCCTGAAATACATTACGGCCGTGACGCATTGGTGGGAATAGCCCTGTTTCTGACACACCTTGTGAAATCGGGTAAGAAATGCTCCCAGTTGCGCGATACCTATCCGTCATACTTTATCTCGAAAAATAAGATCACGCTGGAGGAAGGAATGGATGTTGATGCGATCATCCGGCAGATAGAAAAGAAATACGCCAAGCAGCCAAAGATCACAGTCGACGGGCTTAAAATTGAATTCGGCAAAGAGTGGGTCCATCTCCGCAAATCGAATACAGAGCCAATTACCCGAATTTATTCTGAAAGTGATTCGATGTCGAAAGCTGAAACACTGGCCCGTAAAATAATGAATGACATTGGCGATATCATCACCGGCAGGGAATAAACGCCTGTTAATAACTATTGAAAACCTGTGAACAGGCAGGATTGACACTGCAGATTAAAATTTTATCTTTATCGGCGTCAACGGTTTAAATTTCAGAATCATGGCATCTGCAAAAAAGAAAAGAAACCGGAAAGTAAAGTTCTACAAGGTGGAATTGAAGATTCCTGAAGCACTGCATAAGCAGGTGCGTAAATACTGCAAAAAGAACAAGATAACACCGAACAAGTTTCACCGCAGGGCTATCCGGGAGTATATTGAACTTCATGCAAGGTATGCCGAACATGCTGAAACCCAGGTGGGGAAGAACCAGATGTCGATTTTTGATATCATAGAAAGCACCAAAAGCGATAAATCATAAAAAAATCCCCGCTCACCAGGAGCGGGGATTTTTCTTTTAACAGGAAGATTTACTAAAACTTAATTCTCAGATTGGCAAAGAATTCCCTGCCGGGGCCGGGCTGATAGGAATTGCCATCGGGNTCAGGCTCTGTGAAAGCCATGTAATCTGTTCCGCCGATGTTACGAACGGCAAGGCTTAACTCACCGTTGAGTTTCCACAGGTTCCAGTCGTATGCTACGCGTGCATTGNNATAAAGATTGAAGCCGTCCTGCCAGTTCTGGTAAATGGCAGGGTCGAGATCTCCGTTGTATGCCTTGGCATCGGTGTAAATGGCCCATTTCGACTGCAGTTCGGTTCCCAGGCTCACGACCAGGTGCGGTGTTACCGAGTACACTGCCTCGGCATATAACTGGTGCTTTGGTGAATTGGGCAACGACTGTCCCGAAGCGGGAGGTGTCGTGAGAACATAGGCCNNGGTGTCGGTGTAAACAGGGTCTACATCAGCCGAAGTGTATTCGTAATTAGCATAAGTATACGAAACCTGCAACTTCAGGTTTTAAAGTATGTTGTACGAAGCAAAGGTCTCGATGCCGATACGTTTGCTGTTACCGGCATTGCCATAGAACACTTCCTGGTTTCCTCGCCCGGTTTGTTTGAACCGGAAAAAGTCATTCTCGGTGGTCATGTTGAAGAAGGTGACATCATAATTGAATTTTTCTCCCACAAAACCGCGGACACCTGCTTCTATACAATTCGATGTTGCCGGCACCAGATGGGTATTGAACCCTGAATATCCGACCGGGTTATTTGCCAGTTCCTCGGTGGAAGGTGGCATGAATCCNTGGCTGAAGTTTACAAACAGGTTGAGTTCATCCATAAAACTGTAGTTTGCCCCGAGCCTGAACGATGTCTTCGAGAAGTTCTTGGTGGTTTTAGCCGTGTCGAGGGCCAGCATCTTGTTGGTAAGTTCATTATCCATCTTGTCGTAACGAACATTGGCGATCAGGCTGAGTTTTNNGCCGATATCGATTTTATCGAGGACAAAAATGCCGCTGCTGCGCTGACTGATAAGTTGGTTTNNTGCCAGCAGGCTGTCGTTTTCAAGGTTGGTTTCATCGGTGCTTTCAACCCTGCCCGGGTTGCTCAGGCTCTGAAGTTTGTACATGGCTATATCCTGCCATTTGAAGTCAGTGCCTGCACTGAAAGTGTTCTTTAGCCTTACCAAGACGAGATGCAGATTGTACTGTGCACTGAAACCGGGATTGGTAATGTCCCTGTACTCGGCGGCGCGGTTGCTCGTCTCCTTGTATTTCCATTCGCGCAGATAGGCTGAAGCTTCAATTTCCTGGTTGTTGCCTAGCTTGTACTCAGCGTTGAAACCGGCAGTTGTCCTGTTGGTNTTCTGGTATTCGTTGAACGGACAAGCATCCGGGTTAGCCTGCCTGAGATTGTCAAACTGTCCGATGTTCAGGCCTTCGGGGTTTTGCTGGAAATAGTCGGTGTGCGAAATGACCTGTGTAAGCGAGAAGTTTTTGGAAGGATGGAAGTTGATCTTTTCATACAGTTTGTTGCTCCAGTAGGCCTGGTGATCGCGGTATCCGTCGCCACCGGTGCGGGAGTAGCTTACACGGTAATCAACCGATTGTTTGCTGCCGCCGAGTTGGATCAGTGATTTGGCAAAACCATTTGAGCCCAGTGACTGGCTGAATTCTCCGCCAATTGGCTTTGACCCGCCATTTTGTGTGGTGATGCTGATAACGCCGGCTGCGCCTCCGCCGCCATAAAGCCCGGCAGAAGGGCCACGCAGTACTTCAATGCTTTTCACGGTCGACCAGTCAACATCGTAAAGGTCGGGGGCAAAGCCCGAAGGATCATTCACCGGGATGCCATCGATGATCACACCTATGCCGCGTAAACCGCGTTCGGTGAGAATACCCTGGCCGCGGATTGAAACATGCACACGCTCGCCGTCGTGCTGATTGTCAATACGAACACCCGGCACCAGCCGCAGCGCTTCCTCCACACCGATGGATTTCGGCATGATGGAAAGCATCTGGGGTGTTACCAGTGATATAGAGCCGGGGTTGTTNTTAAGGGCAACCGGAAGGCGGTTTGAAGTAACAATGACCTCTTTGAGCTGTATTGTTTTAGTGGTATCGGTCGATGTGGCCTGACCGAAAAGTGTGGTGCTGAGGCATAGGAACAGTGCTGTGTATATTATTTTTTTACTCATGAATTCAGGTTTTAAAAGTGTAGGGTTTAAACCATGTTGACATGCCTTACATACAGGCACAGCCACACACGGTTTTGGTTTTGTGGTGTCAGTGATGATTGTTCACACGTTGAAGCTTTACCGGGTACCTGCGAATGAGGCAAACCGGCATGGCAATTCATGCTGAAAATTTCATTCTTGCTTGACAGCGATGGATGAGAACAAAAGGTCAGGCAAATTTGGGAGGAGGAGAGGGTGTAACGGGAACTTCGGATGTATAAATCATTTCATACAATGAATAATCGAAAACAGGAAAGAGGCATAATCCTTGTAAACAGGGTTTTCTGAGAAAAAAAGATGGGATTGTTTGGTGTCTTTCGCCTCTTTTCGGTTTCTTTTTTCGAATGATGGCTTTTCTGGTACGCTGCAATCAGCTTTCTCTCCCTGCTGTCGTTGTAGCAGTGGTAATATTTCATGCTGCCCCGGGTCGCAGTTTTTTACCACATCGTACATTTCACCCTTGTAGGTGAATTCCCTGCCGGGCCTCATCCACACAAGTCCTTTCCTCATGGTTTAACCTGAAAGCAAGCACAACAATATTTTTTTCAGCAATGCGGCTGATCGCTTCTTCCGACTCACGCCTTGCCTCTGATTGTTGCAGCCTGAAAATAATATAACCACCCCCTGAATTGAACAGGATTAATAATGTGATCAGCAGTGAGGTAGCTCTTTTCATGCCTGGTTCTGAACCTGCCAAACCGATATTTGGAACGGACAAGTTCTGATTCCTTCAAAAAGTGCGTCAAATATAAGAGATAAACCCGTAATGCGTTTGTAATGAAGAGCACATTTTACTGATCAAGGCCTGAAGGTGGTTCTGAGAATCTCGCATCGACTGGCATCTTCATGGGTAAATACTTGATTCCGTTCGCTTCCTGCATATTGTCAGTTGCAATGAAGCCAAGCTTAGCATATACAGGAACAGAAAAAGGCGATGCATGGACAAATATTTCTGTTGGTTTGGGCTCTCTTTGCAAACAGATGCCAACGGCTGTCTGCAGCAAATTCCCGGCAATTCCCTGTCCCTGGAAGGACTTTTCCACGAAAAGCAGCGAAACGGTGTTGTTGTCGCGCATCTCGATCATGCCGACGATTTCGTCTCCGGCTGTTGCAATGAGGATGTTGATGCCGTTCAATTGCCTGGCAGCTATTTTTTCCGGATTTATCCAGTCGTAAAAGAAAAGATTGCCGGCTTCCGTATAATCGTTGGCGACAAACTCATCATATACTTTTCTGATAAGCCGGTAAATTGCCTCTTCCTGCCCCGGGCGATATGATTCTATTTTAATGGCTTTCATGATCGGATGAAGATATTGGCCGGTAGGTTCTCACCGGTTCCAAAGGTATGCAATGATATCGACAGGCAAAGCCGGAACGACTATTCCTTTTCTCCGGCAGCCAATAATGCTTCCTTCACCGATGTCCTGAACAGGTTGTACGACCAGGTAGCGCCGGCAATGGCATCCACCTTACAGATGTCCTGGTATTTGAGAAGGGTGTCAGGGTAGGAGAGGACGCCCCTGCGGTCGTTGCGGCACTGCTGCACATACATAATTTTTACAAGGTCAGGTTTGCCGGATTAATTTTCATCTTATTATGCTAAAAATTGCACGATGTTGAAAGTAAACTTATTAAGTTTGTAGTGGAGTGTGCAGAATCGCATTTTGATCACCTGACAAGCGCTGCAGGATGCCATTTATCAGGAAACCTGATGCAGCGGGTATTTTTGGAGCTTTAAGGAATTGCAACAGTTTTATATAAATTGACAAGTTACAAATAAAGTTATGGAAGCAAATTCGGTAATGGTTACAGGTGATTTCTTGATAGATCATCATTTATTAGCAGGAAGCGGAGCTGATTTTCCCGGAAAAGAAGGTATTGGCACGACGATTACTGAGACCTATGGGGGTGCATGGCTCACTTATGCCATGCTTGAAAGGTTTATCGAATCTTTGAATAAAAATGCAGAAGTCGGAAATACACGCCCCCGCTTATCGTGCCATTGGCCGTTCACTGCGATGCCGGACCCGGGCTCATCACAGGCAACTGTTCACGATTCATACCTGCGGTGGGTGATCATTGAGAAAGATAAAAAGAAAGGCGGCGGATTTACCTGCCGGTTGGTCGAAAAACTTGGTTTCGGGAGCAATGCAGTTACTGATGACAAATGGTTGAAATCCGGTAAACAACTCAATCCAGAAAATTACGACATAATTGTCATCGATGAATCCTTCCTGGGTTTCAGAAACAGCAAGGAAAGCTGGCCTGATTTCGGAAATGCTGCAAAAATTATTTTCAAAACCGCACATCCGCTGGGTGAAGGCATGCTGTGGGATGAGCTGATGAAAAACAGGCAAAAGCTTATCACGGTTGTGAAGCTGGACCAGATCAAACATTATGGCATTAAAGTCAGCAACGATATTTCCTGGGAGCAGACTGCACTGGATATTGTGTACGGCCTGAATAACGACCCGACACTGAAAAACCTGCTCAGATCAGGAGAAGTAATTATTACCATTGGAACAGCGNGGGCTGTATATGTAAAAACAGATAATGACCCTGCGTTTAATGAATATCAGCTTGTATTCGACCCCGAGTACCTGGAGCACGAATGGGAAGAGCGATACGCAAAGGAGATTCAGAATGATATTGGCCAGGGCGCTGCTTTTCTTTCCGGATTAACATCTGCACTGATGATGAAAAGCGCCGGTACGGCTGAATGCATCAAAGCGGGGTTGAATACAATGACGGCATCGCTAGTAAAAGGGATATACAGGTTAAAAAGTGATTTAAGCCTCGAAATTGCTGATTTGTCAGAGGCCTTGAATGAACGCATTTTTGGAAGGTATTATTCCTCGGCATTCATTCCTTCGCCGGCATGGAAAAGCGGTTTCGGCTATCTTCACAACCAGGAATGGTCAATTCTCGAAAACAACTATGATAATACCAGGGAAGGTTATTTGCAGAAATCAGACTTTTATCCGCTGGCCTTTGCACTGGCAGGGAGCGGGAAGAACAGCCTGCATTTTGCTCCCAGGCTGACACTGGGCAGGGTGACAGTTTTCGACAGAAATGAGATAGAGAATCTTAGAAATATCAGGAAACAGGTCGGATTCTACGACCGGTATGATGAAGGGAAAAAGCCGTTGAATATTGCTGTTTTCGGCCCCCCGGGTGCAGGCAAATCATTTATTGTAAAAGCGCTCGCTAACAGTATGTTCGAGGGAAAGAAAACCAAACCTTCATTCCTTACATTCAACNTGTCACAATTTAAAGATGAATCTGAGCTAACAGGTGCTTTTCACGCGGTACGCGATGAAGTGCTCAGGGGCAGGCTTCCGATTGTTTTCTGGGACGAATTCGACTCTGACGATTACCGCTGGCTGAAAACCATGATAGCTCCCATGCAGGACGGCGAATTTCAGGAAGGCAAAGAAGTGCATCCCATCGGAAAATGCATTTTCGTGTTTGCAGGCGGCGTAACGTATACTATGCAACATTTTTGTGATAAAATGGAAAGCGGGGAGTATGCTGTTAAAAAAGGGCCTGACTTCCAAAGCAGGATTAATTGTTCGCTGAATGTTTTTGGGCCTAACCGTAAGCCATACCAGGACCTGTCGGCAAAAACATGGTTGCGGGAAGGAGACGTTAAGGATATTTGTTTCTCCGTTAGAAGGGCTTTGTTTATCAGGTCGATACTCGGCTCCGACGAAATGCCCCTTAATATCGACAATCAACTGTTGAGGACACTCATCGAAGTTTCAGGTTATAAAAACGGATCGAGGGGACTGGAAAGGTTATTGAGGAACCTGGCTATCCACAACAACCGAAAAATAGAACAATCGGATCTGCCATCGAAGGAAATTATCCAGATGAATGTTGATTACATGGATTTTATGGAAAAACTTTCAGATGTTACGGTCCCCGTCTCCCTGGTTTTTGAAAAAATTGCAGTAGCTGTTCATAATAGCTGGCTTGATAATAGTAACTCTCAATCAGTGTTTCATAAAAAATATGAAGACCTGGGTTTCGATCAACGGATGGATAATATTGCAGCAGCCCGGAGGATGAGCACAGTTATTGAAGGTACCGGCAAGTTCAAACTGATCTCTGAAGCAGAATTGAAGTCGGAGATGTTGCCTGATGCAAAACAAGCGTTCATGCAATTCATTGCCGATGAAGGTGAACTTGATAAACTAGCCGAACTTGAACATAACGGATGGATCCAGGCACGTAAAGAAGCAAACTGGACATCAGGCAAGCGCAGCGATTATCATAAGACACACGATTGTATGGTGCCATTCGGCGATCTTGACAAAGGCATTTTGCCGAGAGCAAACCAGGCAGAAAAGAATAAGGACAGGTACATCGTGAAAAAATACGCTGACATGCTTGAAGGGAGCGGTTATACAATTACTTTTCAACAGTAATATTTACCCATATTGCTTTAAATGACGGGTGCACAATGCAATCCAACCAAACAACCGAACCCGGCCCGGTGCCGTATACACTGAAAATTGGTGTGACAGGGCACAGGGATCTTCCTGATGCACCAAAGGTAGAAGATGCGGTTAACAGGCTCCTGCTCAGGCTAAAGAACTCACTTGAGTCAGGAATAAATGACATATACCAGCCGGGTATTCACTATAACACAAAATGGCAGAGAGTCGAAAGTATTCTCAACTGGAGAATCATGCAGTCAATGTCATTCCTGGGAATCATCCAGGGGCAGACGGAACCTGACAGGCGGACTGCATTAAGGTGCGAAGTTTACTCGGCACTGGCAAGGGGTGCCGACCGCATTGTTGCCCGTTCGGTAATGAAAATGGAGAGTTCAGCCCTTGTCGCCATTATTCCCGGTACTGTGGAGGAATATGTACAGGATTTCACCACACCGGCTGACCGTCAGGAGTTCAACGGATTAATCGAAAAAGCATCCAATCATAATGTACTGAAAAGGGGAGGATTGCCGGCCTCAGCCATTGATGTTGAAAAATACGAACAGGCGGGAAAGGACATTGTTGATGCCTGCGAAATAATGATTGCGGTTTGGGATGGAAAACCAGCACGGGGTATAGGCGGTACTGCCCGTATAATTAAATATGCGTGTTCCGTTCACCGGCCTGTGATATGGATCAATGCAATAAATCCCGGCGCTAGCCCGGTGATGATCACCGGGTTTGAGGAGGTTGCCAGGGAAAATAATGCCGATACAACAAGAGAGATAAAGGTGTCAGTTGAACCGTTGCCTGTTTTTGCTGCGGGCTGGTCAACACGGTTTCTGCAGGTAGCCGAGTACAACCGCGACAGGGCATTCAGCAAAAGACGTTTCGAAAAACAACTCCAAAGTGACAGTAACGGGTTGAAGCAAATGGGCCGGACAGCAGGACTGCCACCCGGCATCCTGGACCCGCTTCTCGAAAAAGTGCTTCCGCATTACACCCGGGCTGACTACCTGGCCACACGATACCACAAACTGCATATGCGATCGGCTGCATGGCTTTACAGGCTGTCGGCTATTGCAGTCACTCTCGCGGTAATCCAGACACTCTTCCTTCCTGCTTATAATGTGTTTGTTGCTTTTGAGATAATTGCACTGGCAATTGCAGTTATCTGGTTCCGCTACAGCCTTATCGGGCAATGGCACGACAAGTGGCTTAATTATCGCCACCTTGCCGAACGTACCAGGATTCTCATATTTGAATCACTGGCACGAAGGCCGAAAGGCGCAGGAGCCCGGCAAAATCTGAACCTGCCGTTCTATTCAAGCCCCGGAGGTTGGGTAACCGAAGTATTCTCAGCCCTGCAACATGAAATTCCCGCTCTTGATCTGCCTGAAGTATTGTTGCCTGAAGTCAGGTGCTTTATCAGCAAAGGATGGATACAGGATCAGGCTGCCTATCATGAGAAAAATGCCGTTAGAAAAGCTACTGAGGTGAAAAAAGAGAACCGGGTAATCGGCCTCTTGCTGGCGTTAACGCTGGCCGCAGCTATCATTCATCTGTTCGGACTGATCCGTGATCCTTTCTTTGAGAATATTATAATCTCACTGGTAATAGTTTTACCGGCGTTTGCAGGGGCACAGCATGCCATTGGCAGCATCAGGGATTATGAGCGCATAGCGGCAAGGTCGGCGAGGATGAAAGATATTCTGCTCAACATGGTGCAGCGTATCGAAAAGGCGTCCGACTGGGATGAGATAAACCTGGAGATAAGGAACGCCGAGGAAATTATGTCCACCGAAAACCTTGAATGGTCCGCATCGTTGAGTTTCCGGAGGATCAGCCTGCGGTATAGAATATATTGAACACGTAATAAACAGGTATTTACGGATTCATTATGATTTCAAAATTCTTCAACTGACAACAATTTTGTTTTGGTATTAACAGAGCACCGACACGCATAAAAATATAAGGAGAACAGTTATGGCCTTCCTGCAAAAAATATTCAGGCCCAAAGCCGCGGAAACCGACCATTATGATGCATTCATCAGCTACAGGCGCGAAACAGCCAGCGACCTGGCCAGTTTGTTCAAGTTCCAGATCGAGAAAGCCTATCATAAAAGAATATTTCTGGATGTTAAAGAGCTACAGGTCGGAAGATTTGATGAAATGCTGCTGAAACGGATCGAGGAAACACCCAACTTTATCCTTATCCTTAGCAAGAATTCTCTCGACCATTGCAATGTAAAGACTGACTGGCTTAAGCGTGAAATTGTGCATGCATTGAAGACCGGCAGGAATATCATTCCTGTGATGACAGAACAATTTATATTTCCTTCAGAAGAAGCATGGAAAGAGATGCCGGAGGAAATGCAAATGCTGCCGTCGCTCAACATGATCCGCTATCTGCATGATTACCAGGATACAGCTATCAAAAAGATCGTATCCTATATGAAAGCCGAAGTCAGGAATATAACTGTGCCGCCGGAACCTGAGCCACCGATTCCGCCGAAGCCTGAACCACCGATTCCGCCGAAGCCTGAACCACCGATTCCACCGAAGCCTTTACCATCAACGGATTCAAAACTAAGTGTGCTTATAAAAGACGTAAAAGGCACTGAAACAAATCTCAGCGAGTTTGGCATCGTATATAACCCTTATGGCAAAAACACGCTGGATTCAGCTTCAAGAGATGCCCTTAATATTGAGATGGGGAAAGCCAAAAAGCTAATCCCCTGGACAAGGATTAAAAGCGTGTTAACAGGTGATCAAAACCTGGCTCAAATTTATCTGCACGATGGTCAGAAGCTGGAAAATGTGAAATTGCAATACGGAACATTGGTTGGTATTGATGAAAAAGGATCAGATTGCGTATTTCAATATGGTGTTTGGAAAGAACTCATTCTGAAAGGGATAGCTGATTCCGGGAATCAACATAAGACAGAAGAAAAAGAGATCAGTTTGCTGGTTCAGGATGTAACCGGGTTAGAAATTAAACTCCCCGAGTTTGGAGTTATCTACAACGCTTTTGCAGTCAATATTCCGGGGTCAGCGCTTAATGATACGCTCATTATTGAGCATGGAGCAGGCAAAAGGAATATTCCATGGAAGATAATAGATTCTGTTACAGTTCATGGTACAGATGATTGTACAGTTAATCTTTCCGGTGGTGAATCGCTTGATCATATCAAACTTCAGGAGGGGCAACTGACAGGAACTGATGATTCTGGATTCAGGGCTTTTCTGCCGTTAAAGGATTTGAAAACAATCATAGTGTTGCGAAATTCATTGAAAGCAGGTATTTCTGAACAATCAGGCCAAACAACAACCACTAATGAAATTATCAACAGGAAGGATGGGAATAAACTTGTGTTTATTCCGGGAGGCGTATTTTTAGCCGGGGGCGGAGGGAGTGACGAAAGTATGAGCCGGTATTCAGTGGATCTCCCGGCTTACTTTATTTCCATATACCCTGTAACCTTCGAACAGTACCTGGTATTTCTTTCGAGCAATAACTTTAGCCAGGAGGAGATTAATAAGTGGATTCTCTCAAGGTTCCTGATTCGTAAACCAGGTAACAAATATGATGTGGCTGAGGTTCAGGCTGATCATCCGGTAAAAGTATCGTGGGAAGGTGCCAAAGCCTATTGTTCCTGGGCCGGATTACGTCTTCCGACAGAACTTGAATGGGAGAAAGGAGCCAGGGGACGGGACGGCAGGGAATATCCCTGGGGCAACCAGATGATACCCATAAAAACACTCGAAACCTCCGGTTACACCCCTGATGAAAGCACTCAGAAACAATCATATCCCGGAGTAGTAAGTCCGCATGGATTGTATTTAAGCAATATTCAGGAGTGGTGCGCCGATTATTATGAACCGGAAGTTTATAAGCGATACTGCGAAGGCGACCTCAGTTTGCCTGCAAAAAGCGAGTATGACCGATATGTGCTGAAAGGCGGCTTTTATGGTTGGGGATCTTATGCCACTTGTGCTCACAGGGGTTACAGCGGTGGTTCCAGCCCACAGTACACCTTCCGTTGTGCCAAATCAGTATAGACCTGCCAATTCTCAATGAAGATTCAGATACTGAGCGATTTGCACCTTGAATTCGGAATGAGGGAGTATGATTTCTCCCGGGCCGATTTGCTGGTACTGGCAGGTGATATACATACAGGGGTGAATGGCGTTAAATGGCTGCTCAGCAAGGCCCTGAAGATTCCCGTAATATATGTTTTAGGGAATCATGAGTATTACAGACACTCATACTCCAAACTCCTCCGCGAAATCATGGATTCAGCCCGGGGTACATCCGTTTTTATCCTCGAAAACGAAGCCATAAGCCTGGAAGGGATTACTTTTTACGGGTGTACATTGTGGACAGATTTTCAGTTAACAGGGAATGCGGCTGTGGCTTCGTACGAATGTGGGCAGCGAATGAATGATTACCGGTTAATACGCCTCGACCCGGAGTACTCAAGATTAAGGCCGACAGACACACAACGCATGCATTATCAATCCGTACGATGGCTTGAAGCAAACCTGGGCAATGGGCTGACGAAAACGAATGTTGTAGTTACACATCATGCTCCTTCCATTAAATCGATACCCCCGGAGTTTCAAAACGACCCCGTTTCGGCAGGATTTGCATCAGAGCTCGGGAAACTGGTGCTTAAAGCCGGGCCTCAGTTGTGGATTCACGGACATATTCACAACGCCTGTGATTACATGCTTGGAGATACCAGAATAGTCTGTAACCCTGCCGGCTACCCGTTTGAAACGATCAATGGGTTTAATAAAGAGCTGATTATCGAAATAAACGGTTGACCAGTGATTGAAATTTAAAAGCCGTCAATCTGCTGCGCTTCTTAATTGCAGTATATCATGGATTTCATGCTTCAACTGGCTGGGATACAAAAATTGTTACCGGGTGCAACGCAGCTCAATATTTAATGACGTAAGCTTTAACCTGAGCGGTTTTCCGTTTTCGTTTGAGAAATAAACCCGGAATGAACCATAAAACGGATCAGTGGCAGAATAGCACCTGATGTGCAATGTCATGTCGTTTGCTTCAACGCTCCAGGATGCCATCCGGTAATGTAGTGAATCAGGTTCCGGCAAACGGCATGTCCCGTCAGCATAAAAAGTAATTGTCGATGCAGTTAAAGCATTAAAATTCCCTGATGTGGCATCCATACTTTCAATGGTCCATATGCCGGCCAGATTCTCCTTAAGCAGCTGAAGATATGAATTACGGGCAAACCCGCAGTGTAACATCAATGGCAATGTCATGATCTTTCAGGATGTTGTACACACTGTTACCAAAGGAGTCAGTATTCAGCCGTATCATTGTTAATTCCGAGGCCGAATACAGGAATAAAATTAAGTAAAATTATACAATATCTGTGCCTGCGATAAAGACTGACTTTACAGACACAGACCTGCCATTGCACAATGCAGGCCACTGCAAACAAGCCGTTTACTTATCGCTGCTCAGCCGCTTCGTGCAATGCTTCCTTCACCGATGCCTTGAACAGGTTATACGACCAGGTAGCGCCGGCAATGGCATCCACCTTATTGATGTCCTGGTATTTGAGAAGGCTGTCAGGGTAGGAGAGGACACCTCTGCGGTCGTTGCGGCACTGCTGTACATACTCGTCGTTGCCCGTAAAGTAGCGTTCATAATGATCATCAAAATACTCATGCTTTGCCGAATCACGGACGAAGAACTCCGCCTGCGTGATCTTTCCGTTTTGTATTAAAAGTCGTGTGCAGCCATAATAAGGTTCATCGGTATAGCCGGCCCGGGAGGTGCCTTTGTAATGTCCGTCCTTATAATGTTCGTACAGCCCAAAGCCCATGATCAGCAGCGCTGAAAAAAGAATAGCAGCATGTTTTGCCATGTTAAAATGTATTTAAACAGTATTTGAATGCTATTTAAAGATACCTGAGATGAGGATTACCCTACCAAAAAGAGCAGAAATATTTTGCCGGCTGTAACTGAAAAGCACCGGTTATTCCTTCTTCATCATTCCAACATCGTTAATCGATGTTCGAAATTCATCAAGGTGATCATGAATCGCCAGTCCGCGATCTTTAAGCTGTTGGAGCTGGTTCCTGTAGGTGAAGGCTACTATTGTATATGGAATCTTACACATAGGCCCTAAAACGCAAAACGCTTACCCTGAGCGCGCTGATCAATCGGGAAGCGGGGTAAGCATGTTGAGACAAAGATAGTACACTTTTCATAAAGCCGGTTTTTTGCGAAAAATAAATGTCTGAACCTGTGATTGTTTTGATTTACATGATTGTGATGGTATTGTCAGGATTGATTTTGTCGCTGACTGGGAGGATTTTAAAATCGTTAATCGATGTTCGAAATTCAATCAGGGTGCATCCGCAGAGTCCCTGCCACCTGCCAAGTACTTCGTTAAATAATACAGGCAATAGGAACAGAGGGCTAAGTAATGTGGTTCATAATTGGAAACTATGGACAACTGTGTTTACTTGAGTTGGGAAGGATGAAGCTCTTTTGAAAGCCTAAGGTTTGAGCGTCGGCTGGTGTATACTCGAAAATGTGCTTATGATTGCGNNGGTTGCCTAATATCGTCCATAAATGCTCATTCCTCCACCAAAATATTGTTGTTTCAAATGTTCATAAACTAAATTTGTCCTTAAATCAATATCATCTGTTTGATATGTTGGATAAGGCAAAACTTCAAAAAGCGTTTTGTTTACATAGTTAAAGACTGCTGCTGCTGTTACTGATTTATCTGCCCATTGGTCAACTCTTAATCTTTCTTTCTTCAATTCGTCAAGTAGTTCAATCGAAATATTCTTTATTTCGTTTTTTTCCTTTTCTTCAAGCTTTTTGCCTTGTCTAAGAATGTCGAAAATGGCTTTTTGCTCATCTGTCAAACCTTCTCGTTTGGTTTCGGCTTCTACTTCTGAATACGAGTTTACGAGTTCTATCAGTTTTCTGAAAGTCTCTTTTATTACAACTTCGTCTTTACCTCTGTTATATTCTTCAATAATTTCTTGATAGCGTTTATAATAATCAATTGTCAGCGGATTGCGTTCCACCATTTGTTTTAGTTGCTTTTCAATCTTATCTTTTAGCGACTGAACAACGATGTTTTTATTCTTTGTTTTCAAAAAGTACTGCTCCAATAATTCAAAATTTAATCCACTAAGGTCAATGATTTTCTCCTCGTTTTGGCTTGGTTCAGCAACCATATTTTCAATTGACTCATCAACAACGGTTTGAATTTTTTTCATTATATCGGCAACATCTGCACTTTCTACATTTTCCTCAATTGCATAGTAAATGACATCTATCGCATTTTTTCTTGAAGCATATTGATGCAACACTTTATCAGGTTGCAGGGCTTTGTATTTCTTAAAAACTTCTCTTGATAAAATTTGAAATTTACGTTTGGTTTCATCATTGGTATAAACTGCATTTACAGCTTTTTCCATTGCTGCTATTTTGTGTAAACCATCTGCTTCGATTAATTCATGCAAATCAAAATTAACTTCGTCTTGCAAAAATGTTTCAGTCGCCTCTAATGCTTCTTCTAATTGCTTAATAAGTTCTTCCTTCGGTTTTACAGGAGGTTCGGGCTTTCCGCCACCACCGTTTCCTCCTTCTTCACCGCCTGAACCGTATATTGCTAAAGCATCTAACAATGCAGTATAAGTTTCAATATAATCGACAATTAAACCATTGTTTTTACCTTCACATATTCGGTTGGCTCTTGCAATGGCTTGCATTAAAGTATGTGATTTTAAAGGCTTGTCTAAATATAAAGTTGAAAGAGTAGGCACGTCAAAGCCAGTAATCCACATCGCACAAACAATTACAAAACGGAAAGGGTCATCTTCATCCTTAAACCTTGTTTCAAGGTCTTGGGTGTTCATTTTCTCCCTATGCGGTTCAATATCTAAATCCCATTTCTGAAACTTTTGTATTTCGTTTTGCTCCGAACTGACTACTACACATATTTCCGTTTCCTTTATCCATTGCAGCTCACGGCCTTTCTCCAACAACTCCTGGTCGCCATATTTCCCTTTGGAAACTTCTTTTTCCAATTGCTCAACAGTCAGTTTCCAATGATGCGTAATTAAATCATACATCTTTACGGCTGTGAGTTTATCTAATGCGATAAACATTCCTTTGCCCTTGTAACCACGGTTACAAAAATGCCAAACGGCATCTTTGGCAATAGCATCTAATCGCTTTTTAGCAGTAAGTATTGGATATTCTCTTGCAAAGAGCTGTTCAACTCTGCTACGTTGGTCGCTGTCTAAATCTTCGCTTTCAGCATCTATTACGGCTCGTATCTGGTCATTAATAACAGGATTTTTCAATCCTAAATACTCACCTCTGTTTTCGTAATAAAGTGGAACCGTTGCACCATCATCAACACTTCGCTTAAAATCGTAACGGGAAACATAATCACCAAAAATCCGCTTGGTAATTTCATCGTCTTTGAAAAGTGGTGTTCCGGTAAAGCCAATAAATGAAGCATTTGGCAAGGCATTACGCAAATTCATTGCTAAATTGCCGCCTTGTGTTCTGTGTGCTTCGTCTGAAATGACAATGATATTATCCCGCTTGGTTATTTCTTCTTCAAAGTTGAATTTATGAATTAGTGTAAACAAATAGCGGTGTTCAGAGCACAATAATTCTTTCAAATGTTTTCCGCTTTTGGCTTTCAATGAATCTTTTGAACCTGATTTTATTTGCGGTACTGCACCAATTCCGCTAAATGTACCGTAAATCTGCGTGTCTAATTCGTTTCGGTCGGTAACAATCAGAAAAGTGTAACTACCTGTAAATTTGTGATGTAATTTTTGGCAGAAAAAAACCATTGAATACGATTTACCACTTCCTTGAGTATGCCAAAATACCCCAAGTTTTTGTTTTTCATCTAAACTGATTTTACCCAGTTTATACAGTTGTTCTTTGTGCTGTATGTTCTCAATAGCCTTATTTACACCAATAAACTGATGGTTTCGGGCAATGAGTTTTACTACTTTGCCCAATGAATTATCAAAAAGAATAAAATTTTCAAACAAATCTAAGAAGCGTTTCTTCTCGCAAATACCAACAATAATTCTATCCAAAGCAACAATGCCATCATCTTCTTCGGTAATGCGTTTCCATTCGTGAAAGTGCTGATACTTTCCTGTAACGCTACCTATGCGGCTTTCTATCCCATTACTCAACATTACAAAAGCGTTGTAATAAAAGAGTTTAGGAATTACGTCTTTGTAATCGGTGAAATTATCGTTGTAGGCATTCTCTAATTTTCGGTGTGCTGCTTTTAGTTCAATAAACAATAGCGGAATACCATTTACAAAACCAATAATATCGGGTCTGCGTTCACGGTTGCTTTTGCCCTGAATCCACAATTGGCGAACTGCTAAAAAGTTGTTGTTGCCTGCATTGTCGAAATCAAAAATCTTTAGCGTTTTATTTTTAACCTGTTCCCCTTTTTCGTTGATAAAATCAACAGGAATACCGTTTCGTAATAATTGATGTTTCTCAAAATTGATTTCGGCTAATGACTTGGTAATGCTATCTTCTGTTAGTTTTTCGTATGCTTGGTTATAGGCTTGTTCGGGTAAGTAGGGATTAAAATCTTTGATTTTTTCAAAGAATATTCGTTTCAATACAACTTCTTTTTTATTCAATCTGCCCAGAGTACTTCCTTCTCCAAAAGTTTCTTTATTGTATGCAGTAACAGTATCCCAACCCAATTGATTATGGAATAAATCTATGGTTGTTTGCTCAATTAAATTATCTTCTGAATATTCCCAAGTCATGTTATCAAAATAAAGGAGGTGATATCACATCATTTCGGGTGAATTTCACTGGTTTACCAGCTATGGCTTTTATATTTGGGTTCTTCTTTAAAAAACTTGTTAGTTTTCTGTTATCCCAATCAATTTTTAAGATCAGAAAAATTTCTTTGGTTGTGTATGTGCCATTGTTTAATAATTCAAGTATGTCTTTTTCAATATCTTGTTTACCATCTTCATAAGTTACTGATGGCTCTCTCACTTCATTATTAGAGGCGGGTTCAAATAACTCTTTTGAGTACATCACCTTTGAATCAACAATTTCTCCATCCATGTTTACAGAGAGTGCTCCTAATTCAACTAATCTTATATTAGCGTTTTTCTCCTTTGGTTCAGGATACCTGACATATATTTTACGTTGTCGTTTCAATCCATCCATGGCACCTTCNCAAGTTCCGCCTTTACTGTCTGTTTCTGCAACGTAAATTTCTTTTGCTAATCCATATATGTATGCATTTCTTGCCATTGCCAAGCCTACGTCCCAGCCTGCTTTTGGAAAGAATGTGCTTAAAACCAAGACATCCCCACTTACAATGGATTCGTAATATTTTTTAAAACCAGACTGGAACGTTAGAATTCCTTGCGGTAAAACAATAATGCTTTTCCCATTGGCTTCGATAGTGCTGTCCAATGCTTGTTTGTCAACACCTTTGGCAAATCCGCTTACAACAACTTTAAATTCTTTTACACTTTTCTTTGCAACGTTGTCTGTAAATTCAAGTGCCTTTGCTCCGGCTTCTCTTGAACCAACTATAGCAACTGCATCTTCCTGAAATAATCCTTTTCTTCCTTTGATGTATAAAACAGGAGGTGAACTTTTGATCTTAAGATTTTCCTTCAATACAACCGGATAATCAGGAGAATTAATTGGGATAATTTGAAAACCTTCGTTTTGCATCTGTTCGGCAATAAAAGCAAGGCGGGGCATATCTTTTTTTGCATATTCCAAGTCGGCTAATTCCTTTTCAGTAAAGGCAAATAGTTCCTTCCAACCTTTTTTATCCAGTTCAAAAAAATCAGCCCACGACATTTTATTGTTGTGGATTATTTCAATAATAAAGCGGTTAGTTCTTTCTGTAGTCCACTTGGGTAAATGAGCTACTGCAATCCAATATGTATTATCGATGTATTCGTTCATTTCAAACCTTTTTTTAAATATCTCCACCTACGGTTCTTGCAATTACTAAAGGAGCTATCTTTATTGCGCCTATGTTTGTTAAATATTGACCTATTTCCTTTATAGTATAACCACTATCGAAAATATCATCTACTAATAAAATACTTTTCCCAACAATTTCCTCAGGATTTTGATAAATAAATTTTCCATGCACATTGTCTTTTTTTGATATGCCACTTTGAAAAACCTTTTGAGCTTCAGTTGCAGAAGATTTCACCAATTTATGAGAAATAGGAATGTTCAGAATCGAAGATACTTTCTCTGCGAAATTTTTCACTAAATCTCCTGATTCTGTGGGAGGTACATATACTATCAAATCAATCTTTGGGTCTCCATAGTATTTTCTATACGCCTTTAATGTTAAGCGCAAAAGCCAATCGGGAAAATCTCCACCACCTTCGTATTTTGAGTGTCGTAATGCAGCACCCACATTGGAAACACCGTAATAGGAAGCAGCGACACCATTGATAATATTGCTACGCTGGGTTTCCACTTCCAAAACTGGAAAAAATGTTTCCCTGAATTCCTGCAATTTCTGTTTCATGGCATCTGATACTACTACACGCATATGCTGAAGTGCATCAATATCACAAACACCACAAGCGCCTTGTCTTACATCACCCAGGTAATTGCATAAGTACTGCATTCGACACGAAGTAATGCCAGTATAGTCAAGCATCCTATCTAATTCCTGATTTTGTACATTTCTCAATGTTTCAAATGCCGAAAGGTCTAAAGCAGGTGCTTCCGGGTTGAAGAAATATTTTTTACTTTTACCAACAATTTGCTCATTGATAATTTTTTGGTCAATTAAGTCAGCCAGAATTACGCTTACCTGAGTTTGTTTTAAATTGGTGGCTTTAATGATTTCATTTCTGCCCAAAAACGCTTTTTTAGTAACGGCAATTACCTTTTCGTATTTTGATGCCGAAGGTTTGCTCCCATCAATAAAACTTTTCGGCAATTCCTGGTCTTCATTTGGATTGTATAACAAGATGGCAAATGCTTCCTGACCATCTCTTCCCGAACGACCAATTTCCTGATAATAGTGAATAGGTGACTGTGGTATTTGGGTGTGAATTATAAAACGAATATCCGGCTTGTCAATACCCATTCCCAAAGCATTGGTGGAAACCACGCAATCGTATTTGTTGTTGATAAAATCGGATTCTACCCGCATTCGGCTTTCAGCATCCAATCGGCCGCTGTAGGCTGCTGAATTGAATTTTAAAAACTGAAGCCAGTTTGAAAAAATATCAGTATTGGCCTGGGTCCCGGTGTAAACAATGCCAGTCTTTTTCAATTTTGGCAAATATTCAGCCAGCCAAAAGAATTTTTCATCTTCGCTTTGTACGGTTACCACAAACAAGCGAATATTTGAACGCAGCAATTGACCCCTAACGGGAATTAAATCAGTTCCAACTTGTTCAATTATATCTTCCTGAACCCTTGGAGTAGCCGTTGCTGTAGTTGCCAATACCGGAAATTTCTTTGGCAATAATCTTACAAGGTTCACAATTCGTCGGTAATTAGGCCGAAAACTTTGACCCCACATCGAAATACAATGGGCTTCGTCTATCACCACCATGGCAATTTTCATTTCCCTTGCAGCAGTTATCCATGTTGCATTCTCCATGCGTTCAGGAGCAATGTAGAGAATATCCAGTTCGTTTTTTTGTGCCTTAGCAATGATGGTGGCATTTTCTAAATCTTCCTGATTGGAATTGATAGCAGCAGCACGAATGCCTTTTTCCTGCATGCTTCGCACTTGATCTCGCATTAAAGCAATGAGTGGTGAAAATACAATGGTAACCCCTTGCATTTGAGTTGCCGGAAACTGAAAGCATAGTGATTTTCCAAAACCAGTTTTCTCAATAAATAGTACACGCTTTCCGGCGAGTAAATTTTCAATTACTTGCCATTGTAAGTCAAAAAACTGCTTGAATCCAAAAAGTTTTTGTAATAGTATTTCTGCTTCCTTACGTGTCATTACTATTCGTCTATTGATTCGACATCGCCAACCAAATGCACATCACCGTTGAGCACCGATTCCATTACTTCATTATTGCAAAGTTTGAAAAATATTTTGGCGGCTTGTTTACTTGTTATATTAAACTTATCTCCTTTTTTATTGAACTTTAAATACTTGCTCAATTTTGGTCTTGATTCAATTTGCTTCTTTACTTCATTGAAAGGCGTTGTCCAAAGCAAACCTCCAAAATCAACCGATTTCAATTTTTTGGCGAAGCCAAAATCATCTTTTAAGAACTCTTTTAGCTTGTCTAAGCCTTCAACTATACTTATTTCGCTGTCCTGAATTGATTGAATTACTTCTTCTGATTGTCGGTTTACACGTTCATCAAATTTTATTTTCCTTTCCAGTGTTGAAAGGCTCATTGCAATTAGGAAATTACCAAGAATTGCGTAATCAAATTTTTCATTAATAATGATTGATTCGTGAGAAGGAGATACTAATTCGTTATCCACCCGTAATAAAGTCAGTAAGGTTGGTTTGATGTGGATGTCAAAATTGTGGCGGTATTTGTATAGTGAAATTGAATCTTTACCATAAGTTAGGTTAATCAAATAGCCTTTGATATTATCGTAAGGATGATTTTTAAAAGTAAACTTGCCTGACTTTTTCATAAAAAGAAAAGCCAAATCTGCCGGATAATCTTTATCGTAATAATAATGAGTAGCAGTAGTATCAAACTCCTCAACATCTGAAATATCTAGTACTTGAAAACTGCGATTTTCGTTGAATTTTGAAACCACGCTATCTGTATAAATACCCGATATTTTTTGGTCAACTGAGGCGTTATTTGTTGGAGCTTCAAGCAAAAAATCATCTTTACCATCGTTATAATGGAAATAAAGCTTTGCAGCCACTTTGTCTTTGTCCTTTAAAAAGGCGACTTTTTGAAGTAATTCGTTTTTATCCATTGCCTGTCTTTTTTGCATAGTAAACATTATCGCCCATTTCTTTTAAATACAATGAATCATTTACTTGAAGTGTGTGAAATGAAATAACATTTACGGTTTTATTTTCTATAAATTCTTTATGTTCGATTTCAATTTGATAGATTTTGAGTTTTAGAATTGCCAACACAGGATTTTTGTAATAAATAGTGCTTCGAGTTGTAATTACGCCAATAATTATTAGCATAAAAAGACTGGCAAATATTTCATTTGTGGTATTGAAATTTACGGTTAAAAAAGGCAGAACAACAGCAGAAAGAACCCCAATAAGCTCATGATTTATATTTTGTGGTGCAGTTGTAATCTTTGCCCCATGTATTTCAAAATTCTTCCGTGAACGATATTTCAAAATACAAATAAGCAATACGCTCATTATAAACAGGATGAGTGCAACAATAAAAGCATATTGACCACAGGTTATTTTATCAAACTGTCCATGCTTTATTAAAGTAAAAACAGCCTTGTCGAAGTACTTTATAAATAAGTACCCGAACAAAGGAATTAACGATATGAAATAAAGTAACCAAGCCATAGTTTATACTTCTATTTGTCCGTTCATCAATTTGGGTAATAAAATATCCCGAGCCTCTCTTAACTTGCCGTTTTGCTCACCAAGTGTGCTGATTAAAGTAAAAATGGGTTTTACCTTTTCGGTAAATTCTTTCAGTTCGGTCTCTTTTGGAATGGTGATTTTTTGTTCTCCAATAAACTCTTCAAAACCATAGTTTACGATATTGCTAGCACTGTGTTTTTCGTATTGGGCAATTACACCGTTTTCGTGGCTTGCCAATAAATACAGGTAGAAAAATTCAGGTGTTATGCTTTCGTTTAGACGCAACATTTTACAAAAGCTGGCACACATTAAAGGTTTGCCAAATTGTTGCAACATTTTTTCCGTTATTAAAAGGCTTCTGCCAACGGGCTGACCTTTACTGCCTCCCGAAACTTCAAATACAATATCGCCTGCTTTCATACTTCGAGAAGCAAGATTTGATTCTTTGTGATAGCGATATGGAACACCTTTTAATTCTCCCTTTTTCGCATCAGGAATATCAGTTCCCCGTATGACAAAGGCAGGTTCGGTAAATCCTTCTTTGTAATCTTCTTCACCCCAACCGCCACCAATGTAAAAGGCAAGGCAGTCTTTAATGTATTCTTCCTGTTTGGTTTTAGAATAACTCATTTCCTGCATCAAATCTTTGTAATGCAGTTGTGCCTTTTCTTCCAACAGCTTTATCCGCTTCAAATTATTCTCTATCAAATCATCATAAGCCGATAAAATGGAGGCGATTTTGCGTTGGGTGTGGAGTGGTGGAATTGGAACTTCAATATCCTTAATTTTGTAGAGACCTAATTTTCCTTGAGCCGAACCTGCTGCAACTTGCTCCAGTTGTTTCTTTTTGCCGGGTAATTGAAAGAAATATAGTAAATATTTGAAATGACAGCTATTATTGAATGAAGTTAGTTTTACTGCGTTTTCTGTAAGATTAGCACCATCTAACTCTTTTGGAATTAAGCCTACATCCCCAATGTTTGCTCCAACTATTGTTAAAGCAATATCATCTTGCTTAACTACATATCTTGAAATAAAATTGAATGTTGCATCCTGCAAAAAGACTGGTTTACTGAAATCAATTATTCCATTTCCAATATCTCTTGCTCTGATATAAGGATGGTTGGTTTCAACTTCCACTAATTCGTGATTCTTAGGTAGTCTTTTTCCTCCCTTAATTTCGCATAAATCACTAATTGGTTTTATCTCCCAGTTCATATCGCCAACTCTTTATAGTTTTCAGAAATGGTTTTTGCTAAAGCAACAGCTTCTTCGTTCAATCCTTCCAACTCAATATGTATTTCGTTCAGGCGTTCTTCGTAATCAAAATCATCATCAATTGCGGTGTCCACACCTACGTACCTGCCCGGGCTTAGGCTCCAATCTTTGGCTTCAATTTCCTTTTGCGATACTATTTTGCACAGTCCTTCCACATCAGTATAAACACCATCAGGAAATCGACTTGTGAGCCAATAGGCTTGTTTGTAGAAATATTCCGTTTCGTGCAGCAACCCGGGTTCTTCTTCATCGGGGTTGCCGCTGAGTTGTTGTTGCAGGGCTTTCAATTGGTCGAGTTGTTCCTTTAGGTTCAGCTCTTTCCAGTCTTTGTTTTTGCTCAGTTGGTATTCTTTGGCCGCTGTGCTAATGGCATCGAGCAATTGCTTAATGACCTTGTCTTGTGGTTTGCGTAAGGCTTTGCACAAGTGGGCAATACTTTCTAAAACTTCAATCTCTGCTTTTGCTGTTTTTGCTTCGCCAATCAATTTATTTTGTTGCTCGTAAATGCTTGCAAATTCTTCAATGTTCAGTGCATCAACAAAGGCTTTTGCCTCTTTGTTTTCTTTAGCGTATTTGGTGGCAAAATCGCTAACAGTTTTAAATACCTTTTGTAATTGCTTTTGCAGTTCGGTTAAAGTTTCTGATGTTTCTTTAGCTAAGTCGGAAGAAGTTTGTAAATAATCTTTTACCGTGCTTTCAAACTTTTGGGTATTGCCTCTGTACAGGTTTACAATGCAAATGAGGTTTTGTAATTGCTCGGGGCTAAAGTCGTTTACTTTACTGGTTACTTTGCGGTAAATTTTTCGGGCATCGAGCATCAACACTTTGTCTTTTCGTTCAATATCTTGTTCTTTTGCTCTGTCAAAAAACCACAGCGTACAAGGCAAAGAGCGAGTATAGAAAAAGTTGTTGCCTATTGCCATCATCACATCTACTGCACCAGTTTTCACCAATTTTTCCCGAATGTCTTTTTCGCTGTGCCCGGCATCGCTGGCCGACGAAGCCATAACAAAACCTGCTCTGCCTGTTGGTTTCAGGTAGTTATAGAAATATTGAATCCACAAATAGTTGGCGTTGTCGTTTTTCGGTAAGTTTACTTTGCCGTCTATCATCAAACGAGGGTCTTTCTTTACGGCATCTTTGGCTTTGTCCACACCATCCACATTAAACGGTGGATTTGCCATCACAAAGTCAGCACCTCCCACAAGGTTGTGTTTGTCTTCGTAAAAAGTATTTCCTTCCTGTATATTACCTTCCAGTCCGTGAACTGCAAGGTTCATCTTAGCCAACTTGGTATTGAGTTCGGCTTTTTCCTGACCGTAAAAAGTTACTTTTTCGGCGGGTTTCAATCCTTCGCTTTCAATAAAATAGCCCGTTTGCACAAACATACCCGCACTTCCGCAGGCAGGGTCAAACACAATGCCGTGGTCTGGTTCAATTACGTTTACAATGGTTTGCACCAAGCTCATAGGTGTAAAAAATTCTCCGCCTTCTTGTGCTCCTGTCATGGCGAATTTGCCAAGGAAATATTCATAAATCTTTCCGAACAAATCGCCTTCTGCTTTTTGCAATACTTCTTTGTTGAAAATGCGGAGCAATTCCCGCAATAAGTCTTTACTGAAAATGGAAAAGTTCTTTGGCAAAACCCCTTTGAGGTTGTCGTATTCGTCTTCAATCAGTTTCATTGCGTTGTCAATGGCTTCGCCAATGTCAGCACTTTCGGGCAAGGAAACCAAATAATCAAATTGAGATTTCTCAGGCAGGAACATCGAATTTTGCTCCTCAAAATCCATTTTTGTCAAAGGTCGTTTTCCCCTTTGAGGATGCGATGGCAAGTTTTTTTCAACTTCAATTTTTACTTTCTGAAAACGGTTGTAAGCGTGTCTCAAAAAAATCAAACCGAGAACAGGCATCGAATATTCCGTTGCAGTTAATTTACTGTTTGCTCTTAACTGGTCGGCTGCTCTCCAAAGTTCAGCTTCTAATTTTCTAAGATGTTTTCCTTGCATTATATCTTAAATTCCAATTCGTTAATTCATTTCTCAAAAGTAAGAATTTAGCACAGGTGAGTAATCAAAATTGCAGCTCTTATGCAAGCTTTGGTTTTGAGCATTAGGTTATGGGGCTTGCAATTGTGCTGCAATAGGAGTGGAGTTTCCTTCTTTTTGCAGAGGGGGGGGGAGAGAGAAAAAAACAAAATAAATTTCCATCAAATTTACATTGCCCTGTCAAAAAGCTAAATCCTTTCATTTTTAATTTATTACTATCGTATATGTATGGTCGTCTGTCTTTTTATATTTGCTGATTGCAAGCTGATAGCAACAATATTTTTCTTATCTCGATTATAACCGAACATGGTTTAAACAGCAATAATCCGCTCTATATCGCATCTAAGATAAATAAATATTAAGGTTGTGCGACAAATCGTGTCAGGTAATAGTTGAGCAAAGTGACCTTCAAATTTGTCAGCCACCCACACCTTAATTTTTGAAAAGCTAACAGAACAAACCAGGCAGGGATAAGCTGGAAAGATAGCGGATATCAGAGAGTCATCAGATGTTTTCGGTATCCGGGCTTGTCCGGCCTCCGTCTTGCCATGTCCGGCTGCCTGCTTTACAAGCGAGGCTAACAACATAACCTGATGTTACAATAACTCAACTGACACAGTTCAATTTACACTCCCTCCTGTGTATTAAACTTACACATTTTTTTGGGAGTGTAAATTAAACTGTGTCAGTTCAATTTTACTATCTTTGTTAATCGGGTTAAACGGACCCAGGCTCTGCTGAGGAGCAACCTGAGAAGGGATACCCCCGATCGATGGGATTAATACCCTATAAGTGCTATCACCAAAGGTAGCACTTATTTTTATGGGTATTAATCTCAGCGCTTTATGCCTTAGAAAACCTAACATCGAATTAGAAGGAATTAATGGTTATACGTGCCCTTTCTCCAAAAATAATATCGAGTTGAGAAGCGACTAGGCCCCAATTACCAATAGGAGCGGTCCATTTTTCTATCATATTTTGAGTGGCAAGATAGATCAGTTTTAGCAAAGCCATGTCACTGGTAAAAGCGCCTTTCGTTTTAGTAATCTTACGTACCTGTCGATGGAACCCTTCGATAATATTGGTTGTGTACATTATTCTTCGTATGGGTTCAGGGTATTTGAAGTAATTACTCAGCTGCTCCCAGTTATTGCGCCAGGATGTGAATACAGGCGTATATTTCTTACCCCATTTTTCTTCCATCAGATCAAGATTGAATTCGGCGTCTTGTTTTGTTATAGCTTGATAAACCACCCGTAAATCCTTCAGAAACTCTCGACTATCTTTATATGGTATATACTTCAGAGTGTTTCGGATCTGATGCACTATACAGGATTGAACATCCGTAGCGGGGAATGTGGTTTCAATAGCTTCTTTGAATCCTTTAAGGTTATCAATGCTTGAAATCAATATGTCCTCCACCCCACGGGCTTTCAAATCGCTTAATACCTGCAACCAGAATCTGGCCCCCTCACTTTCAGATACATACATTCCGAGCAGATCTTTAACCCCTTTGTTGTTAACGCCAAGAATGTTATAAACAGCCCGTGACACTACTTTACCATCTTCTCGTACCTTATAATGCAGCGCATCCATCCAAACGAAGCAATATATACTCTCAAGCGGTCGCTGCTGCCATTCCCTGATCATCGGGATTACCCTGTCTGTTATACTGCTTAAGGTAGTTGCCGAGAGCGTAAAACCATACGTATCCTCAATGAGTTCACAGATATCACGCGTACTCACTCCTTTGCTGTACAATCGCAATACTTTTGCTTCAAGCTCTTCACTAATAATCACTTGTCTCTTGGCAACGATTTGTGGCTCAAACGTGCCGTTTCGATCTCGGGGAGTTTCCAGTTCAAATTCTCCAGCAGTACTCTTTACCTTTTTACTACCATTACCGTTGCGACGATTGCCAGTTGAACGTTCCTTCTCTTTCATATGCCCATCCATTTCTGCCTGGAGTATTTCCTGCAGCATCTGCTTTAAAAGAGGTTGAAAAACCCCCTCTTTGCCTGAGGCCGGCTCACCTCGCCGTAGCCTCTCTTTTGCATCGTTTTTGAATGCGTCTAAATCAAATTTTTGGTCTTTCATAAGTTGTGTCAAGTTAATGATTTATTCTTGACACAGTTTATTTTACAGTCTCATTTTTTTGGACACTCCCAATATAGTTTACACTCTACGGGATAAGTTTAAAACTTCAGAAGATAAACCTAAAACTGCACAGGATAAGCTTAAAACTGCACAGGATAAGTTTTGTACTGCACAGGATAAGTTTTATACTGCACAGGATAAGTTTTGTACTGCACAGGATAAGTTTTGTACTGCACAGGATAAGTTTTATACTGCACAGGATAAGTTTTATACTGCACAGGATAAGTTTTATACTGCACAGGATAAGTTTTGTACTGCACAGGATAAGTTTTGTACTGCACAGGATAAGTTTTGCACTGCACAGGATAAGTTTTGTACTGCACAGGATAAGTTTTGTACTGCACAGGATAAGTTTTGTACTGCACAGGATAAGTTTTATACTGCACAGGATAAGTTTTGTACTGCACAGGATAAGTTTTAAACTGCACGGGTTGGTTTACAGCATTTTATATCAAAATCATGCCACGGAGATTGCCCTGAAAAATGTGTGATTGCATCACAAAATTGTTGAAATTATAAAAACAGGGTGAAAAACGCTTACTCTCAGGCTACCTGTGCACATTAGTTATGCACCTGCTAAGGATGAAAATGACAGGTATCGCTTCCGGGTTTCAGGTATTTATCAGCTCTTTAAGCGGTGTTTAAACAGTATCTGAACACCATTTAAAGGGTATCTGCGGTTTAGTGTACCCTTTTTCTGAAATGGCTGGTTTTGTTAATCCGAATAATGTACATGTTAAACAATTTAGAATATATTCAAATTTCACATTTTCAGCGCTTAAGAAATCAAAAACAATAAAAACAAAGATTTCCACATTATATTTGCCCCGCCAATGATATATGGCAGATTTTAGAAATTAAATCTGGTTGTGAAAGGATACAGTATACATAGAGCATTCGCTTTCTTGCAGACGGGAGTCTCCCTGCTGGCTGGCAGTGTTTTGTATCCTTTCAGGAAACTGGCAGAGATTATTGGAATAATCAGCAGGAACCTGCACGAATTTAATGTGCGCCAGAAGCACAATGCAATGGTAATTGGTACTCTTATTGAACTTGGAATACCATATCTTATCATCTGCCATTTTTGCACAAGGTACAGGGAGAAACTTGCCGGGGATTGCTCTCCCGCACTCATCAGGCATTACTATCGTGAATATTTTGGGCAGGTGATTCGTGAGCGTAACAATCTCCTGTATTACGGAATGAATAGTTTAGGGGAAAGAAACCGTTCTCCGATCCATGACATGTCAGAACTTGTCGAATTTGCTTATGGCGTGCGCCCCCTGTCAAGATATGAGTCTTTTGACAGCTGGAATAATTTTCAGGAGTTCTCGCCGCATCAGTTGTCTCTTCTAGAATCACTCTCCTGTCATCACAACATTTTAAGTGAAGGCGCATTGCTTTTTCTGCTGGTTTTCGTTAAGATTGGCAGTCTCATATCTCAATTACAGGCGCTTGCTGATAAGATAAGGAAATACAGGTTTTCCTTCAGCAGGCAGTTATCATTTGCCATGATCACAGGCAGGCCGTCGCTTGCCAATTCTCCTCCTTTTGTCCCGGGGATGTAAGGCCTTCACAACGACATTTTGTTTATCGCTAACGCTCCGTGGCTTTCGTCAAAACCTTAGGCTGTTACTTTCAACCAGTGTATCAGTCCGGGTTAATGAGCCGGTGGCAGCTAATGCAGAATGAACAGGATTCTGTTCAGCAGATGTGACAGCCTTCTCACCGCTGGTCATCAGTGTCCCTTTAACGCGCCGGCTGTGTCCGGCAGGGATTGATGCATCAGTTATTCAGCCACATGAATTCACTTAAGGGAATTCTGCCGCCTTCGGGGCCGGCGGCATGGACCCGGTGAAAACAACAGGCAACACCGGAAATTTCTTCCGTATTACAAAACCACCCCGAAGTTGGTCAATACTCCGGCAATCCGGCCCCATGTTCAACCTAATACCGTAACAGTATGAAACGTATAGTTTCATTTCGCAATAAGTTCATAACATTACAAATGATTATGAACGAGTATCCCGATGCATTCGAAAGTTTTACAAACGCTATTGCATCACGCGATAAATTCATGTCTAACACCGAACGTATTTCGGAACTGCTGTCGCTCATCGACAGGCCGTACACCGAAATATACCACGAGCGCAAGGACGCCGGCGACAGGCTGGTGTCGGCGCTTGATGACGCCATAGGCATTGCCATTTCTGTAGCTACAAAGATGGATGATGCTGTTTCAGCCAGGGCAATGAAGAACTACCGTAAGCGCATCAAAACTGCCTCCTTCAACGGAGTAAGTGAAATTGCGCTGAGGGTGATCAATTTCATCAGTCCAAATGCTGAAGAATTCCAGGCCTCGGGATTCCCTACCGGGCAGTTTGAGGCCTTGCAGGAATTGTCAGGTTCATTCCGGGAAATTATGCAATCGACTTCTTTTGAGTTGAGCACGCGTAAAACGGCCAAGACCGAACTTTCGGCGCTGGCCGCTGAGAACAGGATGATCCTTAAGGTGGACCTTGACAATTTTGTCAAAAGTCGCCGCAGAGCCTTCCCGGCCCTGTACAATGCTTACATGACCGAACGCAGGATCAAGCGCCACAAGCGCAAATCCCCGGGTGAAACCACGCTCTGCGAAATCACCGGCACAGTAACCGACAGCGCCACCGGCCTGCCGCTGGCCGATGCCGTCATCAATCTCCTCTCGCCCGAAACCATCGTCACGACCGATGAGGACGGCATGTATGTGATTGAGGACCTCGAAGCCGGTGAATACACCGTAAGCTGTCACATTGAAGGGTATGAAGTGCCTGCCGGTGTCACGGTAACAGCCGTTGCCGGCGACAGCCTGGTAGTGGACTTTGCCCTGGTGCCTGCACAGCAGCAGGAAGCGGCATAATCCCTTACGCTTAATTGCGAAAAATGAAAACGGGGCGGCTCAGCAGTGGGGCGCCCTGTTTTTTTAGGTCAAAGGTCAGATTGCAAAAATCAAAGGTCAAAGGTGCGGTGGATGCGGGTGAGGCAATTGACAATTGACAATTGAAAATGGACAATTGAAAATTGGCGGTAGCGGCGGGCGGACCGTTTTCCGTTCTCCTTTCTCCGTTTTCCGTCCTCCAGTTTCCGGTTTCTACACGAGTTTGCTTCGCCCCGGCAAGCCGGGCCTCGCAAAGTAGCGGTTTCCATTCTCCGTTTTCCTTTCTCCGTTCTCCTTTCTCCTTTCTCCGTTCTCCGTCCTCCAGTTTCCGGTTTCTACACGAGTTTGCTTCGCCCCGGCAAGCCGGGCCTCGCAAAGTAGCGGTTTCCATTTTCCCTTCTCCGTCCTCCCTTCTCCGTCCTCCGTTCTCCGTCCTCCGTTCTCCGTTCTCCGTCCTCCGTTCTCCTTCCTCCGTTCTCCTTCCTCCGTTCTCCGTCCTCCGTTCTCCGTCCTCCCTTCTCCGTCCTATTTCACAATAAGCTTTGCCAGGTAATCGTCACTGTAATTGATGTCGAATTCAACCCATAAAGGCAGGTGATCGCTCATCTGGTAGGTTTTCCACTCCTTAAATGCCTTTGTAAAGGCCGGTATGTCAGATGGTTTCCCGTTTTGTGTCATCAGCGCAACGAAATCTTCATAATACTGCTCTTTTTCGTCGTCCCTGTACACCGTTTCAAAAAGGTCAAAGACTCCTGCTTTCCCTGAGAACTTTATCTTGTTTTTCCCTTCCTTATAGACTATCTGATCATAGAATTTATCCTTCTCTAAATTGCTCCCGCTCCGTTTCTGCAAGGCTTCTGGTATCTTAAACCCGCCTTTCAGCAATGCCTCCATGGTTCTGTCCTGGAAATTCAGAATATTGAAATCACCCAGCAGGATGAAATTTTCCTCTTCTTTGGCAGCACGTTTCTTGAAGAACATCGAGAGATTCTCAATTTCCTGAACCCGCTGTTCGAATTCGGCCCCTGTGTCGCTGCCATAATATATATGTACGGTGCACAGGTTAAACTTAAACCAGCCTGCCTGAAACGACAACAGGTAAGGAGTGCGGGCAAACTGCGGCATTGGGGTCTTGTCCTTTGACGGAAGCACGATTTCGCCTGCTATATTCCTGAACTGCAGTTTTTTTCTGTCATAAACGAATGCCATTCGCTCGCCGTTACCACCCGTGCCTTCGGTGACATCCGTGAGAAATGAATCATAGTCACTGCCCAGGATACGCATCAGTTTTTTGAAGGGTTGCAGGTCCTGTTTTACCTCCTGCAGCGCCACGATATCGAATGCAGAGATGATTTCGGCCAGGTAATAAAGCGATTCCGTACTGCGTGGCCCCATTTTTTTGCTGTTGGAGTCATACTCGCGAATGTTGAATGTTGCAAGCAGGAGCTTGTCCTCCCGCGTTTTGGGCGGTACATGCTCCCTTAACGATTTGCGTAAAGCCAGCAGCCGGCCGGCAATCTCATTGAGCTTTTTCTGCGGATTCTGATAAGCCTTGCTTTCTAGAATCGCATTCCTTAGGTCAGGATAATAAGGCATGGTGTGAAAAGAAATTAGGTGATTAAACAGAAATGAGTGAATTATGCAGTATAGCTTACGAAATAATGGAATAAGCAGAATACAGGTTAGTAAAAGAGGGGTAAAGATAGTGCAAAAACAGGGAAACCGGTTACATCAGCCCGTTGGTGCCGGTATAGATCTGGCGGTTGAGGATGGAGCGTCCCAGGGTGATCTCATCGGTGTAATCAAGCTCGTCGCCGATGGGAATGCCGCGTGCTATGGTGGTAATGGTCACAGGGTGATTTCTCAGTAGTTTGTAGATGTAAAAATTGGTGGTATCGCCTTCAACCGTTGCCGGCAACGCCATGATCACCTCTTTAATGCTTCCGNNCTTTCAAACCTTAGCCGTGAGTGATCTGAGGGTGAGATCGCCGGGGCCGGTGCCTTCCATAGGCGAAATAATACCGCCGAGAACATGGTAAACCCCTCTGTACTGCCCTGTATTTTCAATGGCGATCATATCGCGAAGGTCTTCAACCACGCAAACGGTGGCATGGTCGCGTTTGGGGTTTTGACAAATAGAACAGGTATCGCCATCAGAAATGTTATGGCATATCGTGCAATACTGTATCTCGCTGCGCAGCTTCTTAATTGAATCACCCAGCATTTCAGCTATTTCGGGTGGCTGCCTTAACAGGTGCAATGCAAGCCGAAGCGCCGTTTTGCGTCCTATGCCAGGAAGCCTTGTGAGGGCGTCCACAGCGTTCTCCACCAGTACCGATGAATAATTTCCCGTCATGAGTTTCGTTCTCCCGGAATAATGTTTGTATGTACGAAGGTTGCCTTTCGTATTTTTGTGTAAAATTAGCATTTTTCGAAAGGCATTCTCCGGCACCCATACAGTCAATTGATATCACCCATGGAATTATTTAACAGGCTTGCCATCGTTTTCCTCCTGCTTACTGCCACTGTGGCTTTGCAGGCCCAGGACACTGTGAACGTAACGGATTCAAAAGGGCTGAAACAAGGCTTCTGGCGGAAGGTGAATGCCGAGAAACAGGTGGTTTACGAGGGACGCTTTGTCAACGACAAGCCAGTGGGTGAGTTCCGGTATTTTTACCCCGACGGCAAACTTAAAACCCTTATGACATACAACAGCGGCAGCGATGAGACCCCGTCGGTGAGCTATCATGTCAATGGAAAGAAAATGGCCGAAGGTGTTTACAGGCAAAAGCAGAAAAACGGTGAGTGGCGTTATTACAACGACCTGGAAGTGCTGATGTCGGAAGAGTTTTATGATAATGGCAAATCAATAGGTACCTGGAAGAACTATTATGACGACGGCAAACTGCTTGAGGTTTTCTCATGGAAAAACGGGTTGAAAGACGGCCCCTGGACACAGTACTTCACTGACGGTAAAATACGCATGACGGCTGATTATGTGGCCGGAAAGCTTGAAGGGGAAGTGAAATACTATTATCCCGGCGGCGGACTGATGGTGGTGGGAGAGTACCTGCATGATGCCAAGGATGGCATCTGGACCAGTTACAAGGAAGACGGTACCGCCGAAGTGACTACTGTATATTCAGGCGGAAAAATGCTGCAGCAGACCTTCCACGACAAAGCCCGAGAAGAACAGCTGAGGCAGGATGATATGCCGAAAGATGCACAGCCGGGGGAGAAGTAGTGCTTAGTGCTTGGTGCTTGGTGCTTAGTGCTTAGTGCATAGGGGCAAGGGGCAAGGAGCAAGGAGCATGGAGCAGGGAGCAAAGGGAGTTTCAGTTTCTAGTTTACTAATTGCTATTTCCAGTCTCCGTTTTCTATTTTCCATTCTCCGTTTTCCGTTATCCGTTTTCCATTTTCCATTTTCCATTTTCAATTTTCTTTCAGCCCGTCATTGCCGGTATCAAGCACAGCCTTCCATTCTCCAAGGGTGTTCTTTTTCCAGATGGTTGTGTATGTTCCTTCTCCGAGAAATTCACCGTTTTTCCGGGTGGTTAGATTCCAGGTACCGTAAGTATAACCAAGTTTATCTGACGAATCGGCGAACATCGGTTCCCATTTCAGCGTGAATGAGGTGTCAGGCTTTTGTGTCAAAATCGTTTTGATATTCCCAATCCCCTGTACCGGCATTCCATTCTCCCGCATCATGGTACCTGTGGAATCAAACATCGCAAGAAATGCAGCATTGCGGCCCTGCACTTCCGACATCCGGGAATAGTATCTGTCAGTCGCTTTCAGGCCCATTTTTACATGGCCGTCTTCAACCCGGCAGCAGTCAGCCAGGAATACCGCAACAATGGCGATAATAATAACTCTGTAACCAGATGTTTTCATCATATGCTATTTGTCAGTGAATACAGTTTTTAATTTCATGGAGCGATCGTATTACTTTCAAACCNGATTTAATAAGCCTGTCAAACGATTGATGCCCTGCTGCCACCAGTATACAGNNTTGCCACTGCAATTGCGCTGCAACCTCAGCATCATGCAGCGTGTCACCTATCATGGTGATGTCATCGTTATGCACACCGCGGCTTTCGAAAAATTTCAGGGCATTCTCAATCTTGCCTCCGGCATAATGGTCGCTGATNGCGCCGATGTAATCGAAGTAAGCTGATATTCCCAGCTTACCCACTGAATCGACCAGTGCATCATGCTGCATGGCCGAAATGATCGCCTGCGCGTATCCCCGCGACCTGAAGAATTCCAACGCTTCAATGGCTCCAGGCGCCAGCCCGCAGCCGGGTAATTTGCTGAAATATAAACTCATGAATTCCATGGCAGCATCTTCCCAGGGTTCAGCCTCAAAATCGAAGCCTACTTCTTTGTAATAATTGATCACGGGAAAAGTGAATACATCGCGGTACGCTTCGGGAGTAAGCACACTGAGGTTTCTTGAGCGCAGCATCGTGTTGATGGATTCAATGCAGATATTCAGGTCGTCGAGCAGTGTTCCGTTCCAATCCCAGATAATGGTTTTAAATGGAGGCATATTTCAGGCAGGGTAAGAGGTTAAAAAGTTGGAAGTACAAAAGTACAAACAGGGACGGGTGGAAGGTGGTTGCTGCCGAAAATCTTTATCTTTGCACAGAAATCAATAAACACACCCATGATACAGCGCATTCAGACGGTATATCTCTCACTGGCAGCCATAGCCATGGTCATGCTATTCTTTTTCCCTTTTGCCCTGTTCCAGTCGGATTTCGTTTACAGCCGCTTTTATGTTTATGGCCTTGTCGACCTGGTCCCGGGAAGCGCTAACAGTATGAAACTGCTCTATGCCTTGCCGCTCGTTCTGGCCGATATCGGTGTTATAGTTCTCACGGTCGGCGCGATATTCCGCTATAAAAACAGGCCTTCTCAGATCAAGCTTGCCAACGCTGCTTTTATTCTTACCATCATTTTTATCGCTGCAGTGTTCTTCCTTTACGGACATATGCTTGAGAAGAAATTTGCCACACCTCCCATCTGGTCCGACGGCATAGGGGTTTATTTCCCGCTTGTCACACTGGTATTCCTCATGCTTTCGATAAGGGCGATAAGAAGGGACGAAAACCTCGTACGGTCAACCGACAGGCTGAGATAATTGCCTGATAGTGAACAAGAGATAATCAAACAGCCCGTGGAATAATACCACGGGCTGTTGAATTTCAACGCACCTGTTGATGTGTTTAGTTGCCGGTATGGCTGCTGTTCCTTTCTGCTTCAAACACTTCAAGATCCCTGATCTGGTCGCCGTCAATCACAAACCTGACGAAGGTAATCACCCTGTGCCACCCTGAATGGCCTGCTGCGCCGGGATTAATATGCAGCAGCTTAAATTTCTGGTCGTACTGAACCTTGAGTATGTGTGAATGTCCGCTGATGAAGAGTCCGGGCTTTTCCGCTTCTATCACTTTTCTTGCTTCCGGGCTGTAACGACCGGGATAACCGCCGATGTGTGTCATCACCACTTTCACCTTTTCGCAATGAAACATCTGCACCGCGGGGTACATTCTGCGGACGACGGCATCATCAATGTTACCGTGCACAGCCCTTAGCGGTTTGATGGCGTTAAGCGCATCAGCCGTTGCAATATTGCCAATATCGCCGGCATGCCATATCTCGCTGCANTGAAGCGAAAACTCTGTAATCCTGGGGTGTACAAAGCCATGGGTGTCGCTAAGCAATCCGATGCATGTCATAAACACACTGTATTAATGGAAGTTGTCAGAACCATCTTTTTTTCTTCATATAGATGTACATGCCACCGGCTATCACTAAAAAGATACCCAGCAGCACAAAATAACCGTACTGCCACTCCAGTTCAGGCATGTAGTGAAAGTTCATGCCATACACGCCTGCCAGGAAAGTGAGCGGAATGAAAATGCTTGAAATCAGGGTAAGCGTCTTCATGATGCTGTTGGTGCGGTTGGCATTGTTGGCCATAAGCAGGTCCATCATGGCTGAGATCATTTCCCTGAAATTGTCGATGGTTTGAATGATATGGATGAGGTGGTCGTAGATGTCGTTCAGGTACTGCCTTGTGAAGGAGTTGATGAGCGGAAGTTCGTCATGCACTATTCCGCGGATTTCCTCCTTGAGGGGATAAATAGTGCGGCGCAGGATGACAAGCTGTTTTTTAAGGGACAGTATTCTTTGTGCAATTTCATCAGTAGGTTTGTCGAGAAGCAGGTCTTCGAGCTCGTCAGTCTGATCTTCAAACTGGTCAAGAATCACATAATAGTTATCTACAATTTTGTCGAGCAGCAGATACGAGAGGTAGTCTTCTTTGCGGCTGCGGGCACGGGTCTTGGTGGTTTTTAGCCGTTCCACCACAGGTTCGAACAGGGGTGTCTTTTTTCGCTGNAACGACAGCAGGAAGTCCTTGCCCAGCATTAAGCTTATCTGTTCGGCATCAATCTGCTTTTTCTGGTTGTTCCACATGAGGCTTTTGAGGGTGATGAAAAGGTAATCTTCCATATCCTCAACCTTGGGAAGGTGTTCTACGTTGAAAATATCTTCGAGCAGCAGCGGGTGTATTCCGAAATCTCCACCGAGTTTTTCAATGGTTTCGGTGTCGCGGAATCCGCTCACATCGATCCAGTTGACTTTTTCGGGCCTGATCTGCTTTTTGATTGTGTCAGGAGAAATGTTCTTTTTCTCAGCGAATTCGTCATCGTCGTACTGAATAAAACTGACGCTGGTAGGCTGCGGCTCGCTGCCGGTATAAAACAGTGCCCCTGGCGGGAGTCCTGATTTCCGGCTGTATTTCCTGGTTCTTTCCGAACCCGGTTTCTGACGCTGTCGTGACTTTTTCATGGAGTAAAATTATAAAAACCGGTACCTGCAGTTCAGCCGGTTCCGGTTTTTTTCAAAGATTCAGAATTTGACCGCTTATTTCTTTTCTTTCAGCAGGTCCCTGATCTCGGTAAGCAATGTTTCTTCCTTGGTAGGTGCAGGAGGTGCTGCCGGTGCTACTTCTTCCTTTTTCTTTACCGATGAAATGGCTTTGATCATCATAAAGATCACAAAAGCAATAATGAGGAAGTCGACAACATTCTGGATAAACATACCATAGTTCCACAATACTGCAGGTGTTGCTTCATCAACTGCCGGTTTCAGAACCAGTGAGAGCTTCTTAAAATCCATGCCCCCGAGCAGCAGGCCGATTGGCGGCATCAGGATGTCGTTTACAAACGAAGTAACAATTTTACCAAAAGCGCCACCAATGATCACGGCAACAGCCAGATCCATAACATTGCCTTTAACGGCGAATTCTTTAAATTCTTTGATTAGTCCCATAACAGATGAATTTGGTTGGTTAATTGAATAATTACTGGTGAAAGTACGTCAAAAAAAAGGTATTGTCAATTATTTAGAGAAACTATAGGCGAATCCTACGGAAAAAGCTTCTTTGAATTGAATAGCAGGTCCGATGTTATTGCCATTCTTGTCGATGATGCTAATATTGTCGTCGTAAATGAGTGTGGTACCAATGGTTGTCGAAATATGTTTGTTTACTTTCAGGAAAAGAGTATTTTCCCAGTTAACGATGATATTCTGGGGATTTTTCAGGTAATTTGAGAATAAACCAAGTTTCGACATCAGGTTTACATTCTTCATAATGTCTTTCTTGAAAACGGCATTAATGGATCCCCCNATCTGGGTCAGCATTTTATCACCCTTTTCGACACCGAAAGCGCCGGCTGCTGCGAGAGAATCGTTATTAACGATGGTAACGCGGGCACCGATGGGTGACAACAGCATGGAGAAATAATCTGCAGGCTTGTATTCCATACCGACAGCCAGCTGCAGATAGCCGGGAGCCATAAACTGCGAGAGCAGCACTCTTTCATCATTGCTGATGTATTTGTAACCCTCGGCAAATTGCGTCCTGAAATTCAGCAGCGCTGTGTAATCCCACTGCCGTGCAGCATAAATACCGGCTTTGGTGGAGATTTCGATCTTATCGTCAGTCTTTCTCCAGTTCTTAAAACTTTCCTGCTTCTGCACACCGTAACCAAATCCGGCGAAGTTGTTCCAGGTGAATTTCTTCTTGTGATAATCGAGGAAAAAGTTGAATAAAGAGTTGGCTGCCAGCGAGTTTTCACCACCGGCCGACCAGTTTGTGAGTGCAAGCTGGGCAAATCCTATGTTGGTTTCGGCTTTGAACTTCCAGGGGCTGATGCTGTCCTTTTCTGCTGCAGAGGCATAAAAGGTGGTAAAAATTGCAATGAGGATGATTGTAATTTTAAGATTCTTCATTTTAATATCTATGCTTTTTAAGTTTAAGATGCAAATTTATTCAACTCCCGGCAAATAATCACCATCCATCTTATTGCAAAGATATGCCCGGCTGTGCGGGCGAAACATTGTATCCGTTGGCTCCCGAGAGGCTGAATGACATCGACAGGCTCATCATCGTCCTTACCGCTTTGCCGTCAATGATTCCGGGTGACCAGGTAAAAAGCTTTACCAGTCTGAGCGCTTCTTCCGAGCATCCGGCTCCCAAATGTTTTGTAACCTGCACATTTGAAATTCGCCCGTTGGGTTCAACCACAAAACTAAGGGTAACTGTTCCAGTGATGTTCTGCCTTAACGCAGGCTCAGGGTATCGGAAATTGCCTGCCATAAACTGCTGCATGTTCATGCCGGCCTCTCTGAACACAGGTTTGGGAGGCGTTTCAGTATTCCTGAACGAAAATATTTTGTCCGAGGTGTCAGTTTCTGCTGTCAGCGGTGCAGTGATTTCATACCCCCTGGTTTTCACGATTTTTCGATAGTGCTTAACCGAAAACTCAACCTGAATTTCACCTTTCCCGTCACGCGGGCTGCCGAGATAGGTTGCCGGCTGCCACAGCAGCATTTTAAAAATGCGTAGCGCCTCTTTATCTAGAGCCGGCGATATGGTCTGCACCACTTTCACATCGCGCACTTTGGCATCACGGCCTACCAGGCATGTGATGATAACTGTTCCTTCAATGCCTTTTTGCATATCGGCTTCGGGATACACCATTTCCTGCTCGATAAATTCCCTCAGTTGCTGTTTCCCGCCATAAGGCATGGCAGGAATAATTTCCTGTGAAAACAAGGTTGTAATTGTCAAGGGAGAGCAAAGGGATAAAAATGCCAGCAATTTAATGATAGCTGAATTCATCACACGGCTGTTTTAATACAACAGCTAATGTAAGAATAAAAGCCCGGAAATTTCGCTGAAATTAAGTGACTGATTAATTTATTGATACCTGCTTTTACGACTTCTGACTCCTGACTTCTGACTCCTGAATTCTGGCTCCTGACTTCTGACTCCTGACTCCTGAATTCTGCCTCCTGACTCCTGACTCCTGACTCCTGACTCCTGACTTCTGACTTCTACAAGAAATCTATTCAAACGCTAAATCTTCCTTATATCAGACGACTGTATCCAGCCCTGGCTGCCATTTGCAATCTTCACTTCAATCCAGCCGCCGATAGAATCCTGTACAACTACTTTCGATCCTTCGTGCAGCACAAACAGGTCGATGCTTGAGGGATCAGGCGAGCTTTTTACTGTGACGGTGGGAGTAAATACAATACCCTCGGCATGACTGACCATTTGCTGCTTTTTGTGAAATGACATTCCGAGCATGATAAATGCAATAAGCAGCATCGGGAGTGCGCTCCAGAAAGCAATTCTGCGGATAGCACTGCGCCTCGAAACAAGGTATAACCCGGCAAGCAGAAGTCCGGCAAAAGCAAAAATTATGACAAGCATGGCTAATGTATCCGAGGCAAAAAGATTCCAGAATCCGCGCCACCAGCGCTTAAAGAACAACTCGGGGATTTTCTCGATCTTGTCGGTTATCCGGCTGTTGGCCACTGCCAGGTTGTACTTCGTATCAGGGTTATTGGGATCGAGTTTCAGCGATTTTTCATAATAGAGAATAGACAGGGGCAGTTCATTATTTTTAAAGTAAGCATTGCCAAGGTTGTAATACAGGTGCGCCGACTCGTAACCTTGTTTTACTACCTGTTCGTAGGACTGTATCGCGAGATCATACCGTCCGAGGCTGTATGCCTTATTCCCTTTTTCAATTGTGGCTTCAGGTGTTTGCGCCGCAAGAACAACCGCAACAAGAAGCATGAATATCGTAAAAACTGATCGTTTCATTATTGGAATGAAGGGATTAGTGTATTTATTTGAGCTTTTGNNTTCAGTATTTGTAATATTTTGCAGCGCTTCGTTATAGGTCGCAGCCATGGTTGCTTCCTTGTCACCCGGCGCAAAACGGGCAAACTCGCAATGCTGCAAAGTATCGATAAACTGCCTGCTGATACTCTCGTCCACATTGCGCTGTTCAAGAGAGATCTGCGCCGTTTCAAGTGAAAGTTCCGACAGCGGAATGTTAAATTTGTCGCTGATGTATCCCCATAATGCCTGTGAAACCTCTTCATAGAAAGGTTCCTGCTGCCTTGCATCAAGGAATGATTTAGCTTTCCTGAGACGAGCGGTTGCCACCTTGTTGGCTTTGCGGTTACGCATTAGTCCGGTATCGCTCCGAAGTTGTAATTGCTTGCGCCATACCACCAGGAAGACCGTGAAAAGCAGGAATGGAAGAATGAACAAAAGCCAGAAAAGCCAGCTTCCGAAAAATCCTTTGCCTGTCGGGCGCAGCCCTGTGACACTGTGATGTATGTAAAGGATATCGTTACCAATGTATTTTATGTCTTCCTTCGATGTACTGGTAATCACGCCGGACTCGGTACCATCGCCTTTATTAACCCTGATGTTGAATTGCGGTGTTGTCAGCGTGATATACGACCTTTTTGAGAGGTCGAAATAGGTGAAAGGGACAGATTTAATAGTGAAGTCTCCCTGGACGCGCGGTATTAGCAGGTATTCAAAAGTGCGTGAACCTGAAATGCCGGACGATGTGGAGTTGATATTGTCAACGATCTTGGGGTCATAAACCTCAAAATCAGGCGGAAAAGCAATGTTGGGCTTTTCAATAAGGCTGAGATTGCCGCTTCCGGAGACAGTAAACCTGTATGTTATAGCCTCATTGGCTTTCACCTGGTTGTGATCAATGCTGGCTTTGAGCGAGAAATCACCCACGGCGCCTGTAAAATCTACCGGTTTGCCGGCTGAAGGCAGGGGAGCAATATTAACGGTTACCGGATTCGATTTTAATGTTTTCTGAACATTCTGAACCGATTGTCCGAATGGAGAACTGTCGAAGAAATTCTTGAAAAAAGGATCGTTGAAGAAAGGATCATCATCGAAAGTCGAACGCGATTGTACTGCCACCTGTGCCAGCACCTCAACCTGCAGCGGATCAATGGTGAGTTTGCCGGTTTGCTGGGGGAAAATAGCAACTTTCCTTATCTCAGCCACCATATATTTCGAGCCGTTGACTATTTCGTCATACTGCTGATATTTATCCTTGTCTTTGAGCAAATCCTGCGACCAGAAGCCGGTGTTGGCCGGAATTTTATCGATACCCTGCAATGAAAGCGGAATGCGGGTATACAATTTGTAGGTGATAATAGCCTGTTCGCCCAGGGTAAGGTTGCCTTTGGAAATTACTGCCCGCAGGAATACATCGTTCTCGGAAATAGTTCCCGTAGCCCCGGGCTGCGTGTTGCGTGGCCGGGTATTCTGACGGGGCTGGGATTGCTGTCCTCCGCCCTGGTCAATGACCTGCACGGTCAATGAGTTCGACAGGTATTTTTTTCCGTCAACGGTAATAGAGGCCGGTGGAATGGTGAATGTCCCGGCTTTCTGGGGCTGAAGTACAAAAGTGTACGAGTAACTTACCGACTGTGCTACCTTGCCGTTGATCACTGAAATGCTGCTGTTGGAACTTTGCGATGGCCCCATGAGCACGTCGAAATTCCTGATCTCAGGCATAATGAAGCCTTTGCCTTCCTGGTTGATGCTGTAAGAAATCCTGAATGCCTGTCCAAGTGCTACCTGTGAAGGAGCTGATGCGTCAAACCTGACCTGAGCTTGTCCAAAAGAAGCAATAAAGAATAAAGGTAACAGTGCTGCCAGGATGGCTCGTTGCTGGGCGGGCATATGTTTTTTCATCTTGGTCATGGCAGTAGTTCAGTTATAAGCGGTTGATTACCAGTCTTTCTCTGTTCGTACCTGTACGGCTTTGGCTTTGTTTTTCTTTACTTTATCAAGGGTTTGCTTTTCGTTGTTATTGAGGGCTTGCAACATACGTTCGGCATCCTGTTTTTTCATCTGCTTGTTCTGAGGTGGTTGCTGCTGCTGTTGCTGTTTCTGCTCATCCTGTTTCTGCTGCTGCTGTTTTTGTTGCTGCTGCTTCTGGTCTTTGTTTTTGTCCTGGTTGTTCTTGTTGTTTTGTTGCTGCTGCAGCTTAGTCATGGCATAAGCCAGGTTGTAGCGTGTCTCTTCGTCTTTGGGATTAAGCCTCAGCGCATTTTTGTATGCATCTATGCTTTCACCGTACTTTTTCTCCTGAAGCAGTGAATTACCAAGGTTGTGAAATGCAGCAGCCTTGCTTTTTTCGCTCAGCGATTTCTGTCCAGTGACGTTTGAGAATGATGAGGCTGCCTTTTCGAAATCACCCTGTTTATATTGTGCATCACCAAGATTATATGTGGCCTTTACCGACTGCGGCGATTTATCGAGCGCTTTGCGGTAATTGATTTCAGCATCTTTGAATTTGGCATCGTTGTATTCTGAATTCCCTTTGCGGATATATTTGGCCGGCTGCTGGGCAATTACACTCCCCGAGGCCATAAGCAGAAGCATAGTTGCCATGAACGGCATAAATCGGCTCAGGCCGAAATTTCCTGAGTATTTCAGTAAACTGTGTGATAATATCTTCATTCCTTTATTCACCATGCTGACAAGATATTATTTAACATTCTCGTTTCCGAACAACTTTATCTTTCCTGACAGCCTGCTTTTCCTTTCGACAAGGAATAACTCGGCCAGCAGGATTATCAGTGCCACGATAAGCAACACCTGGTAACGGTCTTCGTAATCGGAGAAAAAGCGTGAGTCGTATTCTGTTTTCTCAAGGCTGTTGAGTTTATCGAAGACCTCTTTTACTCCCGACTGGCTGTTGCTGGCCCTTACATACATGCCGTTGCCGGCGAGTGCCACATCGTTAAGCAGCCTGTCGTCGAGTTTTGTGATGACAGTTTGCCCTTTCTGGTCGGTTTTATATCCGATCTGTATGGCGCCGTTATACATAGGAATTGGTGCGCCGTCGGGTGAGCCCATGCCTACAGTGTAAACTTTAATACCTTGTGCGGCAGCAGCTTTGGCGGCTTCAACTGCATCATCTTCAAAGTTTTCACCATCTGTGATCACGATGATGGCTTTGCTTTGTTTCCCTTCGGCAAAGCAGGATGCACTCTTTTCAATTGCCTGGCCAATGGCAGTGCCCTGAGTGGGTATCATTCCCGGATTGATTCCTGAAAGAAACAGTTTGGCAGCGGCATAATCAGAGGTGACGGGCATTTGTATATACGCCTTACCGGCAAAAATCACCAATCCGACCCTGTCATTATCCATCTTGTCAAGCAATCGTGATATAGCCTGTTTCGACCTTTCAAGCCGGTTAGGAGTGATATCCTGCGCCAGCATTGAATTCGACACATCAAGGGCAAATACCACATCGATGCCTTTCCGTTTGATTTTTTCAAGTTTTGAGCCTATCTGGGGACCGGCCAATCCAAGCACCAGAAATACCCAGGCTGCCATCAGCAGGACAAACTTGGTGGTACTGCGTGCAGATGAATACTCGGGCATGAGTCTTTGCACCAGGTTCCATTCGCCGAGCGATTTTAAAGCTTTTTTACGCCTGTTAACCATCATAGCGAAAAACACAACAAATACCGGCAAGACCAGCATAAGGTACAACGCATATGGATGTGCAAAACGGAGCATTATGGAGTTTGATGTTTAAGGTTTACAGTTTTTCGTTTTATAGGTGTTTGTGGTTTCTAAGTGCTAAGTGCTTAGTGCTTAGTGCTTAGTGCTTAGAGGCATGGAGCAAGGAGCATGGGGCAAGGAGTTTTGGGAGTTTCAGTTTTTTGTTTCCTATTTCCTATTTCCAGTTTCTAGTTATAACTTTCCAGTCAATTGTCAATTGTCAATTTTCAATTGTCCATTATCTACGGTATCGTCCTGAACACAGTCTGCCTGAGCAGCACTTCAAGACCAAGCAGTACCATGGCTATCAGCAAAAACGGGAAAAACTGTTCTTTCTTCCGTTTAAATTCGGTCACGTCAATCTTCGATTTTTCGAGTTTGTCGATTTCCTTATAAATATTTTCGAGCTTTTGTTTGTTCACAGCCCTGAAGTACTTGCCGTTGGTCATGGCAGAGATCTTCTGAAGTAATGCTTCATCAATCTGCACTTCTACGTTTTGGTATTGTATGCCGAAAGCTGTCTGGAAAGGGTAGGGTGCTGTCCCTATGGTTCCCACGCCGATTGTATATATACGTATGCCATAGAGTGCGGCAATATCGGCCGCTGAAACAGGGTCGATGGCTCCCATATTGTTGATACCGTCAGTAAGCAGTATAATCACTTTGCTGATGGCCTTGCTTTCCTTCAGCCTGTTCACGGCGGTTGCCAGCCCGTCGCCGAGGGCAGTTCCGTCATCAACCATGCCGCTCTTTATTTCGTCGTAAAGGTTGATGAGCACAGCATGGTCGGTGGTAAGCGGACATTGTGTAAAACTTTCACCACTGAAAACCACCAGGCCAATCCTGTCGTTAGGGCGGCTTTTAATGAACTTTATAGCAACATCCTTGGCGGCTTCGAGGCGGTTGGGTTTGAAATCTTCAGCCAGCATACTCCCTGAGATGTCAGTTGCCAGCATAATGTCAATCCCTTCAACGCTGATATTCTGGCTGCTCATGCTTGTTTGCGGGCGTGCAAGCGCTACAATGATAAACGTGAGTGCCGTCATACGAAGTCCGAAAATTACATGCCTGAAGCGTACTTTCCAGCCCGGCCTGATCGACGATAATGCCTGGAATGTAGAAATCTGCAGTTTGGCTTGTAGGTGTCTCAGCCTGTACCAATACCAGCCAATCGCTGCGGGAATGAGCAACAGCAGGAAAAAATATCTCGGATTGGCAAATTCCAGGTTATGCATTATTCGTTGGTAGTTGGTGTTTCGTTCACAGTTTCCGGCTTGGACGTTTCATCTGCCGTAGTTTCGACAGGTGTAACATCCTGTTTTTCAACTTTTTCTTCCTGTTGAACAGCAGGCTTGGTCTGCTCAACAAACTTGTAAGCTACTTTAAGACTTTCTTCGTTCTGCGGTGGCAAGGGAATCTCTTTTGCAAATTTCACCAGGTCGGCGAGACGGAGAATCCGTCCAAGCTGTTCTGATGATTTTGCAACTGCAGCATTGCCGCGGCAGGACTCCAGAATGTCGTCGGTTACCATTTCCACAGCCGGGATAAGGTGCTGGTATTCAAGATAGCGGCGCAGGATTTCAGACAGCTCGCTGTAATATAATTTAACACGGCCTTCCTGCCAGTGCTTGCGGCCCGACAACTCATCCAGTTCATTGATGGCTGTCTGCCATGGCGGTAATGCCGGCTTCACAATCTTTGGCAATAGTGGCTTATTCTGGCTGCGGCGCCAGAAGTAGTATATCACCAACGCAATAATTGCTATCAGCAGAGCCAAACCAAAAATGTATGGTAACAATTCCCTGAAAGTGATCGCCTGTTTCATCGGCGCTTTTATGTCCTTGATGGCCAGCGTAGTATCAACAGCTACCGTTCCTACCTGCATCATCAGCGAATCGGTGTATGAACTGTAACGTGTTGAATCACCGGCTTTGCGGTAAGCAAAATTTATGGCAGGAATTGAATGAAAGCCGGTGTCGAAACTGGTAATAGTAACATATTGCCGGTATTGTAACAGGTCGCTGCCTTTGATAGAGGTGGTGTCGATGTTGCCTCTTTTAACCACTTCAATGGCTGGGCTGAGTGTATCGGGGAGCACCGGCCACTGCACCGAAACATTGGAAGGAGCAGTAAAACCAAGCTGCAACCTTACCTGTTCGCCTATACGGATTGCAGCAGTATCGAGGGTTGCGGTGGCTTTCTGAGCATCTGCCCTACCGGGGGCAATAATAAGCACCACCAGCATGGCATACAATGCTTTAACCAAATTATAATTGCTTAGTCTTCTACACCACATATCTTCCTGTTTAATAGCGCGCCTCACGTTTCTTGAACAAACCTATCAGGGGTTTAACATAATCCTGATCGGTGCTGAATTTCACCGTATCAACCCCGCACCTTAAAAATATACTATTTATTGTGCTTTCATGATTTTTCCACCAGTGTCCGTATGCCTTTAATACAGCGGGATCAGAAAGGTCGATCCAGGCGCTGGCATTGGATTCCTTGTCATACACCTGCGTGAGGCCGACAGCCGGCAGTTTCATTTCGGTTTCATCGTAAACCTGCAGGGCGACAATGTCGTGTTTGCCCGAAGCGATCTGCAGCGCTTTTTCAAAATCATGGTCGAAAAAGTCGGAGATCACAAAAGCTGTGCAGCGTTTCTTGATGGCGTTGGTGAGAAACCTGAGCGCTTCCGAAATGTCAGTCTTCTGGCTTTCAGGCTTGAAATCCACCAGTTCGCGGATGATCCTGAGGATGTGCGAGGTGCCTTTCTTGGGTGGTATGAATTTCTCAACTGTATCGGAGAAAAAGATCACGCCTACCTTGTCATTGTTCTGTATGGCCGAAAATGCAAGCACAGCGGCTATCTCGGTCATCTGCTCCTCCTTGAACATTTTCCGGGTACCGAACTCGTTCGATCCGCTCACGTCAATCATCAGCATTACAGTAAGTTCGCGCTCTTCGTCAAATACTTTGACAAAAGGATGGTTGAACCTTGCCGTTACGTTCCAGTCGATGTTGCGGATATCGTCGCCGAACTGGTACTCGCGCACTTCGCTGAAAGCCATGCCACGTCCCTTGAAGGCACTGTGGTACTGCCCGAGAATATCTGGTGCGAGAGGCCACGTGTCTTGATCTCTATCTTCCGAACTTTCCTGATGATTTCGGAGGTTTCCATGACATGATTACTTTTTTGCAGTATTTACCGTAATGATGAGAAAGTTGCATCAGGCGAAAGGTTTCAGCCTATAGGATTTATCCTAGGGAACTTCAACCGTATTGAGTATTTCGCTGATGATTTCTTCGGTGGTAATGTTTTCGGCTTCGGCTTCGTACGTGAGCCCGATGCGATGGCGCATGACGTCGTGAGCTACGGCGCGTATGTCTTCGGGAATCACATAACCGCGGCGCTTGATGAAGGCAAACGCTTTGGCAGCGAGAGCCAGGTAAATACTTGCCCTGGGTGATGCACCGTAACGGATCAGGTTCTCGAATTTCTTCAGCTTGTAATCTGCAGGGAAACGCGATGCAAATACGATATCGGTAATATAGTTTTCTATCTTCTCGTCGAGGTAGACCTGCCTAACCACTTCACGGGCTTTGAGAATGTCAGCCGGTTTGAGGATGGTGTTGGTCGAAAGGTTTTCCTCACTGATGTTTTGCCTGAGGATGAGCTTTTCTTCCTGTTTCTGCGGGTAGGTGATCACCACCTTGAGCATGAAACGGTCGACCTGCGCTTCAGGAAGCGGGTAGGTGCCTTCCTGTTCTATGGGGTTCTGGGTAGCAAGTACCAGGAAAGGTTCAGGCAGTTTGTATGTTTTGTCGCCTATGGTCACCTGGCGTTCCTGCATGGCTTCGAGCAGGGCGCTCTGTACCTTGGCAGGTGAACGGTTGATTTCATCAGCAAGGATAAAGTTGGCAAAAATCGGCCCTTTCCTTACCATGAAGTCTTCGTTCTTCTGACTGTAAATGAGCGTACCGATAAGGTCGGCTGGCAGCAGGTCAGGAGTGAACTGTATGCGGCTGAAATTGAGGTCAATGGTTTTGGCCAGCGATTTGATTGCAAGAGTCTTGGCGAGTCCCGGAACACCTTCGAGTAAGATATGCCCGTCAGCAAGAAGCCCTATCAGCAGCCTTTCGATCATCTGTTTCTGTCCGACAATAACCCTGTGCATTTCCATGGTGAGCAGGTCAACAAAGGCGCTCTCGGTCTGTATCCTGTCGTTCAGTTCCTTGATGTTTGAATCTACCATAATAGTTTAGTTTAGGTGGGGCAAAATTATGAACAGGCGTTGCATCCTTGGTGCAATTGGCTGTTAAAAATTGTTAATCCCCTGAAAGTTGTTGAACGGGCTGACTCACAACTATTTCCGGATGATTGTTTACCTTTGCTCTAACAATTTGTCAACCAATGAACATTGAAATAATAGGAACAGCCGCGGGAACTCTTTCATGCATCACTTTTATGCCCCAGGTACTGCGGACATGGAGGCTGAAATCAGCCGACGAAATATCCCCCGTTATGTTTGTAATTGCTATGATCAGTACGATGCTGTGGCTGGTTTACGGTATTCTGATTCACAGTTTTTCAATGATATTTACCAATGTGGTGGTTTGCTGCCTGTCGGTGGTAATGCTGGTGATGATTATTGCCTTCAGGCAAAAAAGGCAGGTGAAGAACGATGTTCCTTAATGGCAGGAATTCCGCGGAGTGTAGTTACACAAAATGCACAAAGAGGTTCAGCGTTTTAAATGGAACCGTTTTACAGGCCAAGTTTCTTGCGTATTTCTTTCGGAACGGCGTTTTTATGAACCATGATGGCGATGGTGTTGAGCCGCACATAAGGTTCCGACATATTGAGATAACCGCCGTTGCTGTTGCTGCCCGCCGCCCATGAGTTCTTGGTGATATAATATGCTGTTCCTTCCTGGTCGCGGGTGATGCCGGTGATATGCATCAGGTGGTCGTCGGTGGATGAGAAGTTGTCGAAGGCAGTCTGACGCATCTCCTGTGTGACTTTTTTCTGGGGAACCGGCTTATCAAAGGTATAAAACTGTTTCTGCCGCTCCTTTTCGGGAATGCTTTCCCATTTGCTGCGCTCGGTGCCGGTAACTGATTCAAGTGTGACGTCGGGGACGATGGCTACGCCGTTTTTGTGCGAGAAGCCCTTGTCGCTTACATCACCATCCCAGTCAACAGTATAGCCGTTTTCGAGGGCATTGTTCATCACGGCGATAAGGTCGTCGACGGGTACATTATAATAGCTTCCATACGACCAGTTATCGGGGACTTCGAGAATAAACGGCTGGTAAAAAGGGTGGTGTGTGTACGATGTCAGTTCAATATAATCGGCAGGGTCAAATTTGGGCGCGTTTACCTTCTCAGCACCGGCGGGCAGCGGCCCAAGATAAACATCCAGCACAGCACTCACGGCTTTGAACCAGTCAGGGGTGAGCTTGCCGTTGGGGTTTTTCACCAGTGCATCTACCATGGCTTTGAGCACAGCTTCCATTTCTGCATGTACAGGTTTTGTCTGCCCGTTGGCCAGGCCTGAATATTGCGTCTCGGTCATCATGCCGTCGGCAGCGATCACGTACAGAACATCATGTGCCTGCCCGCCTTCACCAAAGTTGGCTGTGCCCTGCCGTCTCACATAATTCTTCGCTTTCTGCTCGTAACACTTACGTACGAAGTACATTTCCGACAAATCGAGGGTATCGTGGGTGATCCTTGCCAGTTCTGACTCAATAAAAGAGGTGGTGGCAAAACTCCAGCAGGTGCCCGACGAATACTGGTCTTTGACGGGTGTGGCTTTTATCCTTGCCACATCGGTAAAAACATATTTCTCAGGCTTGGTGGTGTCTTTCTCCTGANNGCCGGCAGCAATAGCGAAAGGAATAGAGCAATAGACAGGCTGAGCAGAGCGAGTTGTTTCATAGGGTATGAATATAAATGGAGCTTCAAAGGTAGGGAGAAGGGAGGAAATGGGAATGGGAGAATTAACGGTACATATATGTGCCAGTGGCAGAATTTCGAGCGTTCAGCTTTCTGTATACACTAACCCCGCAAGAGATACAGACCTTTACCTCTTGAAACGACCGCTATTGGCTATATGGGGTGTTGTAGTGTGATCGTNNCATTCTATTTTGAATTTTCTCTTGTTCATCAATTTCTAATAGTCTTTTTGGTATTCTTAATCTCTGAGATTTTGTTATCACAAATGAGAAGTAATCTTTTTTCTCAATGATCTTAATAAATGTTTCGAATCCAATCTTAGACTCATTTTTATCGTCCTTAATTATTATAAAACCATCTCCGACCTCTATGTCTACTTTTTCAGTTTTGTAATTGTCAAGGCGAAATAATACCCATAAGTACGGTTTAAATATTATGTACACTCCGAATAGAATACAAAATCCAGAATAGGCTATTGAAAATTTGTCAAATCCCTTTTTATATAAATCAAGTCCTATAAGAATCAAAAGAGGACCGCCAATTAATCTTAAAATTGTAATCCATTTATCATATCCAAAATAGTAATCCTTAAGAAACATACTAATTTTCTCTTTTCTATAAAGTGTCTTCATTATCAATTTATAATTAAATATGCCTAATTAATTATTAATCAGCTGCCTATGGCAATGCCTTAAAATGCACTACAACGAGTAAGTTTACGAAGTATTTCTCTCATTTCTATTATCAAAGTAAGCGCTGTTACCGTTTCAAATCTGTTCAAACTCGCATCCAAAATAAATAAATATTTCTGGTGATCAACTAGTTTGTAATGCATTATTCTATACTTTATTTTCAATTAATTCAACGCTTTGTGCCTTTATCAATATTTATATTGCAGTCAATATCAGCATGACTTAATGTTTCATAAAATATATTCCAATCACTTATACCGTTTATTCTGACTTTTTCGGCAAGCACCCTCTCAGTATTTGGTAAACTCATACCCTTTCGAAAGTGGTAATGGCAGTAACCAACTTCCCATGTGTTGAAAACATCAGTGGTTGGAATATTATTGGCACAAGTTCCCAGCATGTTTCCGCTCAAAATTTGTGATGCCATTAATTCCATAGCATCGGTTAAGCGTTTGGTGTTTGGTGTATAAAGATCTACGCCTTGATGCCATGCAACCTCAGCAGCATGCAATGCGGATGCCATTCCGTATTGTGCGTGGTGATTGTTATCACGGCAGGTTTCTTGTGTTAATCCGTCAATCCATTTTGCAGGATTACTCCAAAAAGCAATTGAATTGCCTCCATCACCATCGATTGGAGAAACTCCTCCGTCAGAAACTTGATAAAAATAAGCAGGTATACGTTTATTGAATCTTATAATGCCTATGTTAAATTCATCTTCATCTTCATTGAATACAGCTATGTTCATAATAGCATCAATCTGTGCTAAATCAACATTTCCATTCCAGTTGCTTGCTGTATTTAATTGAGGATAAAAAGCGCGTTTAAACATTGTTTGAAGCTTTGCTATATCAGCAGGTGTCCATTCCGAATAATTTCTCATAATTTCAGCAGCTGGACCAAAAAGTGCACCTATCCAACCAGCTTGCAGTTTATCTTGATCGTTTCCACCAGTAAAACCCTGTAAACCTGACCATGCGTTAAGAATAGATATCGCCTGACGAGCATAAATATCGTCATCAGTTAAATACCAAATAATTGCATTGGCATAAGCTTTCCTCGCCTCATTTTTTGAAATGTCACTATCCTTACTATTGGAATTTATATAGTTAAGTGCATTTAAACCATCGGTTGCCAAACTTTTTACCTGGGTAAATGCTGTTATCCATGGTTCTGCACCAACTTTTATTTTTGCTTTTACGAAATCGAGTTCTTGTTTATTATTAAGAGCTCCCGGATGTATAAAAGTCATTTGAGCAAATGCTGTAACTACTATAATATTAATATAAATGATGAGTAAAAATTTCTTCACTGTTGTTAATTATCTTAAGAATTTACGCTTGTTGAATTGGTTGTACTTTTCATTATCACCTGCCATAAACTTAAAGCAATAATTAGCTTTTTTCTGTCTAATACTAATACATCGTGTTCCCTGAAATTTCACCAAATATACTCTCTTTCACGGTTTGCCAATTATGATACAGATATTCGTGCATATGTTAGTTGACAGCCTGTCGTACTGTTCTTTTTTTCCATACTTTCACAGGCGGAATGAATAGAAAATCCAATCGCATAATTTGCAGCCTGCCTGTTGGTTCATCCCGGAATTCAAAAATCCCAAAATTTCACAGTAACAAGTTCACCCGAATGAAAATTAAATTCTACTTCGTACTGATTATTGCAGGTCAACTCATTGTAAGCCTTACTTTTCCGGGAGTCCTGTCAGCACAAAATGCTGACCAGGTATACGAGCCGGGCAGCCTTTATTTTAAATTCAAAGAGGACATTGCCGTTAACTTTGACGTACACAATGACAGGTCAGTCGACATAGCAGCCATGCCGTTCATCGCCCGAATGAAGGATGAATTCAGCATAAAATCACTCAGCAGGCCGTTCGACCTGAACAACGACAGCAAACTCCTGCATACTTTCCAGATTGATTTTGATAATCATCGTATGATGGATCAGCTGATAAGCAGGTTAAAAGAAAACCCGGAACTCGAATATGTTGAAAAAGTGCCAAGTAACCGGATCGTCTATTCACCTAACGATTCTCTCTATAATGCGACTTACGGAACCTATAACCTGAAATGGCACCTTGACAGGATAAAGGCCGATTCAGCCTGGGATATTACCAAAGGATTGCCGTCCGTTAAGATTGCTGTTGTTGATAACGCCGTATGGGCCGATCACCCTGACCTGGCCGCTAAAATTGTTGCAAAACACGACATGGTCAATAACACCGACGACAGCAATCCTCCCAACAGCGGCGATGCTTTCGAATGGTCACACGGCACCCATGTTTCAGGACTGGCGGCCGCCAGCAGCGACAATGGCATAGGGGTTGCCTCGGTTGGGTATAACGTGAGCATCATTGCTGTAAAAGCTGCCAACAACAGCAATCCCCAGGGTATAGCTGCAGGGTATGCCGGGGTGCAATGGGCTGCTGACCATGGTGCCGACATTATTAACATGTCATGGGGAGGATTTGGCTATTCGCAAACAAACCAGAATCTCTTTAATACTGTTCATAATATGGGCATTGTGCTGATTGCCGCAGCCGGTAACGACAATGTTTCCACCTTGTTTTACCCTGCTTCCTACGACAATGTAATCTCAATAGCTTCAACAGATGGCGATGACCTCAAAAGCAGTTTCTCAAACTTTGGCACTGCCATTGATCTTTGCTCTCCCGGCGGATACAACCAGGGCGGCCCTCCCGGCTTGCTGAGTACAGCCTTCAGCAGCGGTACCTATGGTAATTATGCACTCATGTCGGGAACAAGCATGGCTTCACCCGTTGCATCGGGGCTGGCAGGGCTTATCCTTTCGGTTAACCCCGAGCTTACTCCGGAGGAAGTTGAAGGCGTCATGAAAACAACCGCCGATGATATATATGCCCTGAATCCCAACTATATCGGGAAGTTGGGAGTGGGACGAATCAATGCTTACCGGGCAGTTGCCAATACTCCGTTTGCGCCGGTTGCAAATTTCTCAACTCCTGTTACCACGCTTATTCCCGGTGCGAGCATCAGTTTCAGTGACCTTTCAGTGGGAGTGCCTTCACAGTGGCAATGGTATTTCGAAGGTGGCAATCCCTCTACATCAGCCGAAAAGAACCCCGCAGGAATCGCATATGCTGATACAGGCACTTTCGATGTGTCACTTATTGTATCAAATGCTTTCGGTGCAGATACACTGTTGCTGACAGACTATATCACAGTTACAAACACACCGTTGCCTATTGTGTATATCAGCGCAAGCAATACCAACCCATGTATTCAGGACCCGGTGACTTTCCAGGATACTTCGTTGTACGATCCTGTTGCCTGGGAATGGACGTTTAATCCCGGTACGGTAACCTTTTTGAATGGTACCGGACCTTCATCACAAAACCCGGAAGTGCTGTTCAGAGCTAACGGTGATTATACCCTGATACATAACGTATGGAATGCCAACGGTATGACAGGTGTGACCTATGAGAACCTTATCCATGTAAATGGTGGTATACCGGATTTTTATGTAAACATGGAAGACGGTACCGCGGGTGATTTCATACTGTGGGATACCATTAAATCAGGAGCTGATGTTGACGTGAGGGCGGCATTCGATAGTGAGTTTGGCATCCACTTCCAGGGTGCAGCGGTCACCACAGGGTGGCAGGGAAGTTCAGGCGGTACAACCCCTGCGCAGGCATGGTTGGAGAATCGCCCGTTCCAGGCTGAAGCACACATCTGTTCGGTTGACGGAAACGGCCATACAAGCCTGATGCTGGCATTGGACCTGAAACAAACGTACAGTGTCGGGCCGCGCTTTTCATGGTTCAGGGTACTGGTGAACGGGGTTCAGATACCTGATAATCACTGGGTAATGGATTTTAACCCGGTAACCATGGCTGATGACCCGTGGACCCGCGTTTATTTCAACCTTTCAGCCTATACGGGCACCATTTTTGACATTACACTGCAATCATGCTGCCGTTATTCCGACAAAAAAGTAGGAGAGGGCGACAATGTGTTCATTGACAACATAAGCATCACCGATCCCACAGTGACCGGGCTCAACGATACTGAGCCAGCGGTGTATTCTGTAATGCCTAACCCGTCGGACGGAAGGCTCTGGTTATCGGCAAACCAGGTAAAAGGCAATGCCGTTGTTAAGGTCACGTCCTTGATAGGTAAAACGCTATACAGCAAAGAGCTTGTGACAAAAGATTCAGCCATTAACCAGGAACTCGATTTATCATTTCTGCCGGCAGGAGTATACCTTTTATCAGTTACCGGGGCAAGCACACAATATGCTCAGCGTTTTGTGATTCGCTAACTGCTACGGGGCTGTATTAAGAAAAAGATTTCGTCGAATATACAGTAATGCCATCAATCTGCTTTCTGAATAAGAAAGTGATAGCTCTAGTATGGCAGGCTTCCTGTTGACTGGTTCAGGCGGAAAAGGTTTACCATATATTCCGACCTGGCCCTAAGCAGGTTAAGGCGGCTTTCGGCTTCAAGTGTTTCAGTGTCAAGGAGGTCGAGATTGGTAACAACGCCGGCTTTGTAGCTCACCTCTGCCAGTGACCTTGCTTCTTCAGCTTGTTTTACCTGCAGTTCCGACTGTTCTATCTTCCTTAAGCTTGCCTGCAGGTTTGCATCGTTTTGGTAAACTTCGGCTGAAATGTCACGACGGGTCAATTGCTGGTCCTGCTTTGCAAGGTTGATTTCGCTGGTTGCCAGCAATAGGTTGTATTTTTGCCTGGTAGCGGTAAAAATCGGAACCTTGAGTGACAGTCCGGCAGTATAGTTGGCCCTGATTTTGTTGAGTTCAGGGATGTAGCCGTTTTTGAATCCTCCTGAAGTGAATGCTGATAGCACCGGGTTATTCTGGACCTTTATAGAGGAGAGATTCAGCTCGGCATGATGTTGCTTCAGTTCGGCAAGAGCCATTTCGGTGCGGTGACTGACGGCAAATTCAACCATTTTGTCAGGAAGACCTGGCTGAGCCGGTACCTCTTCAACAGGTTTTACCTTTAGAATGGTCCCTGACGGAAGTCCAAGCAATGAATTGAGCGTAGTGAGCGAATTTTGTCTTGCTGTTTCCAGGTCAACTTTCTGGCTTTCGGCAGATGAAAGCCTTACTTCGGTCGAAAGCACTTCGTATTTTGTTGCAGAACCGGTTTCAAGCTTCTTTTTTACAAAATCCAGGTGTTCTTTGAGTGTGCTTATCTGCAGATCCTTGATCCTGAGAGCTTCCTGGTAATAGGCCAGCGTATAGTAATTGACTGCAGTGAGCAATGCCAGCCGCTGTTTTACAAGTTCCAAATTGGCAGTAGCTATTTCTTTGGAATTCTGCTGAAGCTGGATGTTTTTCTCAGTCTTTGAAAAGTCATAAATGGTCTCACGAACGTTGAGTGTGGCATTGTAATTATCGGCAGGAGCCATTTTGAAAGTTCCCATTCCGGGGATATCGATGGATGGAATGGGGCCCATGCGCATGTAACCGGCACCGAAATCAACGTCAGGCAGCCTTGCTGATTTTGCCAATCCTATCCCGGATTCAGCCATCTGTATAGCTTCGGTGGATTTGATCACCGACGGGTGACTGGCAAGCACATCTTTCAGGATGGTTTCGAGCGACAGCGAATCCTCCGTATTGATCTGATTAACGGTTGTGCTTTCCTGTGATACGGCGGCAAGTGAAAAAAATGCCAGCAGCATGATCAGCATGAAAGCACGCGAAACGGTGTTCATTATATTCTTCATCAGGTTATTGTTACTTGTTTTTGTTCGTTTCCGGTACCCCGCTAGCGGGAGCGCCGGATAAATTTTTCTTTTTCTTTCCCCTCAGGAACAGGACAGGAATTATACATACGAGCGAGAATGCAGCAGCAATGAGGAAATCATCATTAATTCCCTGTATAAAAGCCTGTTTGTTGATGTTCGACAGAAGGATTGACCGTGCCTGGCTTTCGGCAGTGCTGCCCACACTTCCCAGGGCCGTTGAGACATAGCCTCCGAGATGCGAAATCGTCGATCTGAAAACCGGAGAGTTTTGCTGCAGCGATTCACCAAATACCTGTGCATGATATATGGTTCTGGATGTGAGCATAGTCGAAAGGATTGCCACACCGAAACTTCCGCCTACCTGGCGGATAACATTCGAAAGGCCTGATGCCTGGGCCATTTTTTCACGCGGAATGCTGTACAGCGCCATCGCCGACAACGGGCTGAACATTATTCCCATTGCCAGGCCGCGCAAATAGAGGGTGAGCATTATGTATGAGTGTTCGGTCATAAACGACAGCAAACTATTCAGGTAAAAGCTGAATGCAAGCAGTATCCCTCCGGTAATGATCAGTATCTTCCCGTTTATGCGGTCAGATAAAATACCCGCTATAGGAGCAGCAACGCCCTGTATAAGCCCAAGCGGAAGAAATACCGACCCTGATTGTATGGCAGTGTATCCCAGCGCATTCTGGAGATACAACGGGATAAGGAAAGTACTGCCGAACATGCCGATTCCGAAAATAAAGATAACCAGCGCCGTGATTCCGAAATTATAGTCGCTGAGCAGCCTGAGATCGNNGATCAGGGGAGATTTGGCAGTAAGCTCTCGTATTACAAACACAATGAATGCAGCAGCAGCAATAATAAAACAGATAGTTATTTCGGGCGAATGCCAGCCTCCTGAGTTGGTGGTGGCATTGCCTTCGGTAAGGGCATACAGCAATACCGGCAGGAAAACACTGGCTGAAAGAAATCCCACAAGGTCAAAAGATCGTGATTTTGGATTTTTATACTCTTTCTGGATGATGGCTGTGGCAAACATACCGGCGATGCCAACGGGGATGTTGACATCGAAAATGAGTGTCCAGTTGAAGTTGTCAACCAGGTAGCCGCCAATCAACGGTCCGAACGAGACCGATGCTGCCGAGGCAATGGACCAGAACCCGATGGCAATGCCTCTTTTCTCAGGTGGGAACTCGCGGGTGACAATCGCCATACCGACTGGCATAAGGCATCCTGCGCCTAGTCCCTGAATAACCCGGGCCCCGATAAGCATATTCTCAGTAGGTGAGATACCGCACAGAAACGATCCGAAGGTAAACAGGAACAGCCCNAGGAAATAAATGCGCTTATAACCAAAACGGTCGGCCAGCCAGCCCGAAGTAGGCAGCATAACGGCAAGTGCCAGCATATAAGCAGTTAGCACCCACTCAATTTTATCGAGGCCGACACCGAACGATGCCATGATTTTAGGCAATCCAACATTTACAATAGTAGCATCAAGTACTGCCATGAATGTGCCAATCATCACATTCATCAGCAGATACCATTTATAACCCGGGCTCTCAGTGTCGAAAGTTGAATTGAGGTTTCGGACCAGCGCCAGGGTGTGCTTAATGCCCGGAAGTCTGTGTACAACCATCAGCGGGCAATTTTAATATAAGCCGACATGCCGGCTACCAATTGCATATCAGGGTATTTATCCTTATTGTCGACACCATGGATAGCAATCCTGATGGGTATGCGTTGTGTTNNTACCTTGGTGAAATTACCCGAAGCATTGTTTGGCGGGATGAGTGAAAACTGTGCCGCTGTATTAGAGGCAATATATGCTATAGATCCTTTGAAAGTGACATCAGGATAGGCATCTACAGTGAATTCAACCTCTTTGCCTATGTGCATTCCTGCAATTTTTGTCTCTTCGAAAAAGGCGGTTACATAAAGTGAATCAGACTTGGTAACGGTATAAATGGCTTGACCGGGCTGGGCCACATCGCCGGGGAGTAGCCAGCGTTTGGCTATTTTCCCTGATGCCGGGGCATAAATGCGTGTATTACGCAATTGGGTTTGCAGGGTATTGACCTGGGCCTCAGAAAGGTTTATGGTTCGCCTGGAGCTCTCAATCATTGATTTGCTAACATCCAGTTGAGCCTTACCCGCATCCAGCTGAGCCTGAGCAGTCTCATAGGCTTTCTCAGCATGGTCATACTGTTCTTTGGTTATCACGCTGCCGTTAAACTGTATTGTGGCACGGTCGAGGTCCTCCTTAGCCCTGTCGCACATAACCTGTTGAACCATCAGGTTCTTCTGGTCAAATGCAAGTTTGGCAATTGCCTGGTTCACTGCTGCTTCTGACTGATGTATTGATGCCACTGCCTGCATTTTCTGCGCCATGAGGTCGCTGCTGTCAAGTTCCACGAGCAGCATGCCGCTGGTCACCGAATCGCCTTCTTCGGCATACAAGCGCGCAATCCTTCCCAGCATCTTTGAACTCACCGAAACCTTATCGGCATCAATGTAAGCATCATCAGTCTTAACGAAGGCAGTGTAATTCTTATACCACCTGTACCCTATATATACCAGTACCGACAGTACCAGTACCAGGGCAACATAAGCCCTTATTCTTCTGAAAACAGTTGTTTTTGAACCGGATTCATTTTCCATCCTGAAATTGATTTATGGGTGATTGTAGGTTATTTCTTTGTGGTTTCCTGGTATTTCAAGCCCCTGATAAACAGCCTGGTAAAATTGGCCGATGCTTTTTCCATTAGCTGGAATTCCTCGGCAGCAAGTTCGACGAAAGGCCTTTGTTTTATGAGCGTAAAGCGCAGCCCTTTAAGAATATCCAGAAACATTTCGGCCAGTTGCTGTTCATCCTCGAAATGAAACTTACCTGACTGCTTGCCTGAAGCAAGCACTTTGACAAGAATCATTTTCTCCCGGGCCCTGAAGTTATCAAACAATGCGCGCAGGATCGGCTTAACTTGCTCATGTTCCGTTGAGCGGAATTTGCTCAGATTCATGAACTCCCTGAAATAACCGATTCTTAGCTTTACATAGGCTTCAAGCATTTCTTCAGGGTCAGGCAGAGAGGCAGATTTCTCTTCAATTTTCGCAAAAAAGTCTTCCTGCTCTTTCTCAATAACGGCCTTGAAAAGCCCCTCTTTGTCAGGGTAGTAATAGTAGAGCGAAGCTTTCGACATGGCAACGTCGTCGGCAATTTCCTTCATCGTGGTTTTCTCATAACCATAAAGACCCAGCCTTTGCTGTGCAGCCTTCAGGATGATTTCCGTTTTGCCGGCAGAGGTTTTTGACTCGTTATCTGTTTTCATGGTCGCAGCATCATAAAAGAGTACAAAGGTAACAACTTTCTGACTTTTTTGTTTAAAAAGTCAAATTGACAATGCTGCCTACATTCAAGATTAATCCTAATAAAAGCTATTTAGTGATGAGTGAATTCTGGAAACCAGCAACTGCCATAATATAGTTCATCTACAAAAATATGCAGGTAACGAGGTGCTTAAGTTATTTTCCCAACTTTTGGCCGCACGCCTGTGATATCCGTCAAATGGATACAGTCAGGAATTACTACTATATTTTTGCAATTTAAACATGAGATTACTTATTCCAAAAATCTTATGTTTTTGAAGGTCAGTAGGAAAATTAATCTACTGATGGTCAATCTTGAACTAGTCGATAAAATAGCAGAAGGTCATTTTGCCGGCATGCCAAGGTCAATCCACTTTTTAACCTGGCGAATATTGCATTGGGATAACTGGTTGCCATTTTTTGGCATACGGGCATATCCTGAGAGGTATGCTATTGATCCATAAAGCTTGCCCGCCTGTGCCGCTGCTGCTACCGTCGCATAATCTTTCAGCAGGATTCCGCCTCCCGGGTTGGATCCGCTATGGCAGCCATAACAGTTGTTTTGAATTATTGGCCACACGGTTCCTGAGAATGTAACATTCGTCGAATCGCAAGGCTGGTTGTCACAATGAAGGTTTTGGGCGCCCTGCGATATCCATTTACTGATCATGGCAATCTGATCGTCGGGCAAAGGGGGAGAACCCTGTGGGTAAGGCATTCTGTCTTCAAGATTGGTGGTGACAAGAACTTTATATATTTTGCTGCCACCGGGATTACCGGGCTTTACTCCTGCGTTCATGATTGTGTTATAATCGGTTAGCCTGGGCGCTTCTTCGTCTGATCCGTCATGGCAACCACTTTTGGCGCAGGCTGAGAGAAACACAGGCAGCAGGTCCATTTCGAAGTACACAGTGTCAGGATTGCACGGAATGCCTCCCGGAGGGTTTACAAAAGTTGTATCAGCTATCCATTTCCGGAGTTTGCCAAGGTCGCAGTCAGAGAGTTTCTTACCATATTTCGGCATGGGAGAATAACCGGCAAGATGTTCCACTGAACCCATCAGCTGTCCGTTACCGGCAAGCATGGCTACCGTCAAATAATCAGAAAGATCAAGTCCGCCGGCTTGTTTTGTGCTGTTGTGACATCCCTGGCAGTTGAGCAGCAGCATCGGTCTGATGGTGCCTGCAAAGGTTACATTTACAGAGTCGCAGTTTCCGTCAGGGAAAATGGTATCCTGTGCCCAAAGCACTATCTGCCTAAGTGCACATTGCGGAAGCGTAGTACCTTCCGGCATAGCGGTGTAGTCGGCATGATGAAGCAATGAGCCCGCAAGCCTGCCATTATTCACAACTGCTTTCAGATGTTCCGGATTTGATAAATCTATTCCGGCTGAAGGATTGTTCCCTGTGTGGCATCCATAACAATAAGCCTGAAGCACAGGAAGCACATCACCGGGATAAGTGATGTTTGTTGTGTCGCATTGAGACACCGGAGGTATTATCTCATCAGGATGGTGTTTGCAGGAAATGGAGTACAATACAAGCAGTGACACTATTGAGGTAGCCGGTAGCCAGCTTTTTATTGATTTTAACACTGATTCTTAGGTTTAAGATTAATATGACAAATGTAATAATTTATATATGATTTACCGGGCACCGGTAGGTGTAAAGTGAATCAGTCTTCAATGGTATATGGTTGTGCTGTAACCGGGAGCAGAAATTGANNGGATTTGTTCTTTTGAATAGTTACCAGGTTATCAGTGCTTTGCNNATGCCTTTTAAAAAACTTCCACATTTCTTCAAAAGCATTTATGTCCATATTTGCGCCGTATTCAACGCCGGGAATGGAATGGCCACCGCCGTTAATTCTGTAATAGAGAATTTCGGAATCCTCCGAAGCGCCGCTGTACCTGAAAAGTGTAACCGTCGAATTGTCGTCCTGCACTAGGTCAGGAAGTTCAGTCATTTCGGGGACACTGCTACAACCATTAATGCCTATCCAGAGGTTCAAAACTTCGTTGAGCGAAGGATTACCGTTCATCACTACGATGTTATCGGCAGTGCCGTGCATATAGCAAAGGGGCATTGGGTGTGAGAGTGTGTAACCTGTATAGATGTTTGATGACATAAGCCCGGAAACGGGAGCTATGGCTGCAAGCCTGTCCTGCAACGGCCTGGCGGCAAAGAAGGTCATAAACCCGCCGTTCGACATGCCTGCCAGGTAAACACGGTTGAGGTCAATATTATATACCGCGTGCATGGTATCGATTAGCTGGCTGATAAATGCCGCATCATCCCAGGGAAATATGAAGTGCGCATTCCACTGGTAAATGCTTTCGCCATTATAAGTTCCCATGAGTGCCTGCGGCATGAGGAATATGAAGTTTTCCCTATCGGCTATCGTCCTGAAATAAGAAGATTGCATCTGGTTCCACGCGTTGCCGTTAGCGCCGTGCAGGAAGATGACCAGCGGCATACTCCCTGCCACCGGATACGATGTCGGAAGGTACCACGAATATTCACGGCGACGGTTTTGAAATTCATCATAGGTATGCGCCATTACACTGTTTTCAGGATTTATTGTCCTGAAAGAGAAGCTTAGTTCGTTTGTGTTGCCCGCGGTGTCGCCGGCTATAATCCTGCCACTGTAATAAGTCAGAACGTTGAGATTGTCAAAATCAATGGTAGTCGTGCTTAGTCCGCTTCCTTTCAGTGTATTGCCGAGGTAGACATCATAAGTTACAGGGCCTCTTTCGGGATCAGTGGCAGTACACCATGTCAGTGTCACAGAGTGGTTTCTGATGATGGATGTGGTGATATCAAAGTTGCCCGGAGGAAGGTCTTTGGCAGTGGTAAACTCAAATGTATTGGCCGCAATTACCTTTTCATCCGAAAATGCTTCAACTTTTCCCCTGTATTCCGCTGCCGGACTTAATCCCCGGATATTATAGTTTCTGCCGAGGATGCTATCTGCTAATAAGCTGTCGCCGATGTAAACAGAGTATAGGAGTGAAGAGTCGGGATAACCAGGAATTGCCTGCCATGAGATGTTAGCGTCGTAGGCATGCTGTATTATCGTTACTTGGATTGGTTGCGGTGGGGCTTCTTTTTCCTCTCTGCTGCAGGAAAATACAAGGAATGCCAGGAATAAGAGAATGCAAAAGCGGGATAGCACAGCTAATTGGATTTTGCCTCAAAATTATATTCTTATGACGATAATTTGCCTTCCTGAAGACTCTATTTATAAACATTGATTCCAATTCGGAAACATTCAGGACAGTGCAATTATTAATCAGAATTTATGAAATACTATTTCCTGATGATTTTCAGATTCTTATTAAAGTTGCAGTTAAACAGATGTGCTAAAAATATTCCTGAAGGCAGATTTGCCATATCAAGAACAGTCGTTTGCTCATTTATGGTCTTGCTGAAAACATTCCTTCCATCAGCATTAAAAATTATCAGTTCCAATGGCAGTATTCCGGGGTCAGGAACTTTAAGTGTGGCTTGCTTTTCAACAGGGTTTGGGTAAAATTCTACATCTTGATTTTCCTCATGAAGTTTAACACCGACAAGGGAGTTTACCAGATAATAGTACCTGAGATTCCATTGCTCAAGCACCTGGTTGGTATCGTCACTCAGAATTTCTTTCCTTACCAGGCCAACATTCTTTGCAAAATAATAGCAGGTGGGCCTGTAATTTTCAAATGGGTTATTCATCACCAGCATTTTGGTCACGGTAGTGAATGTATAATCGTATATATCGAGAGAGTCATAGACAGCGACTATTTCGGTATCTCCACGCTTATCACCAATGGTGTAACTTGCGAGGAATATGTATTTGCCACCATTACCCCAGTCATATCCTTCTCTCACAATTACAAACCCTATAAATTGATCCCAGGTCTGGTAATTTAAAGTCATACTTTCATAATAAGATTTGTAATATTCAACCGGACCCACGACAGGTTCTCCGTGTATCCATACCTCAGGAGTGAACTCGTGAATATTACCTGTTTCGACCAGGCTGTCAATCGTGCCTGTTGAGGCTTCCTTATATGACCATGTTGAACCGACACCAAAAATGTAATCGTACAAATTGCTGTCAATGTAGGTTGGATCAAGTACTTGTGTCTTTGCAATACCAGGTATAATGCATAAAAAGAGAATTGGAAGTAAGTATACAATGCCTGTGATCCTTTTCGTTCCTGAATAGATTTGATTATTCATAATAATTATAAGTTAATTTATAAAGTATTCAAATATACGACATTTATTCACAATTAGTTATATAATAAGCAATAAAAAAAGCCCCCTGGTTAAGGAGGCTTTCTCATTTAACATCAATAGAAGTTAGTTCAATGCTTCATATGAGTTAGTTAGCAGTGCTTTGGAGTATTTCACATTGTGAACGCCCATGCTCTTGTCTTCAATAATTGTCAGGTAGTTGAGAAGGGCGGCCATCTGAACCTGCGGGAATTTCTTTCCGGTGACGATGGAAACACCGTCAGCTTTCAATAATCCTTTTTCTACCAGCTTGGTTTGCAACTGAGTGAGAAGATCTGAAATCTCAGTTTGTGAGTTCTCTATCAAAGCCTGGGCATCGGCGGTGGTATGGCAGGGAGTACATCCGTTCAACGCATATCCTTCTGATTCATTGTACATTGTGAAGGTGTGACCTCCGGCCAGTGTTCCAACAGGAGCACCCATGTGGCAGGTAACACAACCGTCGGTCAGCAGGTTGGTATGGCTGGAATTCATATAGTTAACTGAACCCGGAATTTCCACGCAAGACGATTTTCCGACACCGGCCAGCATGTTTGCCTGGGGGCCGTGATGGGGGCCGAAACGTGAACTTGTGAGTTTGATTGAATCGGTACTTGCCAGGTTAGGCATTGGACTGATATTTCTTGACTGATGGCAGTTGATACAGGTGTTGCCTTTGCCCATATCCCAGGTGGTATTTACCGAGTCATTGCGCGACCTTACAGGTGCGGTAGTCCTGAAATTCCAGTCTTCCGAAGTGTAGGTTTCATGGATTTTGTGGCAGGTACGACAGTTGATAGGAGCGGGGTTTTCATAAGCCAGGTCATTGAAATAGCCTGATGTAATCATGCCCCTGAAGCCCTGGCTGGTATGGCAGGGTGAGCAGGTACCGCGGCTGCCTTCAAATGCGGTTTCGGTTTCATAATGTTTCGAATGTTCATATTGGGCCATGATAGCAACAAGGCCATCAGAAAGGTCGTGGCATTCGCCGCAGGTTATCGAAGCATCAACTCCGTCCTCACCATTTACGCCGTTTGTGCCATTGGTTCCCGGGTCGCCTTTGGGTCCTGCAGGGCCTTCTTTGGTACATGAAGCCATGAATATTGCCACACCCATTGCAAGTAAAAGAATAATCCTTTTCATAGTGTAATGTTTAGTTATTGTTGGTTGTTTGTTGAGATTATCTTATTGTTTGTCAGTTATTTATCAAATTAATCCCTGATTGATTTGATTTATTGTGAAAGTAGATAAATATCAAGCTTCGAACATATTTGAAAGCCTCGTTTGGCGCTGAGATTTGTGGCTTTACGGGCTGGGATTTTTCCGCGAAATGATTGATATATATCAATGTATGCATATAAATTTAATATTGTTTGCACGTCTATTGATCAGGTTATCATTTTAATCACGATGGTGGCTCATTATTATCCATGATATTTGCCTTCCCGGTCATACTTCACGAAATTTGCTTGACTATAACATATCGCTCCTATGGTTGCAGATGATTTCAAAGAAGTAAAAGCATTGCTATTCGACCTTGATGGTACCTTGATGGATACCGATGACCAGGCTGTGGAGCGATTGGCCAAAGTATTTAAGTGTTTTGGCATCAGTTCGCCATTGCACATTTCACGAAGACTGGTGATGGCAGCGGAAACACCGGTTAACGGATTAATAGCGCTGATTGACGGTCTTGGACTTGATAACCTGTTGCTCCCGTTGTGGAGAAGCAGGAAAAAGAAAGCAGTATTCAGAATTATTCCGGGGGCTGCAGAAATGCTGCAGGCACTCAGTGAAAGCTACCGGCTGGCCGTTGTCACTACTCGTGGCGCTGACGAAGCAGAGATGTTTATCAGCGAAAACGGCTTATCGGGAATTTTTGAGCTGATAGTAAGCCGGACTTCGACCAGAAGACTTAAACCTCATCCTGAGCCCGTACTTTTTGCTTCCGGGAAAATGGCTGTCTCACCATCAGCCTGTCTTATGGTCGGTGATACAACGCAGGATGTTCTCTCAGCAAAAAGAGCCGGGGCCAGAGCTGTTGGCGTTTTATGCGGATTTGGAACAAGGAACGAACTTGCCAGGGCCGGCGCCGTAGCAATCATTGATAATACCATACAACTTACATCTTTGCTAATGAGATAAAAGTTACCGTAATAATTAAAATCCTGAATAACCCGGGTAAAGAAAAATAAAAAAGCCCTTCCTGTCAGGAAAGGCTTTTCTGATTCACCCAATATTTTATTAGAGTGATTTTACAAAATTCACGAGGTCCCACCTGTCTGATTCTTCAAGGACTTTCTTCTCAAAGTTGGGCATTTCATTTCTTCCTACGAATGAGCGATAATAAATCACACCGTCACCCAGTGCTTTAAAGTCCGGCTTTGTGAAATTACCCGGAAAAGTCTCAAGGCTTGCTGCTTTGGTTCCGTCGCCTAATCCTTTTGCTCCATGGCATGATTTGCAATGCTTATTCCAGAGTGCTTTACCATTGGCAATGCTGGTAGCATCCGACTTCACCGTGTTTTTCATTTTCTGGTATTTTTCGGGAGTTGGCCAGGGTTTCTGTTGGTTCTGCACGTAAGTGAAGGAGAGGAACATAATGCCGCTCATAACGAGGACAATGGTTGTAAGAAACAGTTTTGCTTTCATTTGTTTTAGTTTTAGTTAATTATTAGTGTTCTGTTAATTTTTCCGTTATTAATATTTTCCAATTACCGTGCCAGACTTATGCTGGTGTTTCACCCGGTTTCTCACTTGCCTCTTCAGGCGATTCTTCGGTTTCAGTATTTTCAGTATCATCTTCGTTTTCAGGTTCTTTAACGGCTGATTTCTTAATTTTGACCAGTTTGTACACTGCAAACGAATAGTGTCCCCAAACACCCAGTAACAGGATCATCAGCGTGATGACCATCCAGGTTGGAGCTACTTTCGTCCACAATGCCCTGAATGAGGCTGGAACCTTATGATTAGCAGGGACGCCCCATCGAATAAGGGTGTCGGCCTGGATATTACCGTAAATATCATTCTCCTCAATACGTGCCATCAGCCTGACAAAACCCAGGGAATCACCGGGTATTCCGGCCGGAAATTCAACGCTGCATTCTCCGTTTTCATCCAGTGTGGCTTCTCCGATTTTGAGTGGTTTGAACATTCTGTCGACATAGAATGAAACTGTGGCTTCCTTAAGATTTGCCGAATCAAATATGCCTTGTGAATCATTCACTTTTACTAAGGCCGTCTTTGATGAATCGTCCGTACTGATCTCAAATTTCATACCCATATCTTTCACACTTATCTGGTCGCTTACAGCCTCAAACTGTTCATCGCCTTCAAAACTGGCGCCCAGGGTAATAGAGCCGTTTTCGTCCTTCATCAATTGGGCTCCGGGTGGAACTATCAACGTTGCTATTCCCCTGGCATCTGTTTTTGATTTGCCCAGCACTTCCGACTGATCTGCACCCTGCAGAAAAGTAACTTCTTTCCACTTTACAGCATTGGGAACCAGTTTCAAAACATAAGTCATTTTGAAAGTCATAGTACGGGATCCGTCATCGTTCCTGTATTGCAGGAATTCATAATTAGGCGAAATGATGGCGGGTTTGCCGGTTGAATCTTTCTCTGCAGCCAGAGTTACATGGCTGAGAGCCATCGACAAGCTGCAGATGAAAACAAGCAGCAACGATTTCCTGATGTTTGATGTCTTCATTTGCCTGTTGTTCATTGGTTAGCTTCCTGTAGTTTTCCGGTCTCGGGCTCAGTCATTTCAGAGATTGAAATAATAGGTACCAGCTTGGTTGACAGCATGAGCAGGAACCCGAATAGTCCGATGCCTCCAAATGTCAGGGCCCATTCAACCCATGTGGGGGAATAATGAAGCCAGGCCGCACGGGTATCCTGGATTGGCAGATAAGGAGTTTCAAGGGTGGGGATAATGATCAGATACCTGTTGATCCAAAGGCCCAGCAGCGCAATTACAGCACCGATCGTAATGGTATTGATCGTCCTGAATTTAGGGATCGCAATGATAATTATAGGTATCAGTATGCCGACATAATTGCTCAGTATGAAAAGCCAGTAAAATTCGGTAAATAGCTTATCAATGAGTGCTTTGTCCATTTTTACTGAACCGTACCACTTAGTGAGATAATCACTGAAAGTGAAATACCCGTAGAAAAGTGAGATTACCATCAGCAGTATACCAACATAGACAAAGTGTTGCCTGGTGATGAATGCTTCAAGCCGGTAAATTTTTCTGAAAATCCACATCAGGATGATTAGCAGTCCGGCTCCTGAAAATACAGCAGCGATCACGAAATAGGGCCCGAAAATAGTGCTGTGCCAGCCTGGCTGAAGCGTTACGCCAAAGATCCATGCCAGTACGGAGTATACGATGATGGCAATGGCAATGATCATTGCTGACATTACATCCTTTGCCCATTTGAGATGGGTTCTTTGTTCAGGAGTTCCGGTATATCCCAGGGCTAACGTTTTGTAAAGTTTTTTACGCCAGTTGGCAACTTTCAGGTCAGCTTTATCCCTGAGCAGTGCAAGATCTTCAATAAATGAGAGGTACAGGAAGATAAAGCATCCAAAAATGTCAGTGGAGATGGCGATAACGTCCCATGTGATAGGAGACTGAATCCTCGGATAAGCGATCAGGTAGGGGAGCCTGTCCAGCCGGCCAATGCAGAAAAGGATAAAAAGCGGGCCAATCAGCAACGAGATCACAGTGATAAGTTCCGACATTCTGATGATAGGTTTTCGCCAATCAGACCTGAAGAGATGCAGAACTCCCGAGATTAAGGCTCCGGCATAGCTTAATCCCATGAAAAAGATAAAGTTGACGATATAGAACCCCCAAACGACATTGTCGCGCATACCGGTGACAATGTGTCCGTAGATGATCTGCTGCAATAGNGCGAAAATGCCAAAGAGTATCAGCAATATAAAAAAGCCGAAAAGCATTTTCCACCTTCTGGTCGAGTGCTCAATCAGCGGAGTGAAAATATTGAGCAGATTACTCTTGATGACTTCGTTACTCTCACTCATCTGATTTGCGTGTTTGTTTTGTCACTTCATAGGTTTTTGTATGCTTGTACCTCTCCCTGATTGCTTCGTCAGCACCTTCAAGGCCCCGTTCAACCGGGAATTGCCGTTCAACAGGAGGGAGGTAATATACACTTGGTTCAGTTCCAAGCATTTCGAGATGACGATAGCCTGCACGGTCCCTGATCAGTTCGCTGAATCGAAGGGTTTCTTCCCCGTTGGTTACAGTGTCCTCGGTGAGATCGCCAAAATAAAGAACACCCATAGGGCAGGCAGTCACACAGCGTGGCAATTCACCGAGGCGTAGTTTATCGGCACAAAAAACACATTTACCGACAGTGCCTTCCCTGGCCGGGTAGGCGTTTTCGGGTGAGTATGGAATATTCTCCGTCGATGATTTCGGTTTGTACCAGTTGAACTGCCTGGCTGAGTATGGGCAACCGGTCATGCAGAATTTACACCCGATACACCGTTCGTTATCGACAAGAACAATTCCGTCGGTTCTTTTATAGGTTGCACCCACCGGGCATACGCTTACACACATCGGATTATCGCAATGGAAGCATGGCCTGGGAAACCAGTATGGCGCTTCCTGGTCGGCGTCCTGCAGCAGGTACACTTTCATCCACTCATGGTCACTGGCCAAATGATGACCTTCCTGGCATGCTTCAACGCATTTACGTGCATTCTTGCATTTTGCCAGGTCAATGACCATTATAAACTTTTTACCGGGTATGCCCTGGTGTGCCCCTTCACGCGAAACATAGTAATCCTTGTCAGGGTTTGACAAAAGCGTCTCATCGACTTCAAGCGTTTTGCCGTCAGTTGTAAGGACTTTTATCTTTTTACCTGAGGATTTGGCATTTGAATTGGGGGCGGCAAACAATCCAAGCCCTGAACCGGCGATTACTGAAGCAATCCCGGCTCCGGCACCTGTTTTAAGGAATTGCCTGCGCGATGCTTTGGATTTTTCTTTATCTTTTGACATAAAGCGAATTATTCCTCAATATCATGGAACCCGGTAATCATGCTCTTGAAATTGCTTGTAGGGGTATGTCCGATCGTGCAGAAATACACATGTATAAGCATGAACATAGTCATGACGATGCCTATAAGCACATGCAGCACATCGGCTACAATAAGACTGCCAACACCAAGTAGGTCAAAGATTGAGGGGAAAGCCAGTAATAAACCTGAAATAGCCAGTATCGGAAATCCGAAATACATGGCAAAGATGTAGGTAGTCTTTTGCAGGGGATTGAATTTACGTTCACGGTTGACCGGGAAAGGATGGGGATCACCTTTAAAGATACCTATAACATAGTATCTCAGCTGCTTGACCACAGGCACTATAACTCCTTTAAATTCAATCTTATAGTGCCTGCCATTGCCGGAAACATAATTTCCGATCAGGAAGAAGAGATAATTGAACGTCACAACTATGCCGGCAATTTTATGCAGCGTGGTGGACGTTTGGAAGGGGATCAGCGGATTTTCGGGTGAGGTGTATTGCATGCTGAACCCCGTTACGATGAGCGTGAGGAAAAGCAATGCATTGGTGATATGCCATAACCTGATCCAGATGGCGTAGTGATATACTTTTTCAGTCATGATTAACAGTTTTTTTCGGGTAATGATCCTCATTGTCATGTGGAAAACAAGCCCGGCAGCAGTGAGTATGATAAGCAGATTACCAAGTAAGTCAACGGTTGTACTACGGGGAGAGCCGATTAATACGGCATCACCGATATTGCGGTCACTGAATAAGCCCGGATCGCTGAGCTTAAGTTTGTAGAGTGATGCTTTTAACCTGGAGTTAGCTGAGTGACACTCGGCACATTTTTTTACAGCCTGTGATTTTGGAAGGATCTGGTGCGATACGAGCAGCGAATCATTCACCTTGGCATGACATTCAATGCACCGTACATTCTGAAAATGGTTGGCCTGGTTTGGTAACCAGTCATGCGTTTTGGTGACATTCGGATTTAACCGGTCGACATACATCCTGTAATTATCATAGTTGGAATGGCAGCTCAAACAAATAGCGTTATCATAAGCTATGGTCTGCTTGAGGTTCTGCTTGCGGTCACGTGCATTTATTTTATAGTAATGGGAATTGTGACAACTCCAGCATGTAAACTGATCGCTATGTTTTGATGAATGAACGCTTTGGTCGAATTCCTCCTGTATTTTTTCAAAATGAAAATCAGCGAAAGCAGGATCATCGCCATGGCAATCTAGACATCCCGGGAGTTCTTCGAACCGGAGCTGTGCATTGTGCGGGAATATCTCGTAATCCGACGAATGACAGTCGATACATTTGAAGTTAAAGTGGTTCGAAGTGTAGTAAAGAGACGTATCGATGATACAATCGGTATACATCTTTTGCTTGTATGTTTTGCCAAGGCTGTCGGAAGTAAAACTCACCACTCTTTTGGAGTGACAAGTCAGACATTTACCATTTTCCTCGCGTGTTGACTGGTCAACCTTTTGAGCTATAGAAGTTGAAAACGAAAACAGCAGTATCAACAAAACCAGGAAACCTCTTGAGGTTGTTAGAAACTTGATGCAATGCATTCTTTTTATTATTGATATTCTTGAGTAAGAACAAGTTAATCGTCAGTTGTTTATGGATAGGGCTGGACTCCGGCGGCGATCAGGCCGCTATCAGAAATTCCAGACCCTGGTAATGTTCAGTCCCAGCATGAATTGGCCTTCGAAGAAGTCATTTTTGTTATTCATCATTACTTCCTGTGGAAGAATTCCCTGGGAACTTCCCAACCAGAGATGGAAAGCGTGGGTGCTTGTTGAAATTTCGGCACCTACACAAAAGTTGGGTTTGGCTGGTTCAGGAACGGGAATCCATTCGGTAATACCTTTTATCTTGAGCGGCAGGTCGTAGGTTGCTATGAATGAAACCTGCGGACTCACTTTATACCTGGCGCCGAACGATAATCCGATACGGTCATGGTCAACCAGCGAATCTACAGCATTGAAATGAGTGAAGGTAGGTGCAAACTGAACTGACAGTGCGTTTGAAAACCTGCGTGTGACAATCAGTTCAGAAAAGTAGGAGTAACGGTTTGAGAATTTGTAATCGAGACCGAAAGCATCATCGGCGCTGCAATCAATCTGCCAGTTGCCGTATATGGTCAGCGAAACGGGCATTGAATTGGAGCGGGTTTGCTGCAGTATATTGTATTTTACCTGGAAATCCTGTGCCTTCTTGAATTTCGTTGTACCCCAGCCGACCATCAGGTTTTTCATCGGGACAAAATTCAATCCAAGGCGAATATTTGAAACTCCCCAGATGCCCCATAAATCGCTTATCCCGTTTTCAACTGTTGCAAACCTGTGCTGTATGACAAATTCGAGGGTGTTTTTAACTGGAATAGTGCTGGTTTGCTGATCGAAGAGCAAGCCGCTTTCAAAGGCTGGTTTAGCCGGACGTTTATCGGGGCCGGTTTGTTCCTCGGTATTTTCCTGGGCCAGAACCGACTGGCTCAGCAATAAAACTACCAAAATGCTTAGAGAGATGACCTTGTAAATGAGGTGGAAATATTTTTTCATGATTGTTCTGTTATTAAAGGTGAACATTTTAATTATTCTTGACTCCGGCATAGATCCAGCGATATATAAGGGCAGTTTCATCTACGGTGATGTATGAACTCATCGATCCGCCTGCCTTTAGGCTCTTATACAAATCGCTTTCATCAGGATTTTTAGCAACTACATAGTTGCCTGAAGTCAGTGCTGAATAAGCATTAGCTGCCGTTAAATCGGGTGCAAATCCTCCTGTCTTGTGACATGAGATACACTTATCAGTAAAGATCGGAACTATATCCTGAGCAAAGCTGATGGTGTCTTCAGTGCCAACCGGAGGCACAACAGGTTGCGGATATACATTAAAGTCATATTCGCAGGAAGCAAACAAGGTCAGGATAACACCCATTAACAACAGGATTCTGAGAGAGAGATTTTTCATAATATTTTGGTCTTTGTTAGTTTTGTGCCTAAGATATTCAGTGTCTTAGATATGAAAGACTCTGAATGTTTGATAATACAAAAAAAATCAAATTCTTTGAACAGTATTGAATTAGCCGGTTGATGTTTAAATATAAAAATAATTGAATAAATCAATGTGAGCATTGATATATATCATTATATTTGTCGAAGCCGGGTTGTAAGAAATCTCATTTCATGACTAAAAACTCAACCCGGGAGATTGATTATGCCATCAGAAATATTCAGAAAAGATAAAACCTGCTGTAATTTTTGCCTTGAGAAGTCCGACATTTTTTCCTGCCTCAACCAGGATGAACTAGGTGTGATAGGGGATAACAGGTCGGAAGTGCATTTCAAGGCAGGCGAGCTGATATTCAAACAGGGTACTCCGGCAGCGCACCTCCTGTGTCTTACTAAAGGTATGGTGAAGATCTATATCGAAGGTTACGATAATAAAAACCTGATCATTGGAATTGTTAAACCCATTGAATATATACTCGGCCCGGGCATCTATGTAGACAGTAAGCATCATTATTCGGCTGTAGCCATGGAAGATTCTATTGCCTGCCTCGTGGATGCCAATGTTTTCAAAACCCTCATTCATACCAATACTGCGTTTGCCGATGAATTTATCAGGAAGGTAAGCCAACTCTCCATTTACAATTTCGAGCAGTTTATAAGTCTTACACAGAAACAGATGCCCGGCAGGATTGCCGACGTGATTTTGTATCTGAGTGAAAGGATCTATAACAGTCCCTCTTTTACAACGAACCTTTCACGACAGGATATTGCCGATATGTCAGGAATGTCGAAAGAAAGCGCTATCAGAATATTGAAAGAATTCAGGGACGAAAAAATAATTGCTGTTGAAGGCAATACATTTGAGATATTGAATCAGGAAAGTTTGCAAAAGATCAGCCAGACCGGCTGATTGGCAGCTTAATCGTACCTTTTGCCGATGCTGAAGCTTAAGTAAGCTGTCACAAAATAGCGGTATGGATCATTGAATGCCATGACTGGAATGGCTTTGGGGAAGAAGTCGATGACCACGCCTGTCTCAACGGCTTTTATTCTCTGGTTGTATTCACCGAATTCGAAATTAAACCCAGCTTTGGCATATATGCCGGGATAAGGTTTTATTTCACCAATGCCTTCAAGGAATGGGCCGCGGCCAGCAATATCGCAATCCTGGTTAAGATTGTACCCCCTGTAAGGAAAATGTTTCTCAGGGTCATATTTTTCAAGCTGCAGATCGTAATAAGTCACCAGGTCCTGCTGTGTATAATAAGCAATATAAAGGTATACAGGTTTTGCCAGCGCTACCTCCGGCCCTCCATAATAGAAATATCGTACCTCGAGGCCACCCCAGTATGGTTTACGGTTGAGCAATCTTTGCTGTCCGATGCCTGCCCTGAGTATGTAAACATTGTTCTCCTTACCATAAACATATCTCCTGGAGTTCGGCAGGTATTCATTGTACCGCTTGTACTCCTTAGGAGATTTCATTTCAAGGAAGTCGAATTCATACATCCGCTTAACATAATAGGTTTTGTTTTTACCTATGCGGTAGCCAGCGCCATACCCAAGCGTATGCAATGACACTGAACCTGCCATTTCATGCCTGAATAGCAAGCCGTCAGCAATTGTATCAAAATCAGGAGAGTCCTGGGATGCAGCAGCAACAGGAATGATGAACAGCGCTGCAATGAAAATATAAAATGGGAATCTCATGGTTATTGGTATGCGCCGGATCAACTGACAAAAATAACATGTGAAGTATACTTCACAGTATGGTAAGCTTTAGTCACCGGACTAGACTTACCGCGATTCTACCCGGTAACGGCCTGCTTCACCATAGGCAGCGCACTGTTCCGATGAGCTGCACGATGACAGCAGTATGGTAAGTATTACAACTGTGGCGAGAAGTGCTGCTAGTTTCTTCATGTTTTCGTATGTAATCTTTTGCAGTTTGTTATATACTGTCAGCAAAAATATCTATTATTTATGACATAACAACAAAAATACCAGTATTATTGTACCGATTAATAATTTAGAGTGACTGATGACACAGATTAATCCTAAGATAGAGGCGGGATGGCTGGAAGCTCTGCGAGATGAATTTCAGCAGGACTATTTCATATTATTGAAGCAGTTTCTTCTTGAAGAGAAGCGGTTGTACAAGATTTATCCTCCGGGTGACCGCATATTTGCAGCATTTGATTTTACTCCTTTTGATAAGGTAAAGGTAGTATTGCTTGGGCAGGACCCATATCATGGAGAAGGCCAGGCACATGGGCTGTGTTTTTCGGTTCCGCAAGGAGTCAGACAGCCTCCTTCCCTGGTAAATATTTTCCAGGAGTTACAGAATGATCTTGGTATAACACCACCTGCACACGGCAATCTTGAGAAGTGGGCTCAGCAGGGTGTGCTGTTGCTTAACGCAACACTTACTGTCAGGGCTAACATGGCAGGTTCGCACCAGAAAAAAGGCTGGGAAAACTTTACCGATGCTGTAATAAGAACCCTGTCGGAGCAGAAAGAACATCTTGTCTTCCTCCTTTGGGGCAACTATGCCCAGGCCAAGGAAGAATTAATCGATACGAGCAGGCATGCCGTACTCAAGTCGGCACATCCTTCACCCTTTTCGGTCTACAGGGGATTTTACGGCTGCAGGCATTTTTCAAAAACAAATGAACTGCTGACCGGATTTGGAAAAACGCCTATCGACTGGAATCTTAGTTAATTCTTTGTACTTTTAGAGGATGAAATCCTCTGAATGGTTTGAAAAAAGAGGCAGCAACACAATCCAGTGTACGCTTTGTCCACATTATTGTACAATCCGTGAAGGGAAAACCGGCATCTGCCATGTAAGGTCAAATACAGGTGGTACGTTGGTTTCGGATAATTATGGACTGCTATCAGCCGTTCATATTGATCCCATCGAAAAGAAACCTTTATACCACTATTTCCCTGGTTCAATGGTTTTTTCGATAGGGTCGGTAGGATGCAACTTACGATGCCTTTTCTGCCAAAACTGCGAAATATCACAGGTGCCTTCAGTGAATTCGGTGATGGGATTGAAACGGTTTGAACCCGCTCAGGTAATTGAGCAGGCATCAGCAATACCGGGAAACATCGGGATAGCATATACATACAACGAACCAACAGTCTGGTTTGAATTTATGCTTGACACGGCGACAATCGCCCGGAGTCGCGGTCTCAAGAATGTGATGGTCACCAATGGTTTCATCAATCCTGAACCTTTAAAGCAATTGCTTAAGGTGACTGATGCTTTCAGTGTTGATATTAAGGGCTTTACGGGAGATTTTTACAAAAAAACAACTTCTTCGAAGCTGGAACCGGTCAAGAATGCCATCAGCATGATTTCAAAGTCGGGAAGGCACCTTGAACTTGTGAACCTGGTGATANCCGGGCTGAATGATAACCGGAAACGTTTCGGGGAAATGGTTAAATGGATAAGCGGTGAGACAGGCAAAGATACCGTACTGCATCTTTCGCGCTATTACCCGATGCATAAGATGCATGTTGAGCCAACACCTGCTTTACTGCTTGAGGAATTGCATGAGATCGCATCGGTTTACCTGAATTATGTGTATCTTGGCAATATCAATTCCCTGCATTCCGATACACATTGCCCGGTTTGTTCTTCACTGGCCATTTCAAGAAAAGGATACAATTCGGTAATCACGGGTTTGGATAACAAAGGTTTCTGCAATAAATGCGGGACATTGATAACCAAGTATATAGGATGATTTTATCATGATAGTCCAGCTAAATTCCGGGCCTGGCCAAAGTGTTAATAAATGTGAAAACCCGGCCTTGTGTTTTGAATTCTGAAATGATTAAAATACTTTTGAATCGCTGAACAAAATTCAAATGACCGTCTAAACCTGTTGCCGATGATTCGATTCCAGACCACTACACTCAAAAAAATCAGGATATTCTTCCTGGCATTTGCGTTTGTTTTTGCGTGGGGTAGTGTGTTGGCACAGCAACTTTCGGAAGAGCCGGCCGGGGGAGAAGAGGATAGTACCATCGAAGCGCCCAGCACAGTGGTTTCATCATCATTACTGCCTCCTGAACTCGATATTGCGCCGCTCAGGGATTGGTATCCAACCTGGAATAATCAATATGTAAAACTGTATTCTGACAAATTTGCCTATAAAGGTGATTCTATTCATCTAATTCTTGAACCTGAAGGAATTGGTTGTTTTGTTCCACCAATAAAAGGGCAGTTTTTGTCTCCATTCGGATACAGGGGCAGGCGAATTCATGCAGGCGTTGACCTTAAACTCAACCTGCATGATACAGTGGTAGCGGCTTTCCCCGGTGTTGTGCGAATGGCCAGGTATTTCTCAGGCTATGGTAATTGTGTAGTCATCAGGCATTATAATGGCCTTGAAACATTATACGGACACTTGTCAAAGATTTCGGTTGCAGTTAATCAGCAAGTGAATTCAGGGGAACTTATCGGACTTGGCGGCAGAACAGGCAGGGCTACATGTAATCACCTGCATTTTGAAACCAGGTTTATGGGAGAAGCTTTTAATCCAAAGCAACTTATAGATTTTGATACATATACTCTAAATAAGGACACCCTGCTTATTACANCCAATGTATTTGGGCGTTCCCGCGACTATTTGCCTTCAGGGAGTTCTTCAACAACAGAAAACCTTGCTTCATTATCGAAAACTGCCCCGGCCAAGTCAGCTAAATCAAAATATCATACCATTAAGTCAGGTGACACGCTGTATTCAATCGCAAAGCGCAATGGAACTACAGTGAAAAAACTTTGCGCTATCAATGGCATCAAACAATCCAAAGTGCTTAAGCCCGGAACCAGGCTACGGGTTAAATAGCATTTGCCGGGTCTGATTGACCATTCGGAATTAATTGCAACCTTTTTCTTCCTATTTTTATACGCTCATCAGTTGTGTAATCAACTGATGGATTACAGAATATGCGCGTCTCAATTGCCTGTCTTTTATTTTCAGCATTGTTAATAAGTTCGTGGCCGAACGGTGAACGAGATGACCGTGCAAAATCTTTCCTGGCTTTATGGTAATGATAACCAGGTAAATATACGTTGTGTGACGGTCAATCTTAACGATACCGTAAGCAGGGCATTCCTTGAAATTCAAACGAACAGGAATGATAATAGTGCTGTTAAAACAGATACTTCCGGGCAGGGATTCAGGCTGAAGTATATACTCTATAAATCGTGGAATACATCTGCTATCGCTGACAGCGGCACTGTGACCTGCGATTATCCTTTTAACAGTGGATTACCTGTGCCATTGAGGACTGAATTCAGTTTCCGGGCTCCTTTGGGCCAGGATTACCTTTTGTTAATCAGGGTTTCGGATTTACAAACGAAAACTAAAACCACCCTGATCAGTGATGTACTGAAGAAAAACAACCGGTCGGCAGGCTGGTACCTTGTCACCGGAGGTTCCGGAGACCCATTGTTCACTCCTTATCTTTCAACCAGTGAACCCGTTAATATTCAGTTTTTTGGACCTTCAAAAGATATTTTTGCTGTTTCAAGGTACGGGCATAATTTTCCGCCGGCATTGCCTCCGTTTGCCACTGAGCTACGCCAGCCATTCGACTATCTGACTGATTCCGGTTATTATCTCCAAGGAAATGGCGGAACTCTTATAAACCAGACTTTTCATGGCAGGGGGATGTTCTTTNTGCAAAGTGATACTGCTTACATCGACGGATTAACAATTCACAGGTTCTATGACGGATATCCGTCGGTGAATACACCGGCGCAAATGGTACAAGCTGTCAGGTACATTACTTCAAACAAGGAATTTGATCAGTTGCTTCGAAGCGTTGATACCAAAGCTGCCATTGATAGTTTCTGGATTGCAACGGGCGGAAACATTTCGCGGGGTGTCGAGCTTATCAGGAAGTATTACGGCAGGGTAGAAGATGCCAACCGGCATTTCACTTCGTTCTGTGAAGGCTGGAAAACCGACAGGGGAATGATCTATATAGTTTTTGGCCCGCCCAACATTGTATACCTTAATGGCAGCCAGGAAGAGTGGATCTATGGCGAAGCACGGAATTACCGCTCGGTCCATTTTCATTTTTTCAAGGCTGATAACCCGTTCTCGGAAAATGATTACGTGTTGCAACGTCAACCTAACTATAAGGAATTCTGGTACATGGCGGTTCAGCAATGGAGAAGGTAGGAGAAGGAGTTAAAGTATAATGTTTTGTCGAAAGACTAACAGCTAAAAAACAGCTAATAAGTTATTTAAGGAAATCTTAAAAATGCCTCTTTATCAGCATAAATCAAATCAGAACCATTCATCAGCGAACCTGGTTTATGGCCTTCGTCCGGTAGTTGAAGCCCTGAAAGCGGGCAAGGAATTTGACAGGATATTGTTACAGCGGGATGCGCGTAACGAACAACTGCGGGAACTGATAGCGCTTGCCCGCGATGCCGGTGTGGTTGTGCAGCAGGTGCCTGCTGAAAAACTGGACAGGCTCACGCGTAATAACCACCAGGGTGTGGTTGCTTTCATCGCCATGGTCACCTATCAGCCTGTTGAGAATATACTGATCGACGCCTTTGAAAAAGGGAAAACGCCTTTGCTCGTTATCCTCGACAGGGTGACGGACGTCAGGAATATGGGTGCCATCGCCCGCACGGCCGAATGTGCCGGGGTTGATGCCCTCATAGTACCTTCGCGCGGGNGAGCACAGGTTAATGCCGATGCAATAAAAACTTCAGCCGGAGCATTGAATACAATCCCCGTCCATCGCAGTGATAACCTGAAAGATACAATCAATTACCTCAAGCAATCGGGACTTACCATTGTTGCCGCATCCGAACATTCAAATACTGATTATTACACCGCTGATTTTAAGCAACCGGTTGCAATTATCATGGGGTCTGAAGAAGATGGTGTATCTCCGGAATACCTGAAAATGGCTGATCTAAAAGTGAAAATACCACTGCTCGGAAATATTAGTTCGCTGAATGTCTCGGTGGCTGCCGGAATACTCCTGTTTGAGGCGGTGAAACAAAGAATGAGTAATTAATCCCGGGAGACTGAGTGCTATATGGGAAGATTGAATCAGCTGATCGGCAAAAAAGCCCCTGGATTGTAGTTGCAATCTATGTTGCGTGTTTCTTCTGGCTCAAGAATCCTNTCAAATCCATGGACCGGGTGATCAACAGCGATGGCAAAGGTTACTACGCATACCTGCCGGCTTTGTTTATATACCACGACCTTTCCTTTTCATTTATTGATAATTACGAATCTGCATATTATCCTAAAGGGGTGACCTCTNACAAAGATTTCCTGATCAAATTCAACAATGGAGTTGCTGATAAATATTTTCCGGGCCTTACGGTGTTGTGGCTCCCATTCTTTCTTGCAGGACATGTAGTCGCTTTGATTTCAGGGTTTCCGGCTGACGGATATTCAATGCCATACCAACTGGCAATTGCTTTTTCTGCCCTTATTTATCTTTTATTGGGAATGGTTTTCCTGAAGAAAATACTGGACCGATATTCTTCCAATACCATAGTTAACGGCTGGGTTATTGTACTTACCGGCCTGGCTACTAACCTTATATACTACACGGTAGTTGAAGGTTCAATGGTGCATGTCTATAATTTCTTCCTGGTCAATGCCTTCATTCTGTTGGTTCTGAACCTGACTGAGCAGCCTGATAAACGATTAATTGCACTTTCAGCGGTTGTATACGGACTCATTGTTATCACAAGGCCGCAAAACGGTATCATCCTTCTTGCTGTTCCTTTCCTGGCCGGGAGTTTCGCGAACCTTAAGAAGCTGATAATTTCACTTTTCGGCAATCCGGCAAACCTGCTGACTTCAGTTATATCGGCACTCCTGGTTCTCGCAATCCCGATGATCATCTGGTACCTGCAAACCGGCAGAATACTGGTTTATACCTATGGGAATGAACATTTTAATTTTCTTAATCCCCACCTCGGAAAATTTTTGTTTGGATTTGAGAAGGGCTGGCTGATCTATACACCTCTTGCAACGATCTCGCTTCTTGGCTTTGTTAATCTTTATAAATCAAGCAAATACCGTTCTATTACACTGGCAGTATTCCTCATGATATTGGTTTATGCATTGTCGTGCTGGTGGGCCTGGAATTACACTTCGCAACACAGCCAGCGCGTAATGATTGATTTCCTGGCCTTTGTTGCTATTCTGCTGGTTTCCCTTTTTGGCAAAATAGCGCCAGGTAAAAGGTTGATTGTGTTAATTGCATTCTTTTCGCTGTTTATCGCATTGAATGTCATGCAGTTGATACAGCAAATAATTTGGGTTTATCCGCGTGGCCCGGTGACAGCCAAAGCTTACTTTACAAACTTCCTGAGTTTCAGACCTGCCGGCACTTATTACATCCCGGAAGAATCGGTTGAGATGAAACAAAGCTTTGAGGCAGATTTTGAGTCGGTTACAACACTGTTTAATAACCAGGTTGCCACAGAAACGAAGGAAGCATTCTCAGGGAATCATTGCCTGGTGATTGATACACTGAATCCTGTTCAGGTTTTTTCACGAAGCCTTGCTGCCGAACGAACCGCAAAGCCGGTCCTTCTGAAGATCGGTGCAATGCTTTTGAAACATGACAATGAGTCTTCAGTAAAAATAAGCATTGAATACGGACATGGCCATGAATATTACGGGCAAAGCGAACTGTCAGTCTCCCGCTCCCTGCAACAAGGCAAATGGTCCTATTCAGAGTATGTTAGTTATCTTCCATATATCCGGTCTGTTTCCGACAGCATATTTGTGACATTGAGTTCGAACGGCGGTTCGATTCTGGCCGATGACCTGAAAGTTGAATTACTGACTATGAAAGAAGGAACTTCTTATGACTGGTTTGGCAGGCCTGCTGAAATAATTAACGGCTCCTTGTCATGGAAAAATGATATGGAGAACTCTTCGGACGATCGGTGGAAGGGAAAGGATAAAGTGACGTCAGCTGAGGCTTTTTCGGGAAATAAATCATGCAAAATTGATGCTGATTCGCCGTATAGTATTCTTTTTGAGGATGATCCTGAAAGTTATTTCAATAGTAATGAAGGCTATATTCGCGTTGCAGCAAGGTTAAAATTGTCACCCGGAGCTAAGCCAGTGCTGGTTTTTGATTACCGCAAAGGGCCAGAAACAATTAAATACAAAGCTGTTACTGTTGAACAGCCGAGCGATGGAGGTTCATGGGTTTTGAAAGAATTCTTCGATGAGATGCCGGTCAGTAAAGCCGATAAAGTCAGGATTTATTTCTGGTATACTGCAGGCTCACAACCATGCTATATTGATGATTTTGAAGTAGAATATGTTTCATATCTGCCCAAAAGAACAGTTCCTGAGCTCGGCATAACGGCTTTAAAAACAAGTGATTACCCGGTTGTGGTATGTAATGATTTTGAGAATCCTAACGAATCTGCGTCTTCAAAAGTTACCCATGCAGGGGGTGCTCCATCTGGTGATCACGCCACATTTTTTAACGATAAAAACAGGTTCAGTTATGCAATTAAAGTACCTCTTGCTATCAAGGCTGATCAAGAGACGCCTGGAGTGATCGTCACAGCATCACTATACTCTGATCATATGTACAGCAATGCAGCCATGGTGACTGATTTCAGATTGAGAGGCAAGTCGGTAAGTTATAACCCGCTGTACCTGAGGGGCGTAAATAAAAAAGGGAGATGGATAAACATTATGAACCAGTCTATGGTACCGGCAGGCACCAAAGCCGATACTGTGCTTGTTTACTTCTATCTGCCTCATGGTGAGGAAGAACTGATGGCCGACGATATTTGTGTCCGATTGTTACCTTTGCAAACCGGTAAAAAGTGACATTGAGTATTATCATATGCCATCTTTAGATTGAATGACAGTTCGTCCATGAAATTGCCAAAATATATAACCAAGATTGATCCTGTTTATCTCTGGCTCGCTGTTATTCTGGCAGTTGCAGCTTTCATGCGGTTTTACCATTACACCTCGTTTTCTTTTTCGAATGATGAATTAAGTGCAATCAACAGGTTAAGATTCAACAGTTTTCATGAACTTGTTGAGAAAGGGTTTTATGTCGACGGTCACCCGGGAGGTGTACAGGTTATGCTTTGGTATTGGATAAAATTATTTGGAGTTTCAGAAGCATCACTCAGATTTCCGTTTGTGATTTTTGGCATACTGGCAGTTTTATTTGCCTTTCTGGTCGGCAAGCAATTATTTGGGTCCGTTAGTGGTCTGTTTACTGCTGCTGCTATAGCCTTCCTCGAATTCCCGCTTCTTTACAGCCAGATTGCCAGGCCATATGGCTCAGGATTATTTTTCTGCCTTCTCAATTTTTGGTTCTGGTTCAGGGTTGTTGATGAGAAAATGTATAACTCAGGGACAAGACCGGCCAGAATTGCAAACCTGGCAGGATATGCAGTCTCAGCCGCATTGTGCATGTATAACCACTACTTTAGTTTTCTGCTTGCAGCAGTTATCGGGCTTACCGGGCTTTTCCTTGTTAAACGCAGGATGCTTGCAGGTTACCTGCTTGCCGGCATCACGGCATGTTTGCTTTTTCTTCCCCATTTGTATATCACACTCAACCACCTTACATACAAAGGAGTAGGGTTGTGGCTCGGGAAGCCTACAACGGCCTGGATTGCTGAACATATCCTTTTTATTTTCAATCACCAGGTTTGGTTGATGATTATAACATTGCTTGTTGCTGCAGTTCTGGCCAAGTTAAACCTCAAACGGCTGGTTAACAACAAATACCGTATCGTTGTCATGCTTTTTTTCCTGTTGCCAATGGCAATCGGTTACATATACAGCGTTAAAATAAACCCGGTTCTTCAGCATCCGGTACTGATTTTTTCTTTCACTTTTTTGCTGCTTTTCCTTTTCTCGTTTGGTGGTGACCAATTTAAGCCGGTTCATTCAGTATTACTTGCAGTATTTCTGATTGCCGGCGTATATTCTACAGCAGGTTATGGAAACTATTACAATAAACAACACTTCGGAGAATTCAGGGATGTCGCAAAGCAGATTTTAAAAGCAGGTAAGAAATATGGTAAGCAAAATGTGACGAATATTATAAGTGCGAATAGTCCTTATTATATTACATATTATTTTGATATACAAAAGGATAGTGCACAACTGCTGATGACGAATGTCACCTCCGATAGTCTTGAATCGCTGGGGAAAAAGGTGCGTAACTGTGGCACTCCTTACCTTTTGTATGCCTTGACAAAACCTTCACCTGATGAGGCTGAAGATATTATTGCCGCTTCATACCCTTACCGGCTCGAAAACATAAATTACGGTGGATTGTCAAAGCTTTTCATTTATTCGAAAGATAGACCTGAAAGTTATTCAGAAAAGGAGAAAGTAATTGCTGACCGGCAGATGACCTTCGAGGAAAATCCCATGCCAATCCCGCAGATGAATCTCTCTAAAGACTTTGCATACTCCGGAGCCTGCTCGATGAAAGTAGATTCAATCATTGAATACAGCCCCGGGCTCGTCATTGAGCCGGGCGACACCTATGGTTTCACTGGCGGGCAGAAGGCTGTGGCTGAGGCATGGGTCTGGTTCGATCATAAACCCAAAGATGCAATCATGGTGCTCTCTCTTGAAGCTCCCGGGAAAGAGCCACTTGTATGGAAAGGTGCTGTGATCAGTAACTATGCTTCAGCTGGCAAATGGTACAGGGTACTCCAAACAATTATCATACCTGAGAAAACAGACCCGAAGGCTGTCATAAAAACGTATATTTGGAATAAAGGCAGGGAACGATTTTTCTTGGATGAAATGAAGGTTACCTTAAAACAATTTGATTAGCAATAGATTGAATCAATAAACTGAAAGGCATTATGATTAAGCAGGGCGTTATTGGTGTTATCTCGTTTATATTGCTGGTGTTATTGGCAACATCATGTACTAAAACGCAGACTGACTATTATCCCAATGGCCAGATGATGTCTGTCCGGCATTACTCAGGCAAGAAACTCAATGGAAATGCAGTATGGTTTTTTGATAACGGTGCAAAACAACAGGAGGTGACATTCAGAAAAGATAAACCCGAGGGACTGATGACTCGCTGGTATGCCAATGGTTCAAAGCAGAGCGAAGATCATTATTCGGATGGTCTGAAGAACGGCCTTTCAGTCGGTTGGGATGAAAACGGGAATAAACTTGAAGAAAAAACTTATGTGAACGACACGCTCAGCGGACCATACACCTATTGGTATCCATCAGGTATAGTGAAAATCACGGGGAAATTCTCAAAAGGACTTTATGATGGTAAATGGGAATATTTCAGTGAAAAAGGAATAAAGGTAGGTGAAGGGCTTTATGAGAAAGGCGCAGGTAAGCTAAAGGGATTAAACCCAGATGGTAGCATTAACCGCGTTGTGACATATGAAAACAACCTGAAACATGGCAGCGAGTTTGTATATAACCCAGATGGAACAGTTTCGGAGACTGTTGTTTATGATAAAGGTAAAGTGGTAAAGACCATCAAGGCTGAATAATACTGGTGGCGGCTGGCTTATTTTGAAACAAAATAATTTACAGGCTTTTGTTACGTGATTTACTTAAAAAGATACCTTTGTGCTGTTAATTCAATAACAAAGAATTCTAAAATATACACAATCATTCTTAAACCTTTCTGATCATGGAAGTCGAAAAAATCATGTCGAACCTGGAGAAAAAACATCCGGGAGAAGTTGAGTACTTACAGGCTGTTCGCGAAGTCCTCGAATCAATTGAAGACGTCTGCAACGAAAACCCTCAATTTGAAACGGCAGGTATTATTGACCGTTTGGTTGAACCCGACCGCATTTTAACCTTCAAAGTTCCCTGGGTCGATGATAATGGCAAAGTGAACGTCAACCTGGGATACAGGATTCAGTTCAACAACGCGATTGGCCCTTACAAAGGCGGACTTCGTTTCCACCCGAGCGTAAATCTTTCGATCCTGAAGTTTCTGGGATTCGAACAAATTTTCAAGAACAGTCTCACTTCGCTGCCGATGGGTGGTGCTAAGGGAGGTTCGGATTTCGATCCCAAGGGCAAATCGAACAATGAGATCATGCGTTTCTGCCAGTCGTTCATGCTTGAACTCTGGAAACTTATTGGTCCCGAGACTGATGTTCCTGCAGGGGATATAGGTGTTGGCGGCCGGGAGATTGGTTTCCTTTATGGCATGTATAAAAAGCTTACCCATGAACATACAGGCGTTCTTACAGGAAAAGGTATCAACTGGGGTGGAAGTCTTATCCGTCCTGAAGCTACCGGTTTTGGCGCCGTATATTTTGCCCAGGAAATGCTCAAAACCAAAGGCCTTGATTTCAAGGGGAAACTGGTTGTTATTTCGGGCTTCGGCAACGTAGCCTGGGGTGCTGCACAAAAAGTCAACCACCTTGGCGGTAAAGTAATTGCCATTTCAGGACCTGATGGTTACGTTTATGATCCGGAAGGCATTAGCGGTGAGAAAATTGATTATATGGTTGAACTCCGCACTTCAAACCAGGATATCGTTAAACCATATACTTACGAATTCCCCAATGCGCAGTTCGTACAGGGAAAACGCCCGTGGGAACTCAAGTGCGACATTGCATTGCCTTGTGCCACACAAAACGAACTCGGAAAAGAGGATGCTGAGAACCTTGTAAAGAATGGCGTAATCTGTGTTGCTGAAGGTGCCAATATGCCTTCAACACCCGAAGCCATTGAAGTGTTCCAGGAAGCTAAAGTACTCTTCGCTCCTGGTAAAGCAGTAAATGCAGGCGGTGTAGCAACATCAGGTCTCGAAATGAGCCAGAACAGCATGAAACTTAGCTGGGCTTCAGCCGAAGTTGACCAGAGACTGCACCAGATTATGATCAACATTCACGAGAACTGCGTTAAATACGGCAAACAACCTGACGGTTATGTAAACTATGTGAAAGGCGCCAACGTGGCTGGTTTCATGAAAGTTGCAAACGCTATGCTCGACCTAGGCGTTCTTTAATAAATACTTAATTGATTACTTCGGAGGCTGCCATCAACTGGCAGCCTCTTTTTTTTCAGGATTATTTCTGAAAGTATGAACGGAGACATCATCAGAGAACATTTCAATTCCAATCCAAATCCTATATGAAATACTAATTTTTTATATCTGTAGTTAACTCTAGTATTTAGCAAGGGGGCTATTTTATAAATCATTGATTCTCATAAGTCTATTCATGGATTAAATTGTAATTTATTTTAAAATTAACATATGATTAATTGAAAATTAAATCTAAAACCGTGTCTGGTTCTGAATAGTGTTTACATAAATCATTGTTGATGAGCATTATGTAAATCATTTGGAAATCAGGCTTAATAATTACTTAATATTGAATTAATCCCGGTTTAATACTTAGTAACGTACTTTGCCACAAAAAGAAGATGATGAAAAAGATGTTGATATTTTCGCTGATGATTATATCGGCTGCAGTTTACGGACAAAAAGTAAATTTCAAGATAAAAGGCAGTGATACTGTACTTCCCCTTACCCAGAAAGAGGCTGAAATATATATGAAAAAATACCCGGGGTCATCGGTCATGGTTACAGGCGGTGGTTCGGGAGTGGGAATTTCAGCTCTCATGACTGGCACTACTGATATAGCCCAGGCATCACGCAGCCTGAAACTTGATGAGAAAATGAAACTGAATGATGCGGGAAAATCATTCAAAGAAACTATCATAGCATACGATGCATTGGCTGTGATAGTAAATCCGGCAAATAAGGTTACAAAACTCACCCGGGAGCAACTTGAAGGTATATTCACCGGGAAAATTAAAAACTGGAAAGAAGTTGGTGGCGACGACATGAAAATCGTTGTTTATTCGCGTGAAACCAGTTCGGGCAGTTATGAATTTTTTAAGGAACATGTGCTCAGCAGGAAGAATTTCGCCTCAACTGCATTGCTAATGCCTGCAACAGGAGCAGTAGTTCAGAGTGTAAGTCAGACCAAAGGGGCAATAGGTTATGTAGGGCTGGCATACCTTGAGAAAACGATAAAAGCTGTTGAGGTTTCGTATGATATGGGTAGAACGTATGTTAAGCCATCCATTGAAACTGCAAAAAGTAAAAAGTATCCGATTACCCGACCTTTATATTATTATTACCTCACATCGGTTGAAAGTAAAGTAAGCCCGTTTGTTAAATTTGTACTTTCAACCGAAGGGCAGCAGATTGTGTTAAAGGAAGGTTATGTGCCTGTTAATTAAAGCAGTAACTAATCCAAAATAGTAGCAATATTCCCCAATGCACAACAAATAACCTGACCAAATACTACAAGATGAAAAGATTTCGACGGCTATTCGAAAAGTTTATTGAAGGGATATTGCTTTCAAGCAGTACAATTACAAGCCTGACGGTAATACTTATCGTTCTTTTCCTCTTTCGTGAAGGGCTGGGCATCTTCAATCGTTCACCCCTGGAGCATAATTTTATCATTGCCGTTAGTAAGCAAAACCCGGTTCAGGATCTGAGTTCTGATCAGCTAAAGGCTATCTTTAACCAGGATATTACTAACTGGTCGCAGGTGGGAGGGAAGAACGACAGCATCATATTGTTTACGGTCAATGATATAACCAACTATTTTACCGAGGAAGAATTGGGCGCTTCGCTCGAGTACCTGCCGCAGAAACTGAATGAGTTCATTGTTTCGCATCCTGGTGCACTAATGCATATCAGCGACAAGAACTTACCTTCTGATTTCCAGGGTCATACCATCCATGTTAAAAACATTTCTGTTAAAGATTTCCTTTTTGGCAAACAGTGGTATCCCACCAGTGAGCCAATTCCGAGTTTTGGCATCTGGCCGATGATCATAGGAACATTTCTGGTTACTTTGGGTGCTTTGCTCATTGCTTTGCCTTTAGGCCTGGCTACTGCACTTTTTCTTGCAGAGGTTGCTGATATCAGGCTGAGGAATATTGTAAAACCGCTCGTTGAATTACTGGCTGGAATTCCATCGGTTGTATATGGCTTCTTCGGGCTTATCGTTATTGTTCCCATGGTACAATCGACTTTTAAGTTAGATGTTGGTGAAACCGTGCTGGCAGGAAGCCTTGTACTCGGGATCATGGCGTTGCCAACAATTGTGACGATCGCTGAAGATGCTTTAAGAACTACACCCCGGTCGTTGAAGGAAGCAAGCCTAGCATTGGGAGCAACCCGCTGGCAAACGCTGAGGAGAGTGACGATTCCTTATGCAAAATCAGGCATTTCGGCGGCAATCATCCTGGGGATCGGCCGCGCTATTGGTGAAACCATGGCAGTTTTGATGGTAACGGGAAATGCTTCCAATGTACCTCATTCGTTCCTTGTCCCTGCAAGAACACTTCCTGCGACAATAGCTGCCGAATTGGGTGAAGCTCCTTATGGAGGATTGCATTTCAAAGCCCTTTTTGCTTTGGGCATTGTGCTATTCCTCTTTACCATCATGATTAACCTTACTGTGGCATACGTCAGGAACAAAGAAAGAAAATAAGACAAGGCATGAATTTCAGAATCTATATTCAACCATGACAAGAAAACAATTAAGCCAGTATATAGCATTCTCCAGCTTTACTATCATCAGCCTCGTAGTTGTCGGGATTCTGTTTGTAATTCTTGGTTTTATCATTGTGAGGGGTGCATCAGTCATCAGTTGGGAGTTCATAACCGGCATGCCTGAGGAAGGAATGACGAAAGGCGGAATTTTACCGGCAATCGTTGGAACGGGTTGCCTCATACTGGGCAGCATGATTTTTGCCTTTCCGGTCGGTGTACTTTCAGGAATATACATGAATGAGTATTTATCTGACAATTGGTTCAGGCGGTTCATCGATTTTATGACCAATAACCTGGCAGGCGTTCCTTCAATAGTTTTCGGGCTTTTCGGTATGGCGCTATTTGTGAATTACCTTGGTTTCGGCGATTCAATCATTGCGGGATCCATGACACTCGGTTTGCTCACATTGCCCGTAATTATCAGGACTACGGAAGAAGCATTGAAATCAGTTGATGATTCATTGCGTACAGGCAGTCTTGCGTTGGGAGCAACCAAACTCCAGACTATCCGCAAAGTTGTACTGCCGGTTGCGTTTCCTAACATTATTACAGGACTGATACTTTCAATCGGCAGGGTATCAGGAGAGACAGCACCAATACTTTTCACGGTTGCAGCATATTTCCTGCCCAATCTGCCACACAGCATTTATGACCAGGTAATGGCGTTGCCCTATCACCTCTATGTTTTGGCAACCAGCGGGACAAACATGGAAGAATCAAGGCCGATGGCCTATGGTACTGCTTTCGTGCTGATAGTGATTGTGTTGCTGATGAACCTGCTGGCAAATTTCCTCAGGAAGGCACTTGGGAAAAGAGTGAAGATGTAAGTAATTGACAATGGACAATTGANNCAATTGAAAATTGAAAATGGAGGATAGAGGATAGAAGATGGATGCCGAAGGTACTGCTCTTAAAATCAAGAGAATAGAAATAGGAACGAGATAAATTTCCGTTTTTTGCCTTTAGTCTTTGAATCCCAAACTCATATAGCAATAAACTTTAAACCAGAAACTTNNGAATCTACAAAAATGATACAGGCTGAAGCCAAAAATGTAAACTTCTATTACGGTGATTTTCATGCGCTGAAAGACATCAGTATGACTTTTGAGCCGAGCAGTGTTACGGCACTTATAGGGCCTTCGGGATGCGGAAAATCAACTTTCCTGCGACTTTTCAACCGAATGAACGAGCTAATCGGGAATACACGGCTTGAAGGACTGGTGACTGTTGACGGAAAGAATATCTACGATAAGGATGTGCAGGTTGATGAGATCAGGAAGCGAATAGGCATGGTTTTTCAGAAGCCCAATCCTTTCCCGAAATCTATTTTTGAGAATGTAGCTTACGGTCTGAGGGTGAATGGAATAAATAAAAAATCGATCCTTGATGAGGTGGTGGAGTCCTCGCTTAAAAAAGCTGCGCTTTGGGAAGAAGTGAAGGATAACCTCAAAAAGTCAGCGATGGCATTATCGGGTGGCCAGCAGCAGCGGTTATGTATTGCCAGGGCGCTTGCAGTTGAACCACATTTATTGCTGATGGACGAACCTGCATCGGCCCTTGATCCCATCTCAACTGCCAAGGTTGAGGATCTCATTTTTGAGCTTAAAAAGCAGTATACAATCATCATCGTTACGCACAACCTTCAACAGGCGGGAAGAATAAGTGATTATACTGGTTTCTTCTACCTGGGCTCACTTATTGAGCATGATAAAACCCAGAAAATGTTCCTTAACCCGGCAGACGAACGGACTCAAAGTTACATCACAGGTCGTTTCGGCTGAGAACTGCAATTTTACATTACTTTTAAAACAGGAAAACATGAGCGAAATATTAGAAAGAGCTTTAGACCAGTTACGGACTGATGTCATCCAGATGTGGAGCCTTGTGATAGGCCAGATGGAAAAATCGCGGCTTGCAGTACTTGAATCCAATAAAAGCCTGGCAAAAGAAGTTCGGCTGAATGAAAAAAGGGTAGATGCCTTTGAACTCAAGATCGACATGGATAGTGAGAACATCCTGATGCTCAAAAACCCGCTTGCTGTTGACATGCGATTCGTGATATCGGTGTTGAAAATCAACTATAACCTTGAGCGCATCGGTGATTATGCAAATACCATTGCCAAGATTGCCGAGAAATATGAGGAGCCCTGGAGCGAAGAATCAGTTCGTATCACGCATATCCCTGAAATGTATTTTGTAGTTCAGTCAATGCTGCAGGACTCGCTCAGGGCGTTCGAGAACCAGGACAAAGAATTGGTGATGAATCTTTTCAAGCTTGATACTAAACTGGATAAGTATCATAATGAAGCAGGTGATGCAATTGCAAGCCTCATTAAGCAGGATACGGAAAAAGTGACCGATTACCTTGATGCCTTCACTGTTATAAAAAAGCTGGAGCGCGCCGGTGACCATGTTCTCAATATTGGCGAAGAACTTGTTTTCCTTTTCGAAGCCATTGTGATCAAGCATAATAAACTCAACAAGAAGAAGTAGTCATTAAATCTTGCTCCAATGATGGACAATGAAGCCTTTGTAATTCTGCTGGTTGACGATGAGGAAGATATCCTCGACTTTGTCGGTTATAACCTTCGCAAGGAAGGATATACCGTTCATACGGCTACAAACGGCCGTGATGCGATCAGCCTGGCATTAAAAATAAATCCTCACCTGATACTGCTGGATGTCATGATGCCGGAGATGGACGGTGTGGAAACCTGCCGCGAACTCAAGCGCACCAAGGCTCTGGATGAAACTATCATTGTGTTTTTTACAGCGCGCAGCGAAGATTTCACACAGATTCTGAGCCTTGATGCCGGCGGTGACGACTATATCACAAAACCTATTAAGCCTGCTTTGCTTGTGAGTAAAGTGAATTCACTGCTCAGGAGACACAAAGTAGTTAAACAGGTATCGAAGGTTTACCAGGCCGGCGATCTTATTATCGATAAGGAGAAATACCTTGTATTCAAGGAAGGCAGGGAAATACAGCTTGCCCGCAAGGAATTTGAACTCCTCAACCTGCTTGCTTCACGACCCGACAGGGTTTATACCCGTGATGAAATACTCAGTCAGGTATGGGATGATGATGTAGTGGTCGGTGAGCGAACCATTGATGTGCATATCAGGAAAATCCGCGAAAAAACTGGCAGCGATCATATTCGCACACTTAAAGGAGTTGGTTATAAATTTGTAAAATGATAAAATCCTCGAATCCCGGGATATTGGCCCTTGTTTTGTCGGCAGCGCTTTCGCTGACATCAGGATTGGCATACTGGATTTCGGCTTCTGTTTACGGGCTACATGTTGGCTGGTATGCAATTGTAATTCCGGCAGTTATTTTGTTTATCATTCAGTATCTGGTTATTAAGTACTTTTTGCAGACGTTTATCTACGAGAAGATCAAGTTGATTTATAAAACTATTCATAATCTAAAGCTTTCAAAGGAGGAAAAGAAAGATCCTTTTTCAGCCACACAGGGTAATGTGCTTGAATCGGTTAGAGCTGAAGTTACTGATTGGGCCAATGCACGTAACCAGGAAATAGATGATCTCAAACAGCAGGAAACTTATCGCAGGGAGTTCCTGGCCAATGTGTCACATGAACTGAAAACACCGCTCTTTAACATCCAGGGATTTACGATGACACTGCTTGATGGTGGACTTGAGGATCAGGATATCAATTTCGATTACCTGCAAAAAGTGCAGAAAAACACTGACAGAATGATCACGATTGTTAACGACCTTGAAGTGATCAGCAGGCTCGAATCTGGGGAAGCAAAACCTGAGATGGTTAAGTTTGACGTATTGGCTCTCACGCGTGATGTTTTCGAATTTCTTGAGCCCAAGGCAAAAGCAAAAGAAATAAGTTTAGTATTCGGTTCTGAATACAATGTCCCAAGGTTCGTTTTGGCCGACAAGGACAAAATCCGACAGGTGCTGGTAAATCTCCTGGAAAATTCGATTAAATACGGACGTGAAAAGGGGAGGACTAAAGTAAGTTTTTATGATATGGATGAAAACCTGCTCATTGAAGTGTCAGACAATGGCATAGGCATTGAGGATCAGCATCTTTCCAGACTTTTTGAGCGTTTTTACCGGGTTGACAAGCACCGCTCACGAAGCGGGGGCGGTTCCGGGCTGGGGCTTGCTATTGTAAAGCACATCATCGAAGCACATGAGCAAACCATCAATGTGCGCAGCGCACCGGGTGTAGGCTCTACATTCTCGTTTACACTCAGGATTTCCCGATAGCTTTAGGTTTTAAAGTGTTATTCAACCGGCATTCGTTTAAGTGCTTTGATTTATCTTTGGCACACTCAACAATATTAGATGCGCAAAGCACTCATTACAGCGGTAATAATATTATTCGCCTTTCTCCATGCCGGGGCGCAGGATACCTTGTACGATCAGTCCCGGATTAATTCTGTTTACATCACCATTTCACCCGATTCACTTCAAGCAATTATGGCTGATGTGTACTCAAATCATTATTACAAAACGACTTTTGTTTATGATTACGGCAGCTGTACCGACACGGTTTACGATGCTGGTTTCAGACTGAGGGGCAACACCTCAAGGGTGTCGCAGAAGAAATCCTTCAAGGTAAGTTTCAACGAATATTCTCCCGGACGACGGTTTATGGGTGTTAAAAAGCTCAATCTCAACGGGCAGCACAATGATCCGACGTTAATCCGCGAAAAACTGTTCTACGATATCTGGAACAAAGCTGGTATGCCGCCACGAAGGTCATCGTTCGTAAAACTCTACATAAATGGTTCATATTACGGATTGTATACCAATATTGAAGAATACGACAAGGCCTGGCTTAACCGCGTTTATGATGAAAACGACGGTAACTTCTTCAAATGTACTTATCCCGCTGACCTGGTTTACCTGGGTCCCGACCAACAAACCTACAAGGATATAATCAACAGCCCTGAAACCGGTGACCGGGCCTATGACCTTCAAACAAATGAAAGCCTGAACGATTATTCTGACCTCGTTTCTCTTATCACATTGCTTGACCAGGATGCCGACACTGCATTTGCAAGAAAAATTCAAGAAAAGATTGATGTATCAGGCGTTCTTAAAGCCTATGCCATCGATATCGCTACCGGCAACTGGGATGATTACGGTTTCCTAAAAAACAACTACTTCCTCTATGATCATGATCAGTCAGGATATTTCTCTTTCATCACTTTTGATACCGATAACACATTCGGAGTCGACTGGTTCGGCATCGACTGGGCAACACGCAACTGCCTGAACTGGTATCATTCATCAGAGCCCAGGCCTTTGATTACCAAGTTAATGCAAGTTCCGGCCTTTTCTGACATGTTCAGGATGTACCTCGATACGATCGTTCACAATTATACTTTCCCGGATTCTATATTTCCGCATGTCGATTCTCTCATGAAGTTAATCGAAGATGCTGTAATTGAGGACACATACAGGACACTGGATTATGGTTACACTGTACAGGATTTTTATGACGGTTTTGAAAAAACAGTTGACAGCCATACTCCATATGGCATAAAACCGTTCCTTGAAACACGCTATCAGAAAATTATTGAGCAGTTGCATCCGTCCTCATATCCTGAGAATGACGAATCTTCAGTGTTTGTTTTTCCCAATCCGGCGATCGATAAAATAAGATTTCACACTGAAAATGAAAGCCTTTGTGAGATATCACTCTTTGATTCCAAGGGTGTTGAAGTTATAAAATCCCGGTGTGAATCTGATTTGGCAGTGGATGTCTCGGAGTTGCCGAGGGGAATATACATTTTAAAATGGCGGCAGGCTGAAAAGACTGGGATAAGGAAACTTATTCTTCAATGATACAGATGGAAATTCTGATAGCAGGCAATCGCCAAAACTTATCCACAACCGGTGAAGGCTTCGCCGTAATTCGCTAATTTTGCCTGTTGTTGCGCATCATTGAGGTATATAATGCAGTTTGTAAATCCACTGTTTCTTTTTGGCCTGTTTGCAGTATCGGTTCCGGTAATTATTCACCTGTTCAATTTCCGGAAGTACCGCAAAGTCTATTTCACCAATGTCAGGTTTCTCCAGGAAATCAGGCAGGAAACACAAAAGCGGTCGCAACTCAGGCATCTCATTATTCTTGCATTGCGTATCCTGGCCATTTCGGCTTTGGCAATCGCATTCGCCCAACCATACATTCCGGTCTCAAAAAACAGAAAACCTGTTGCTGCCGGCAACACGGTGAGCATTTTTGTCGATAATTCGTTCAGTATGGAAGCCATTGGAATCAATGGTTCACTATTTGAGGAATCGCTTCGCAAAGCAAGGGAGATTTTGGCGGCTTATAAAGCTTCTGACCGTTTTCAGCTGCTCACCAACGATTTTGAAGGAAAACATCAGCGGCTGGTCACCAAAGAGGAATTCCTGCTTATGCTTGAAGAAGTTAAAGTATCGGCTTCTGTAAGGAACCTTTCCGAGATCATCAGCCGCCAGGATGACATATTAAAAACATCGGGACAGGGGGTAAAGACGGCATATATTATTTCCGATTTTCAGAAATCAGTGTTTGGAAACTATTCCGGTGGTACCGACGACAGCATACAGCGGTTTCTCCTGCCTCTAAAAGCAAATACACAGGGCAACATATATATTGATACATGCTGGTTTGAATTGCCCTTGCAGCAAACAGGGCAAACATCGTTGCTCAACGTCAGGATATTAAACAAATCGGAAAGCAACCTGGAAAAGATTCCGGTAAAGCTTTCCATCAACGGCATACAGAAAGCCATTGCAACCGTTGATCTTGAAGCCGGAGGAACCGGAGTTGTAGGCATACCCTTTACAATATACCAGCCCGGGATTCAGCAGGCGGTGGTTGAAGTAACCGATTATCCTGTAACATACGATGATAAGTTTTACCTTTCATTCGATGTTAATTCCTCCATTAAAGTGCTCACAATCAATGCAGCGCAAACAAGCCGATACCTGGATGCACTCTTCAGCCAGGATTCCACAATTCTGATGAAAAATGTGGACGAAAAGGCCCTGGACTACAGTAGTTTGCAGAATTACAGCCTCTTAATCCTCAACGAACTCAACTCAGTGTCATCAGGACTGGCAGAGGAACTGAAGCGATATATCACAACTGGCGGTTCTGTTGTAATTTTCCCGGCACCGGATGCGAATCCCGATACATACAATAGCTTGCTTTCATCAATTGGTTGCCCGGTTTATATGGCGGCAGACACAGCTGATACCCGGGTGACAACAATCAATGAAGCAGATCCTGTATTCCGCAATGTTTTTGAGAAACAGACCGGAGAAAAGCCGCAAAACCTTGATTTGCCTGTTGTTTCGATGTATTACCCTATCGCTTCAAAAGCTATCAGCTTAACAGTGTCTATAATGAAAATGCTTAACGGACGCGATTTTCTCACTATGACGACTTCGGGCAGTGGCAAGGTCTATCAGTTTGCTGTGCCGCTTCAGGATGCATTCAGCAATTTCCAGCGTCAGGCATTGTTTGTCCCTTCTATATACAACATAGCTCTCAACAGCCGCGCTCCTGGCATTCTTTACTCAATCGTTGGTAAAGATCAAGCAATCTGGCTGAATACACCTTATCCGGCAGGTGAGCAGGTACTCAAACTTAAATCACAAATCGATAATTTCGAGGTTATTCCTGAAATTCACAGGATGGGCAACGGGATAAATATTTTCGAAAGGGGACAAGTGAAATCGGCCGGAAATTATCAGCTTTATGCAGGAACCAATCCTGTTGCCGGACTTTCATTCAATTATAACCGCAGCGAAAGCGATCTTGACTGCCTTGGTAAAGACCAGTTGAAAGAGATGGTTGATAAAGCTAAGATGTCTGGAATGAGCATTCTGGAAACTAAAAATAAACCTGTTAACCAATTGCTTGACGAAATAAATCATGGCATCTCTTTATGGAAGTGGTTTGTTGTCATGGCACTGGTTTGCCTGCTGGCTGAATCGATACTATTGCGGACTGAAAAAAAGTAAAATTTCTTACCCTTAAAACCATTACTTTAAGGAACTTTATATCCTCATTAATAACCCGATGGAAGAGAAGGAAGATATACTCGACGGAGAAGAAAATGAACTCAATGGTGATCAGGAAGGGGAACCTTCTGATTTGCCTGTTGATGAAGAGTCGCCGGTTGGAGACCTCTACCGGACTAAGCATCTTTCAGGCATGTACCAAAGCTGGTTTCTTGATTATGCCTCGTATGTAATACTTGAACGCGCTGTACCCGAAGTGCTTGACGGACTGAAACCTGTCCAGCGCCGAATCCTGCATTCTATGTTTGAGTTGGAGGATGGCCGGTATAACAAGGTCGCCAATATCATCGGTACCACCATGAAGTATCATCCGCATGGTGATGCTTCCATTGGGGATGCCATTGTTCAGCTTGGACAGAAAGATTTGCTCATCGATACCCAGGGAAACTGGGGCAATATCCTTACCGGCGACAGTGCAGCTGCACCCAGGTACATTGAAGCACGGTTGTCGAAGTTTGCTCTTGATATCGCATTTAATCCCAAAACCACTACATGGAAAGCCTCATACGACGGACGTAACAAGGAGCCTGTCTGTCTGCCGGTAAAGTTTCCGTTGTTGCTTGCACAGGGTGTCGAAGGAATTGCTGTGGGTCTGGCAAGCAAGCTTCTGCCACACAACTTTAATGAGTTGATCGATGCATCAATCGCTGTATTACGCGGAGAAGAATTCACCATCGTGCCAGATTTTCCGACAGGCGGGCTGGCTGATTTTTCAAAATATAATGACGGATTTCGTGGTGGTAAAGTAAGAATCAGGGCCAGGATCAACCAGTTAGACAAAAAAACGCTTGTTATCACTGAAATTCCCTGGGGAACAACTACCGGCGACCTTATTGACTCGATCATTGCTGCCAACGACAAAGGAAAAATAAAGATCAGGAAGATTGATGATAATACGGCACAGAACGTTGAAATATTAATACACCTGCAACCAGGAGTATCACCTGACCAAACAATTGACGCCCTTTATGCCTTCAGCGACTGTGAGCGCAGCGAGTCACCGAATGCCTGTGTTATCATGAACAACAAGCCGCATTTCTGCGGTGTGAGTGAAATACTCAGAATATCGACCCAGCAAACCGTTAACCTGCTGAAAGCGGAACTTCAGATTCACCTTGATGAACTCATGGAGAAAGTGTTTTTCAACACATTACTCAAGATTTTCATCAGGGAAGGGATGTACAAGAATCCGAAATATGAGAATGCATCATCTGCCGAAATCGTTTTTCAGGAGCTCGACACGATGTTTGAGCCGTTCTATCCGGAGTTTTACAGGCCTATCGAGGAAGAGGACTATAAGCGCTTAATTGAGAAACCAATGAGCAGTATCACCAGGTTTGACCTTAAAAAAGCGGATGATACACTCAAGTCGCTCAATGATGAAATGATTAAGGTGAAGCATCACCTGGCTCATCTCATTGAATATGCCATTGATTACTACCTTGAGATCAAACGCAAATATGGTGCAAACCGTCAGCGAAAGACCGAAATAAGGAGTTTCGAAGCCATTGAAGCCGCGGCGGTTGCTGCTGCTACTCAAAAATTATATGTCAACCGTGAAGAAGGTTTTGCGGGTACTTCATTGAAAAAGGATGAATACGTTTGCGACTGTTCCGATATTGACGATATCATTGTTTTTCGGCAGGATGGTACATTCATTGTAACGAAGGTTGCTGAAAAGGTTTTCGCGGGGAAAAACATCATCCACATCGACGTATTTAAGAAGAACGATGACCGCACGGTTTACAATATGGCATACCAGGACGGCCGGTTGGGAGCTGTTTATGTAAAACGCTTTTCAGTTACCGGTATAACCCGCGACAAGGAATACATCCTGACCAAGGGCTCGAAAGGCTCGTCGGTGCTCTATTTCACCGCCAATCCAAATGGCGAATCGGAGGTGATAAGAGTGTCGCTTAAACCAAAACCCCGTCTTAAAAAGCTTCAGTTCGATTTTGATTTCGCCACTATTGCAATCAAAGGAAGAGGCTCCCAGGGCAATATCCTGTCAAAGAACCCTGTGCGTAAGATTGTTCAGGCGGAGAAAGGCTTGTCGACACTGAGCGCACGCGATATCTGGTACGACGACACAGTGATGCGTCTCAATACGGATCAGCGAGGTAAGTACCTGGGTGCTTTCAAAGAAGATGATAAAATACTGACGATCATGAAATCAGGCTATTACCGCCTGATGAATTTTGACCTTTCGAACCATTTTGAAGAGGATATGATCGTTATTGAAAGGCTGAACCCCCACAAACCGGTCACCTGCGTGTATTTCAATCCTTCTAAAGGCCATTATTTCGTAAAGCGCTTCCTGATTGAGGCTACTGATAAAAAAGTATTCTTTATCCCTGATGAGGAAGGAAATACTTTGCACCTGATTTCAACCGATTACCGCCCGGTATTACAGGTAGATTACAACAACGAGGGCGTTAAGAAACCGGTCGATAATCATTCGGTTGAAGTCGATGCATTCATCGAAGTGATGGGGATCAAGGCAAAAGGAAAAAGGCTATCAGGATCACCGCTTGAAAACGCACACTGGTTAGAGTCACTGCCTTTTGAGGAGCCGGCACCTGAAGAAACCTCTGAAAATGAAGAAGAAATTGAAAATGGGGAAGAAGAAGACAATGAGGAAGTTACTGATGATAATGCCGTTACTGATGATCAGGAACCGGAGAAATCTGACACTGAGACACAGGAGAACCCAGGCGAAGCCGGAAACGTTAAGGACTCTTCCAATGACAATGACGATAGCCTGGGCGTACAAATGACTTTGTTCTGACAATTGACAATGGACAATGGACAATTGAAAATTGAAAATTGAAAATGGATTCAAATAGCAATTTGGTTTGAAAATCGAAATCATTTACACCATAGAACATAAGAGAAGAAACCGGTCAAAAACTCTGACAATAAGTAATAGCTGTTAGCTTGTAGTCATTGCTCCTTGACTCAGCGCTAAGCCCCAAACCCCAAACTCACGACTACTTATCCCTCTAACCTCCAACCTCTAACATCAAACATCAATCCCAATACTAATGCCTGATAATAAAGTACTTAAACTCTCAAACGACGTATCCTGGGTGGGCGTTCTCGACCGTGAACTGGTCACTTTTGACGTAGTAATGCAAACCCCTTACGGAACAACTTACAACTCATATTTTATCAATGCAGAGCGGAAAACGCTTGTTGAGACTGTAAAGGAGAAATATTTCGATGTATTTCTCGAAAAGCTCAAGACTCTCTGTGATCCTTTGGAACTTGAATATATTGTGGTGAATCATACAGAGCCTGACCACAGCGGCAGTCTTGACAAATTGCTGAAACTTGCACCTAACGCAAAAGTACTGGGGAGCGGGAATGCCATTCGCTACCTACGCGATCTTCTCGGGCATGAGTTTCCGCACCAGCAGGTGAAGGACCAGGACCTTATTGACCTGGGCAATAAGAAATTACGTATAATCGGAGCGCCGAACCTTCACTGGCCTGACTCGATCTACTCATTCCTTGAAGAGGACAAATTTCTTTTTACCTGTGACTCATTTGGGGCGCACTATTGTCATGAAGCTATGTATGATGAACTTGCAGGTAATTGGGATGATGCCTTCAAATATTACTTTGACGTCATTCTCAAGCCTTTCAGCAAGTTTATGATCAAAACTATTGAAAAGATCAGACCACTGGAGATCAGCGCAGTGCTTCCCGGACATGGACCTTTGCTTCGCTCAGATTGGAGAAAGTATGTAGATTTATCGGAAAAGATGGCCCGGGAAGCACTCAAAGAAGGCACAAAACCCATGGTTTTTGTCGCTTACGTTTCGGCATACCATAACACCGGTACCATTGGCGCAAAAATTGCCGAAGGAATAAAACAGGTTGCTGAAGTTGATGTTGAATTGCACGACATCGAAACTATGAGTTTCGACAAAATCGAACATTATATTGCAAATTGCTCAGGCCTGATTGTAGGATCTCCTACTATAAATCAGAATATTTTGTTACCTGTTTATCAGCTGTTTGCAGCTGTGAATCCCATTCGTGACAAGGATAAACTGGCAGGTTCATTCGGGTCTTATGGCTGGAGTGGTGAATCGGTGAAGATGCTTGAAACCAACCTTAGAAACCTTAAACTGAAATTCTTCGGTGAAGGTGTTTTTGTGAAGTTTACACCGCATGATGATGCCTTCGGGAAGGCCATCGAATACGGCCGGAATTTTGCTGTACAGATGCTGGCAGATCTGAAAACTGGAGAATAATGGTTTAAATTCTCGCTCTTATGCATTTCAATACTGCTGAATATGAAGACTGAGTGTACTCCGGGACAATTTGGCCGCAGAATTTACGGAGTAATTATTGTTACGCTGTCGATGCTTCTGTTTTCATCATGCACGATTGAACACAGGCTGGCAAAGGAATATATCAGGAAAGGACATGATGAAGCATTGCTGGTAATTCCTTCAGATTTTCTCTACAAAACAAATACCAGTTACCAGGAACCAGATCCGGTAAATTTGATCAGTGAGCGGGCAAAGGATTCAGTTGGATATTTTAATAGCACATATTTACAGTATATTTCTGACTCGGTTTTCCTCGAAAAGTTTTACAATGCCTTTCTCAAGGAAATGGAGGAATCAGGGTATGATATCTACCTTCCTGCTGACAGCCTGGTTTTCGAAAGTGAATCACAACAAAAATGGACGATACGGTTTGCCCAGTTGCAGCTTGAGGAAGACAACAGGAAATTCTATAAAGATACTTACGACGCTGAGGAAAACTATTACTATAAGGAATATGATATTTCTTCGGTTGGGATTAACACCTGGACAGAGGTCTCGTTTTCAGGTTCGGAGGATCAAAAAAGATTGTTATACCTGAGTGGTTTTATTGAAGATGAATTTGAGGGAGGGTTCAGTTATAACCGTTTTGATGATAAAATGTACTTCAATGATAAAACATTGAGAATCACCTACAACGACATCTACAGAATGGCCGGTGATTCCGGTAAGAAACATGCTGAATTATTGATTGATTACCTGCTCAATGATTATATCCGCCGTAATATGCCACCCGGATACACCAGGCGGTTAATTTACCATTACGATAAACATTTCAGGACCTTGACCAGTGACGTTACTGAACGGTTTGAGGTCTTAAAGTAGTAGCAGGTAGAAGGGAGTTTTCATGTTTCCAGTCCTGATAACTATCGGGACCAGATTCCCAAAGTGTTTCCTGGTGAACTCCATGCCTAAGTGAAAGAATATCTCCAGTTTCCTATTTCCTTTTTCCAGTTTTTACACTGAGCTTGTCGAAGTGCCAGTTTCCTCCACTAAATTCCCCTCTCGAATACGGCGTCATTGACTGGTCAGCAAAATCGCCTTTGATAAATTTGAAATAGCCTGCAATTGCAATCATGGCTGCATTGTCGGTGGTGTATTGAAATTGAGGAATATATACATTGAACCCGTGTGATTGTTTTAAACGAGTCACTGTATCCCTTAGCCCGGAATTAGCCGAAACACCTCCTGCTATTGCGATCTCCCTGATGTTATATTGTTTGGCTGCTTTCAACAATTTATCTATGAGAATATCGATAATTGCCTTCTGCATCGAAGCACACAGGTTATTCATGTTTTCTTCAATGAACTGAGGGTTTTCTTTGAGCTTATCGCGCAGGAAATAGAGGAAGGATGTCTTAAGCCCGCTGAAACTGTAGTTCAATCCCGGAATGGAAGGTTTTGCCAACTGAAAAACATGATTTCCTGATTTTGCGTTTTTATCAATATATGGTCCGCCGGGATAGGGGAGTCCAAGGATTTTTGCGGCTTTGTCGAAGGCTTCACCTGCCGCATCATCAATGGTTTGGCCAATAATTTCCATATCAAAATGATCTTTCACAAGCACGATTTGCGTGTGTCCGCCGGAAACAGTGAGGCAAAGAAACGGGAATGAAGGTACTTTGCGAATTTCGCCCTGGTCCTGTATAAAGTGTGCAAGCACATGGGCTTGTAAATGATTGACCTCTATAAGCGGAATATTCAAACCCATAGCAAATGCCTTGGCAAACGATGTTCCGACCAGCAATGAGCCAAGTAAGCCCGGTCCGCGGGTAAACGCTACAGCCTGCAGCATTTTTTTATCTATTTTTGCTGTAACAAGGGCTTTGCTTATCACGGGAATGATGTTTTGCTGATGCGCCCTGGAAGCAAGCTCCGGAACTACGCCGCCAAAATCCTTGTGAACCTGCTGGTTGGCTACAATGTTCGACAGCATCGTATTGTCGGAAAACACGGCCGCCGAAGTGTCGTCGCAGGATGATTCAATAGCAAGGATATAGACTGGCATGGTACTGGGGAACAATTAGTATTACAACAGTTTATAAATAGTTTCGTTACTTTTTAAAGCACAAAATTATCAAAAAAGGCCGATCCATATTGTTTGGAATATTGCTGACGGTGTTCATCCTTCCGTTACCGGCCTATCTTGTGCTCAGGTTAAGCCCTGTTCAGACTTTCATTACCCGGAAAATGGCTGCATCACTCTCCGAAAAGCTGAAAACTGAAGTTACAATTAGTGGAGTAGATATCAGCTGGTTCCTGAATATTGCTCTTGAAAATGTTAAAATCAACGACAGGCATCATAAAACACTCATCGCTGCAAAAAAGATCAAGATAGGTTACGGCAATATCAACAGGCATGACAGGGTGCTGGCGTTGAGCAGTTTATCGCTTGATAAGGCGGATGTCAATCTCATACAATATACAGGTGACAGTTCACTGAACCTTCAGTTCGTCATCGATTATTTTTCATCTCCCGCACCGGCAGATACCACTTCAGAAGCATGGTCTGTTAAATGTAAAATGCTGAAAATCATTGATTCACACTTTAATTATTATAATCAGAATACTTCCGGAAAACCAAAAGGAATAGATTACAGTGATATTGATGTCACGGAGCTTAACCTCAAAATGCGTGACGTTTCCGTGATCGGTGATACCATCTCGGCAAACATTAAGTCACTTTCGGCTGTCGAAAAAAGCGGAATCAGAATTCGGAAACTTTCAGGAATGGCTTCTGTTTCATCAAAAGGGCTTTCTGTTCAGGGATTAAAACTTGCTACCGATAACAGCCAGCTCGATATGGACCTTAACTTTCAGTACCCGAACTGGAATGCATACAATGATTTTCTGGATAGCGTAAAGGTTATTTCCGGTATCAGGCCATCAAAACTCGACATGCGAGACATCGTTTTCTTTGCACCCGAAATCGAAGGGATGGATCAGGTTTTTGGAATAGAAGGCAACATTAAAGGAACCGTCACTTCCTTCAAAGGCAAAGGAATGAACCTGACTTACGGCAGGTCAACCGTTTACCGTGGTGACATAACACTCAACGGGCTCCCCGACTGGGAAGAGACTTTCGCACATTTCAAAATTGAGAATTTCATCACATCAGCGGATGATGTCAGTATGTTTTGCCTTCCCGGGGGTGAAAGAATTGGGAAATTGCCGGAAGAAATTGCCAGGCTTGGACTGATAACCATAAAAGGCAGGTTTACAGGATTTTATAACGATTTCGTTTCAAACGGCACATTCTGGTCCGACGCCGGAAAACTCAGCACAGATATATTGCTCACCAACAATAAAAAGCAGCGGATAATAGAATACGACGGCAACATCAGCGCTGACAATTTTGACATTGGGAAACTCCTGAACTCAAAGGATGTCGGAACGCTCAGCTTTTCAGCCAATGTCAATGGCAAAGGGCTGACACTCTCCACTGCCAATCTTGATTTTGACGGGCAGGTGAATGAACTGGAGCTTAAAGGAAATTCACTTAACAAAATATTTATCGATGGCTCGTTCAGGAATAAGGCATTCACAGGAAAAGTAAAATTGGTTGACGAATTGGCCAGGCTGAACTTCGATGGCGTGATCGATCTTTCTGACAGTCTGCCGTCGTTTGACTTTCATGCCGATGTCACCGAAGCACGGCTCGCGAAGCTTAACCTGGTCGACAGGGATACCTCGGCAAGCCTTTCAACTACCATGATGCTGCAATTCACCGGCAACTCACTCGACAACCTGATAGGTGCCCTGAACTTCGGAAATACTGTCTATTACGAGAACAGCCGGATTGTGGAAATGGACAACCTGCAGGTGAAAACCTCTCTGCTTGGAGGTAATAATAAAAAGATGGAGCTGGTTTCTGACTATGCAGATGCCACTTTTACAGGACAATACACATTTGATGACCTGCGCGATTACATGCTGCTTGTTTTTACCGATTACCTGCCATCACTGTCGAAAGGTATGGTGATCAGGCAACAGGAGCAGCAGGGACGCTTTGACTACACTATACGCCTGAAGAACACCCTGCCAGTCACGGCAATGTTCCTTCCATATGTCGAGTTTGACCCAAAAACAGTGCTTTCGGGAAGTTTCGACCCGAATGCTGAAATGATAAACATCAACGGTTATTCGCCTTTGGTCAGAGTAAGCGGGCTGTCGTTCAGGAATCTAACACTGAGCGGCTCCACGCAGACAGGGAACTTCAACCTCTCAATACTTAGCAATGCAATTGACGCTTCACCGGGCAGCAAACCCGATACTTCCGGTTTTCATATTCAGAAAGTGCAGCTCAATGCAGTTGCTGCCAGCGACAGCGTGAACTGGCAATTTAACTGGAATGATTTTGAAGAGAGAGACCATAACAAGGGAACAGTGAAAGGATTCGTTTCGTTTCATGAATTTCCCAGGCTCGAAATGGCTGTTCAGGGTGCAAAAATGCTGATTAACGACAGCACCTGGGTGATGAAACCGGGTAACCTTTTCGTGATCGACAGCGCTTATTATGCTTTTACCAATTTCCAGTTTACCTGCAATAAACAGAGTTTGTCGCTGAATGGTGCTGTGTCGCACGACCCGCTGGAAAAACTCACCCTCAATCTCGCGGATTTTGACCTGTCAGCTGCCGACATTCTGACACAGAAGTTAGGTATTGATTTCGACGGACTTGCAAATGGTGAAGTGTCAGTTTCGGAATTGTTTGAGGTGCCGAAAGCTGTTTCTCAACTTCAGATTAAAAATTTCGGATTTAACCATGAGCAAATGGGAGATTTTGAGGCTGTCAGCCGTTGGGATGACCAGGCGAAATCTCTTGATATTGACGGGAAAATCGCCTATCATGGCACCGCAGGGCTGCATTATCCCCTCCTGGTAAAAGGCAGCATTTACCCACAGCGTAAGAAAAACAATTTTGACCTGGATATCACAGCTGACAACCTTAAAGTAAAGTTGTTCGAGCCATTTTTTACAGGTTTGTTTTCAAGGATGAAAGGATACGGAACTGGTAACCTCAAGTTAAAAGGCGATTTTGATGACCCTGTTCTAGCGGGATCAGTTCACCTGGTGAGAACCCAGTTCCTGGTCGATTACATCAAAACGGCGTACTCTTTTGCCGGCGACTTGAATTTTGACAAGGACATTATGTATTTCAAGGATATTGAAGTGAATGATTCATTGGGTAATAAAGGAGTAGCATCTGGAAATATATATCATAAGGCATTCGGTGACTGGCGGTTTGATATTAACCTGAAGGCTGATAAAATGGCTGCACTCAACACAGTATATAATCCACAGGAATACTTCTACGGTAAGGCGATAGCCACAGGAGATATTTCCATCTCCGGCCCGATCAACGATATTTCAATGAAGATAAAGGCGAAATCGGAGAAAGGCACTGATATTCATGTTCCTATCAGCTACTCGGTGAGCATTTCCGACAATAACTTTATACGGTATGCCAATACCGGTATGCAGGATACAGCTACCGATGAAAAACCGCTGCCGGAGTTTTCAAACCTGGACCTCCAGATGGATATTCAGGCTACCCGTGATGCAGCACTCGAAATCATTCTGCCTTACCAGATGGGTAATATCAAGGTGCGTGGTGACGGCAATGTGAACATGGGAATCGATTCAAAAGGCAATTACACGATGCACGGACTATATCGCATGGATGAAGGAAACTTCCTGTTCAGCCTGCAAAATGTATTCAGCCGCACATTCCAGATTGAAAGGGGAGGGACAATTACATTTAACGGAAGCCCTTACGATGCCGACATCAACCTCAGAGCTGTCTATAAAGTGAAGCCCGACCTGCGCGGACTGCTTGCTTCGGTGCAGGAGTCATCGTCAGGGAAACGCGTACCGGTAGATTGTATTATCTCGCTTCGCAACAGCTTATACAACCCTGATATCCGCTTCAGTATCGACCTGCCGGATGCCGACCCCGAAACGCAGCGAATTATTTACAGCGTAATCGATACGAGTAACCAGGTTGCTATGAACCAGCAGATGATCTCACTGCTGGTACTTAACAGTTTCAGTTTTAACCAGGGAACCACAGCGCTTACATCCAATATCGGATCGTCTTCTTTCGATATGCTAAGCAACCAGCTTAGCAATATGCTTTCGCAAATCAGCAAGAATTTCGACATAGGTGTGAATTATCGTCCCGGTGACCAGATGACTGCCCAGCAGCTCGAACTGGCACTTTCAACCCAGTTGTTCGACGACCGTGTGACCATTGACGGGAGCATGGGTATGAATTCAGGGACCACAACCACTGCTGCAACCCAGTCGAGCAACAAATGGGTAGGAGATGTAAATGTTGAAGTGAAGATTACTGACGATGGAAGGTTCCGGGTGAAAGCATATAACCGGGCTAACAATTCTTTGGATCTTAACGCCAGCCGTGCGCCATATACCCAGGGTGTTGGTGTAATTTTCAGGAAGGAATTTGACGAACTGGCTGATCTTTTCAGAAGACGCCGGTAGAATGAGCTGCATAAGCCTGTTTTGTCAAGCAATGACGCTTGATACAGGGCATGGGCTTACTGAACAATTGTAAAACTTTAAGATGTTTCATGAAACGCAGAGTGCTGTATTTCAGTTTCCTGACACTTTTCCTGATCGCGGCACTTTGGATTTTCCTACCGCGTCATTACAATGTCGTGCTTTTTCATCAGAGGCACGGAACACTCTCTTGGGATTTGCCCTCAGGCTCAAGGATCGGTTATACATTGCTGCCCGCCAGGGGTGATAAGAAGCCTTACCCGGTTGTGTTTTTGCAGGGTGGCCCCGGAAGCCCCGTCAGCGATCAGAATATCATGCTTTTAGACACACTCGCAGGGCTGGGGTATGATGTCTATCTTTACGACCAGCTTGGGTGCGGCCATTCATCAAGGCTTAGGAATATTAGTGATTATACGGCAGCAGGACATGTTAAGGATCTCGAAGAAATTGTAAAATTAATCGGAGCTNCCAAAGTGATTTTACTCGGACAATCATGGGGAGCAATCCTTGCTGTTTTATACATTGCTGATAACCAGTCAAAAGTTGAGAGAGCAATTTTCAGTAGTCCCGGGCCAGTGATTCCAGTCAATAAAGCATTGGTGGGACTCAAAGCGCCCGACAGCCTTCAGTTGCAGAAGCCAGAACATTCAAACCAGGAAGCCAACCGAAAGATCAATAACCTCAGGGTAAGATTTATAAAGTTTTGCGCCTTGAAATTCGGTATTAAAATGGCCTCCGACAGCGAAATGGATGCTTTTCAGACATTGCTTGACGCTGAATTGTCACGATCAACGGTAAGTGATACCTCAGTTCACAGGCCGGTTGTTCCAGGTGGCGGATTTTACGCTCAACTCATGACGGTCAGAAGTTTCACTTCTACCGAAGATCCCCGCCTTAAACTCATTAATTGCCAGGTTCCAGTGTTGATCATGAAAGGTCAGTTTGATAACCAGCCGTGGGGATATACCAGTGAATATTTTCAACTGTTTCCACATCACAGCTTTGCTTTTTTCCCTCATGCAGGCCATGCGATTTCAGCAGAAAAGCCTGGGATCTACATGCAAAAGATCATAGCTTTTCTTCAGGACAACACTCTTTTTCAATAAATGATGCAGCTAAGCCTCATGGCAGCGTGAGCCTGGCGAGATAGTCGCCTCCGGCTTCGGTATGAACGATTTCGGCCTTCCACCCTGCATTGTGTGCCCTCTCAGTCATAGTTTCCTGGTCGATATGCAACCAAATCCATGGTTTACCCTTTATACCTTTATACTCGAATTCCAGGTGAATTTCACCAAAATACCTTTTTTTCCTGATATTACTTTTCTGGTATGCGAGGTTTCCGGCATCAGCGGTACAACGCACATCCAGCGAATCAAATATGAGTTGTCCGCCAGGCCTCAGCAAAGTACGGGCATGATGTAGGAATTTTGTAAAACCGTCAAGCGTCTCAGTCATGCCGATTCCATGGAGCATCATCATCAACGTGTCATAAATACCTTTGTTAAATTTAAAAATATCGGCACATTCGGCTCTACTTACGCCATTTCTCCTGATTATTTCAATTGCCCCGGCCGAAATATCTATAGCATAAGGATTAAGTCCCCGTTGCTGCAGAGCGAGGCTGTGGCGGCCCGTACCGGCACCAATATCCAAAACATCCCCCCGGCACATTTCCAGCGCAAGCTGCTCAATGTGTGAAAATTCAGCCGGTCGGGCAAAGAAAACCCTCAGGGGTAATTCAGCACTGAAACCGTCGTCACGGCGCATGATGATCATTGCATTTTGCTCACCATTGTAATAGTCAAGGAGAGCCTGCCCATAGAGATCCATAGATTGCCCGCTCATATCCAAACCTGTTATTTAGTGCTGTTTATTTAATTTCTTGCCTTTGATAGCGTTCAGGTGATGCCAGGATTATTATAACTCTGATCCGCAAAATTCCTGTTAAAAGTAAGATAATTTGGACGAAATCTTTTAACGATTGATTGCGAAACAACCTGATGGCGGGAATTTCACCGGTCATTTTATGTAATTCCCTTTGATTTCTTTGCGATGTGGCACAAACTTGCGAACTTTGCCGGACTGTCAGACTGTTAAGGGTCTGGATCTTTAATTATTGAGTTTAGTACTATGCCATCACTAAAAAGCAGGATAATTCTGAAGCTCCTGGTCAACAGGCACCTGATGAAATTTAAGCTGAAACGGCCGGTATTTGATGGCTCGCTTGAGGCTATCAGGCTGTTGCGTAAGGAAACCGAGGATGCCGGGCTCAAATTTGGACGTATACCAAAAGAAATACTGATTGAGCCTGTAAAAATTAAAGACATGTATGCCGAGTGGGTTCAGATACCCGGTCCGGTCAACGGCAAGGTCATTCTTTATTTTCATGGCGGTATGTATCTGATAGGTTCTCCCCAGGGGCACCGGGTACATGTGGCAAAGTTTGTGCAGGGAAGCGGACTGGATGCCCTGGTTTTTGATTACCGCCTGGCTCCTGAGTACCAGTTTCCTGCAGCTCTTGAAGATGCTCTGACGGCTTATGATCACCTGCTGAAGAAAGGTTTTAATCCCGAAAACATAGTATTTGCCGGTGACTCGGCAGGAGCGGGGCTTTGCCTGGCAACCCTGCTGGCAATTAAAAAGTACGATAAGCCGTTACCTGCTGCTGCTGCTGTGCTCTCACCCTGGACCGACCTCACTTTGTCGGGCGAGTCGTACCAAACCAACAAATACAAATGCCTGTCACCCCTGGGAAGCTCTGAAACTGCCAGCGCGCTGTATGCCGGTACCAATGACAGGACAAATCCTCTGATTTCACCACTTTTTGGCGACCTGGCAGGATTACCGCCTCTTCATATCAGTGTGGGAAGCAACGAGATTCTGCTTGATGACAGCCGCAGGTTTGCCGAAAAGGCTAAAGTTGCCGGAGTTGATGTAACACTGCTGGTGGGTGATGGTATGTGCCATTGCTATCCGGCTTTCGGGAACCTGATGACAGAATCAAAAGCAGCTCTTGCTGAAATTTGTGAATTTCTGAAGGATCATGCCGGGAAAAAAGCTGTAGAAAGGTCTTAAAAGACTAATTTACCTGACGGTCTCCAGGGTGAAAACATCATAACCATTCTCCTTCACCGCCTGCATTGCTGCCTGGTTCTGCATGATATAACCGCCCCAACTATTGAAATCCCAGGTGTGCGGTGTACTGAACCAGCTTTCAATATTCATCACAAGCCTGACAGTCCGGATTGAATTGTTTTCAATCTTCAGAGCTGATAATGGCAGTGTGACAATAAAATAATTCGGAACATAACCCGTGATTGAATCAACCGAAGTAGTTGTTCCGGCATACAACTGCCCGATGCCGAGGTGAAAATCGAAAGGAATAGTGGTGCCCTGCGGATTCTTCCACTTCCCGTTGATCATCATGTAATGGTAGCCGCCNCCGAGTATATCAGGCCAGAACATATTGACTTCAGGCGGATTAACAAATGCAAAGGATACGTTTCGCTGTTCATTCAGGCCGAAAACGAAAGATATCGAGTCGTAAACGCCTTCGGGAATGGTATCGAAAACATTCCAGGTAAGAGTCGATGGAATATCAATATCGGTATAATGAATAGCAGTTTCATCTTCAATATGAACCGTTTTGCCACCGGTCTGCTTTAGGTAAACATCAGAGATAAAGTATTTTACCTCGTTTATTTCATATTGGTTACCGGCTTCGTTAATATAGCAAAGGGTATCGGTTTTAAGTGCTGAGCCATCAACACGATGATCAAACCTGATGATGATTCTGCCGCCGTTCTTCCGGGTCTCCAGTATTTCGGGCTTACAAGCTGCAAACAGCAGCAGGATCATTAACGCTATGATTCCTGGGTATTTCATAAATTAATCAATAGGTTCATGTAGACATTCCTGCCGGCTTCGTTGAGTTTATCGGTCGAACCCATGATCCTGCGGTTCAGATGCTCGTAATAAGTTGTGTCAAACAGGTTCTGAATTCCCGCTGAAACAGAAACGGCTTTACTCAGCGAATATTTCATGACCAGGTTCATCAGTACAAATCCCGGAGTTTCGTTTTCGTAATATGACAGCGAAACATGCTTTTGCGCGGCTACATATCTGGTTGTGATCCCGACCTGCATTTTGTCCTTTAGAAAGCTGTAGCTCACATTCAGCCTTGCTTCAAAAGGAGGAATCTCTTGAACTGCATCATTCTTAATCTCCTGTATTCCAACCACCTGGCCGTTTTCAAAATAGTTTCTTGACGATCTGGCATGTACGCCGTAGGTAAACGCAGCCGAGACATCGGCAGTCAGCCCTTTGTATTCCGGTGAAAAACAGGTGGCTTCGAAGCCTGTAAAATATGCCTGGCCGGTGTTCTTAAATTGTTTAACACCAAGGGCGCCCATCGATTTCGGCATTGCAACGGATGATGGAAGGATTACTCCTGAAATGTAATCATCAATCAATGATGCGAAACCGTTTAGGGTTAGCCTGCCGGTTTTTGCGAAATTCAGGTTGTAGATAAGATCAGCCTGGTAATTGGTCTCGGGACGGAGTTCAGGATTGCCAAGGTAGTCGTAGATGTCATATCCCACAACCAGGAATTTGATGAATCTCTCGGTCATGTCAGGGCTGCGCATACTCCTTCCGGCATAAAAGGATAGCAGGTGGTTATTACCGAAAGCCCGGGAAATGCCGGCATTAGTGCTGAAATTAACAAACCTGGAGCTGGTTTCTCCGAAATATGAAATATCATCCTTTTTGAGCACCAGTGTATCCTTCGATTCCGCCAGGTTGTAATCGATCCGCATGGCAAAGCGCGCTTTATAATGACCAAAGTCAATGCTGTACTCTCCGAAAACACCGGAATTTAACAGGTGCGCATCTTTCCAGAGGTTCGTCTTTTTGACGGAAGTTGTCTCTATCCCGCTCATGTTCATGATCATTGTCATCACACGTCCACCTTCCTTCGCAATATTTTCCGCATCAATGCCGGCATTCATTTCGTGCCTGCCCGAAACCAGGTTGATTTCGCATCGCCCGCCTGTGTTGGTAGCATTTACTTTTGAGACAGCCTGCATCAGACCGCTGTATGGTGCCACTACCTGGCTGTAAGCTGGCCTGAAGCTGTTATCCATTTCGTGGTAAACATCAGAATTGTAAATCTTGAAATCCAGTTTACGTATAGTCCTGTTGCTGAAGCGGATATGATAATCAGCTGACAATAAGGTTGTATTGTCCCTGATCTCATCCATTGGCAGGGCCGGGAATTTCACATCACGACCGTAGTTCTGATGGATTGATAGAATAAGTTCGTGTCCAGGTAAAAGGTGGTAACCNGCACTTGCCGAAAAATTATACTTCCTGAACGATGAGGAAACCTTATTACCCTCACCATCGGCATAGTCACCATAATCCTTGTAGCTAGCCGAAACGCCGAAATAAAACACTTTTCCGCCACCGTGAATCATGGCATACTGGTTCATGCCCAGCGGATTATAACTCAGGGAGGTGCGGAGCCTGGCATGAACCTGGAAATGATCGTATGGCACAGGCTTGAACGTGTTTAACCTTACTGTNCCGCCAAGCACTGGGCCATAGCGAAGTGCATACGGGCCTTTGATGATGTCGATTGATTGTATATCATCGCTTTCGATGTGTGAGGTAACCGGGTCCATGCGGTTGGGGCAGCCGCCTTCTACTTTCAGCCCGTCGTCGGCCATTACCGATAACTGGCTGAACCTGAATCCCCTGATAACAGGATCGATGGAAGATCCTCCTTTTCTGATGCCGTTTACTCCGGGTACATCTCGCAACATCATTCCCACATCCGGAAGAGGAAGCTGGTCGATAGTCTTTTTGTCTATTTTGATCAGTGCCTGCAACGGTGTCCCGACAATTTCCACACTGTTCAGGTGAATGGTATCGGCAGGCTTTTGAGAAATACCGGACACAGGTATCATAAGTACGATAAACATTGCCGTGTACCTGGAGAAAGAGGTTAGTGGCTTCATTTTCTGAGGGTTCTGTAAATTAATTCAGCATCTGGATATTATATCACCGACGAAAACACATCGAATACAGGAGGGTCGGCAATGGCCCGTTTTACAGCACACAGCTGCGCCACATTCACAACGGCATCCCTATATTTCTCAGGAAAATCAGGGGGCAACTGTATGTTAATTCCTATTTTGGAGGGAAGGCGCTTATCAGGGTCGTATTCCACGGTCTGTATTATCCTGATATTGTCGGAAGGAAGATTGCGCTGATCGCAAAAAGATTTTACATATATACCCGCACAAGTGCCGAGCGAAGCCAGGAAAAGATCAAATGGGGCAGGGGCTGAGTTTTCACCTCCGGCGCCAACCGGTTGATCAGTAAGTACAGTATGTCCTTGAAAATGAGCGGATACCTTTTTGCCGCCATCGAGTGTGATCGTGAGAGTTTTCATTATTTATAGTTTGCTAAATTGAAGCTTACTAAGTTAAACATAAACTCAAACCACATTGACGAATACAAGTCAAAAGGGTATTTTTATAATTATACCGGAATTTAAACAAAATGACTTGATAAGCCAGTATTTAGAAATCCGGCCTGTTAAAGCTAACAAAATGCAAATCGGATTAAACTCCCGGTTTCTATGCAGATATTTTTAGTTCCTGTTTCCTGATCATAAGGCCCAGTATGATCTCAATGATCCCGATAATGAAAAACAGGGGTTGAAGAAAGGAACTCATATTGACCGAGAGTACCTGAACAGTAATCCACACCATCAGAGCAAAACCAAGTGCTATGCCAAACAACCAGGTGAATTTTTTCTTCATGATGCTGAGAATGCCTGCCAGCAGGTGAAACAGCCCGTTCACGGTAAACAGGAAAATGCCGGGTACCAGAAAATTCTGAAAGTGCGAACCGGCAAGCATATTGGTTGTCATGCCCAGGCTTATACCGGTCGGGTCGGTAATCATAGCATAACCTGCCGGCAGGGCACCGATTGCAACAAAGACCTGGAGTAGCCCGAGAATCAGGTAAAGGTGTTTTTTCATAGTTCAGGAGTATTCCATGTATCATGTTAATAATGAACCCAAAAATATGACAATTCTCCGACTCCGGATGCAGGGGAATTGCGGGATAAAGCCAATGATCCTGACTAATAAAAATTTTCAGATATCCGCATTACAGATAGCCCTGATAAGATTTCTCAGCCAACTCTCACACCTTATTCTGCGTAAGTATCAGCCTAAGCGAAGTGTCCTTGGTAATATATGCCCAGGCCCAGTTAAGGAAGATGATCACCTTGTTACGCACACTCAGGATAAGCATTAGGTGCAGGAACATCCAAACATACCAGGCAAAATATCCTTTGAATTTGACAAACGGAAAATCCACCACGGCCTTATTGGTACCAATGGTAGCCATAGTTCCGAAGTTAAAATATTCGTAAGGGACTAAAGGTCCTGATCTTGCAATAAGTTTAAGGTTTTTAGCCAGCCGTCCTGCCTGCCTGATGGCCACATTGGCAACCTGCGGATGACCTTTGGGGTACTTTGGCGTTTCCATATAGGCTATATCACCCAAGGCATAAATGTTTTCACATCCCTGCACCTTATTGAAACGATCAACCCTGAGTCGTTTACCCGGGGCATACATTTCAGCGTCAAATCCATGCAATTCGTTGGCCGTTACGCCAGCCGCCCATATCACGGTGCCGGTTTTTATCAGCTCGCCCGTGTTTAGTGTAAGCACTTTGCCGTCATAGTCTTTAACAAACCGTTCCGTCATAATAGTGACACCGAGGTTTTCGAGGTAGCGTCTTGATGCCTGCTGAGCCATATGGCTCATGCTTGCAAGGGTGTTGCCGCTCCCTTCAACGAGTATGATCCTGAATCGCGAGAAATCAATGTCATGGTAATCTTTTGGCAGTATGTTCTTTTTGATTTCAGCGAAAGCGCCCGAAAGTTCCACACCTGTGGGGCCGGCACCTACGATCACCAGGTTAAGCAGGCTATCCTTTTCTTCCCCGGTTGCGGTGATGATTTTTTCAAACGTCTGCAAAATATGATTGCGAATGGTGATAGCATCGTAAGTCGACTTGAGCGTATATGCATTTTCACCAATGTTTTTGTTGCCGAAAAAATTTGTCTTGCAACCAATAGCAAGTGCCAGGTAATCGTAAGCATATTCGCCTATGTCGGTGATAATGCGGTTGTTTTCCCTGTCGACACGCTGCAACTCACCAATACGAATACTTATGTTCTCCTTGTTTTTAAAGATATTTCGCAAAGGGAAGGAGATGCTTGATGGCTCAATCTGTGAGGTGGCAACCTGGTAAAACAATGGCTGAAACTGGTGATGGTTTAATTTGTCGATGAGCAGGACGTCAAACAGGCGCGGATCGAGTTTGCGGGTAAGATGAATGCCGGCAAATCCGCCGCCAACAACAATTACATTTTTCTTTTGCATTTCTGTGTCGTTAAACAACAGCGCAAGCCGATTGCTTTTTTCTCATGGTGACATTCTTGTCTCCATGAGAAAGCATTCAAACCGTGTGTTAAATCAGGAAACAAAATTAGTGAGGAAATGGGTGTTCAGTTCACCAAGACTGACTTAGTCATGTTTAAACCGGATAATTGTAAACAAAAACCCGCTGAATTATTTTTGTTGCTCACAATATCTTTTGAAATTATTGAGTATACTTTGCCAGCCTTGTTGTTGCAGTTCCGGTGAATTAGTGGTTTCGGCAGCAAAGGTCTCGGTGATTATGGTATTCCCGGCTTTGGGAGTGAAGGTCACGCTCACCTTGCGGCCGTCGGCAATATGATAAACGATGAACTTGTTGGTGATCACTTCGTCATATGTGCCTCCAAAATCAAACCCGGCACTTCCGTCACGGGCTTCCATCCTGGATACAAATGTGCCACCGGCACGAAGGTCGTTTTTCGCCCATGGCGTGTGCCAGTCGTCCGAAGCATTGTTCCACTTCACGATGTGCTCAGGCTCTGTCCAGCGTTTCCATGCTTCTTCAGGTGTAACGCTGATTTCAGCCTGCACAGTGATAAGGATCGTATTCTCCTGCATATGTATGATTATTTTGCCGTACAATTAAACATCCAATGTATACCGAATTTATCGGTGCAGCTTCCGTAATAATCGCCCCAAAACATTTCCTGCAGATCTGTATCAACTTTTCCACCTTCCGACAGCGTATTAAAGAGACGTTTCGTTTCTTCACGTGAATCAGGATCTATCATAATGTGGACATTATTGCCAGGGTTTACATGATGTCCCATCGAATCGGGGGCATCGCTGCCCATAAGCAAATGCCCTCCGGGCAATGCCAGTTCAATATGCATAATCAGGTTTTTGTCCTCTTCGGCAATGGAAGGTGCGCCTTCGGCCGGAGGGAAATCACCGAAACGGGCAACTCCGCCGCTGGCAAATTCACCGCCAAAAACTGATTTATAAAAGTCAAATGCTTCCCGGGTGTTGCGGGAAAAGTTAAGGTATGTGCTGACCTTTGCCATAATAGTTTGAATTTATCAGCAATACAACGAACTATGAAATCATTTGTTCAGTGATTAGTTTGTTTCGTTCAGGCTATGGTTGGTGCTTTGTTGGCGCGCGTCTTTCTTTCAGACGCGTACCAGGGAATTCTTAAACTTTGTTAGCGCGCATCTTTCCTTCAGACGCATGCCGGGAATTCTTAAACTTTGTTGGCGCGCGTCTTTCCTCAAGACGCGTGCCCGAAAATTAAATAATGAAAATAGTAATCGGCATTTGACTTTTTAAGACAATCCTTTGTTGGCGCGCGTCTTTCCTTCAGACGCGTGCCATGACAGTATTGTTAATATCTGTATCTTATTAATTTGACGAATAGTCTATAAAAGATCGCATAATATTGTTTTTCCTATAGATATCGATTGCTTGAATCGCTTCGGGAACTGAATTATAAGGGTATTTTTTTGCCATTTTATCAACAACTTTCGGCTTTCTCCAAAAGATATACCTTTGATAATTCTCTAATAGATATTCACTAATTACAGAATCCCCTAAATTTCTCTGAAAATCTGATTTATACTTTGCTACTAAATCAAATACCTGAGGGTTTGAATATATCGTGATGTACTTATTTATTAGGTTCCAATTTTGACTACTAAAATATTGTGTTGAATCAATATTTCTAAAATATTTATCAAGCACTTTTTTAATTTGGATCAAGTCAAATGAACTGTATTTAATCTGTCTATATGTAATGAATTCAATCAGGCCATTGTAATCTATTGTTTTCCTTTTTCTTACGCACTTAATTCTTTTCCAATCTTGTTCAATGTTTCTATAATTTTTCCAGATTTCCAATTGTTGTTTCTGCTCAATTGACAAAGGATAGGTCAAATCAGAAATTAGTTTTTCGTTTTTATCGATGAAATACAATTGAGGAAATCCGCGCCATGAATGGTAATATTTCTTCATCCTCTTTTTTACATTATCTGTTGCATTATCCATGTCGTATTCAAACACTATAAGACTAGTATTTAGAAAACTCNNAATGCTTTCATTATCATTGATTATTCGTTCATTAAATTGCTCAAAAACGTGACAAGATAGGCTTTTAGTTATGAGTAAAATATCCATATCATACTTCTTAGCCGAATCAATAGCTTGATCAAAATTATCAGCATATAGGATAAGTTGTTTTTGACCAGATGCTATAAATCCTTGAATAAGTAAAGAAAGAATTAGGAATCCCTTCAAATAAATTTTTTTCATAATGCAATATGATTGGATAAATTATTCCATCTACTTATATATAACTTCAAATTTCGCATTTTCGTATTCTGACAATGCACTCCAACAACATTGGATGAATCATAACTTTCTTGTTGACGCGCGTCTTTCCTTCAGACGCGTGCCCTGGATTAATCTTGAACATTATCACTAATCAACTTTCCACTCTTCACCTGTTCCGAAAAACGGCTCATAAACCGGGCTGCCGGGGCTCCGTCTACAATATCGTGGTCGAATGATGCCGTAATGCAAAGATGCTCCTTAGACTGAAACCGGCCGTCAATTTCAACTGCTTTGCGGTTGATGCTGCCAATGGTAAGCAGCACGGTGGCTGTGCCATGCGGAATGAACCATGCAGGCTCACTGCTGAACATGCCAACCGCTGTAACGGCAACCTTTCCGTAGCGCCTGGCCATAGCGATATTACGGTCAGCCAGGTGGATGAATAATTTCAGCAGAAAACGGGAAACAAACTGAACNCAACCTGTGCCGGTGAGACTGCCGATCTTCTTTTCTTCATTAGCCTGTGCCTGCCTGATCTCGTCGCTGATCTGCCTGTACGTCTTCAACTGAGCTTGTTGGATGCCCAGCGGCTCAGGAATGCGCTCTCCTTTTATTTCCCTTTCCACCAGCACGCTGATGGTTACATCATCCAGCACAACAAACTTGTTCCAACTGATGAAGGAGTTCAACTCCGGCTGCTCCGCAATGGTCCGTGCAAGGCAGGTAACGATATACGCCGTGAATGACAACTTTTCACCTGTTTTGCTGAAATGTTCTGCGATGAGCCGCCTGGGTTCCGTAATGTCAATTTCCGTCAGGCAATGAATGGTATTTCGCCGTTTAGTGACCGATGCCGATGCCCTCACAACTTTGCGGCTGAAGCTCAGGGGTGAAATCGTGTAACCTTTTTTGTGTTTCATTGCATTGAGCAATTTACTTCAGGCTTCTTTTATAGTTAGCAACAATGAGAATATCGTCCAGTTGTTCGTGATTTCTTACGGATACCGTAAACGGCAGAAATTTGCCTACCGGCTTATGATTCAGGAAGTCTTCCTTCAATTGTGAAGCAATGTCAAGATCAAAAATGCCCGCAGCAGTCTTTTCGGTAAAGTAGAAAGTGATTTTGAAAAATCCATCCCAATAGGAGAGCCAGAAGACAGTCTTCTTTTTATAGATGCCTTTGCACAGCCATGCTTTGCCATCGCGGTAATAGTTGATCTCAGGCGCGTAACCCTGNTTCGGGGATGTTAAGGTGTGCATCCAAAGCTCATAAGCCGGGTAGCTTTCTTTTAGCGCCTCTTTCAGGGCATTTGCTGTCGGGCTGATTTGCTCATCCCGCATCATCATTGTTTCCATTTACGGCTTTATTTTAGATTTCCGGTCAATTCCAGGGTGTGAGTGATGAGATCAGGCCCGCCATAGGAGCCGTGGCCGGGAATTACTATCTCCGCCGCAGGGAAGCGCGCTTTCAGGCGCTTAATGGTTTCGGGATATTCCTGCAGGTCGCCGTCGGCGGTGTTGCCGAGATTGCTACTGTCCATGCTCTTAACCATGCAGCCGGCAAACAGGATCTTTTCCGATGGAATCCACACGGCAATGTTGTCGGTGCTGTGGGCAGGGCCAGGATAATACAGCAATATGTCTTTCTTCCCTAACCTGAGATGCAGCGAATCGCTGAAAGCCTTGTCCGGGACCGGAAGGCTGTGAATCTTCGCTTGTTCAATAGTCAGAATGTTGGCATAAGATTTAATCTTCCGTTTCTGAAGGTATGCCAGCCCGCCCATGCAGTCGCTGTGCCAATGGTTGGGAACAAACCCGACGACATTGGCTTTCAGCTTATTCTCGATATACAGGACAAGCGTTTCGGTGATAGCATCATTGGCTGGTGTGTCGAAAAGGAAAGCTTTGCCTTTATTGATAAATATCAGCCCGTTTGAAGCTACCCTGCCAAATCCGGGAATTTCGCTGTGCGAAATATGGACATACGAATTGCCGCTGAGCCTGATGAGTTCGATGTCATCTGAAACGCGAACTGTATTGTTGATCTGTGCACCGACCGTAACAGCAATAAGGACCAGTGAAAGTGCGAAAAAGATTTTTCTCATTTACCATTGACTTAGGACAGGTAAAGGTAAACGGAATTAAGTATTCTGTGATTGCTCTGCAAAATTAAGGGCAGGCTGCTTCAGGAAAGGAAGTATAAATGGAGTTCAGTTGGCCGGCCTGATCGGTATCCATACCTCTTCTTCAGATGAAGGATCGTTGTTGCGGTATTTCTCACCCAGTATTTCAAAATGCGGGCGTTCGTCGGCTTTGTATCCCGAAGCAGGCAACCAAGTTTGAAAAATATACCCGAATGTCCGTGGCCCTTCCGATGCCGGGCCTTTATGAATAAACACCGCATAAAGTCCTTCGGGGATCGCCAGCGTTTCCATTCCATCAGGAACAGCTTTATGATCACTTACTTCCACGGCAGCCCATTTTTCGAATTGGCATGACGGGTCAAATGAGTCGAAATATCCATCAGGAAATACCTGCACGGAAAAAAGGTCATTGCCCACAGCATTAGTAATGTTTTTTCGCAAAGGCATGAAGCTGCTCCAGAGCTCAAAGGTTCGGTCATGCGCAAACGACATCGTTAAATGCCTGCCTGTGAGCAAGGTACGGGACATGAACTTTATTTCCGGGGTCAGACTCATAATTTTCCTGGTGGGTTTTACACTGATGGCAATATCAATAAAACAATTCCGCATCAAAGATAATCGGCTCTCCGGAAAAATTCATCTCAGTGCTGCTTCGTGCCCTTCGTGTCTAAGTGGTTTACACCTCAAGCAGGTCATCAATCTCAAACTTTCTGATATTACCGAATTTAGCCATCACTTTAGGCGCTTTATCAGGGTCGGCCATCAGGTCGTTGAGTATGGCCGGGAAAACCTGCCAAGAAACACCGAACTTATCTTTCAGCCAGCCGCACATGCTTTCTTCACCGCCATCGGTAAGCTTTTCCCAGTAATAATCGATTTCCTGCTGGGTTTCACATTCAACTACGAATGAAACCGCTTCGCTGAATGTAAACATTGGCCCGCCGTTAAGGCCCATGAACCTCTTGCCGTTGAGCTCAAACATCACGACAAGGTCGGTATCGGAAACTATACGCGAGTTTTCAAAAATGGCACAGTAAAATTCTGCCGCTTCTTTGGCTTTGCCATCGAACCAGAGGCAGGGATAGACAGGGTTTGTCATTTTTTCTTAGATTTTGTAAGCAGTTCGTTTTCATCAAGCCTGTAGCGGACTATCTTTTCGACCAATGCTTCGGGAATTCCATTTTCAAACGGAAATTGAATGGCGCCTTTTGAAGTTTTATAATCAGCAAGTTCGGGTGCAAAAGCATTCATAGCCACCACTGAAGCAGGGTAGAAGCCGATATGAGCCTTATGAGCAGCGTAATACACCAGCATCCTGCCGGTTTTAAATGCCGGCATATTATAACTGATGAGTTCTGCTGCCTGAGGGGCTGCATTTTTTATCAGGCTCCGCATGGCCTGCAAAAGAGCCCTGGCTTTCTCAGGCTGAGCAGCGATATACTCATCCACTGTGCTGAATTTATTTGAAATTGAGTTTTCCATCAGAGGCTAGTATTTTAGGGTTAGGGGGGGGACTGGAAACTAGAATCAGGAATTTGAATTTAATTTTTCAATTTTCAATTATTAGTTTTCAATTACCATCTCTCCATATGACTTTTCAACCATATCTTCCTGTGACAGTCCGAAGAATTTAACAAATCTGTCGCATTGTTGTTTGAGATCATCTTCAGTATACTCTCCGTGGCTGTCGATGGCTTCTACTTCAATGAAGGTTCCGAGTCTTTCCACCACATCAAAATGGAATTTCACGTTACCGAGGAAATAGATCTTTCGCCTCTTATCCACAACGGCTTTTATTCCAAGCTGTTTCACAAGTATTTGTTTTAGTTCGGCACTGGGCTGGTGTTTGTAAAGGATCACAGCCGATTTCTTTGAACCGGCAATATCCTCCCGTTCGTAGTGGATAAGGGCGTTCTCGATGTTCCCTTCGCGGAGTTTAAGCCTGCCGGAAGAAGCGTTGAAGTAGGTATCCACCTGGTGATCGAGGCCGATAAACACAGGGTGAAGGGTGAGCAGCATATTTNNTTCAAACTTCTCCGGATCACTCACCCTGGCTTTGAATTCGATATTGGTATGGCTCATCTTATATGTAGGCAATAATGTGGTGTTGAATTGGATTTTTACCGGCTCGCTGTTGCGGTGTAAAATTAGCCCGATTTTTGATCTTATATCATCTCCTGCAGGAGGGCGTCTCATAATAAACCGCCATCCGGCTTTTATCCACTCCTTTTAAGGATATTTTAATTGCTGTTTTAAGGGCATTTAAATGAGGCATTACATGTTGAACACCCTTCGTTGTTGCACGCCTTTCATACAGACATGTGCCTGATTGCTTTATAAATTCATGCTTCAATCAAGTTGCAGATAAGCAAGAACACGATATCTGACAAAAATTCAGCATTCAGCAATTTCTGCTCCTTTCATATTTAAATAATCTCAAAGTAATGTTGCCGTTTCCGTTCGGTTTTGTACTTTTGATATTCTGATTTTTAACATATTTCACAAGTGAAAAGAGTTTTTTTTCGGCTGATGTTTTCAGCCCTGCTTATTGTGCCATTCTTCGCCATTGCCCAACCCGTCAGCAGCGAATCTGCCGCAGCCAAATCACTGAGTTTTCTCAATACTGACACATACAGTACAGGCGATTTAATCGTAAAGCCGTTCAGCAGCGACGGCAGGCAATCAGCCTGGCTGATCATGGTTCCTGACAAGCGTTTCGTCATAGTCAGTGCCGATTCACTCCTGCAGCCTGTATTGGCATACGGAGACAGCATTGCCGATACCGGTTCCGATGAGTTCATGACCTGGCAGAAGATTTTTGCCTCCGATTATTTAAACAGGCTTGAAGCGATCCGAATTGGATCAGTTCTGTCAGAAAAGGCTTGTTGGTCGAAGCCCGGTAACAGGTTTTTCCAGCAGTGGCCCCCGGCCGGTACAACCCCTACAGGAGGCTGGCTATGCACTAACTGGACACAATCATCGCCTTACAACAAGCTTTGCCCTATGGACCTGAACTCCGGCAACCGTTCGGTGGTCGGATGCCCTGCAACAGCGATGGCGCAGATTTGTAACTATTACATGACCTTGAACAGCACCCAGTTCAGCGATGATGATGACTATTATCACAATTTCGGAAACGGANACCGGTATTGGATTGACGATGCACATGCCGAACGTGATTTCCCTGATTTCCCGGCACTGAATCAATGGCTTGATACAATTCAGAATCTATACAATGAGAACCTTGCCATTACCGACAGCATGAAAGCTGCGCTCAGCTTTGCTGCTGGTGTTGCAGCTCACCAGGTCTATTCGGCCTCCGTATCGGGAACGTACGGCATTGACCAGGCGCAAATGGCATACCAGCGTTTTGATTTCGACCTTTCAGAGCTTCTCGGTCCTGCAAACTTCGAACTTACCAGCCGTGTGGCGGGGGATATGAAAGCAGCCATGGTTGATCACCTGGGAATAGTGGATGCTGCCGTCACGGTGGGGCACAATGTGGTTGTCGACGGCTACAATACCGACGATTTTTATCATTTCAACTTCGGCTGGGGAGGAGCTTACAACGGATGGTACACCCTGCCGCCCACGGGAATGCCATATAATCTGAACGTAATCGAAGGAGTTGTGGTAAATATCAAAAACACTTATGCACAGGCAAAACCTCCGGTACAAAAGGATTCCGAACTGATCTTTACCTTCAGGGATGAAAACCTGCTGGCTGTTTCAGGGTTTTGTGACAATGGTGCCTGCGAACTGAAAATATTTAATGATGCCGGTAAAATGGTTTTAGTACGGCAATTTACCGCTGTGAAAGGCAGTGAAGCCGTGGTTCACACTCCCGGGTTGAGTGCGGGCTTCTACCTTTGCCGGGTTCAGTCTGAGGGAAAAATATATACCGGGAAGGCAATAAAACTATAATGAATTGGATTTTTCACCGGCAAACACAGTTGAGTGATCGTTGCTCAAGGCGCCTGACTGTTTAGCTGCCATAATGGTAAATCGAATGAATGATAGTTATGAAGGATATTGTAAGGATAGCAGAGAGAGGCGAAATATTACACAGAATCAATTAAACATATTACTGCTAAAGTATATATGCAAATAGAATTAAGGTATTTTACAGGCACCGGGAATTCATTTAGGATCATTGATACCTGCAGGACAGTCTTCGAACATTCAGGCCATACGGTATCTGTCTCGGAAATTAACAGTACGGAGAAGGAGATTGGGGAGGCCGGCCTCCTGGGATTTTGTTTCCCGGTGTATGCCTTTGGTATACCCCGCATTTGCCGGAAGTACCTGGCATCGGTCCACAGGTTCAAAAACCCGCAAAAGGTATTCGTGCTCATTACAGCCGGCGATTCGGATGAATCAGGCTTTGCAGCCACGGAATGCGAAAAGATGCTGAGGAGCAAGAACTGTGATGTAGTGTACACCGGGGTGATACAGATGCCGATTAACTGGACAACCTCCCCTGAACCGCCGTACCCCCCGGCTAAAGACGAAGCCCTGGAGATCATTAAAGCGGGGGTAGGGCAGGCGCAATTCGTTGCCCGCGAAATACTGGACGGTGTAAGGAAACATCATCAGTTCAGCTATCCTTCGCGGTATACTAAATGGCGTTTCTACAAGGATTACCTGCTGTTTAAATATATGGGCCTGCAAAACCTTTGGCGCACATTCAGGGTATACGACAGTTGCAACGGTTGCAGTATATGTGCTAAAATTTGCCCCACTGGCAGCATTGAGATGACCGGCAGAAGGCCGGCATGGACTTCAACCTGTGAACAATGCATGAGATGTGTTAATTTTTGCCCGAATGAGTCGATATACCAAACGATGGGAGGCGATACCAAAGGGAAAAACAGGTACTATGAACCGGGGTTTAATCCGGGGATAAGAATCAGACAAGAGGTATAAATATTTTTTCTCCGACAGGGTGGGGACTGATGGGAATTGAATATTAAATGCCAGGGGCAGATTAAAAATTATAATAATAAATCCCTGCCGGGCAAAGCGTTAATCCCTTATTTGTTTATATATTGGTGGGGTGAACAGGTTAAAATAGTTGTGGTTATTCCGCTTATTGGAGATATACGGAAGATTGCGGATACACACTCGTTACCAGCAAGCATAATAGATACTTTACTTTGCATCATAAATTAATGATGAATAATGCTCGGTACATGTAAATTATTTGATACAGAAGAAGAATTAAGGGAAAGTCACATCTTCCCTAAGTTTGTTATTGACTATTTAAAAGATACGGGCTCAAAATATTTAAGAACCTTTGTAAATCCGAATCTAAGACTGCAAGATGGGCCAAAAAAATATTTGTTTTCAGAAAAAGCCGAGCAAACTTTCAGCATAAGAGAAAAATGGTTTTCAGAGGTTATTTTCAGACCCTATATTGAGGGGGGTATAAAATCATTTAATTATGATGAAAACCTCTTTTACTTTACTATTTCAATCCTTTGGAGAGCATTATTACTACACCTTGATCATCCGAAAATTGTTACACAGCCTTTTATTAGTACTTTACATGAGGTTGCTGGAGAATGGAAAGCATTCCTTCGAGACTATATCTATCCTATAAATTTCGATAGATGCTATTTATTCTTTACGGATAGAATAAAGTCCCATAATATTGATAGCCCAGGAGTAGATTATTACATGAGTAGGGCACTTGATGCAACTATAGTTTCTAATGAAAATCAAACATTTCTGGCTGTTTATATGAAATTTGCTCGATTTGTATTCTGGGGAGTATTAAAAGGCGGAGATGAATCAAAACTGGGAGATATGAAAATAAATCCAATAAATGGTCAATTAACTATTCCCNAAAAGTTTGAAGAACCAATAATGTCAGGTTTTTTTGTAACAAGAATTAAAGAAATTGAGACCTTACCGCATCCATCAGAAAAACAAAAGAAAAAAATCACCGAAGAGTTTCTTAAAAATAAAGAAGAATTTTTGAGGTCTGATGCAGGTCAATCTATAATAAATGATAAATTGAATCTTGACCCAAAATAAATGCCTGAAATTAATAACAATGCCTGCGGGAACATTTTCACCACAAATACATATTGGAAATCAACTGATTTTATTTTACATTTGTGGGAGATAGGGACAAAGCAGCGTATTGCAGGCCGTTTATAATATCAGTCAGTCAATATTATCAGGTAAATCTATTTATGAATATTCATCAGGCACTATATGTTTTCAGTTATTTCCCCCGTTAACTTCCGCATTACATTTTTGCAGCGCCATAAAAGCAAGTATCACCCACCCGGAATACTCTTTTCATGCACACAAAGCTTTGCAGATGTACTCAGAACCAATATTTCACCCGATAGGGACCTTGCGTATGTACGCAAGGCATTAATTTCGCCCGATAAGGGCAGTGCGTACATACGCAAGGCATTAATTTCACCCGATAAGGGCTATGCGTACGTACTCAAGGCATTAATTTCGCCCGATAAGGGCTGTGCGTACATACGCAAGGCAAAAAATTTTGCCCGATATAGACAGTGTGTACATACGCAAGGCTGTAATTTCGCCCGATGAAGGCAGTGCATGCCACCCTGCTGCGCGAATGGGGATTCCAGAAAGAGAAGTATTGATAATAAGTACGCCAGATTACAGGTGGCTGTGCAAAACAGCCGCCTGTAATTATTTTTCAGGAAAAAAAGTTTGGCGATGATATAGGGGAAAGGAAGATGTGTTGTAAATTCGGGGTGGTATTAATGAATGGTGGGGAGAATAAGTTAATCGTATAAAATGGAGATAAGCGAAATATTGAGCATACATACTCGTTCGGTGTAATTCAAAAAATCCGTAATAAGTATAATTACATAAAAATAAGAAGTACAATGGAAAATATAGGGAATGTTAATGTATATATTGACGATGAAGAAATAATTGATGTTCTTAAAGATTTACCTCCAATAGAAAGTCTTGACAATATGAATATCTTAAAATTTATGCAGGAAAAGACTAAGAAATCAGATTTTGGAGGAGTAATATTTTCTCAAAAAACAGCTTATACAATTTATAAGTTTGATAAAGATTTAATAGCACCTAAAGAGGCTGGATTAATTATGACAAGTTCTGATGTTAAATACTCAATTGAGCAATTAGAAATTTGGAATAGTTTTAAGAGTACTGGAATGTCTTTTAGTGAGAAAATATTTAGTGCAATATCCAACGGCTTAATCGCAGGTAAAGCTGCAAATATGTTATATGACCGGGGCAAATAAATAGAATAACAATAATTATTTCTCATGGTCACTATAAGATCATTAATGGAATGGGCTGTTTGGGCGCACTTATCGGATGTTAAACATAAAGAACTCCTTTTATTAAAAGGACATTTATTAATTGAGGGTGTATTAGATACAGTACTAATAAATGAGAAACCAAAAGAATATGAATATTATTCATTCTATAAGAAAATCCAATTATATAGTGAATTGGATTTTAACAACAAGTCTGATCATGAAATAATAGTTTCATTATTATATAGATTAAATGCATTAAGAAACAGGTTAGCTCATGATTGGAATTTTGATATTAATAATAGCCAACTAGAATCATGGGTAAATGATGTTCACAAGAACTTTAAAGGTGAGAAATTTTCAAAATACACGGATAGAATAAAAGCAGCTCATTCCTTTTCAGTATTAACAAAAACAATATTGAAACTGGAAGAGAATAGTGAAAGATAATATTGAACTACACCTAAACACTGCCTAAGCGATCATGGCTTTGTCCAGCCGCACAAGGCCACAACACAAAGCCACGTTCGCCTAGGCAGGGAACGTTGACCGTCAAACGAATATTGAATTATTAAACGAAAAAACAATAAAACCATGAATATACGGCTTGCAGCTTTGAATCTGCTTTCAATAGTATTTTTTGTGTGCTTAACAATGCCGAAGTTAGCCGGGCAAACTACTGACACACTGAGTTTGACAAAAGAAAGTCAGCATTTCTGTTTCTATTCAACCAAGACCGACATTAAAGTTCTGGATTCACTGGCAATAACGTTGGAAAACAATTACTCCAGGATCACGAACCGTTTAGGGATACAAATAGGGAAGAAAATAAATGTGAAACTCTTTCCGGATATTAAGTCTTTTCATGGCGCAATACATTATCCCGATGCACCGGACTGGGTTGTCGGGTCCAGCATTGATGATGATTTATTGATGGTATCGCCGTTGAATCCGGGGAGTATGCACACGTATGGTTCTCTTATGCAGGTAATTGTCCATGAATTTGTGCATATAGCTGTTTATTATACATGGAAAGATAGAGGGATCAATGCATTGCCAAACTGGCTTAATGAAGGATATGCGCAGTATGAAGCAGGCCAGATAAGTGATTATATCCGAAAAGCAGTAAAATCAAGTTTGACTGACAAAACCCCGCCGACATGGTCGCAACTGGAAACAGCATCGGCTATGGAATTTGGCCAAATGAACGGCTATGGACTTTCTGTTATGATTGTTGAATTCCTGGTTGATAAATATGGTATTGACAAATTGGTATTACTGATAAAAGAACCTGAAAATATTGAAACCATATATGGCATATCAAAAGACATCCTGGAAAAACAATGGGTTCAATATATAGAAGCATATCAATTATAATGATACCTTTCGTTGGAGAATGTCTTTCCTTCAAACGTGTGCTCTGAAGTCTCCAGGTTCATTGATACCAGCTTTCTCTTAAAAATCCTGTTTCCCTGGCACAATTTCCTGTTTCATTTTTACATTTACTGAAAATTCGTCCCGCCATGAAACGACTCTCTATCCTTGGTTTCCTCATAGCATCCTTTGCGGCAAGCGCACAGTTCGAACACGGAACCGCACTGGTACCCGGCAGCATCACCATCAGAAAGGAGGAAACACAGGAGGAATACTGCAACAATGTGCTGAGGTTGAAAACCATTACCAGCGAGCAGTATTCAACTAGCCTCAACGGTGTGGTATACTGGACAAATGAAGACCTGAAGATGATACACATGTTCCCGCCCAAAAACGGGCTGCAGGGAACCATGATGACTTTCAACAATTTCACGCAAACGCTCCCCGAAGGAGCCACAGGCTGGGACGGCAAAAACTATAATATTCCCGTTACCCTGTCAGCGGCATTTACGAGGAGAAGCGATTCGGCAAAGATCCCTGTGTATGGACTCCTGAATGCGACCCCGACTTCAAAACCGTTCTCAATTACAAAGAAAACTGCTCAGGTCCGGTGTCGCATCACGGGCATCCCGGAGCCAATTTCAGGGCTTCTATTGTAGGTATACAAAACTGCAGCGCCTACCTTTTCCTGAATGTAAACACAGCCGGAACATTTGTTGAAAACGGCACGGCTGAAACATGTTTTATAAATGGGGAAATGTCGCAGCTGAAAGCTAAGGAAACGGAAGAAGGCTGCAAATGGGAGTGGGAAAAGGATGAATCGAAAACCATGATGGGAGTGGACTACGAGCCACAGCAAGACCAGTACTCCGACAAGCGGACTGAAGACCGTTCGTGGATTGGCAGCAACGGAGTTTACTCCCGGTACGAAGTAACCGACGAAGGCGACGGAGTGAGGTACGAAATGAGGGAAAACATCACGCTTATGCGTATCGACACAGCCACCCTTTTTCGCTACCTGAGGGAAAAATCGCCCAGTGAGTCGTTCTCGCTGTCTGGCTCATACGACAGTGAATCCAACGACGGCTATCAGCGGATTGTAACAAAAACCAGGTACTTTGCCACGCTCACCATCGGCAAAAAGCCCGGGTTCACCCTCGAAGCCGAAAATAAAGAAGAATACGAAAAATGGCTGCCCGGCAATCCTGATTATCCTGAGTCGTTCAGCCCGGTCAGCTTTAAGGCGACTTTTGAGGACAAGCAGCAAACCGATACCATCAGTTTCAGCCTCGATAAAATAACCCATCTCCCGGGTATCTGCGGCAATTACCCTGTACTTGGCGATAAGCCACCAAAAGAAGAACCGGATATCTATTTTGCCCACAGGAAAAACAAACCGATCCGAACATCAAAGTGCTGAACGACAGCCTGGCGGTTTCCACAAAACGGGTGAACGAAGCAATCGTAGTGGTTTATTCGCGCGATTTTGGCGGCAGGGCAATTCTCAAAGCTCGGTCATTTTTTTCAGGAGATATAGCGGTTTGTCCGTATGATGATGACTATAGCATTGAAATTCCCAACGACCAGGACCAGAATTGTATTGCCGATGCCTGGGAAAAGGAGATGGGAGTGGAGGGCATCGACAGGATGGACGATAAGGACAAACTGCCATCAGGAATCAGCCGCGAAGGCGACGGGCTCACAGCTTTTGAAGAATACAGGGGCTTTATCAGCGAAAAGGATGTGATAGCTTCTTGTGACGGGGGACACACAAAACGGGCAGGCAAACATGTTCGGACGAGCCCGCTGTGCCGCGACATTTTTATTTACGACGCCGACGGCTTGTTTGAAAAATACGCAGCCGCACCCAATCCAGCCGAATGCCACTGGCATTACCTGGATGCCGGGCAGGTAAAACTTCCGCCTGCCGACCAGGTTTCGGAAGTGATAAGGGCCAACGAACCTGACGCAGTCGGTGGAGCCGATGCCGCTGCAGGGTATGTAAAAGCCTGGATTGACAAAGATTACCGGAGAATCAACAAGAACACTCCTGATACGCTTCGAAACAACAAGCAGTTTGCCATGTACCTGATGTTAAGCCCTTTAGCATCTTCAAGCGGTGGAAACACCATCTTTTATGGAGATCCGGGCGCCAAATCGAATTCCTCACCGCTTCGATACGGACATATTGTAATGCTGCCAAAATTCGAGAGTTATAAGTCATTGCAGATGGGAGTGATCAATTATTTCAGGAAGAATTCAACAAATGACATCGCAAAATTGTATACGGCTGATGTCATAAACTCACTTCTGCAGACTATATACGAAGCCATGGTAGTCCATGAAATCGGACATGGACTCGGTATTGACCATCACTCAAAAGGTGTTTTGAATGTTATTAACACGGAAACAAATGAGAAGATCGCTCTCAATGCCGGCAATTGCGAATCATATACAGAAGCTAAAAAGTACAAAGAGATTTTTTATCTCGACAATAAGGAATATCTGATTACCAATCCCAGCTATGCATTTTTGGCATTGGGAGTGACAGATTGCTGCATGCGTTATACAGCAGAAAGAGAAGTTGATTTCATTGATAAGAAAGTATTGCAGAAATCAGTTAAGTATTGCAAAAAAGGACAAAAATTTGTCAACGGTGACGGCAAAGAAACCGATGCTGATAATTGTTTCGGAACTATAAAAGTGCGATGCATGCCTTGAGAAACTAGGAACTGGAGAACGGAGCAGGGAGTAAGGAGTAAGGAGAACAGGTAACGGACAAATGATAATTGATAATTGATAATTGAAAATAAGTACCTGGATGCCATAATAATAGCTTTTCTTGCGAAAAAACTCTTCAAACACACGAAGGGCAATCCCGATAGCGATAGCGTCTTCAAACGATTTGAAGAATTTGAACTCTCCAAACGCACGAAGTGCAAACACTTCAAACGCGCGCAGCGCATGCTCTTCAAACTCTTCAAACCCCAAACCATAATTCCCCGCCACACATCTCGTCAAACCCGGTGTGAAAGTCAGCCCGAAACCTGACAAAAAATGCCAAAAGCATGCAATAATGATCATACTTTGCGTCGGTGCAAGGTTGTATCTTAGCATTAGTATCCGTAACCAAAAGAGCTGAACCTCAGTTGCCAGGGTACTAAAACCCGTAATGACTGAACAGATAAAATGCCGGGGACGGATTCCGGATCAAAAATCAAATGTTATGAAGATATTCAGGAACAGCATACTGGCCGCATTAGTCATCAGCACACTATGCGCCTTTGCAGCCCCAAAAACTCACCGGTTGCCATTAACGGGCATCTCAGGGTTGAGAGAACTCAACTGGTCAATGATAAAGGGGAGCCACTTGTGTTGCGCGGCGCAAGCTTTGGCTGGCATAACCTCTGGCCGCGTTTTTACAACAAGAAGGCGGTTGCCTGGATTGCTTCCGACTGGAAATGCAGTGTTGTACGTGCTGCCATGGGTGTGGCTATTGAGGACAACTACCTTGAAAACCCGGAGTTTGCCCTTCAATGTGTCACCAATGTGGTGGAAGGTGCCATCAAGAGTGGGGTGTATGTGATTATTGACTTTCACAGCCATAAGATTCACACCGAAGAAGCAGTGAAGTTTTTTGAAATGATGGCAGGAAAATACAAGGACTGTCCTAATGTGATCTACGAAATCTGGAATGAGCCTGATTATTATACATGGCCTGAGGTAAAGGAATATTCCGAAAAGGTGATCGGTGCCATCCGGGCAATTGATAAGGACAATATCATCCTGGTAGGTTCGCCGCACTGGGACCAGGACCTGGATGCCGTAGCTGCTGATCCTATTAAAGGGCAGACCAACATCATGTACACCATGCATTTTTATGCCGGTACACACAAGCAATGGCTCCGCGACCGCACCGATGCCGCAATCGAAAAAGGAATTCCCGTGTTTGTTTCGGAATGTGCCGGTATGGATGCTTCAGGTAATGGCCCAATCGACGAAGCTGAATGGAAGGCGTTTATCGACTGGATGGAATTTCGCAAAATAAGCTGGGTTGTATGGTCCATTTCTGATAAGGATGAAACCTGCTCCATGATAATTCCCCGTGCCTCGTCCTATGGCAACTGGACTGACGATTTGCTTAAAAAGTGGGGAAAACTCACCCGCCAGACCATCAGGGAAAGGCAGGAAGAGTAGTCCAATCAGGGTACACGCTTACCGATAGTGGAGCATTGCTAAATCTTGCATTTGGTGTTCGGTGTAATTTTTAGGGTAAAGCCCTGCAGTTCCTAAGTATTTTTCAGGTATCAGAAAATGCGTTTCAGTCAACCGACAAAGGTTGTTGTTTTATGTTGGCCGCACTTTTGCAGCAATGAAGGGTGCCGTTATAACATTTGATAATCGAAAATATGTAGTATACAGTTTTCTGAACCTTGGATAGTTTCGTTTTTTTATGTAATTTTGAAAAGAAGACAATCATATCAGGGCTGCAATATGTAGCCTGAAGAATACAGCAAGTTGCCGAATCATCCCTTTGCGGATCACAGGCAGCATATATCGGGGTTACCATACGAATCTGTAGGTCATATCCCCGATCAGGTTAGATCTGCCATAGGTTAGATTTTCAGGAGCATCCCGGGTAAAGTGCCTGGAATGACGCCTTTTAAATTTAATAATGTATCAAAAGTATAAGGAGTAAGTAATGAATACAGATGAAATTCTCCATGTTCCCAGGCATTTTAGCTCAATTGAGCTTTGGAAAAATATTACAGAAGAGCAATGGAATGACCCGCAATGGCAAATGAAAAACTCAATTAGGAGTGTTGAGCAGTTGTCACAGGTCATAAGGCTGAACAAGTATCAGAAGAGTGAAATTGAGCGAACAATTACCACCATGCGCAGCCAGGGAAAGGAGCCGATGAGGATTACCCCGTACTATGCCTCACTCATGAGCGAAGATCCTTTCCATCCTGCGATGCTTCCCGGTGAGAAATCGTACAAGCGTCTTGATCCGGTATTCTGGCAGAGTGTGCCTACCCCGGCAAACCTGCTGTTCCCCGATACAGGTATTGAAGGTGCCATGAGTGAAGGTTCCAGGAGCTACGGTGCTGCATATCAAAGATATCCCAACAGAGTTGCACTGTTTATTGCTGAGAATACGAGTTGTGCATCGTATTGCGTTCATTGCCAGAGGGCAAAATCGCTTGACGGAAGTGTGGATGTGAACAGAAAAGAGATAGACAAAGGACTTTTTTACATCAGCTACAATAAAAACATCAATGAAGTGCTGGTAACAGGGGGTGATGCATTGATGATCAACAGGAATCTATTGCAATATATCCTAGAGGAGTTAAGCAGAATAGACCATCTGAGGGTGATAAGAATTGCAACCAGGGTACCTGTTGTAATGCCGATGGGCATAACCGGTGATCTGCTCGGGATAATAAAATTGTCAGCAAACAGGCATAGCAAAGGGCTTGAAAAATATGTCTATTTCATGACACACATCAATCATTACAGGGAGATAACACCTCAGATGGCAGGTGCTGTTAAAAAAATCCGGGATCATGGGTTCACTATACGCAACCAAACAGTCCTGCTTAACCATGTGAACGATTATTACAAAACGCTGGCCGAAACTTTCAGAAGAATGTTCTGGGTAGGCGTTCACCCATATTACCTGCTCCAATGTCATAAAGAGAAAGGCATCGTTCATTTCATTGTTCCGGTGCAGATTGGGAAAATCTATATGAAACACCTACAGGGATGGATTTCGGGGGTGACGATGCCAAGATATGCTGCCAATATTGAAGGTGGCGGCGGCAAGGTGCTGCTCATGCCATCAGGGCATGACACGCTGGGCGCTCAGGTGCATGTTGATGATAAGATTTCGGAAAGTTTTGCCATGGTTTCAACCTGGGATGGCAAAAAAATACTCCGTTATGAGTCATTGGGACGAAGCACCAGGCCGGAGTTTGATGAAGCCGTGAGGCTGATGGACAAGTTTATTGGCAGGAGCGGGGTTTTCCTGCCGAAAATTATCATTATTGACAGTGAAGGAAACCATATTGAAACTACGAACCGGACAAAGTTGCCGGTACTTGAAAGAATGAAAAAATCGAAGCTCCTGGATTATGAATTGTTTGCTAAAGATATGCCTCTGACAAACCCAGCTGATATATCGGATACACTGAAAGATGAATTCCTGAGATCAAAATATTCTAAGGCATAGTCACCCCTTCACTAACCTAAGAAATCAGTCTTGCAATCAGAAAAGCTGCACCGGCAGCGAGCGCCCCGGTTATCACAGTTTTTAAAGCGCCTTCAAAAGGTTTTATACCTGTCAGTTTTGTTTTACCATAGCCAAATACAAACAGGAAAAGTATGGTCATGACAGAAGACAGGACTAAACCGTGTTTTGGTGTTTGCGTAATAAAGTAACCAATGAGAGGCACTAACCCTCCAACTACATAGGATAAACCTATATTCATTGCGCTTCGTGTAGCCCTGCGCGGGTCAGGTTTTTCCATCCCAAGTTCGAAACGCATCATGAAATTCACCCATTTATCCTTGTCCTTGCTCAATTGTCCGGCAATTTCAGTTTGAAGGCGTTCACTCATGCCAAAATCTGCAAATATATCTTTTACCTCCTGTATTTCTTTTTCAGGCATATTATCCGCCTCATAATACTCTCGTTTTAGTTCTGACTGATAATGTTCAAGTTCTGTTTTTCCGGCGAGATAACCACCTAGTCCCATGGCGATTGACCCGGCTACTACTTCTGCAATGCCTGCCGTAATAATAATATTGTTGCTTGCAACAGCACCACTTAACCCCGCAGCTAAAGCAAAGGGAACGGTGAGTCCGTCAGACATTCCGATAACAATGTCCTTGACCAGATCCGAGGCAGTAAAGTGCTTTTCCTGGTGAATACTTGTTCCTTTGGTTTGTGTCATGAGCATTTACTTAAACTTGTTTGATTTGTCTCAGTATATCGTTCATCATCTCGATCTGTACCTTTTGAATTTCAAGTAGTTCCTGCTGCTGGTCCATGACGAAATGGTCGATTTTTTCATGCAGTGTCCTTATCTCCAGTTCCGATTTTAGGTTGATCATATAATCATTTTTAGCCCGTTCGCGGTCCTTTTCTTCCTGCCTGTTCTGGCTCATCATGATAACCGGCGCCTGTATGGAAGCGATGCAGGATAGGATCAAGTTTAGCAGTATGAAAGGGTAGGGGTCGAATCCCCTGTTTGCCAGCCAGTAGATATTGATAAGAATCCAAACCAGGATAAAGACACCAAAGGAGATAATGAATGTCCAACTCCCGCCGAAAGTGGCGACTTTATCAGCTACCCTTTGTCCAGCGGTTAGCGCCTGTTTATCATCACCGTCGAGTTTATCAGTGAGTGTGGCGTTTGTGGTGAGGGAGTTCAGCACGGTTTTCTCCAGTTCATTCAATTCGCCAACTTCCCGGGTAAGATATTCCGTAATATATCGCTCACGGTATTGGTTCAGTTCGTTCAATGAAACAAAGCTGTTATGACTGATGCCGGGGAAGTCTTTTTGCATCAGATGAAGTATCGAATGACGGATTGTTTTTGCCGACACCTTTTCTGATTCGGGGAATGGCTTTTGCGACAAATCGCTGATGAAGGTTTCCATAGTGGGTGAATTGTTCGTGTTATTTTTGACCATTTTCCTGTTCAATTACACTTTCACGAAGATCGAAAAGTTCCCATTTCTTTGAAAGTGTTTCCTGCTGATTTTTCTTAAGCAGATCGATAAAGTCTTTGACCCCGACAGGCTCATTGCCATTGGCATGGATGAGCACTATACTCCCGTTTCCGGGTGTTTGCCCTTTGGCAAGCCATGCATCGCTGCCCACCGGTATGAGGCCGAAATTAATGATCTTATCATAAATTGCCTTGTCGGAAACAAGCCCGGGGAAGCGGAAAAATACAGAGGGTAGTAAATTCCTTTCCAGCAATGCAGACTCTGTCTTCAGCACTTCTGTGTTAATATCAGTGCCCGGTTCAAGCATGAAATTTTCTCTCAAAGGTGCACTTTTCGATACATAATGATTGAAAGTGTGATTTATCCACGTAATATTGAGGGCTTTTGACTTTTGCAGACTGTCGAGCCAGTGCAGGTCAGCGGTATGTTCATTCATCCACCTGCCGGTTATCGAGATGGCCACAGGTACCGGCTTTTCAATCTTTCCAAGCTCATGAATAAGGTCAGCAAATACAACCCTGTCAAGTGGCCTGTGTGAAGGGCAAAGATCAATGGTAAGGTCAATTCCTTTTTGTGAACGGCTAAATGTGGTTATTCCGGCATCCTGTATCGGAATATCCTGCCTTACGGCCTGCTCCAGGGCTTTTAAATATGCTGATGCCCGGTACTTTTCGCGTATAGCACTCCATGATTCCGGCGTAACTATAAGCTGCAAAGAATCCATGATATAAGTATCGAGGCTGTTTGGAGAAACAACCAGGAAATAAGAATGACTGTTTGACCGGAAGTGCCTCAAAACAATCACTTCTTCAGATGTACCAAGCACCCTGGCCGAACCGGTATAAAGCGCATAGGATGTTATCTTCTGCGAATTAACCACACGGGTAATCAGCAGCATCAGCAGTAGCAACAGAAATGAGATATGCTTGGTCTTGAAACGGAATTTCATGTTTCAGGCAGTTTATTAAATTATGTATTCTTACTGCGACAAAATTACCGTCAATAACAAGATCATTATCTTTCGTATGTTGGGCGAAGATGGGAAATTTATGATGATTTAACAATTCCCGGATATAATTTTCAACCCATGAATTGTTATTAGCACTGAAATTCGGCGATGCATTCTTCATGAATAACCCTTTGTCGGGTAGAATAAAGCGAAGCAACAATCATTAACTTTGTAGAAACACAGAAAATCAAGGTACTATATGCTGATTGACAAAGTCATGCCGGCATTCAGAAGTAGGTTTGGAGTGATCCATGAAAACCGGAAATTCCTGGCTCAGTTTCTTCTGGCTGCACTTTTTATTTTTCTGGGAGCCTGGTTTATCAGACACGAGCAGACAGAGATTGTTGAAGTAAAGAATGTTTTGCTGGCTTCCCGCTGGCTCTGGGTATTGGCAGGCATATTTGTTACTGTCGTTTACACCGGGATGCAAGGGCTAATGTACAGTATGGCCTTTGCATCGCTAAAAAGCAGGATTTCACTCCCTGCTGCAATCCTGCTTTTCCTGAAAAGGAATTTTATCAGTGTTTTCATGCCTGCCGGCGGAATAGCATCACTGGCATTCTTTACCGGTGACCTCGAAAAACGAGGAATCACCAAAAGCCGGATTCACTTTGCATCATCAGTGTATGCCTTTATCGGAATCCTTTCCGTAGTGCTGATTGCCATCCCGACATTGATTTATGCTGCAGCCAAAGGATTTTCAGGATCATCGGAGTGGATAGCCATTACAGCAGCACTGGTCATAGTCATATCGTTGATAGTTGCTTACTATTCAATCATTCATAAGAAGAAGCTATTCCGGCTCATCACCAGGTTTTTCCCTTCGTCTGAAGTGTTGCTCGATGAACTTGCCGGGCACAGTATTAACACCAGGTTCCTGATATACACGATACTTGTTTCCGTGGTAATTGACCTCACGGGTATTCTGCATTTGTATATTGCCATGCGGGCCCTTGGCTATGATGCTTCGATGTACGTTGCCATGGTGGGTTATATTACTGCAGTGCTTTCGCTCATGCTGTCGCCCTTTATGAGAGGGCTGGGGGCTGTGGAAGTTTCCCTGTCGTTTATCCTCATCAGGCTTGGTTATTCATCCATTGAATCTATAGCTGTTACCTTTCTGTATCGCTTCTTTGAATTCTGGCTTCCTTTGCTGGCAGGCGCTTTATCGTTCCTTCTGAAGATCAACAAGCTGCTGATGCGGATTATTCCGGCAATCCTGATTTTTATGCTGGGCTTGCTGAATGTGTTTTCAGTTTTAACACCAGCAATTCATGAACGCTTGCTGCGTCTCGAAGAATTTATTCCCATTGAAGCTATCAATGCGTCCAACTATTTTGTTTTACTGGCGGGAATCCTTATGTTGCTTACAGCCGTTTATATGCTGAAAGGCCTCAGGAATTCGTGGTGGATAGCCCTGGCACTGGCTTCGGTTTCGGTGGTTGGACATCTTACCAAAGCCATAGATTATGAGGAAGCCACTGCCGCCTTTTTTGTCATATTTATGCTTATCCTGTCAAAGAAAGAATACAATATAAAAGGGAATCCGCATCTGCATACAATCGGAATCAGGTCGGCTCTGCTGGCAATGCTTACCGTCGTTGCATACGGAACTGCAGGATTCTACTTTCTGGATAAGAAACACTTCGGCATTGATTTTACCACTGTTGAAAGCATTCGTTTCACAATAAGGAATTTCTTTCTCCTGGGAAGCCCCGGATTAACACCTCACAGCCGTTTCGCGAAAGAATTTTTGCTCAGTATCAACCTGAGCGGATCCATCTCCATTCTGTTTTTATTCTACACGATCATCAGGCCATACATAATTAAAGCAGAAACTGACCCTTTGACGATGGATAAAGCGCGTAAACTGGTTTCAGATTTCGGCAGGTCAGGTATGGACTATTTTAAAACCTACCACGACAAATTGATATTTATGGCAAGTGGTGCCAATGCATTTATAGCATACCGCGTAGCAGGAAATTTTGCTGTTGCGCTTGAAGATCCTGTTGCTGCCAGTCCCCGTGAAATGCAGGATTGTATCAGAGAATTCGACCGGTATTGTTATGACAACGGGCTTAAACCAATATTTTACCGAGTACCGGAAAACAGCCTGCCATACTACCGTGAATTATCAAAAAAGAGCCTGCTTCTGGGACAGGAAGGAATTGTGAAGCTGGAAACATTTACACTCGAAGGCGGAAAGAACAAAGCATTGAGAAACGCGATCAATAAGGTGATCGACCGTGGGTACAAGTGCAGCGTTCATAATCCGCCTGTCAAAGACGGGCTGATGCAGAAACTCAAAGCGGTATCCGATGAATGGCTTCGATCGAACCAAAGAACTGAGATTATTTTTTCCCAGGGAATGTTCATTTGGGAAGAGCTTAAACAGCAAACCATTCTGACTGTAGAGAACGCGGAAGAAAAAGTTATAGCCTTTCTGAATATTATTCCTGATTATGAAACCGGTGAAGCTACCTACGACCTTATCAGGAAAACGGATGATTCGCCCAATGGCGTCATGGATTTTCTGCTTACAGAATTAATCAAATATGCCCGTCAGCAGGGATTCAGCTATGTAAACCTTGGTTTTGCACCCATGAGCGGGCTCGATGAATCGACAAAACTCACCGAGAAATCGATGAAGTTTGCTTATGAAAAGATAAGGTCATTTGCCCATTATAAAGGGCTCCGCAATTTCAAGGACAAGTTTTTTCCTGAGTGGAGCAACAGGTACCTCGTTTATACCAACGATTATGATCTTTTACAGGTTCCTGCAGCGCTATCAAGAGTAATAAGGTTGTCGTAATGAAATTAGAGAGAATTATAAAAAGTGCTGGGGCAGTTGGTTGTATAGCAGCCTGCATTGGAGACTTCGCTGCGACTTTCATTTTCGGTAGCTTTTATCCCGGCTACGATCAGTTGCATGATACGATGAGTGCATTGGGAGCCTCAGCCAGCCCGGTATCAGGCATTCTTTCTGCGTGGTGGATAGTGATGGGAATGCTTTTTATCCTTTTTGCCCTGGCATTTTATTATTCATTTGTTCACCAGCCTAGAGCAAAGGTGGCATCTTTATTAATTATGCTTTATGGAATAGGAGAGNGAATAGGATCAGGAGCGTTCAAAGCAGATCCTTCAAGCGATGTATTGATCAGTCCATATCTGATTCATAATATCCTTGGCGGGATAGGTGTTACTGCAATCCTTGCCTTACCACTCATCATAAAAAAAGTCGTTGCANGAAACCGAAAAAACTATTTCCGGNTATTTTCAAACATAATATTTGCTCTGGGAATCCTCTTTATCGCCTTGTTTCTTTTTCGTTTCGAAAGTTTTGGAATCATCTCAACACTGAAAGGATTGTGGCAGAGGTTGTTCGTGGCGGATATGTATGTTTATCTGCTGGTTATCGATGGCCTGATGATCAGGAAGCTTATACTTAAGTCTGTAGGATAAGTGAGATTCAATCTGCTTTGAGAAATTAAATAGATATCGCATTCCTGGAAGCTACCGCTAAAAACAAGGCCTGCAGCTCACGCTGCAGGCCTTGTTTTTCAGGCTTTATCAACCATTTCGGGCAATTCTCATAAATCATTCTTCCTGCCCATAAACATTAAACATTAAACTTTAAACGCTAACTACTGCTCGCACACCACTGTACCATCCTCAAGCATCACCACAATGAGCTTTTCTTTTTGCTTGTGAAGGAATATACGGTACTGGATTTCGCCGTTTTCAAGGGTCAGCATTTCGGCCCTGTACCTTGGTGAAAATCCGCTGTAGTTTGCCGTGATTGAAGACAGCACTGTTGCAGGTATATCAAGCGTGTCAACACGGTGTGCTAGTGACAGGAACAATCCTGAGGCATCGAAGATCAGTTTATGATGCGATGCTTTTGTCGAATCAATCATCACATTGATAACCACTCCAAACTGACAGAGTGTATCATAATGCGCATTGTGGATCACGAATCCCGGGAAATTACCGGAGACATACTCAGCAATGTTTGCTGGTAACGAATCAACCGGAATGCCACCACCCGGATTTCCGCCACCATGATGTCCACCGCCTCCGTGATGTCCGCCATTGCCATGGTGTCCGCCCGTTGAATCGCACAGCATGCCTTCTTCACCCCAGTTCACCACGTTGCCATGACTGTCAAAATCAATCTGTTCATAAGAGTCAAGAATTACGGAATATTCAGATCCACTGGTTGATTTTATCACAGTGGCGATTTCAGCATCAGGATAATTTTCGCTGACGTAGGTAAGAATGGCCGATGGAGTCTCCGAAATACTGATCTCATCACCGGTCGCCGTTGTAGTAGCCTCTTCCTTGGTGCAGGCTACAATAAACAATGAGCTGAGCAGCATAGCAAAAATTAGTTTTTTCATGATTAAGATTTTTTAGTTTTACTTCCTGAAATAACCATACGGCCATAAATTGAAAAGGGTGGGGAGGAAATTAATTTATTTTTCAACCAACCTTTCTGAAGCGTTTAACGTACTGGTATTTCGAAGAGCCACATGCGGGAACAGAAAACGACCCATAACCTTAACAACGAAGAGTTGAACGGAATCATAGCCTCGTGCAGGCGTAATGATTCCAAAGCCCAGCGTGCGCTAATTCAACAATATTATGGGTACGTGAAAAGCATCTGTTTAAGGTATACTTCTGATGATCAGGACGCCGACGAAATTCTCAACGACAGTTTCCTGAAGGTTCTCAGTCACATCAACTTGTACGACAGTGCACAACCTTTCAAATCGTGGGTAAGGAAGATAACCGTGAATACCGCCATCGACCATTATCGTAAAATGTTGCGTGAGGTTGAAAAAGACAGCATTGATAATCTGCAGATAGCAGAAACAGATGTTAACATCATCGAGCGTATATCAGCAGAAGAAATTCTGGCCATGGTGCGCAGGTTATCACCAGCATACAGGATGGTGTTTTCAATGTTTGTGCTTGATGGATATTCACACAAAGAGATAGCCGAAATGCTTGGAATACAGGAAGGTACTTCCAAGTCGAACCTGCAGGATGCCCGCCGGAAACTGCAGGGGATGATAATGAAAAATAACCCCGGCCTGTACAATGCCTATGCAATGAAAAATTCTACTAGGAATGAAGAATGAAGAATTTGACGATGCCATCAGGCGAAAACTTGATGGGATCGAACCTGAATTTACCGGTGCCGACATCGACAAGGTGTTACGGTATGCCAGGGGCAAGGCTTCGCCGATCAAATGGCTTAGAGGAAACTGGCTTTACCTGGCATTACCGGCTGCTGCTATGGTTGGTGTAACTGCCTGGATCGTGGTAAATCATGGCAACAAACAACCCGAAATTGGCGGGCAGAACAAAGTAAAGACTGAATTGCAGGTCCCGGCCCCGGCTGCAACAGTTGCTACTGACGAAAACCCCGGCCAGAAAAGTGCATCTGCATCTCCTAAGACCGGAAATAGTCATACCGGTAATATAACCCCGCTGATTCAGAAACCCGTTACCCCGAAAGCAAATAATATAAATACATCATTGCAGGTACAGATTCCTTCCGATAACCATTCAGAAACGCATAATAACCAGGTTTTTAAGCTTTCAGCACCTGTAACCCAAAAAGGCACTGATAATGCAATTGAAGAGATTACACAATCAACCATAAGCCCTGAAACGCAGAAGCTCCCGGAGCAGGAAAAAATTCTTCCCGACACCACGGAACATGCGGAAGTTTTAACAGCTACTAATAATGGAAAAACAGGCATAACCTCTGGTCAACCGGTTGATACAGTCAGCCACGACGGAAAAGAAGTGAAATCTTTGAAGCCTTTATTTCTCAACGAGATAAGGTTAACAAGTAGCGTGCCGGTTTCAAACCAGTCGTTCGGTATGGGACTGGGTGCAGAATTTCTTGCCGGGCAACATGCAGGTCTTTCCATTGGGCTCAGGTATAACCACACATACACCGAAACCTTTTTTACCAAGGAAGCCCTTCGCAAACCGAGGCATGACAGGATGGGCCCGGAGTTTCACAAACGTTTTGATGGCGAAGATGTATTTATCGACATATCTGTAAGCAATCACATAGTGCAGTTGCCGGTTTCGCTCTCCTATAATATTCCGCTGAACCAGGGATTTAAACTCCATTTTGCTATAGGCACCGATTTTGACCTGCATGTAAGGCAGTCAATCGATTACACGCATCTGTTCGATTCATCCGGCATGAACCGTATGCACCTGGATGTTACGGGTAAAGCGACCCCGGTCAATACAATGTATCTCTCCGCCGGATTTGAAAAGGAATGGAACCGGCTGATGCTGCAATTCAGCCCCTTCCTGAGCCCTCACATAAAGCAGGTTTACTACAAACCCAGGGAGATAGAATACGGAATCAATGTCAGTTTGAAATATAGTATTTGGAAGAAGTAGCGCATAATACATTGATTTTGGGCTGTTTGTGCTTCGCATGTTTGAAGAGTTTGAAGTGTTTGAAGAGTTTGAAGAGTTTGAATTGTATTAAAAGTTTGAAGAGTTTGGATGGATTGAGAATGCGGCCACATCTAGCCTGTCGAGATGTTTGTCGTAGGATTATGTTTTGTGTTTGAAGAGTATTCTTCGCGTGTGAAGTGTATTAGCTGTCATGAGTTTTATTTTCAATTTTCAATTTTCAATTTTCAATTTTCAATTGTCCTTTATCAATTGTCCATTGTTCTAAATTATTCCTACTTTCGGCAGACGTTTCATCATGGCCAATTTCGAAGTATATAAATCGTCGGCAGGATCCGGGAAGACCTATACGCTGGTCCTGAGATATCTTTCTCTGGCGCTGAAGGAAAATGGCTATTTCAGGCACATCCTGGCAATCACTTTTACCAATAAAGCTGCCAATGAGATGAAGCAGCGTATTGTCAGCGGCCTGGTTCACCTGTCAGACCCTGTGAAATTTGCCCTTACACCGACTGTCCGGTTTATGCTCAGCGACCTTGTGAATGAAACCGGCCTGGATAAGGAAGATATCACCCGCCGGGCAGGAGAGCAACTAAAAATGCTGCTGCACGATTACGACAATTTTGCCGTGAGCACCATCGATAGTTTTGTGACGAAGATCATCCGGACATTCGCCCATGACCTTTATCTGCCGGCAGATTTTTCCATTGAAACCGACCTTGACCGTCTACTTGCCGAAACCGTGGACAGGCTGCTGAGCAGGGCAGGACTCGAAGACGAACTTACACGTGTGCTGGTTGAGTTTACCGAGTCAAAATCTGATGACGAAAAAGACTGGCATATTGAAAAGGATCTCAGGGACATAGCCCGTGAACTATACAGGGAAGAGAGCAACGACCCGGTTAAACTACTATCGCAGGTTCCCCTTACGAAGTACAGCGAACTGGCTGCCAACATCAGGAATTTTACCAAATCATTTGAAAATGAGCTTGCCGGCTATGCCAAAAAAGCTTTGGCCATCATTGCTGAAAACAATATTGATACCGACTGGCTCTATCAGAAGAAAAGCGGAATCGCAGGTTTCTTTGCCAAACTCGCTGAAAAACAGATAACGCTTGCTCCTGGTGCCCATGCACTGAAAACGATTGAAGAAAACCACTGGTATTCGAAATCCACGCCAACAGCAATTCAACAAGCCATAGATGTGGTGAGTAGCAGCCTGAGGGAGCAATACGAGCTCATTCACAGCCGTTTGCAGCAGCATGGAACAACCTATTTCCTGCTCAGGTTGGTGAACAATGTGCTGTACCAGTTGGCGGTACTTGGTGAGATTGAAAAAGAGTTTGAAATTGTTAAAAAAGACAAAAACCTGCTGATGATCTCGGAGTTCAACAAACGGATCACCAACATCATCTTGCAGGAACCTGTTCCCTTCATTTACGAGCGTATCGGCGAAAAATTCAGGCATTACCTCATTGATGAATTCCAGGATACTTCTGAATTACAATGGAAGAACCTGCTGCCGCTGATTGCCAATTCGCTGGCTGGTAGTCATAAAAACCTGGTTGTAGGCGACGGCAAGCAGGCGATCTACCGGTTCCGCAATGGCCAGGTTGATCAGTTTAGGTTACTGCCAGGGTTGCCTGATCAATTCGAAAAAGAGGTATTTGCTGAAGCCGGAATAGCATTGGCCACGAACAGCGATATCTCGGTACTGGGAAGAAATTACAGGTCGAAACCGGCTGTGGTTGAGTTCAATAACAAGTTTTTCAGGTTTATTGCCGGCCTCTTCCCCGGCAAAGTGGAGCAGATTTACGAAGGCCTGGAACAAACCTTTATCCCTTCGGAACAGCAAGGCTTTGTTTCACTGGAGTGGTTCCCCGGCAATACCGAAGAATTTGCACAAGCGAACCTCAATCGCATTGAGGAATTGGTAAGTTATCTTATATCAGAGATTGGCTACCGCAGGCAGGACATCATGATACTAGCTGCCAGGAATGATCAGGGCAGCCTGGTCGCCCGTCATCTGACCAGCAAAGGTATTGATGTAGTATCCAGTGAATCATTGCTTTTGAAAGCTTCTCCTGAAGTGAATCTGCTGATTTCAGCCTTCCGGTGGATTGTTGATCCTGCAAATACGATACATGCAATAGCTATTGTCAGCTTTCTGATTGAATTACAGAAAATTGAAGGGCCACGGGAAACGGCTTTCGCTGAATGCGCTGAAAAAGGACTGGCCAGGTATCTGAATGACAAGGGAATTATCTTTTCCCCGCCTTATCTTCAATCGTTAACGGTTTACGACCAGGCGGAAGAAATGATCAGGATATTCGGACTCGGATATGGCAGAACCAATCCTTATCTCCAATTCTTCCTTGACTTTGTCAATAAACTGGTGAGCATCGATACGGTAGAGCCAGCAGACATTATCGAAGCCTGGGATGAAAAGTGTGATAAACTTTCCGTAGTGGTTCCCGAAGGGGCGGATGCCGTGCGCATTATGACTGTTCATAAGGCCAAAGGGCTGGAATTCCCGGTGGTCATTTACAGTTTTGCCGTTTCCGATAACAAGTATGGCCGGAAAAGGCTCTGGATTAAACCTGCTAATCCTGAACTTGCCGGTCTTCCTGCTGCTTTGTTAAGTACCGGTGAGAATCTTGAGACGGTAGGGTTCGGTGAACAGTACCGGGAAGAACGCGATATGACACTTCTCGATGCCGTTAATCTCGTTTATGTGGCCATGACCCGCCCGGTCGACCGCCTGTACGTCCTGACACGACAGGTTGAAATAAAGGATGACGACCGTTCGGTACAGGGAATGTTCATGAAATTTGCAGCAAATTCTGATGCCAGCGGTTTCGTGGTAACTGACACAACATTGAGATATGGAGCCGATGAACCTCTTGCTGAGCGAAGAACGGTCAGCACGGATGACCAGGTTGTTGCCGGCAAATGGATATCGGAGCCATGGAAGAAGCGCATTCGTATTTCTTCCAGGACACCTGCTGAATGGGATGTATTTGCCCCTGAGCGAAGCGGTGCCTGGGGTAGCCTTGTACATGCAGCTTTGGCAGAAATCATCACAAGGAATGATATCAATCCGGTGGTGGCTAAACTGGTGAACGAAAGGATGCTGGCGCCTGAGAGAGAAGAAGAAATGAAACAAAAGCTGAATGCAGTTACTGGCCATCCTGAACTTGAAAGATTTTTCAGTGGCCAGGCAGATATCAGAACCGAATCTGAGATAATTTTGCGCGACGGCAGCGTGCAGCGCCCCGACAGGGTCATACTGACTGATAACGAAGCAGTTATTCTTGACTATAAAACCGGAAAGCCCTCACCCCGGCATGCTGCCCAGCTCAATGAATATGCACAAATACTCACGGATATGGGAATTGAGAAGGTCAGGAAACTGCTGGTTTATGTTGATGAAGAGGTTATGGTAGAAGAAGTTTGAAAGCCTGCCTGCCGCGCGAAAGCCATAAGCGGGCAGGCAGGTTTGAAAGTTCGATAGTTTGAGAGTTGTGATCTCCCGTTTCCAGTTTTTTACACTGAGCTTGTCGAAGTGCCAGTTTCCTGACTCCTAATCCTCAATTAACCATTAACCATTAACCATTAACCAATTCCCTAATGCCAACCCAACTCACCCCCGACATCTTCCTTCACCTCGCAAAAAATATGCCGGTGATTGATGTGCGTTCGCCCGGTGAATACATTCAGGGACATATCCCCGGCGCTTTCAATGTGCCGTTGTTTAATAATGAGGAGCGGGCTAAGGTGGGTACAACTTATATTCAAACCGGCAGGGAGGAAGCGATAGAGCTAGGATTGGAACTGGTAAAGCCAAAGTTCGGAAGATTCCTTAATGCAGCCCGTGAAATTGCTCCCGGCAGAAAACTGCTAATTCATTGCTGGCGGGGAGGAATGCGCAGTGAAAGCCTGGCAGGATTCTACGAGGAAAATGGTTATGAAGCAGGACTGCTGGTTGGCGGATACAAAGCTTACCGGAAATATATCCGCGGCGAATTCAGCAGGCCCTTGAAAACAATACTTATCGGAGGCATGACGGGAAGTGGAAAGACGGAAATCCTTCATGCACTAGCGCAGCATGGAGAGCAAATCATCGACCTTGAAGCGCTTGCCAACCATAAAGGATCATCTTTCGGACATCTTGGTTTTGACGGACAACCAACCACCGAACAGTTTGAAAATGACCTGTTTGCACAATGGGAAACTGTTGATGAAACAAAGCCTGTGTGGATTGAACACGAAAGCAACAGCATAGGCACGGTTTTCCTGCCTGACACTTTTTTTTCAAAGATGAACAACAGCCTGATGTTCAGGGTCAATATGCCGTTTGGCTTCCGTGTAAAGAGGATTGTAAACGAATATGCCCAATTCCCTCCTGAATTGCTTGAGAATGCCTTGTCGCGCATACGGCTGCGGATGGGCACTCTTGCCCACAAGAAGGCATTGCAGGCGCTGGGAAACAGGGATTTTGACAAAGTAGCTGCCATTACCCTGGAGTATTACGACAAGACCTATGCCCTCGCACTGGAAAGACATCCTGTAAGAAAAGTAATAGATATTGACATGGAGAATGATGCTGCAGAATCAAATGCAGACCTCCTGATCCAAAAGTTGAAACAACTTGCTGAAATATAAAACATGACTAACGAAGAACCTGTAAAACTCACTCATTATTCGCACGGTATGGGTTGCGGCTGCAAAATGCGCCCGCAGTATCTTGAAAAGGTGTTACAATCATTGCCTGTTCCTTCCGACGAACGAATTATTGTCGGGACAGGCAGCAGCGACGATGCCGCCGTTTACCGCATTAACGACAGCCAGGCGGTTGTCCAGACCATTGATTTTTTCACGCCCATTGTTGATGATCCGTATGACTTTGGTGCCATAGCTGCCACCAACGCTATCAGCGATATTTATGCCATGGGCGCAACGCCTTTGTTTGCATTGAATGTAGTGNGCTTTCCCACGAAATCGCTGTCGCAGGAAATCCTGAAAGAGATACTAAAAGGCGCTTCCGACAAAGCTGCCGAAGCGGGAATTTCAATAGTTGGCGGACACAGCATCGACGACAACGAGCCAAAGTTCGGACTTACCGTGACAGGAATTGTGCATCCTGACAAAATACTTGCCAACAACCATGCGCTTCCCGGCGATGTGCTTATTCTCACANAAACACTGGGAACCGGCATCCTGTCAACCGCACTGCGGAAAGGCTTCGCCGGTGATGATGACCTTGCGGAAGCCGTTAAATGGATGAAAACCTTAAACCGGGCAGCAGCAGAAACAGCCGGCGAATTCGAAATTCATGCCTGCACCGATGTTACAGGTTTCGGGCTGATGGGGCATTTGTCGGAAATAACCCGCGGCAGCGGGGTGGAGGCAGAAATAAGTTTTTCGAAAGTGCCCTTTATGCCCAATGTGCAGAAGTACGCCGAAATGGAGGCTATCCCCGGAGGGACGAAGGGCAATTATGAGCATTATTCTGCTTATATCGGTTGGGACGAAAATCTCAGCCAGGTCGAAAGATATATGATTTGCGATGCGCAAACATCAGGCGGACTGCTGTTCTCAGTGCCCGAAAGCCTTGCCGGAAATTTTCTGGAGAAGTTACTTCAGAATGGTTGCCTTGCAGCCTGTGTTATCGGGAAGATTAATCGTAAAGGTGAAGGGTTTATCGTGGTTTCAAAATGAGGTAAAAGGCATTCAGTTTCAGGTAAATTATGGATGTGGCTGTCAGGAGATTCTACTTGAGGTTGCCCAAATGGCTAAAAATAGCTCTCCTGGTCATTTTCACGGGTTTTATATTGTTTTGCATCACCGACCTGATTTTCCCGGTTAACACAAAGGTTGAATATTCGCAGCAGATTCTCGCTGACGACAGCACGCTGCTTCATGCCTTCCTCACCAGTGATGACAAATGGCGCATGGAGATTTCGCCGGATGACGTTAATCATTTGTTTATCAAAACACTGATACTGAAGGAAGACCGCTGGTTCCGGTGGCATTCGNGAGTAAATCCGGTGGCAATTGGAAGGGCGCTGTGGCAGAATGTTACCAGAGGTGAAACCGTTTCAGGCGCCAGCACCATCACCATGCAGGTTGTCCGCCTGCTTGAACCCCGCCGCAGGACCTATTTCAACAAAGTCATCGAAATGTTCAGGGCGCTGCAGCTCGAGTTTCATTTGTCTAAAAAGGAAATACTATCACTTTATATCAACCTTTTACCATACGGCGGCAACATCGAAGGAGTGAAAGCGGCATCGTTTCTCTATTTCGGACAAGAGCCGCAGACCCTCAGCCAGGCACAGGTGGTTACACTGGCAGTAATCCCCAACAACCCACATAACCTGAGGCTTGGAATCCATAATGAAAAAATTATGGCTGTAAGGAATCTTTGGCTTCAAAGGCTTTCGCGAAAAGGACTATTCAAAGGCAGTGAGTTAAACGACGCACTTCACGAACCTTTAATGGCCGGCAGGAGGGAGGCGCATAAGGAAATACCGCATCTATCGATCAGATTGCATCGCTCAGCAGGGTATAAATCAACGGTTTATACCTTTATTGACAGACAACTGCAATCGAATGTTGAAGATATTTTGCGAACGGAAGTCAGCCATTACAGAGCGCTTGGAATCNACAATGCCGCTGTGGTCGTGGTTGACAACAAAACCAGGGGAGTGGTCGCTTATGCCGGTTCGGCAGGATTCGGTGAAGCTTTATATAGTGGACAGGTTGACGGCGCTTCATCACTTCGATCACCGGGCAGTGCACTCAAACCTTTCTTGTATGCTCTTGCTNATCAACCGGGGCTTATCACGTCAAAAACCGTTCTCACCGATGTGCCGCTCAATTTCAACGGCTACCGTCCGCAGAACTATGACCAAAAATTCAGGNGCCTGCTGACAGCCGGAGAGGCTCTGGCACTATCGCTTAATCTGCCGGCCGTTGACCTGGCCAACCGCATGGGAACCGACTATTTCAACGGGAAGCTGGCTCAGGCAGGTTTCAGGTGGATCGATAAAAACAGGAAATCGCTTGGACTGTCAGTTGTTCTGGGCGGTTGCGGGGTTACGCTGCTCGAAATGGCCCGGCTATATTGTTCCCNNCTTGCCAACCAGGGGCTGGATCAGCCTTTGAGATTCATTAAAACGGAGAAATTACCGGTTGCTGATACACTCATAAGCCCCGAAGCAGCCTGGATGGTCACCGATATACTCACGGGGCTGAAACGTCCTGATCTGCCCACCAATTTCGATAATTCCATCCATTTGCCGCATATTGCGTGGAAAACAGGCACATCATACGGCCGCCGCGATGCCTGGAGCATCGGGTATAATCCTTCTTACACAGTTGCCGTGTGGGTAGGGAATTTCAATGGCGAGGGCGTACCCGAACTGGCTGGCAGCGAATTTGCAGCACCCATTCTTTTCAAGGTTTTCACTGTACTCACCTATAATAAGACTTCCACCTGGTTTGTGAAACCTAAAAAAATGGATTTCAGGCTTGTGTGTGCCGAATCAGGACTGCCGCCAAATGATTTCTGTACCAACACGGTGATGGAAGATTACATTCCGGGAGTGTCGCCCAACCGCAAATGTACTCACATGAAGTCCGTATTTACCGATGAATCAGGGACAATCTCATACTGTCGCAGTTGTCTGCCACCATCAGGCTATAAAACGGCACAGTATCCTGATCTGCCACCCACACTCATAGCTTTTTATGAGCAGGAGCATATTCCATATCAGAAAATCCCGCCGCATANNAATCCGGCCTGTACCAAGGTTTACAGGCAGGAAGGACCGCTCATAACATCGCTTACCAACGGTAAGGAATATATCTTGTACGAAGGCGCTAAACAGCAGCTTATGCTTTCTTGCGCTGCCTCTGCCGATGCTGCCAAAGTCTATTGGTATATTAACGACAAGTTTTTTAAGGAAGCCGAACCTTCGGAAAAGGTGTTTTTCAACCCGCAGCCCGGCACCATCAAGATTTCGTGCAGCGACGATAAAGCCCGCAACAGCGATATCAGGATTATGGTGAAGGTGATGTGATATCTATTGTATACTCATGACGTTGAAGTCTCCCTCTGGGGATTAGGGTAACTCGCACGATATAACCATGTTATAGCTGTCGCAAAACGGGGTAGGAGCGTATGCATCGGCCTGCCAGTCATTTTCCCAGTTCACCCGGTTCACCAGGTAACGGAACTGGTAATCTCTGCCCACTGGTAACTCAACCGTTTTTTCAAAATATCCCTGGGGCGATTTCTGCATCGTAATTCCCTGCGGGTCCCAGTTGTTGAAATCTCCCACAATGGCAGCTTCCCTGGGATGATCAACCAGCGTATCCTTAAGCGTGAAGGTGATACGGCAGATTCCTTTTTCCGGCAATATGGTTTTATTGATACACATCATTTACATTTCTTGGATGATCAGGTACGATGGTCTCTTTCCGTACATTTTATTACGGAATTATAGGTCTCGGGATAGGGTGCCTTCGTCACTCCGTCAGCTTCCCAGTCAGTTTCCCAGTTGTATTTATCAATCAGGTATCTGAACTGGTAATCCCGTCCTGCCGGTAATTCAACCGAACCGGTATAATTTCCGGTTTTATCTTTTTTCATCAAGTCCTTATCAGGATGCCACTCGTTAAAGTTGCCAACAATTGTGACTTTCCTCGCATGATTTTTAGCATAATCAGGCAGTATGAAATTCACCCTGAAAACATCCCTGTTTTTGATATATCGCTTGCTGATACTCATCTTATCAACTGGTTACAATAGTTATCAGCCGTCTTTTACCGAATGTTGTACAGCGTTGATTTGCCATATACTTCACTGTATGGAGAATGCCTGTATAAGTCTCCCTGGAAATTTCTGCGGCTGTCTTCCATGGTGATGGATGAATCGATATTGTATTCTTCGGCAGTGATTGGTGCTATGGAATCCTCGAACCAACCAAGGCTTATGTTTTTATCGGGAAACATATTTACCGATATTCCGGTATTGTAGTCACGTACCGGGCTTTCAGCAGGCTTGCTGAAAATTACACTCAGGGTTTGATTTGCCTTCAAAACTCTGGTTGACTGTCGGTTATCTATTAGATGTTCCATTATTTGTAGGAATTAAAGGTTATTACAAAATTATTTCAATCTGGCCGCCTGATTTGTTAAATTTTCCAAAATCAATGGCATTTGCCTGTTCAGCACGAGTTAACCTGCAAAGCTCAAAGAAGATTCAAGCAGCCAGTTCCAGGTCGATCAGGTGAGTAAGAATAAAGCAGCCCTGTTAATGAGCAGATCACGCTGACCTGGAATAATTGCTGAGAGAGATTTGTTTTTCTCTCCCGGGCTAATCAGGTACTTGCCCCTTCCAAAGACATGTTGCCTGATTGTAAGATTAACCCTGTTGATAGCCGGACATACTGCAGGTGGAATGTCGGCGTGCCAGGCATTAATCGCTGATGCATAAAATACTGCTTTTTCATCCCAATTCCAAGAACCTGGCAATCAGAATTTAAGGTTGTTGAAAACTATTTACTCGCATCAGTTTGGATATTTCAACTGCCCATTTATGCATTTTGATCAGCCTCAATGACTAATGATAAGGAATGATCTGTAATATTAACAGATGAACTTTTAAATAGTTTTTACAGGGCTTTTGAAAGGCTTTTCAAACATCGGGATACACCCGGACAGGCAGAATAATTTGTCGCAACATAGCTTTTCTGTAAAGAGAAAATGGTAATTTTGTTCAGCTTCTTGCACATAAATGCAATAAGTTACATAATAACCGCAATATAATATGAACAACGCTATATATAATTTTCCACCACCGCAAAACGAGCCTGTTCTCGAATATAAGCGAGGCAGCCGCGAACGAAAAGCACTTGAAGAAGAGCTCATCAGGCAATCTCAGACTAAGATTGAAATCCCTTTAATAATCGGTGGCAAAGAAGTAAGAACCAGCCTGACCGGCGAAGTGCGTATGCCGCATAATCATGCACACGTTTNNCTTGCTACATATTACAAAGCCACTGAAAAGGAAGTGGATATGGCAATTGCTGCTGCTTTGGAAGCACATAAAATATGGTCCGACCTGTCATGGACGGTCAGGGCTTCCATATTATTAAAAGCCGCCGAACTTATTTCGGGCAAATACCGTTGTCTGCTGAATGCGGCTACCATGCTTGGCCAGAGTAAAAACATTTACCAGTCAGAAATTGATGTTGTATGCGAAGCAGTTGATTTTCTCAAATTCAATGCTTTCTTTGCCTCCAGGATTTATGAATTGCAGCCACGATCGGCTTTCAACCAGTTGAATAAAATGGAATACCGTCCGCTTGAAGGATTTGTATTTACCGTTAGCNCCTTCAATTTCTCCTCCATAGCTTCCAACCTGAACATGGCCCCGGTGATGATGGGTAACACANCGGTTTGGAAACCGGCTACTACCTCCCTTCTTTCTAACTATTACCTCATGAAGATTTTCCAGGAAGCCGGACTGCCCGATGGTGTTATTAATTTTATTCCGGGCAATGGGTCAACGATAGGAGGAAGGGTGCTCAAATCGACGGATCTTGCCGGTATTCATTTCACCGGTTCTAACAATACGTTTAACAGCCTTTGGAAGGAAGTAGGTACTCAATTGCCGCATTACANNAAATCGTATCCGCGGTTAATCGGTGAAACAGGGGGCAAGAATTTCATCTTTGTTCACCCAACAGCAGCTGTCAAAGAAGTGGCAGTTAATGCCNTCAGGGGAGCATTTGAGTACCAGGGGCAGAAATGCTCTGCCGTATCACGTATGTACGTTCCTGCATCACTGTGGCCCGAAGTGAAGAAGGATGCTGGAGATAAGCCGGATGCAAAAATGGGCGATGTTACCGATNCAATGAATTTTATCAATGCAGTGATCGACCAAGAACNNTCGTTCGATAACATCATGAGTTATATCCGTTATGCCGAAAATTCAGAAGAAGCTGAGATTATTGCCGGTGGTAAAGGCGATGATTCAACAGGTTACTTCATTGAGCCANCAATGATAGTGACCAGTAACCCGAGATTTAAANCCATGGAAGAGGAGATTTTTGGTCCGGTACTTACGATTTATGTTTACGAAGACAAGCAAANNAAGCAGGAAACCATTGACCTTTGTGCCACAACATCGCCTTACGGACTAACAGGTGCGGTATTTGCCCGCGACAGGGTTGCTGCGTCAAGGTTGTGTGAGCAATTCAGGTATGCTGCCGGAAACTTCTACATCAACGACAAACCAACCGGAGCTATAGTTGGCCTGCAGCCTTTTGGCGGCTCCAGGGCTTCGGGTACCAATGATAAAGCCGGTGGCGAATTCAACCTTATACGATGGGTTAGCCCGCGCACCATTAAAGAAACATTTTTACCTGCTACCGATTACCGTTATCCATATATGCTTGACTAACCACAATACAATACATTATGACCAAAGAATTAGAAATACTTGGAATCAAGNAGATTAACCATGGTGCATCAACAGGATGCCAGTGGATCAGTACGAAGGGTGATGTAACTGCTTCGCATACACCTATTGACGGATCTCTCATAGCTAAAGTGACCAATGCAACATTGGAAGATTATGATAACCTTATGATCAAAGCGCAGGCAGCATTTGAGCAATGGCGTATAGTGCCGGCACCCAAGCGCGGTGAAGTAGTGAGGAAGATGGGTGAAACATTAAGGAAATACAAGAAGGAACTCGGTTATCTTGTTTCGCTCGAAATGGGCAAGATCTATGAAGAAGGTCTCGGTGAAGTACAGGAAATGATTGATATCTGCGATTNNTTTGCTGTCGGCCAGTCGCGATTGCTCAACGGATCCACCCTGCATTCCGAAAGGCAGTTTCACAGAATGTTTGACCAGTACCATCCATTGGGCATTGTTGGAATCATCACATCCTTCAATTTCCCGGTGGCTGTGTGGGCATGGAATACAATGCTTGCAGCCATTGCAGGCGACGTTGTGATATGGAAACCCAGTTCGAAAACACCGCTTTGTGCAATTGCCGTTCAGAAGATAATCGCTGAAACGCTGCGTGAATGTGATGTTCCGGAAGGTGTTTTCAACCTGATCATTGCAAAATCAAATGTACTGGGCGACAACTTTGTGGCAGATAAGAGAATACCGCTCATCTCGGCTACTGGATCAAGTGCTGTTGGAAAAAGAATCGGTTCAATTGTAGGACAAAGGCTTGGAAAAACGATTCTTGAACTTGGCGGAAACAATGCTGTGATTATCTCCAAACATGCAAACCTTGATATGACACTGCAATCGGTTGTGTTGNGTTCTGTAGGTACCTGTGGCCAGCGCTGTACATCAACCCGCAGGCTCATCATTCATGAAGATGTGTATGATACCGTTAAAGCACGACTGGTTGCGGCCTATGAAAACATTAGCGAAAGAATCGGTAACCCGCTTGATAAAAGCACCTTGGTTGGCCCCCTTGTGGATGCCAATGCTGTTTCTAACTTCCTGTTTGCCATCGAAGAAGCGAAGAAGCAAGGCGGCAAACTGGTCTACGGAGGCACTGTGCTCAGCGGCGACAAGTTCTCTTCAGGCAATTATGTTGTACCCGCAATAGTTGAAGCCGAAAATCATTACAAAATTGTTCAGGAAGAGACATTTGCGCCTATTGTCTATATGATCAGATACAAAACCATTGAGGAAGCAATAAAACTGAACAATAATGTACCTCAGGGATTATCCTCGTGTATTTTCACTGAGAACCTTGTTGAAGCAGAGAAATTCCTTTCCGAAACGGGCTCTGACTGCGGCATTGCCAATGTGAACCTAGGGACCTCAGGTGCTGAAATCGGAGGCGCTTTCGGCGGTGAAAAGGAAACGGGAGGCGGACGTGAATCTGGCTCCGATGCATGGAAAGCTTATATGCGCCGACAGACTAACACTGTCAATTTCAGTGGCAAAACAGCATTAGCTCAAGGCATAACCTTCGATATCTGATCTCAATTCGGATAGTTGATCTAAAGATAAAGCCCGGAATATGATCCGGGCTTTTTTCATTTCTGAATTTATAGCTGACATTTGTTTAATCAGAATGATAACTCAATAAACATAGCTCATCGTTTCATACTTAAGTTTAACAGTCTGTTAACAAATAGCTTATCGGGCATGGTAACAGTTAGTGATATAAATTGTTTTATATACTTAATTCACTCTAAACATCATTAACATGAGAAATTCGATTATACTATTATTACTCCTGATATCGATAACCGGATCCGGTTTAGCACAGGAAATACAACCGAGAAGAATTCCTCTGCTTGGAGATTTAGCTCCATCATTTACAGCAAAATCCACGGAAGGAACAATAAATTNNTTTCCAGAAGATTATGGCCGCCGATGGAAAATACTTTTTAGTCACCCAGCTGATTATACATCCGTTTGTTCATCAGAGATTATTGAACTGGCCGAAAAACAAAGGGAATTTGAGCTGCTTGGGGTCAACCTTGTCGTGGTATCGACAGATACTTTGGATAAGCATTTTAAATGGAAAAAATCGCTTGAAACGGTGAATTATCTCGGCCGCGATCCTGTCAAAATCAAATTCCCCATTGTAGACGACGGAAACAGGTCAATAGCAATCAAATACGGTATGCTGCAATCGGAGACGGATCATACCAGAGATGTCAGGGGCGTATTTATCGTTAATCCTGACAATAAGGTTGCGGCTATCTTCTTCTATCCAAATATCGTAGGCCGTAATATTGACGAAATCATGCGGACGATTGAAGCGCTCCAGGTAGCCACCAACTATTCAGTTCTGACACCTGCTAACTGGATGCCCGGCAAAGATGTCATGGTGCCTTACATGCACGGCATTGATGATGCTACGGTGCAATCCGGCGATCATGACCCTGATATTTATGCTGTTACATGGTATATGCTGTTCAGGAAATCACGAAGTCTTAATAAGTAATTAACTATATTATCGGAATTGGTGTCCGAACTTTAGTCTAAGGCTCAACCCAGAGGACTGAATTGCCGGTACCTTCAACATTAGGTTCCCATAGGTCATTGGCTGGATCTAACAGCCATGTGCCATCAACAATAAATTTATAGGTGTATTTCCCGGGTTTCAGATAGGCTGAAAACTCCCAGCCATCTGCTGCTTTATTCATCCGGTAATTCTCTGTCTGCCAACCATTGAAACTGCCTGTAACAATTACTTTTCCGGCTTCGGAAAAGCCAGATAGCTTAAAGGTGTGATTTGCTCCATTGATCAGGTATGAATTTGAATAATCACCTGAACCTACAGTGTTAGGATTTGCCGGATCTGGCATCCATTTTCCGTCAACAATAAACTTATATTCATAGTATCCTTTGCCTAAAACCAAAGGTAATTCCCAACCATCTTTAACTTTGTTCATTACCAACTCATCAGTGCTCCACCGGTTAAAACTTCCCGCGAGGATTACCTGATTTGCTGAATCAAAGCCAGATAAGCGGAAGATAATACTATCGCCAATTCCCATAAACGAATTGAGATTTCCACCGGCATCCGCCCTGTAATTCCTGTTTGCAGGATCGGTGATCCATTGGCCGTCAACAACAAATTTGTAAGCATACGTTCCTTCATCGAGGTATATCGGCAACTCCCAGCCTGTATTTGTTTTCGTCATTTTCAACTGATCCGGCTTCCAGTTATTAAAGCTGCCGGTTAAAAATACCTTGTGTGCATTCTGGTAAGCATCGAGCCTGAAAACATGATTATAGTTGTAAAAAATAGAATTAAAACCGCCCTGGCCGTCATGTTCCTTTTGCTTGTTGTACGGATCGTTTATCCATCGGCCATCGACAATGAATTTATACAGGTACCTGCCTGAAGGAATCCTTATTTTAACCTGCCAGCCGGTTGGTCGCTTCTGCATGGGTTGTTGCAGGGTGCTCCAGTTATTAAAGGTCCCTGAAAGGTAAACCTCTTTTATATCAGTGTAACCCGGCAGGAAAAAAGTCACAGTATCTCCGTCTGTGCTGATCGTTTGCTGTTTTTTAAATTCATTAATGCCGTACGGCAATTGCTTGTCGAATAAAATACTGAATATCAGCGATAACGCATGAGGCTGCCATTGACCGTTAGCCGGGGCTGACGGAGGCTGCGGAACAATGATTTTATCATCCACCAGCACGACATCGGTTGGATTGAGACAGGCCGAAGGTTTACAGGACAGTGATTTAGATAAGGTCACAATATGCTCATCGACCCTTGAAACACTCCATACCAGGCTGTCTGCCGTAAGAATCCGCCCGGCAAACGCTTGCGACATAAGCGAGCTGTCAATATGATATAAACCTTCAATCTCCTTTTTATGGGTGTCACTCCAGCGATCATCCAATTGCAGGTACATCACATCATCGTTTACATAGCAGATGTTTTGCTGCTTATCTTGTGCACTGCTGTGTATTGATGCTATAAGCAGCATAAGAAACAGAATGGTTTTTATCCTTCGTATCATAGATCGTCTCCTCTCCAAAGGCTGAAGCTTATCGTACCTTTACCGAAGTTAATACAGAAAATGCCTTTGTGCCAGAAATCATATCCCAACATGCCGTCGATAGCACAATCATATGCTTCTCTCATTCTTTCCAGGTTGGTTATGATAGTCTCCATATGACCCAATTGTTTTTCTCCGAGTTTAAGCTCGCTCATGGTTCCATATAATACATCAACGCTTCCTGCATTTGCTCCCTGAAGTTTTGAGCTTCGGTTTATTTGTATCGTGTTTAGTACCTTTTTGGGTAACTGACTGTCGATCACATTGGTTTCAGCGCCTGTATCCAGACAGAAATTCAGTAATTTATCACCAATCTGACCCTGAAGCAGCATTATCTTTTTATGCAGGTCTAGTTTTTGAGTGTAGTCGAATTCCTGTTCTGAGATATTTCTGTCAACCCTGTTACCTTCCTTGTCCACCAGGTAAAGTTGCAACTGGTTGTTCCTGGCGTCAAAAATCACTTCAAAGTTGTCGATCATGTTCAAACCAAACAAGCCTAATATTTTGACTCCTCTTCGATTTTCAATATGGCCTAGGTCGGCAAGGTCAGCTTCAATGTTTTTATAGTTCAGTGCTCCGACCTCAATACGGTTAATCACAACCCTCTTAATTCCGTTCGATGATCCTACTATACTGCCGGCTGCTGCCACTTTTTCATAGTTCGTGTACTTCCTGAAATAAGTGGAGTTTAATACCAGGCCCGTTGCACCGGTATCAAATACAAAATTTCCTGTCTGATCATCCACTTTTGCTTCTATTAAATATAACCGCCCTGCCCGTTTCAGAGGTATATTCAGCGATGCTATATCTCCAAGGGGATCATCGTTTAATACGTTGGAAATCTGACCTATATTTTCCGCAAAAGGAGGAATATCAGCCTTTGCAAAAGCCTGGAGAACCAGGAAAACAATAAAAAGGGTTATTGCCTTCACGTAAATAAATGAAAGTCTGGGCATGTTGCCCATGATCGGGATTTGAATACTAAATTACAAATTAGTCAATTTCGTAATGTTCTTTTATTGCATGTCCTGATGGTAAGAATAATAAAAAAGCCGCTCACTGGTATTGAGCGGCTTTTTGAATAGGTCAGCGGTTGTTACTTTTTCGCTTTGGCTTCCTTAATGGCTGCCTGTGCAGCTGCAAGGCGGGCGATAGGAACGCGGAAAGGTGAGCAACTTACATAGTTCATACCGACTGTATGGCAGAACTCAACCGATGAAGGTTCGCCACCATGTTCACCGCAGATACCAACTTTAAGGTTCGGGCGGGTCGAGCGGCCTTTTTCAGTAGCCATTTTGACCAGCTGTCCAACACCTTCCTGGTCGAGAACCTGGAACGGATCATTCTTCAGGATGTTCTTATCAAGGTAAACAGGAAGGAATTTTCCTGCATCGTCGCGTGAATACCCAAATGTCATCTGGGTAAGGTCATTGGTACCAAATGAAAAGAATTCAGCTACTTCGGCGATCATGTCGGCTGTGAGGGCAGCCCTCGGGATTTCGATCATAGTACCGGCGAGGTAGTCGATTTTTTCATTTCGTTCGGCAAACAGTTTCTCGGCAGTCTTGCGAACAATGTCGATTTGCATTTCGAGCTCTTTCTTGGTTCCTGCAAGAGGAATCATGATTTCGGGTTTGGCTTCGATGCCACGGGCTTTAAGGTTAAGAGCGGCTTCGAGGATAGCGCGGGTCTGCATCTCGGTAATTTCAGGATAGGTGTTGCCTAAGCGGCAGCCACGATGTCCAAGCATGGGATTCATTTCGTGGAGTGAATCAACCTTCCTCTTCACGTCTTCAACACTGATGCCCATTTCAGCAGCCATTTCAGCCTGGTTGGCTTCTTCGTGCGGAACAAATTCATGCAAAGGAGGATCAAGTGTACGAACGGTTACAGGTAAGCCCTGCATTGCTTCGAAAATGCCTTCGAAATCTTCACGCTGCATAGGAAGTAGCTTATCGAGAGCTTTGCGGCGGCCGGCTTCATCATCAGCAAGGATCATTTCGCGCATGGCTTTGATTTTTGCTCCTTCAAAGAACATGTGCTCAGTGCGGCAGAGTCCTATACCTTTTGCTCCAAAGTTGCGGGCAACACGGCTGTCGTGTGGTGTGTCAGCATTGGTGCGAACATGCATCCTTGAATATTTGTCAGCAAGTTCCATCAGCTGGCCAAAATCGCCTGACAGGGAAGCGTCCTTTGAAGCAACTTTTCCGTCATAAATTTCACCGGTTGAACCGTTGAGCGAAATAAAATCACCCTCGTTGTATACTTTACCCTTCATTGTAAGGGTGCGGTTCTTATAATCTACTTCGATACTACCGGCTCCGGAAACGCAGCATTTACCCATTCCGCGGGCAACAACAGCAGCGTGTGAGGTCATACCGCCACGTGCAGTAAGAATACCTTTTGCAACATTCATACCCCTGAGATCTTCGGGTGATGTTTCAACACGGACAAGAATGGTTTTCTTACCCTGGGCAGCCCATGTTTCGGCATCCTCGGCAAAAAATACAATCTGGCCTGTAGCAGCGCCGGGCGATGCAGGCAGACCTTTGCCCATCACCTTAGCACTTTTGATAGCAACCGGGTCAAAAACCGGATGAAGCAGCTCATCAAGTTTGGCAGGCTCAACACGAAGTACAGCTTCCTGTTCATCGATTTTTCCCTGATGAAGCATATCCATGGCGATTTTTACCATAGCGGCGCCGGTACGTTTACCATTGCGCGTCTGCAACATCCAAAGTTTACGGTCCTGTATTGTGAACTCAATATCCTGCATGTCAGTGTAGTGATCTTCAAGATTCTGTTGAATAGTATCGAGATCCTTGTATACTTCAGGCATGGTTTCTTCCAGCGATGGATATTGATTCTTGCGAACATCTTCGCTGATACCCTGTTGGGCAGCCCAGCGTTTTGAACCTTCTAATGTAATCTGCTGCGGTGTGCGTATACCTGCAACAACATCTTCACCCTGTGCATTGATAAGATATTCACCGTTGAATATATCTTCGCCCGTAGCGGCATCGCGGGTAAAAGCAACACCGGTAGCTGAATTGTCACCCATATTGCCAAATACCATGGCCTGAACGTTAACTGCAGTACCCCATTCTTCAGGAATACCGTTGAGTTTGCGGTAAAGGATGGCACGGTCGTTCATCCAGCTGTTGAATACAGCAACAATAGCGCCCCAGAGTTGTTCCCATGGATCAACCGGAAAATCGTGGCCGGTTTTTTCTTTAACTACTGCCTTGAACCGTTTTACAAGTTCTTTTAAGTCTTCAGTATTGAGCTGTGTGTCGAGTTCAACACCTTTTTCTTCTTTCAGGTGGTCAATAATCTCTTCAAAAGGATCGTGATCTTCTTTGCTGGCGGGTTTCATTCCAAGGACCACATCGCCGTACATCTGAACAAAGCGGCGGTATGAATCCCATGCAAACCTTGGATTTCCGCTTTTTGCAGCTACACTTTCAACTGCTTCATCATTCAAACCGAGGTTAAGGATTGTGTCCATCATGCCGGGCATAGAAGCGCGTGCACCTGAACGAACCGAAACAAGCAACGGGTTTTTATTGTCACCGAATTTGGGTCCAGCAAGAGCAGTTTCTACTTTGATAATGGCTTCATCTACCTGGGGTTTAATCATTCCCACAACGGCATCGTGGCCAAGTTTGAAGTAATTATTGCAGACCTCGGTTGTAATGGTGAATCCTGGAGGAACGGGAATACCGATCAGGTTCATGTCGGCAAGATTAGCACCTTTACCGCCGAGCAGTTCTTTCATTTTTCCGTTTCCTTCAGCCTGCTTGCCGCCGAAGTAATAAACGTACTTGTTCTGATTGTCAGTTGTCATAAAAGAAATTCTCCTTTTTGATGATTTAATTATATTTCAATGAATTTGCTAGTCGGATTTGCGGGTGCAAAAGTACGAAAGATAAGAATAGAAAATTGAGAGGAAATGAAGAAAACAGATAGGTAAATTACTGAGAAACGAGGTGGAATTCAAATGAAAATATGTCGTCAATTTGAAAGGCTGACGATAAAGTATCATTATCAAAAACCCTCATGATGCCATCGGTTCATGAAATTATTGGATTAGATGAGATAAGTAGCAATCAGGACTTCAGTTGACAGAGAGTTTTATCGAATGTGGGTGATATTCTGTTAATGTTTCATTAACAGCAGCTTTTCAAGTACCTGACTAAATATCCTGTTGTTCTCAGCGTTGACATGAATCATACTTCTTATAACCTCAACTGGTTGAACTGATTCTGATATCTTAAGGTTTTTTCCGGATTTTTCAATAAGGGTGTTTGCAGAAATTTCATTCATTTCGAAATGAAATTGCAACGCAAAAACATTCTTTCCCCAGCGAAATGCCTGATTTTTTGTTGTAGCTGAAGAAGCCATACACACAGCGCCTTCGGGCAAATTGAAGGTATCGTTATGCCAGTGCATCACTGTCAGTTTCTCAGGAAACAGACTGAAAACATCATCCTGATTTGCGTGTATGTTAAGATGAACAGGAAAATAACCAATTTCAGGAGCTTTGTTTGGATATACTTCTGCACCCAATGACGATGCAATCATCTGTGAGCCAAGGCATATTCCCAGAACCACTTTTCCTTCCTTAATGGCTTCTCTAATAAACTTCTTTTCATCAATCAGCCATGGATAAAGGGTTTCTTCGTATGCACCGACAGCCCCGCCAAGAATTATCAGCCAGTCATATTCCTTGTGGTTTGGTAGCTTTGGATCATCAAGATCGAAACGAGTGCATGAAGTGGTGAAGCCTTTGCTCTTCGCCCACTCTCCAATGTAGGCCAGATCTTCAAAGTCATCGTGTTGAAAATAATGGATGTGCATCAGAGGAAAAGTTTGAGAGTTCTAGAGCTCGAGGTTTTATGAATTGATGTGTATAAAAATCAGAATGAGGTGTATTGACCAGATCGCTATTTGAGTTTTTCTTTCAGAAATTTACCTGTGTATGACTCAGCACAGGTGGCTAAATGCTCGGGAGTGCCTTCAAACACTAAAAATCCGCCTTTATCACCACCTTCAGGACCCAGATCAATCACCCAGTCAGCACTTTTAATTACTTCCGGATTGTGTTCTATTACAACCACACTGTGGCCTTTGGTTATCAGCTCGTTAAAGGCAATAAGCAGTTTATGGATATCGTGAAAATGAAGCCCCGTGGTAGGCTCATCAAAGATAAACAGAGTAGGGGATTCGCTGGCGCCTTTATTAAGAAATGAAGCTAGCTTAATACGCTGTGCTTCACCGCCTGAAAATGTGTCACTAGATTGTCCCAGTTCGAGATACCCCAGCCCCACATCAGCCAAAGGTTTGAGTTTGGCAGCAATCCGCTGGCAGGTGTGATTCCTGCTTGAATGCTTTTCAAACAGCTCAAGAGCCTGCTCTATGGTGAGTTCAAGTATATCGGCAATAGAATGGCCATCAAACTTCACGTCCAGCACTTCGTCCCTGTAACGTTTGCCTTTGCAGGCATCACATGTGAGGTGAATATCAGCCATAAACTGCATCTCTACGGTTACTATTCCTTCTCCTTCGCACTCTTCGCAACGCCCGCCTTCAATGTTGAATGAGAAATATCCCGGTTTGTAACCCCTGGTTTTGGCAAGCTGCTGATCGGCAAAGAGTGTCCTGATCTCATCAAAAGCTTTTACGTAGGTTGCCGGATTTGATCTTGACGACCGACCTATCGGGTTTTGGTCGATCATTTCTACCGCTGCGATGCGCGAATATTCTCCTTCAAGCCTGTCAAATTTGCCCGTACGTTCGGCATAACCTCCATAAATCTTTTTTAGTGCCGGATACAAAACACGCTTAACGAGTGATGTTTTCCCCGATCCGCTAACCCCCGTTACTACGGTCATCACCTTAAGCGGGAATTTAACGTTAATATTCTTCAGGTTATTCTCCCTGACTCCACGCAACTCAATGTAGTCGTTCCATTTACGTCTTGAAACAGGCGTCTCTATTTTTAACCTGCCAGATAAATATTTACCTGTGAGACTGGTATCATGATCCAGAATTGCTTCAACATTGCCCTGGAATACAAGCTCACCACCATGGTTTCCTGCCAGAGGCCCAATATCAATTAATTGGTCTGAGGCCCTAATTATTTCTTCTTCATGCTCTACCACAATTACAGTGTTTCCAATATCTCGCAAGCCTTTAAGAACTCCTATAAGCAGGTGAGTATCACGAGGGTGCAACCCGATACTTGGTTCGTCAAGTATGTACATCGATCCAACCAGGCTGCTGCCAAGCGAAGTGGCAAGATTAATACGCTGTGATTCGCCACCTGACAAACTATTCGATAACCTGTTGAGGGTAAGGTAAGAAAGGCCTACTTCGCACAGAAAGCGCAGCCGCTGCTTGATCTCAACAAGTATTCGTCCTGCAACCTGTAGTTCGTATTGGGTAAGCTCAAGTTTCCCGAAGAATGCCAGTGAGTCGGCTACAGGCATTAATACGAGGTCGGTCACTGATTTGCCGTTTATTTTCACAAAGTTAGCGTCTTTACGCAGTCTTGTGCCTTTACAATCAGGGCAGACCGTTTTCCCCCGGTAGCGTGAAAGCATGACCCTGTATTGAATTTTATAGGTATTGCTTTCTACCATTTCAAAGAAATCACGGATTCCTCCAAAATACCGGTTACCGCACCACAACAGTTCACGCTCTTCGTTTGTGAGGTTATAGTAAGGTGTATGTACCGGGAAATTGAAATGATGCGCATTCCTTATAAGCTCATGCTTCCATTCACTCATTTTTTCTCCCTTCCAGCAGGCAACGGCATCATCGTATACTGAAAGGCTTTTATCCGGTACAACTAAATCTTCATCAATCCCTATAACACTGCCGAATCCTTCGCAGGTTTTGCAGGCTCCAAAAGGATTATTGAAACTAAAAAGGTGAATAGATGGTTCCTCAAACGTCATTCCGTCAAGCTCAAACCGGTTGCTGAAAGCAATAGTTTTGAGACCGTCATCAGCATTGTACCTTAAAGAGCAGGCACCATTGCCTTCAAAAAACGCTGTCTCTACCGAATCGGCTATTCTCGCAGCCAGGTCAGCATCCGCTTTTTCAACAACAAAACGGTCGACAAGCAAATATAACTTCTCCTCATTAAGCGTCTTGAGGTTATCGATAACGTCGCTTATCTTCAGTATATCACCATTTGACACAATCCGCGAAAAACCCTGCTGCATTATTATCGTCAAATGTTCCTTTAATCGTCTTCCGTCTTTTCTTATCAGCGGGCTAAAAATTGTAACTGCTGTACCTTCGGGTAATGAGAGTGCAAAATCAACAACATCTGATACGGAGTCACGTTTTACCTGGTTGCCTGAAACAGGGGAAAACGTCTTTCCAATGCGGGCAAATAACAATTTGATGTACTCGTAGATTTCAGTAGATGTGCCAACCGTAGAACGCGGGTTGCGGGTATTCACTTTCTGTTCGATAGCAATGGCCGGAGCTATACCACGGATGTAGTCAACCTCGGGCTTGCTCATGCGCCCGAGAAATTGCCGGGCGTAGGCACTCAAACTCTCGATATACCGTCGCTGTCCATCGGCATACAGGGTATCAAATGCCAGTGAAGATTTACCAGAACCTGATAAACCAGTGATGACGGTAAGGGTGTTTCTTGGTATTGCAACGGACAAATTCTTTAGGTTGTTGACCCTTGCACCTTTTATTATGATGAATTTTCTGGGATCGAGATGGTCAATATTCTGGTAGTTCATGGAATTGATGCAGTATGTAATAACACCAGATTAATAGTTTCAAACAGATTTACTCCTGAAACATGTATTACTTTTAGGTGCTAAATCTATTAATATACAAGGCTATAAATACATTTTCAACAGGGGGTATTTCACAAAAAATTAGTCTGTTGTAAACTTTTATTGAATTATGTATTATATTTGCCTCGCCGGAACAAAATTAGCAACAATTCTCTTCCGTAAAATAAAAAGTTAATCAACACAGAATCAAACTCATAGGAGGCCTTTATCGACAGATCTATACGCTCTTAAACTCAGATAAATACTAAACTAATCCAAGGAGGAACTATGGAAACCCCTTTCATTAGTGACCAGGAGTTGATAGGCGAATATCTGTCGGGCAACCATGCCAGTCTTGAGATTCTGATCAACCGGCACAAGCAGAAAGTATACTCGTATATTTTACTGGTCGTTAAAGACAGGCATCTTGCTGATGACATCTTTCAGGATGCTTTCATAAAAGTGATCAATACCCTGCGCTCAGGTACATATAAGGAAGAAGGAAAGTTCATACAATGGGTAATGCGTATTTCCCATAACCTTATTATTGACTACTTCCGCAAATCCAAACGTATTCCGACAATTGACAACAACAACGAGGATGGCGATATTTTCGACCACCTTTACATTGTTGATGATTCAGTGGAAGAGCGAATGATCGTTGATCAGATTCACCAGGATGTACGAAGCCTCATCGAATACCTTCCTGAAGAACAGCGAGAAGTACTCATGATGCGACACTATGCTGATATGAGTTTCAAAGAGATTGCCGAGCAAACTGATGTGAGCATCAATACAGCGCTGGGCCGTATGCGATATGCACTAATTAACCTCAGGAAGCTTATCGACAAAAAAGATATCGTTTTAACCACATAATTTTTCGCCGGATAAAATATCGGGAGAATACCTGCGTTATTCAATAAACGAAAGTAAAACGCAATCCCGGTTTATGGCAAAAACATTTACTCTCACACCAGTTGTTTCAAAACAAAAGGAGAACAAAAGAGTTCACAGAACCTCCTCCGACCTGCCTTCAGAAGAAACAATGAATTTTATCTTCGGATACTCAAGGGCAATGCAGGTTTTGCAAAACAACGTAACAGGAAGAACAATCGTCATCCTGAATTAAAAGATTTAATTTTTGAACTCCCCGGCCAGCAACCGGGGATTTTTTTTATCGATTAAAGGTATTAGTTAATTTTACCGATCATTTCCGGTTATGCCTAAATCAATTACAATTAAAGAGCGCTACCGCCGCTTTATTGAGTATTTTTCAGTAAATATGCCAGTTGCTGAAACCGAACTGCACTATAGCGATCCCTATCAACTGATCGTTGCCGTGATACTCTCAGCGCAATGTACTGACAAACGGGTTAATATGATCACACCGGCTTTTTTTATTCAATTTCCGGATGCAGTCAGCCTGTCCCGTGCTGAATACAACGAAGTATTTGGCCTTATAAAAAGCTGTTCCTATCCTAACAACAAAACAAAAAATTTGATCGGGATGGCTAAAACACTGATCGGTGAATTTGACGGAAATGTACCCTCAGATATTAATCAGCTGCAGAAACTGCCGGGAGTGGGACGCAAAACCGCTAATGTCGTGGCTTCAGTGGCATTTAAAAAGCCAGCAATGGCGGTTGATACCCATGTTTTCAGGGTTGCCGCGCGTATTGGTCTCACGGTGAATGCAAAAACACCCCTGGCTTCGGAGTTACAACTTATTAAACATATCCCTGAAAAACATATCCCCGATGCACACCACTGGCTCATACTTCACGGCAGGTATGTGTGCCAGGCAAGGAAGCCAAAATGTAATGAGTGCGGACTTGCAAATTTCTGTAAATACTATGAAGAACAAACCGGAAAGAATAAGGTATAATCGCCGAACCCTTTATGCATTTTGATTGTTATCTTAGCTGATTATTAACCAATACAATCATATTCACCATGACACATCTCAATGCCGGTGACAAGGCTCCTGATTTTACTGCAACAGATCACAACGGAAATACAATTGATTCTAAATTGTTTCTTGGCAGGAAGGTAGTTATCTATTTTTATCCTAAAGACGATACACCGGGTTGCACTGCTGAAGCATGCAATTTGCGCGACAATTATTCAGAATTAATAAATAAGGGATACGTTTTATTAGGAGTCAGCCCTGATAATATTGTTTCTCATCAGAAATTTGCTACTAAATACAACCTGCCTTTCCCCTTGATTCCTGATCCTGATAAGCTGATTATTAAGTCATTCGGTGTTTGGGGGCCAAAGAAATTCATGGGCAGGACTTACGACGGCGTAAATCGTACCACCTTTATTATAGATGAAACCGGTATGATCGAAAAGGTAATCTCGCAGGTTGATACCAAGAACCACGCATCTCAAATACTCTGACAATTATCACTAATAGCGGTTTAGCCACGCCGGTGGCTATACCAGGATGTTGATAAAAAACCAAAAACCTCTTCTTTTAGTATCATTCAGGTTGAATCAATCTGACTATATTTGTGTGATTTCATTATTAATTTATCACAGATGAATAAAGACGAAAAGAATGAAAAGTTAAGCGCTCTGAAGCTTACTCTTGATAAACTCGAAAAAACGTACGGCAAGGGTACGATCATGAAACTGGGTGACAGCGTAGTGGACGAAGTCCCTGCTATACCCACCGGATCCATCGGTCTCGACATAGCCCTTGGTGTTGGCGGATTGCCAAAGGGACGGGTGGTTGAAATTTATGGACCCGAATCTTCTGGTAAAACCACACTTGCACTTCACGTGGTTGCCGAATCGCAAAAAGCAGGTGGTATTGCAGCTTTTATTGATGCCGAACATGCTTTTGACCGGTTTTATGCCCAGAAACTTGGCGTTGATATTGAGAACCTTCTGGTCTCACAGCCTGACAGCGGTGAACAGGCCCTGGAGATTGCCGATAACCTTATACGCTCTGGTGCGATTGATGTTATTGTAATTGACTCAGTAGCCGCACTTACTCCAAAAAGTGAAATTGAAGGAGAGATGGGTGACTCTAAGGTTGGGTTACAGGCCAGGCTTATGTCACAAGCACTGCGCAAGCTTACCGGAACCATTAGTAAAACAGGGTGCTGTTGCATTTTCATCAATCAACTGCGTGAAAAGATCGGCGTAATGTTTGGTAATCCGGAAACTACTACAGGTGGTAATGCACTCAAGTTCTATGCTTCGGTACGCCTCGATATCCGTAAACAAACACAGATTAAAGACGGAGATAGCGCCATTGGCAACAGGGTAAAAGTTAAAGTTGTTAAAAATAAAGTCGCTCCTCCATTCCGCTTCGCTGAATTCGATATAATTTATGGTGAAGGCATTTCACGCTATGGTGAATTGGTCGACCTGGCGGTTGAGAAGAATATTATAAAGAAAAGCGGTTCCTGGTTCAGCTATGGTGACACTAAACTCGGACAAGGCAGGGATGCCATAAAGAAGCTGTTTGCTGATAACCCTGAACTATGTGACGAGATTGAATCACTGGTTAAGCAAGCGGTTAAATCTAATTAGCCGAATCAATTACTGAGCAGAAGGACTCCTTTTTTCGGTTACGAAGAAAGGAGTTCTTATTTTTGCAGAAAATTCCGCCCATGAGACGAACTGTTACAATTTCATTTTTAATCATTATTATCACCTTCATATCCTGTAGCAGGACAAACAAAAGGGATGACAGATCTGTTACTGATCCGGTTCTCAGGGAGTTGAATGAGAAAATTGCCGGTGATAGCAGGAATTCAGCGCTCTACCGGCAACGAGCCGAATATTTTATGAGCCATGATAAATTGAATGACGCACTAGCTGATGTGAATAAAGCCATAGAACTGGACCCAAAAACCCCGTCAAATTTTCTTAGCCTGTCCGACGTTTACATTCTCATGGGAAAACCTCAGCAAGCACTGGAGTCAATTGATAAAGCCATCTTGCTGGATGAAAAAAACGTTGAATCATATCTCAGGAAGGCCAGGCTATACATGATTATGAAGGATTATGAACATTGCGCTGAGTTCGTGGAAAAAGTCTTCAGCCTCGATCCTCAAAATGCTGACGGTTTCTTTCTGAAGGGTTATGTTCTGAGTGAATATGGTGATACAACCAAAGCTATTGAAGCATACCGCAAAGCTGTGCAATCTAATCAGTTACATCATGATGCATTAATGCAGTTAGGCGCTATTTTTGTAAAAAGGGACCCGAAACTTGCTATCGGTTACTTTGAGAATGCAATCAAAGCAAATCCAAAATCGATGGAAGCCTTATATAACCTGGGAATTCTCTATCAGGAAAATGACAAGCCAGGTGAAGCACTGAAATCGTATGCCGAAATGCTGAAGATTGATCCTAAGAACCGCTATGCGCTTTACAATTCGGGATATGTAAACCTTGTATACCTTAATGATTACAAGAAAGCCATTGAGTATTTTACTTCAGCCTTTGAAAGTGATTCTACTTATGCCGACGCACTCTTTAACCGGGGCTATGCCTACGAATTATCGGGTGATTATAAGAAAGCCAGGGAGGACTTTAATAAAGTGCTGAAACTAAGCGTTAACCATCCCAAAGCCATTGAAGGGCTGAACAGGCTTGATGAAGAGGGCAAATAAGCTCTCAACTTTTCCTGTTTAATGCTTTGAGTTCATCCCTGAACTTTACTGCATCACAACCACCGCATTGCCCGCCACATGAGCTCATTTCCTTTTTAACACCAGGCTTTACAATCCTGAAGAGCGAAAACAGGGCATAGGCAATTGCAGTAGCAACGATCAGATAGGTAAATATTTCCTGGAGGTTCATTTCTTTATATTTCTACACCAGATAAACAGTTGTTATAAAGCATTGTTTGGTCTATCGCTGATTGACAATGTAATTTCATCTCAGTTGAAGATGCCTTTTAGATTCGGAAAGTATTGTCTCACTGACAGGTAGACCATTAAAGCTGAAAATACTGCAAACAAAATTGCCCAGGCTACAGCAGGAATTCCTGTAATCTTATGAAGATTGGTGGCATCACCGGCTTTTTTCTTATCTCTGACGCTCAAGACAAATAATACAAGCGCTGATATAAGTGAATCAGTCACAATGATCAGTGTAAAAAATGTGGCAGCGATGCTTATGGCTGTTTTATTGTCAAAATACACGAGCAGCAGATTGATTAGAGCAAATGATATTGCCCAGAAGAGTCCGTAGGTATTCCTGATCGACAATACCATCAGGATCAACACAATACTCAGCAGAATGAAAAGAATATAGAGTTCATTTCCGTTTGACAGCAGGAACATAAGAAGAAAACCCATGACTGCAGAAAAGGGATATCCGGCAATGGCAATTAAGAATTGTGCAAACTTACCCTTTGCCTTCGTCACTGTGGAGCCTGAAGTATCGGCAAAAAGGTTTATGGAGATGATCTGGCCGCTCACGGCTAGAGTCATGAAAGCATGAGCCGCTTCGTGTATCATCGTGTTTACCGACCTGAAATACTTTCCTGCAACAGGTATACGGGTCAGGAATAGTGCAATGGCCAGCAGTAAATAAAAAACCAGTGTTTGGTTTGCCAGAATGTTTTGTAAGAGTTCTTTCATCGTTATCAGATTATGCTGCCAATTTGGTAAACCGCCAATGAAGCCAGATATGCTAATCCGGTTGTGTAGAATATAACAAACGCGGCCCACTTCCAACTCCCTGATTCCCTGCTGATAGCTGTTACTACACCAATACAAGGAAAGTAAATCAGGATGAAGATCATGAAACTCATGGCAACCAGCGGGGTTNNAAAAACAGGCTTTCCTACTTCCGGCCCGTTTGTATGTATCTGACTCTGAAGCTTATTTATGAGAGACTGCTTGCCTGAGTCTTCATCTCCCGCCTGGTAAAGTACGCCGAGTGTGCCCACTACAACCTCCTTTGCTGAAATTCCGGTCAGGACTGCAACGCTCATTTTCCAATCGAAACCCAATGGCCGCATCACAGGTTCTATTAACCGGCCAAGCTTGCCGATGTATGAGTTTTGTTGTTGATCGGCTTTCATTATTGATATAACCTGCTCTTTTTCAGCATATTCATCCTGGGAAAATTGCTTGACTGCTTGTTCGTTGCCAGCAACAGATTCACGCAACCCTTGATACTTCGCGCTAATTAAAGCGATTTGATTCATATACGAATCATGCTTTTCGGTTTTCTGCGGAAAATAGCCTAAAGCCCAGATGATGATTGATGCAATGAGAATCACACCGCCGATTTTCCTGAGATACTGTCCGGCCCTGTTCCACATATGTTTCACGATGCTGCGCAGTGTTGGCATGCGGTAGGGTGGTAGCTCCATCACAAAGGGAACGTCTTTTTGCCTGATGATAGTTTTGCGAAATAACAGCGCTGAGAGTATGGCTATGAGAATTCCGGTACCGTAGATTGCAAATAGGATTGTCCCCTGGTAATTGGTAAAAAAAGCGCTGATGAAAAGAATATAAACAGGTAAGCGTGCGCTGCACGACATAAACGGATTGATAAGCATGGTCAGCAGCCTGTCACGACGGCTCTCGATAATCCTTGTTGACAATATGGCCGGCACATTACAGCCAAAACCCATGAGAAGAGGAATAAAAGATTTACCGTGCAGGCCTATTTGGTGCATGACCTTATCCATGATAAAAACAGCCCGCGCCATATAACCCGTATCTTCCATAAGCGAGATGAAAAGATAAAGAAGCACTATGTTTGGCAAGAATATTAGAACGCCTCCTACACCGCCAATAATTCCCTGTATAAGGAGGTCCTTAAACATGCCCTCAGTCATTGTTGACTGCAACACCGAAGAAATCCATTCAACCCCTGTTTCAATCCAACTCATCGGGTATTGCCCGATTTTAAAGGTACCATAAAACGTGGCCCACATGAAGAAGATAAAAATGGGAATTCCCCAGAATTTGTGGGTGATAAGCGTATCAATCACTTCGCTTTTACGACGGTGTGTCTGTGCACTCTCTTTGAGCGTTTCGGCAAGAGCCCCGGCAATAAAACCGTATTTGGCATCTGTTATAAGTGTGNNTTCAGTATCTTCCGTGAAATCTCTCTCAAGTTTTGCGATCTCATCACCTGATGTTTTACTTATATCAGAATTGTTAGCGAAAGTGGCAGTATATTGCTTAATTGAACTATCTTTTTCAAGCAGTTTGATGGACATGAACCGGGATGATACCTTATCGAGATATTCCCTGTTGGCGGGAATTCTGATTTTTTCCTGTATTGCCGCAATGGCTCGCTCTATTGCAACTCCGTAATTGATATGTATATGTCGCGAAAACTGGTCGCGGCCTTCATAAACTTCGATGATTTTCCTGAACAACTCCTCGATGCCTTTTCCACGAGATGCCACGGTTGGTATAAAAGGTATACCCAACATGCTGCCAAGATGCAGATAATCCAGTTGTTTGCCACTTTGCTTTAATTCGTCAAACATATTTAATGCCACAACCAGACTGATATCCATATCGATGAGTTGTGTTGTGAGATAAAGATTACGCTCGAGATTCGATGCATCTATCACATTTACAACCACATCGGGCATCTTTTCGTATATAAAATCCCGCACAAACAGTTCTTCAGGACTGTATGCAGTAATCGAATATGTTCCTGGGAGGTCGGTAACAATGAATTCATAATCTTCAAACCTGAAACGGCTTTCCCTGGCATCGACCGTCACNCCGGAATAGTTTCCGACTTTGTCATTTGCCCCTGATGCAGAGTTGTAAAGTGTTGTTTTCCCTGAGTTTGGGTTACCGACAAGGGCAATATGTATCGTTTTACCGGGAGGAATAGCGCTTCTGATCTCGGGTTCTGTTGGAAAAGTACCCGAATAATATGATGTAACGAATGACGGCTCAAAAACTNNTACTTCGATCAGACGGGCTTCACTGTTTCGAAGGGAAACATTGTATCCCATTATATTATACTCGATGGGGTCGAGGAGGGGAGCTTTTTTTATGACGGTAACTTCCTTTCCGACAACAAATCCCATTTCAGTGATTCTCTTCCTGAATGCCCCGCGTCCCTTAACCTTGATGATTGAGGCTTTACCACCAAGTTCAAGATCAAAAAGTGTCACCTAAGCTTCTTATTTAGACTTAATAAACATTGCAAAGTTAAAAATTCACAGGTTGCAATGATCAATTTGTAAAATTAAATTTAAGTTAAACTACTACCAGTCAATGGCAGTATCACTGTCTGCTTCAGCATAAATCCTGGAATGCAGAGCCTTCTGAATTGTCAATAGTCGTATTCCCCAATGGGATTTAAAAAGCCGTTTTAGTTCATATACCGCGTTATCGTAAGCTGACTGGGTAGGTTTGGTCAGCAGCAAGGCGAAATCTTTCATATCCTGGTAAACATCGGCAAGTAATTCGGCAAGGCTTCCTTTTATAATTTCTTCATTTCCCTCTGATTCTATCTCAGAAAAGTTATCTTCGCTTTCGAGTTTTGCTCTTATTTCATTGAAAATATTCTCCCATTCTTCTTCCGTGACGAATCTTTCATTACCATTTTCATCGGGTTGCTCGGTTTCAGGAAACATCAGCCCTTTGACATAAAGTAAAGCACTCATTTTCNNAGAAATAAATTGAATAAAATCGGTTTTACTGACTTTCTCAATGGATTCAAGGAATCTGAAATATNNTTCAGTAGCAAGAGTAAGCATTTCAACAACTTGCCTGTCGAAATCGGATGCCTGGCGGTTTTCTTCCATGCGTGAAATATTTTCTGTAAAATTAAACAGGATGGAGGATTAAACGAAAAAAGGCTGTCAAATGACAGCCTTTTATCAGTAATATATCTTGAATTACATGCGTTTTTCCTTGATGCGAGCTTTCTTTCCTTTAAGTTCACGAAGGTAGAAAATACGTGCCCTCNNGCGAACGGCTCCTCTTTTGTTTACTTCGATTTTGTCGATATTCGGTGAACAAACCGGGAAAATCCTTTCAACACCAACAGTGCCGGANACCTTGCGAACGGTAAAAGTTTCGTTCAGTTTATGTCCCGAANNACGCTGCAGAACAACGCCCTGGTACTGCTGTATACGTTCCTTGTCACCTTCCTTGATTTTGTAATGAACGGTTACAGTATCACCGGCTTTGAATGAAGGATGGTTTGATTCGTGGAGGAAATGCTCTTCAACGTATGTTATTAAACTATTCTTGCTCATTATCTTAAGTATTATTATTCCGCGTTCTTCAAAAAGGAGTGCAAAAATACAGCTTTTTTTGAATATAAAATACTTTGACCTGTTAATTTCTACATCTAATTGTTAATAACTCTCCTTGTGAAACATCGTTTCTGCTTTTAATAGGATATAGGTACATTTGCCTGTATAACTCCAGTTGGTTTTATAAGCTCCGAACAGGGTTAAATAATTCATTATAAATCAATACGATTATGGATCTGTCGTTTATCCTGAATAACNTGGGCGAAGATACTGAATGCTCCGTTCCTTCTGTATCACCGCCAACTCTACCAGACAAGTAACTACTTTTTTCAAAAACGGTTGAAGATTTTCGTACTGCCATTTTCTTCAGAACGCGAAAACTGGATGTATAGCAGGGGATAACAAATCCGACAATCAATTTATTATGTAAAAAATTAGCTTNNGCCCTCGAAGGTGCCGAAGAAGCACTGGTTTTCAGTAGCGGTATGGCTGCCATTTCGTCAACAGTACTGGCTATGGTTAAAGCCGGCGATCATGTTGTATGTGTGCAGCATCCATACTCCTGGACTGATACGCTTATGACTAAGAATATACTTCCGAAATTCGGAGTCGAAGTCACGATGGTTGATGGTACAAACCCTGTGAACTTCGAATCAGTGATCAAGTCCAATACCAAAGTCATTTACCTTGAAAGCCCCAACTCATGGACATTTGAGGTTCAGGATCTTGAAGCTGTAAGCTCTTTGGCAAGGAAACGCGGTATAATTACCATTATCGACAACAGCTATTCCACACCATTGTACCAGCAACCAATAAATCATGGTATCGACCTGGTTGTTCACACCGCCAGCAAGTACCTAAGCGGTCATAGTGACGTAGTTGCAGGGGTTTGTTGCGGTTCAAAGACTCTGATTGACAAGATTTTCTATAATGAATTTCTTACGCTGGGCGGCATTTTGTCACCTTTGAATGCTTGGTTGCTACTCAGGGGATTACGTACGCTTCAGGTACGCATGGAATATATCACCCGCACAACCAAAAAGGTTATTGATTTCCTGGAAAAGAGCGGTAAAGTAACCAGGATCTATTACCCGTTCCATGAAAAAAACAAGCTTCNNTTTCCACTGCAAAAAAAACAGATGGCTGATTGTTCAGGATTATTCAGCATTGAGTTGAAGACCAACGATGTAGAATCTATTGAAAAGTTCTGCAACAGCTTGGTTTATTGGCGAATGGCGGTCTCCTGGGGAGGCTATGAATCACTTATTATACCTTCCTGCACTTTTGTCAGGCCCGGATTATATTCCACCCTCCCAGCTAACATGATCCGCTTTTCAGTCGGACTCGAAAGCGCTGATGTTCTGATCGACGATCTCAACATGAATCTTTTCCTGCTTGACCAATAAAAAACGCACCCTCTAAAGGATGCGTCCAGAATATGAATGAAGCAGGTGCTTCTATTTTACTTCACCTGCGGTTTCTTCTGCTTGATCTTTGACTCCTTCAGCTGTATCTGCAAGGTCTTCGGCTTTGTCGGTAACAGTATCTGTTGCTTCAGTTGCAGTATTTTCAGCTTCGGCTACTTTCTCCTCGGTTTCCTGCGTCATGGTTTTGGATGCACTCCTGACTTTAGCTTCAAGATTATCGACAATCTGCTCGGCTTTGTCCTCTATTTTATCGAGCGTTTCTTCAGCTTTTTCAACGAGATCTGAACCAAGTTCTTTTGCTTTTACAGCAGCAGTCTGCGCTTTTTCAGCGACATTTTCAACAACGTCGTCGAGTTTTTCTACAACATTTTTGCCAATTTCTTTAGCGTCATCAATTTTATCGGCAGCTTTTTCCTTCAGATCACCGATCTTTTCCGCCCCAACCTGCTTTGAGGTGGTGAATAATCTTTTTAATGAATCACGAAGTCCCATAATTTTTAATTTTTAGTTTTTGTAAAGATACAAATAATCTGCTGACTTGATTTCCTATTTTGCCAACAATTCGCCTGGTATATCCGTATTCATTCAGCCAGCATATCCGGGCGGCGCAGTTTGGTGCGCTCAATAGCCTTTTCGGATTGCCATATGCGAATTTCCTTTTCATTACCCGAAAGAAGTACTTCCGGTACTTTCCATCCATTGTAGTCGGCAGGGCGGGTGTAAACAGGGGGTGAAAGGAGTCCATCCTGAAATGAGTCACTGAGGGCAGATGTTTCATCATTCAGCACGCCGGGAATCAATCGGATGATGCTATCAGACATAACAGCTGCTGCCAGTTCGCCCCCTGAAATAACAAAATCGCCAATTGAGATCTCCATTGTAATCAGATTTTCCCTGATACGTTCATCGATCCCTTTGTAATGGCCACACAACAGTATGATATTCTCCTTAAGTGAAAGGCTATTAGCCACTTTCTGGTCAAATTGAAGCCCGTCAGGGGTGAGAAATATTACTTCATCATAATGGCGCTTGCTCTTTAGCCATAAAATACAATCGGCAATAGGTTGTATCATCATCACCATTCCAGCTCCGCCACCATAGGCATAATCATCTACATTCCTGTGTTTGCTTTGGGCAAAATCGCGGATATTATGAATATGCACCTCGGCAAGCCCTTTAGCAATAGCTCTTTTCATGATCGAATGATCGAAAGGGCCAGTAAAGATTTCGGGGAAGATGGTGAGTATGTCAATTCTCATTCTTGATGCGGATTGCTGCAAAGGTAGACAACATTTGCCGAGTGCCAAATTCAATGCTTTAAACATCCTGATGGGTTAATTGTTAATTTTGTTCTCAGTCAACATATGCCATATGAAAAACCTCGTCTTATTTCTCCTTTTTACCTGTATTGCCTTTTCCGGGTTTTCACAGGCAACTGAAAAAGGAATCTATGTTGTGACGTTTTCTGATAAAGGTCCCGTAAAAAAGAATCAATTGATAGTACCGGCTGATGTACTCTCCGACAAAGCCGTCACACGATGGATGAAACATAATATTCCGCTGAACGAATCGGATTTGCCAGTATATCAGCCTTATATAGATAACTTAATTGCCCATGGTGCCAGGGTATTGACCCGTTCGAGGTGGCTCAACTGCGCTGTTGTGGAAACCGATAAACAAACAGCCGGCAACCTGGAGAAAATTACAGGTATCTCAAATATCAGGAATCTTGGCATTAAAGATGAGAATGCGGTTACCGCAGTCAACCAGAAACTGGAGACAGAAATGAGCGAAGGCCTTGATTTGCACGTTTATAAAAATCAAAATGCAGCGAATAATATTGATTATGGTGCTTCTGCCGGACAGATCAATATGATTAAAGGCGAATACCTGCATAATCTCAATTATCTTGGACAGGGCATCACAATCGCTGTACTCGACAATGGCTTCAGCAAAGTAGATGTGTTGCCTGCATTTGATAGTTTATGGTCTAATAACCAAATTCTAGGTACTAAAGATTTTGTAATTCCTGGAGCTAATGTTTTCGATCCTTCAGGCGGTATACACGGTACAATGGTACTCTCAACAATGGCTGCCAATCTTCCGGGAATAATGGTTGGAACAGCTCCTAAAGCTAATTATTGGCTGATTCATACCGAGGACAATGGGGGTGAGGCAGTTATTGAAGAATATTACTGGGTTAGTGGTGCTGAGTTTGCCGATAGCGTCGGCGCTGACATCATCAATTCCTCTCTCGGATATACGACTTTTCTAAATTCGCCTGAATACGACCATACCTATGCCGATATGGACGGTAATACCTGTGTATCGACAATTGGTGCAGATATCGCAGCCAGTAAAGGAATTTTAGTGGTAAACAGCGCCGGGAATTCCGGCGGGAATTCATGGTTTTATATTGGTGCGCCTGCCGATGGTGACAGTGTATTTACCATAGGGGCTGTAAATGCGTCGGGTGTAGTAGCCTATTTCAGCTCTCGCGGGCCTACTTGCGACGGCAGGATTAAACCCGACATCGTTGCCCAGGGGCAGGGAGATGCCATTTATTCATGGAGCGCTTCGGCGCCAAACGGGGCTGTTTTTTATGGAGACGGAACTTCATTTTCATCGCCGATAATTGCAGGTATATCTGCATGTTTGTGGCAGTCAGCACCTGATAAGAGCAATATGGAACTCATCGAATCTATTAGAAATACAGCCAGTAATGCATCAGAACCTGATTCAGTTATAGGCTGGGGAATTCCTGATTTTGAAGCAGCACATAATTCGCTCACAAGCGGCATTGAGGACGCCATCGTGAAACCGAAACTATTGGTATATCCGAATCCATTCAATAAGTCGTTATCAGTGATTACACCTTCGAATATAACCGGGGACATTAAGATTGACTTCATTGCACCTGATGGCAGAATTATTCTGCAGGACAATATGCAAATAAGCAAGCCAACTAAGGAGATACACCTTGGTGGTCTTGAACAGCTTCCTGGCGGATTGTATTTTGTGATCGTAAAAGCCGGTAATGGAATATTTTCGGCATCATGTCTTAAGCTATGATAAGAAAAGGTATATTTCGGTCTCACGCCTTCTTGTATAAATTTCTTTAGCGTTTCTGTTTACAAAGCCGTCTCTCCAGTAGAGTGTTTCTTAATGCTCTTAGGTTTGCATATTGCTTATCACTCATAGAGCAACATGGGAAATTTTTCAATTCTCAGCAGGTTTAAATTGTACTTGAATGCAGATATTTGGCTGCAATGCGGATTATTAACCATAATAAAGCAGAGTGGGGGAGATTAAGCCTAATTTACCGGAAGTAAAGAGCATATCCACACCAAAGAATGAATTTATAATCGTAAACTCAAAGAAATTACATAAGTAAACTTATTGTTGATTACATAAGTACACTCGATTGTTACAAGTGTTTATTATGCTGATAATGAACTGTGTTTATAGATGTGAACGAATTAATATGGTATATTATCCTGAGAGGTGATCAATATTTTTGCAATTTTGAAATAATTAAATACTAAAAAGTTTATAAATCAGGTTCTTATCATTAATTACATCAAGTATTACTTATAGAAAATGTGATCTGATTGATAATTCCATATTTGATGAACAATTATGCTTATATCATTTATTATTAATTATTTAGTATAGTTTATCTGATGATTTTAATTATGGTTCAACTTGGTAAACTATCTTTGTAAATATATTTTTATAATGCAGCTAGAACTGTAATACTTCATTATTACATTTGTAGAGCTATTATCTGTCAATTATGAAAGATCGTATCCTTTTATTAATAAAATCCAAGAATTTCACAGCCGCTCAATTTGCTGATGAAATTGGCGTTCAAAAATCAGGCGTTTNNTCTCATATACTTTCAGGCAGGAATAATCCCAGCCTGGATTTTATCCAGAAAATATTAACCCGCTTTCCTGATATTAGCACCGAATGGCTGCTGTTCGGCAAAGGTCCTATGATGATAAACGATATACCAGCGACATTTACACTGCCTCCTGTGAGTGTACCATCGAGCCAGCCCCGTCAGATTGCCGATTTGTTCTCGCAGGAAGTTCCGGTTGCAGATGTGCCAAAAAGANATTTGGTTGATGCAGAAGTTGTAACTGATCCCTTAAACCAAATTCAATCACAGAATGACAAGGATAGCGTTGAGAACAATTTCCTGAAACCAGCTGACCCAGGGGAACAACCGGGGATTAGGGCTGACAGAGTCGTAAATGCTGGTAAAACCTCTGTAAATAAGACAATACAAAAGATCATCGTGATGTACGATGACAAGACATTTGCCGAGTTTCTTCCTGAATCCTAGAATCTCTCGAACTGAGAGAAGAAGAAATTGCTTTCAATCACTGCATTCTCGTCACAGTCAGAACCGTGAACAGCGTTTTGCTGGATTGACGATCCATAAAGCTTCCTTATACTTCCTTCGGGTGCTTTGGCAGGATCAGTAGCTCCGATAAATTCCCTGAAATTTTCAACAGCATTTTCTTTTTCAAGGATGCAGGCGACGATGGGCCCTGATGACATGAAGTCGACCAGGCCCTCGAAAAATGGTCTTTCTTTATGAATAGCATAAAAAGCTTCTGCCTGTTTGCGACTGAGCCGGGTGTATTTCATTGCCCTGACAGTATAGCCGCCTTCATTGAATTTAGTGAGAATGGGACCGATATAACCCTGTGCCACAGCATCGGGTTTGATCATAGTAAACGTGATATTCCCAGCCATAATAGTATTTTTTGTGTGTACGAAAGGTAGCAAAAATATATCAATTTCAATTGATGTGATGCACATTTCAGTATAAATTGTAATTTTGTAATCGTTTAGAAGTAAACCTGTTAAGCAAATATCACTTGAACTTTCCTGAAAATTCGGTCTCTTTTCTGAAAAACCTGGTTTCGCAGCCACATAAAATTCTCATTACCACACATTACAATCCAGATGGCGACGCTATTGGAGCGTCACTGGCCCTCTACCATTTCCTGGTGAAAACTGGTCATGATGTGAGCATCATTGTTCCAAACGAATTGCCGTCGTTTCTAAGCTGGATGCCTGGCACCAGTAATGTGCTGGTGTATAATAAGGATGAAGATTCTGCTAAAAGACTTATCAGTGAAGCTGAAACCATCTTCTGTATGGATTTCAATTCGCTAAGCCGTGTAAAGCTTTTTTCAAAGGATCTGGCTGAAGCACCGGGAGTCAAAGTGCTCATTGATCATCATTTGCAACCATCAGACGAGTTTGACCTGACTTTTTCGGAAATAAAGGTTTCATCAACATCAGAATTACTTTATGAACTTATAAATCTTTGTGGTTATGGTGACCTGGTAGATTTGCCAGCCGCCGAGTGCATATTTGTCGGGATCATGACCGATACAGGCTCTTACAGCTATTCGTGTGAGAAGCCTGATACATTTCGAATTACGGCTGAGCTCATCAGGCTAGGTGTAAATGTAGAGCGTATTCACCGTCTGGTTTACGATACCTATTCTGAGAACAGAATGCGATTGCTCGGTNTTTGCCTGAGTGAACGGCTGAAAGTATTGCCAGAAATGAGCACTGCGTATATCTGGTTAAGTAAAGATGATCTGGAAAATTTTGGCTACCAGCCTGGCGATACCGAAGGGGTTGTGAATTATGCCCTAAGCATCGAGAACATTGTGATGGCTGCTCTTTTTACTGAACGCGACAACAGGATAAGGATTTCCCTGCGTTCAAAAGGCAGTTTTTCTGTAAACAATTTTGCACGCAAACACTTCGAAGGCGGCGGGCACAGGAATGCTGCCGGAGCTGATTCATTTCTTTCACTCCAGGAAACACTTGAAAAGTTTGAATCATTGCTCAGTGATTATCAGGATGAGTTGTACAGCAACCGGACAGCAAATTAAGGATTCAAGAGATGAGTAGGCTATTACTGTTGGTGTTGTTAATTTTTGCCCTTGGTTGTAAAAACGAAGGCCGACATATTCCTGCCCAGGCTAGAAATGATTCCAATCTTAAAGAAACACTCATCAAGGCAAATCAAAAGATTGTCCTGACCGAGGATGAGCAGATCAACAACCTGATTGACCGCTATGGTTGGAGAATGGAAAAAACCGGTACCGGTCTTCGGTATTTCATTTATAATCATGGTAATGGGCCCGTTGCAAGAAAAGGGCAGAGGGTGAAAATCAATTACTCGGTGAGGCTAATTTCGGGTGACCTGATATATACGTCAGACAATACAGGGCCTAAGATTTTCACTATTGGAAGCGGCGGTGTTGAATCCGGCCTCGAAGAAGCAATTTTACTGATGCACAAAGGTGACAAAGCCAAACTTATTATACCTTCGCACCTCGCTTTCGGGTTGGTTGGCGATGAAGATAAAATTCCTCCAAAAGCAAGCCTGATCTACGATGTAGAAATTCTTGAACTCGATTAATTCACTAACAATAATTACACTTATAAATTACTGATCATGAAAAGAGTACTCTTAATGATTCCCGTAACACTGATTTTTGCCCTGCTTATTACCTCCTGCGGCAAACATTCCGGTTACAAAAAAACTGACACCGGCCTTTATTACAAGTTCTTCACCCAGAATAAGGATTCTGTAAAGGCTGATACCACCCGCATTGCAACACTTAGTATCACCTATCGCACCACCGTTAAAGGAAAAGATTCTGTTCTTTTCAATTCTAATGAGAAAAATATGCCATTTGAAATTAAAGTCGCTAAACCAATGTATCCCGGTGATATTTTCGAAGCCATCGGTATGATGCATAAAGGCGACAGCGCATCGTTCATTCTGAATGCAGGCCAGTTCTTCACGAAGACAGCACAGGCTCCCAGGGTTCCCGAAGGAATTGACAGCACAGCCGATATGATCTTCAACATAAGGATGCTGAAAGTCCAGACGATGGATGAGTATAACATTGATAAGGCAAATGCACTAGCCAAAAAGAAAGATGACGCAGCTAAGGATTTGCAGGAGTATTTGAAAAAGAACAATGTTACCGTTGCTCCGTCAGCTACAGGAGTATATGTAATTCAACTGAAACCAGCTACCGGCCGGGCCATTCAGAAGGGCGATTTCGTGAAGATACACTTCGGTGTTTCACTCACAAACGGTAAAAAACTATTCTCAACACATGACAATGATGCCCCGATGACGGTTGAATATGGACAGCCTTTCGACACCAAAGGTTTTGATGAAGCCCTCGGATCACTCAAAGAAGGAGAAACTGCCCGTTTCGTTGTTCCCGGCGAAATGGCCTTTGGTGAAAGAGGACGCCGGTCGATGAGTGGAGAAGAACTCGTTGCACCCTATGCGACAGTTATTTACGATGTTGAAGTAATGGATGTCAGCACCAAAGCTGAGCACGAAAAACAAAAAGCTGCCGAAGATGCTGCCAAAAAGAAAGCTGCCGAAACAGCCAAAGCCAGTGAACCTTCGTTAATTCAGAAATACCTGGCCGATAACAAGATAACAGCCAAGCCTACGGCATCAGGCCTATACTATATTGAAAAAGTAAAAGGCAAAGGAAAGAAAGCCGAAAACGGTAAAAAAGTTCAGATGAATTACACCGGGCGCCTCCTTGATGGTACCAAATTCGATTCAAACCTTGACCATACCCTGTAAAAACCATTTGAGTTCGTTCTTGGACAGAAGCAGGTAATTGCCGGCTGGGATGAAGCTATTTTACTGATGAACGAAGGCGGAAAAGCAACTTTTATTATTCCATCAAACCTGGCTTATGGTGATCGTGAAATGGGTGGGAAAATCAAGCCATATTCACCGCTCGTATTTGATGTTGAACTTGTGAAGGTACTTGATAAATAATCAATTCCTGATCTATGAGAAGAGGCTGTTTCAGATTGATCTGAAACAGCCTCTTTCATTTATAACAATTCGAAATATCTTATCACGACTTCCTCTTATCTAACAATTCCTTGTAAGCCAGCATTTCATCACGCAGTCGTGCCGCTTCAATAAAATCAAGCTCTTTCGCAGCTTTCTCCATGGCACGCCTGGTCTGATCGGTCATCTTCTTCAATTGGTCGGTGGGCATGTATCCAATCACCGGATCGGCAGCTGCACTTATTTTATCACTTTCCACATAGGCTGCGGGTTGTGATTTTGCTTTAGCATCCGCAACCGCGGTTTGCCCCATGATCTGCTCGGTACTCTTAATAATTGGCGTTGGCGTGATATTATACTTCTGATTGTAGGCAATCTGTTTTTCACGGCGTCGGCTTGTTTCCTCAATAGCACGCCGCATGGAGTCAGTGATTTTATCAGCATAAAAAATCACCCTGGCGTTCAGATTTCGTGCTGCACGGCCTGCAGTCTGCGTGAGCGATCGTTCCGAACGAAGAAAACCCTCCTTATCGGCATCCAGGATTGCCACCAACGAAACTTCAGGCAGATCGAGGCCCTCGCGGAGCAGGTTTACACCAACCAGCACATCAAATGATCCCATGCGTAATTCACGCAGAATGTCAATACGGTCGAGCGTGTCAACCTCACTATGAATATACTGGCACCTTATCCCCAGCCTGGAGAGGTATTTGGTCAGTTCTTCGGCCATTCTTTTAGTGAGTGTTGTAACCAGTGTACGCTCACCTTTCTGAATTCTTTGTTCAATTTCGTCGAGCAGGTCGTCCATCTGGTTGAGGCTGGGCTTCACTTCAATGAGTGGATCGAGCAAGCCCGTTGGTCTGATAAGCTGCTCCACGACCACTCCCTGACTCTGCTGGAGTTCGTAATCGGCAGGGGTAGCGCTTACATAGATTACCTGCGAATACATTGATTCAAATTCCTCGAATTTCAACGGACGGTTATCCATGGCCGATGGCAGCCTGAAACCATATTCGACAAGGGTTTGCTTGCGCGAACGATCACCACCGTACATTGCCCTGATCTGTGGCACAGTCACATGACTTTCGTCGATCACCATAAGGAAATCATCCGGGAAATAGTCAAGCAGGCAAAAAGGTCGGGCACCGGGAATTCTGCCGTCAAAATACCTGGAATAGTTCTCAATACCTGAGCAATATCCAAGTTCTCTGAGCATCTCAACATCATAAGTCACACGATCTTCAAGACGTTTGGCTTCCAGGTTACGGTTCAATGATTTGAAATATTCAACCTGCTTAACCATGTCAGTCTGTATATCCCACAAAGCATCCTTCATCTTATCTTTCGAAGTGACAAAAATATTCGCAGGGAACAGTACAAGGCTTGGCACTTCTTCAATAATCCTGCCATTCAGAGGATCAAACGAGTGGATGCTTTCAATCTCATCACCAAACATTATCACGCGGTAAGCAATATCAGCATAAGCCGGGAAAATATCGATTGTATCACCTTTAACCCTGAATTTACCGCGTGTCAGCTCAAGTTCGGTACGCGAATAAAGTGCATCAACCAATGCATAAAGTAATTTATTTCTGCTTAAACGGTTTCCTGTTTCAATCCTGATAACATTATTGGTAAAATCATCCGGATTACCGATTCCGTATATACATGAAACTGAAGATACTACAATCACATCCCTGCGACCCGACAGAAGCGCCGATGAGGCACTCAGCCTCAGTTTTTCAATCTCTTCGTTGATTGAAAGATCCTTCTCAATATAGGTATTAGTGACCGGTATGAAGGCTTCCGGTTGGTAATAGTCATAGTACGAAACAAAATATTCAACGGCATTTTCAGGAAAAAACTGTTTGAATTCACCATACAACTGTGCAGCAAGGGTTTTGTTATGGCTCAGCACAAGGGTAGGCCGCCCGATTTCCTTAATAACATTGGCTATAGTGAAGGTCTTGCCTGACCCTGTGACACCAAGAAGCACCTGGGACTGATCACCGTTGTTCAATCCCTGCACCAACTGGCGGATTGCTTCAGGCTGATCGCCAGTCGGCATGTAATCGGATGTAAGCTTAAACTGCATCTTCTTTGGTTAATGGGAGTGCGTTACTGGGTATTATCACCGGCTTTTGTCTCAATGTGAGCGATGATCGGGTAATGGTCAGAATATTGCTTCCTGACAATATCAAATCTACTGACCTGCAATGATTTGGAGGTCATAATGTAATCAATTCTCAACCAGGGAATTAACTCAGTATAAGTTTGACCGATACCGCGCCCTGCCAGCACAAAGGAATCATTCAGATGATCAGTCAGCTTCTTGTAAGGTATACGATGCCGGGGTGTCGTTCAAATCGCCACAGAATACAACAGGGTAGGGGGAATCGGTTATAAGCTTTTCGATAACAGGCAATTGTGAGGACCTCCTGACGAAAGCAACTTTTTAGTTTCCTGAGAATAACCCTTGAACCCTTCTGATAATCTTTCGTTGTATCATTGAGCGTATTCCATTCTGTAACCAGGTTAAAATCCTCTTTGCAAGCTTCACCGATTCGAGGTGTGTGTTGATCAACTCTTATGGTGTCGGTGCCGACCACTATGTCATTCACAAGACAATAATACTCCGCAATAAACTGTAGTAGCATAGTAAAGAAGTGCCCCCGTTATCAGGTAACTGATTAAGTGACCTACCTTGCTCGAATGTGTTCAGGCCTGCAAAACAGGCAACTCTTACTTCTGTTGTATGAATTGTTATGGACTAAGTTGGATTTTGGCAGAAATTTTCGCGACTTCACTCGAGAGATTCTAGTACTCGCGTAATTGTGCCTATCAATCCGCTTGTGACTATCTTCAGTATCGTTGTATACCACAAGAATTATTGCGTGAATTCATCTGTCATGGGTAAATGATATGACACGTCGTGGCTCGCAACGGTTCAGCTACACTCGATGAAATTTCACGCATATGCCTGAAGCCTATTCAATAACATTACCAGGTCGCCATCAGGGTTGAGACTTTGTCAGTCTTATCAACAGTGGTATTTGACATCTCAGATTGTGTGTGCACGGTAAGCATCGAGAAAACATTACTCTAGAATGAGTGGGACTCAAGCGTGAATAGACTCGATAGAAGCAGTAGTGACGAGGTATACAGGGAAAAATACGTGTCTGAGAAATAACGAGCCCAGTATAAAGAAGTAGAACTCATTTGTATGCAGTCAGAGAAGAGTACGCTGGGTACACAATGTGCCTGATTGTACTCCGAGCGAAAGCTATCGAGTCACAGACGATCGATGGTTCGCGTAGACACAACCTGGCTTGAGATTATCAGTGAGAGGAGTAAGACAGGCAATATGGCTGATAACGCAGTTCACGAAACAGCATGCACTGGCATGAGTTCGAACGATACCTCAGAGTGCATTATGTACATGCTCTGATCCTGCTTGTTACTGCAATGTATCTTCTTTGTGCTCAATGGTCGAAAGACTACGTTTGTGTATGAGCTTGACTGAGTGTTGTCGGTAACTTGATTGTTATCAAACATCACTCAAAACTGAGTTCTATCTCTGCGTTGATTGAAATGCGTGTGGATATAACTCTGTATTTAGCTGATATCTCATGAGATAATATCATTCGTATGACGTTTAGTGACGTAAGGTCTCAGACCTCTCAGTGGCTAAGTGTAATACTGCTTCATATTATCGACGATCATATACTCTCGTATGTTGGCGATGTCTGCTACTCTAGACCTGTGTGTGGTCTTGAATAAATGCCGGTGATAATACCAGTAAACTTTGCCACCTGGCCTTAGTAATAATAGGGTACCAATTCTATGTCACGACTGTCTGATATGTCAACACCGTTATCAGAATAGAATATTGGCGGGAATCAATAGCCTTTAAGCGGATGAGCAAGCATTTTACGCAATTATCATCCGCATATTAGCGACCTGCCAGGTGGACAAGGATGATGCTTCGCAGCGCATGATGACATCCGCCCAGTTGGTGGTCAGGAATGACCATCATTAATCGGATGATGCAGGAGTTCCAATAATGTCCATTCAAGTGCAATATACTTATGATCTACATAGAGTTACCTTGTAATATTAAGCTTCCCGATAAACATCAGGGTTCATATGGCATGACTTCCTATATCGGCGCACTACAAATGGTATCATTTGAAGTCAGTATATAGCTAACAGAAACAGGAAGCGGAAGCTCTAAGGCGCATATAGATTGCTCGAGCGGAACTAAACCCTTAGCTGCACAGTTGTAGTGGTAGAGATTGACATCTGAAAACAGTCTGTTGGTGCTAAAAAGTAGAGCAAGATATGATATATGTTCTAGTGACTCGACTAACTACATAGACTACTTACTAACCGAACCTTCGATACCGGTCACTAATACCTATACCTTGAGACACGTAATCGATTGTCTACTCAAGAAGAGTATGAGAGAAGTGAAGAAAACTAGAGGCTACTGATGATCGCATTTGCCCGCGACATGCTAGGAATCTGCAATGACGGTCTGCAGGCTTCGCCTGAGATGATAGTATCATTCAAATGATTCATGTATACCGGAGTCGTAATTCCGGTGATTTTACAGTATGTTAAGGCATTGAAACGGAAACCGTTTAAGCAAGAAATTAAATTATTTAGCAATCTCGAGAATCATTTTGATGCATTTCTGATAGCTGTCGAGCATGTGACCGATATCAATATGAGGTACGATCATAGCGAGTGTATTATCGTCTCAGAGGTTAAAGGCGTGCAGCTAGCGATATATGCGATATTACTGTCCGCACGCTAGTGCGCTGCTGGCTATTGGCGCTACAATGACGCCTAGATAAATGCTGTAATCATGTTGTTGAATTCGCAAGTATATATGCTGCAATAGCGTTCCACTCGTTGCCCTCGTCATGTTATACCAGTAACATCGACATGATGTGAGGACTTATTGAAGTAAAATGATATCGCCCCACAGACGGTCCTGTATAGTTGTTAACCCTGCCAGAAGATTATTATGTATTGAGTTTACTGGTCGAGACATGGTATAGGGATATTAAGGAATGGAAGCTTTTGTATCCTCGTCGGATATACATTGACTCTGACATCGGTTAGCGATTGTGCTAGGTTGTACATATTATGTAAAGTATCAACATGCAGTTAGACGGTGAACTACCTGGAAGGCTTTCAAGTAATATCTGATCTTGATTTCAGTCAATGTCGCTTGATCGCAGACTCGTCACTCTAGAGATTCGTAGGATAGAGGTGATCAGTATGCCCAAAGATCTAAGTAATTGCTACAAGGTTATTGAGAACCTACATATGGTGCGCGAGAATATATCTATTATGACGGCAGAATTCCCAGGTGCACTCTGCTCCTTCTGCGGCTCTGCCTATATGCCAGAACAAATGTATGTCGAGCGTCACGCGTAAGATGATTTCCTTATGGTGATCGACGAAAGTCATGTGAACTGTGCGACAAACAAAGCGTAAAAGAAATACAGTTGGGCACTTTGTCATGGCGAGAAGTGAAGGAAGTGATAACTGTAGTCATTGGCTCTTCAGGAAGACACATACAATCCCTTGCTCCGACGTAAGCTGAACTATTGAGCGCCGGTAGCTAGCCTGCTACTGAAGCGAGCATACGAACAGTGCAATGTCTCGAGAGCGACGATTGAAATATCGTAGCTCCTGTAATTATAATTTGGAATCATGTATTTCGCGGTAATCTATGTAGCGCTACCCCTGCGATTAACGAGTCCAGCAGAGTCAGGGAGTGGGTGTGGAGGCAGCTTTCAGCCAAACGGGCCTTGCTTCGAATCACTCATTGAAGTGAAGCCCAGCTCTCACACAGAGGACGACCTGCCGACGAAATTGAACAGTAATTAGAAGGTGAGCCGTACAACTGGGTTACAAAACTCACTAAAAGAATGGCCGAAGAACTTACGGCAAATACATCACTGCCAGGGCTGGGGGATAAGGTGCTATATATTCAATAGTGAGGTTGACACGCTCGACCGTATTGACATGTCTGCGTGATATTAAGCGCATGGGATCATTTGATGTGCTGGTGGTGGTAAACCCTTGGCTCCGCGAGGGCCTCGATCTGCTGAAGTTTGTGGTGGCATCCTGGATGCCGAAAATTATTAGGAGGGTTTTCTTCGTTCGGAACGATCTGCTCACGCAGACTGCAGGCTCGTGCAGCACGAAATCTGAACGTCCAGGGGTGATTTTCTGACACTAAAATTCACTGCTGAGTACAGCCTATGCAATCGCCACTGCATGCTTATCCGATGAATATGCCTGGGCTGAGTGCTATTCGAGGAGCAGATGAATTCGTCTGGAAGCGTTTGAACGCCACTGCGAAAAACACTATTTTGCTCGCTGGAATTTATGTCACTGATACAATCAGACTGTGTGTAGGAGAATAAAGGCATTCATGTATAGCATTCAAGAGTCAGGACTGGCTGAAACGTGCAAGCGATTTCATTAAGAGTGTAGCTGTCAAGACGCACCGAGAGATCATTCGTGGACGATAGAACCAATCACGTAACTGGGGAACAAGGTGCAGCTTAGCCAAGTCGCCGCGTAGAACAATAATATATGAACCGAGCACACCCGCTTAGGCCTCTAGAAAATATCTACGCAGAGCACTTCCAAACACTCAGTGAACGCGAACACTCATTCACAGAAGATACTCGCGTTACCAGTTACCATGCATCGCACATGTATCGTAATGTGGAAACTGATAGTGCATAAAGGATATATTCTGCGCTGTGCACGATTCCGGCAGTAGCAAGAGTGCATACATCGCTCAAGGTCGAAGGTACCTGTGTTGTTCGAATACGACGACAATCATGGCGCAGATGAAAGACGCATGAATGACCGGACTGGATTTGTCTGAAGCGACGATCAGCAGGCATGACGCTGAAACCGAGTCGGTGCTGAAGAGCTTGATTTTAGTTGGTAAGCGGGCCACGAACCCAGCTGCGTGCATTTGGATATGCTGGCTGTAAAGGAATCGCTTATGATGAAGAGAAAGTCGTGTTTATAAGATATTTCGTAATTGTATAATTTATGAAATAAGAGGCTGTTCCAGATCAATCCTGTAACAGCTCTTCTGGTCAATAGAGTCATGGAATGATTTTATGTATCAAGTACCTTCACAAGTAAACATCAAATACGAGCGTGAAATATTGGGCTGATTTTCCACAGGCATTTACACGATCACGTATAAGGCAGGTTTTGATGATATAATAAAAGTGCTTTCCGCCTTCGTTCATACAGTAAATAGCTTCAATCCAGCGTCATTACCTGCTTCTGTCCAATGACGAACCTAAATGGTTTTAAGGGGTTGGTCAGAGGTTGAATCGATTTGGTACCATCAAGGAAGGAGCCGGTGTAATTCATCTGAACTTTTTACCGTTTTCGGCTTCTTTCCATTTGCTAGTAACTTTCTAATTGGATAGATTATTTTCTATAGGAACATGAGTGCGTAAGGCTGGCTAGTTAATCTGGTGTTATTCGGTCAGGTATTTTCTGACATTAACGACAGGTTCACTGGCTTTGTCATTGTGGTCGGCAGGCTTTCCATATGTTTTTGAGAGGCTTACCTATCTGTAAGCGGCAGGAAGGATTTAATGAATCTGTGCTCGCGTGCGTACAGCATGCTCTAGGTGGCTAGAATGTCATCATGTACTTCAACTAGTACGTGGAACATAGTAAGTAAGACCTGTTACGCATAGGGTGGCACGAGTGCTTCTCCCTCATGGTACCGGCGTCTACTTCACCAAAGGCCATTTCGCCGTTGGACTAACGAAACGGGCAGTTTTCTTCATGTAGCTGATGGATCCGAGGGCTTCATGCAAGACTTTGGGTGATCGAAAGGCTGTCCAATATTTCAGCGTGCATACAGGGCATGCATTCAATGTGTTTGAGAATAGTTTTTACGCAGTTTGACTTGAGTGAGAACACCACAGTCGTATCTTCAGCGACATCGCCCGGTTTACTGATGCGCGTACGGTGGGTTAGTTGATTACATATACTGCCTGTCATGCTTGACGTTAGCAACGGTAAAGACTCGGTTTTTCAACAATAAAAAGCATCACGAAAATGACCTTAGCTTGCGTGCTCTCAGGTTCGTTTGAGCGGTTTTGGCACTGAGTGGGATAATACTTTGTTGCTGCAATATTTCTAGGCTACTCAATAGCAGATTACTCGTCCATGGTGTTCTGCTTCGGACTGCTCAGGAGCATCCTTAAGCGGGTTGGATGTTACTCATTTAGAATCCTGAGTGAGTGCTGTTCCATCATCTACTATCGGGACACCCTTGGCCGAGTGAAATCATTCTTTGTGAAGCTGCGTACTGTGCTGCTTCATTGACGTGAAGAACTGGCCTGCCATTCAAGAGAGAATTGAGAACGTCAGTCAGATATCGAGACTTTGTCGACATCCTAATTGGATTGTCTAAGGCGGGACTAGCATGCGTGCAATCTACGTATAGATGCATCATGGGATGACAGATAGTATGGTTTGCGGAATTATAATCTAACAAAATGTTGCATTTTTCTCTCTCCTGGAGCACACGTATGAAAAGTAAGACGTAGCATAAGTCTGTAAGCTTTCTATAATCGTAGTGATCGCGATCAGAGGTGAATTGCTAATGTTGCTGTGACTACAGATGTCGTGTTGGGTGTCAATTCAGCCTTTCTAGAATCCTTTATTCCATGGCGTAGACCGAACTGTGAATCATAAACGGCCGCACATGATACTAACGGTTTTGGACCTTCAATAATTGTTTGTATGCGGCTATACGACTCTGTGTGTCGCATCGAAGAAGGTTTAGTTGCTATGGGTGATAAATATAGTCAGTCTTGTGTTACAGAGAGAATCCACTGGCAAGAGATTAGTGCTTTTTAAACTGGATATATATGACTGGGTATGTTTATTAATATAGCAGTGCGTAAAGTTATCTCGTTAGTCAGGATATAATCGACGGATTTGCAGAATCATTCTTACATCCGTGGAAACCCGATTACCTGCATGACGCTTGCGTTGGCCTGTGTGGATAGGAAATATGTAATATCTTGCGGATTGTCGATTCCAGACGCATTCAACATCGCGCTAAGATGCGTAGGTGACTAGTAGGGAAGCGATATAGTGCTGATATAGATTTGCAGCTGTGCTATCCACTTATATCGATGGAAATCAGTAAAATTCACTTCTTTTGGAACGGCAGGCGGGAATAAACCGTCGCCCCGGCTGGTCACATGCTGAAAGATCTTGCCCTGTAGTGCTGTCTGTTATCGAATAAATCAAATATGAGGTTCGACCCTGAAATAAGGTCTCAGAAGGCACCGGTAGATAATTCATTGAGATTTTTCACCTCTCGTTGAGCGCTTTAATTCTGTCTGTCTAACGAGGCCATTCCATGATAAATGAATACGGAAACGCACGCCTGACCTCGACTGCGGCATAAACGCTAACTGCCCTGTATTGACAGTTGCACCTTCAGTTTCTCTCGATCGCGTGATATAGCTCACGGTCAATCGAGCCCGGATTAACTATAGGGCCATGTGAAGTTAGTGAGTTAGCTCTGCTCATCCTCGGTACGAATATCAGGAGCATACATACTTGTCCTGGTGAATATGTGCTTGAGTGAGTGTTTTCTGCCTGTTTCAACACATGAATGGATATCTAAGTGTTTCGTGATAGCGTGATATGAACGACAGGATTTGGCAAACAGGTCACGCTCTGTCCTCGACTTTGTACTATATCACACGCGCGCGGCAGATATTCGAGATTAATCCACTAGTACAACCATAGCAGTAACTGAGTTCGATATACTCTCTGCTTCGGATCATACATAGTTCAAATTGCGTGCCACTCAGCTTGCTCGCTTAGATTGTCGCGCTGACCAATATTATGCTGACGCATCGCGCTATTTAATTAGGTTCGACTTGTATTCCAGCATGATAGAACTTAGTCTAATGTCATTTTATAGAGTGGGATGATATCCTTGGACGCGAGAATGTAGAAATGGTAGTCAGCTCCGGCAGCATCGTGCATGTCGAGTTGCCTAGACGCCTCTCTGACATCGCACATAGAATAATGCGCTCGTGACAATAATTGTTACAGAAAAACTGCCTTCACTATGATCGCAGCGCAATCACTCTTATCACTGTTGTGGTTCAGTAAAAGAGAAGCCATCCAATGTTCTCGATGCTTAGGGCATAATCACAACCCTTGGATATCGCCAGGCGACTCGTGTAGGCAAATTCACGCTCCTGGTCGCGAGATCGATCTTATAATATACCACGGAGTGATTCGCATCACGAGTCACTACTAGGTAGTCCTCGATTGCTGCTGACAAGCACGTTTCTTCAATGCAATGGTCCAGTGTAGGTAGGTGAGACGCTATCGAGAGATCAGAATGAGGCACTGCGTTATCCAGATACTGATGATTGTTTTCTTCCTCGAAAATTGGCCATTTCCAACTGCGCAATGGCAGCTATCGAAAAGCAAGGGCTTCCCCGGAAGCTCCCAGAATTAGAGTCGTCGGATCGCTTAAATATGAGGTGACATCCGGGCGGATAGCGTTATGGGTTTGTAGCTAGTGAATCTTATTTTGCGGTAAAGCATCGAGAACATTGTGATGGGTGCTCTTTTACTGAACGCGAGCAACGGAGTTGCAGGATTTCCCTGCGTTTTCACAAAAGGCAAGTTTTTTTCTCTGTAAACAGTTTTTGGCACTGTATACAGGCCAAACACTGTCGAAGGCGGCGGGCACAGGAATGCTGCCGAGAGCTGAATTCATTTTCTTTGCACTCCAGGGAAACACTTGAAGTTGATCATTGCTCACGCATGTATCAGTGATGCAGTTGTAAGCACCGAAGAAATTCAGGATTCAAGAGATGAGTAGGCTATTACTGTTTGGTGTTGTTAATTTTTGCCCTTTGGTTGTAAAAACGAAGGCGACATATTTCCTGCCAGATAGCTAGAAATGATTCCAATCTGGTGTATACAAGAAACACTAACTCATGCGGGGTAATGTCCATCCAAGGCGAAATCAAAAGATGCGTCCGTGACGAGATGAGCAAGATCAACAACCCTGATTGACCGTATGGTTGGCACGAAATGGAAAAAACCGGCTACCGTCTTCGAGTATTTCATTTATAATCAGGTTTGCGCAGTGCTCCACAAGCGGCGTTATTAATCACCTGGAGTAGGTTTTACCGGCATCCTTAGCTAACAATCTTATAATGCGAGCTCCTTCGCGCTCAATGGAATATGTTCGCCAGAGATGACAATTTCTATATAACTCAGTCTGACATTCGGTGAGGCTAATATTTGCGGGCTGCAGCTTGAATATGATCGGGTCAGACAATACAGGCCTAAAGTTTTCACGTATTGGTCGGCGGTGTTTGAAATTCCGGCCTCAGAAGACAAGCAATTTTTAACTGATGCCAAAGGTTGACAAAGCACAACTATTATATAATTGTTTATTAAGACGCGATGGGGCGATTCGAGCACCTCTTTGTCCTCAGGTTGGTTGGCTGGTATTTGCGGGTGGAAGTAATAAAAATTTTCCTCAAAAGCAAGCCTGATCTACGAATGGTAAAATCTTGAAACTCGATTAATTCACTAAACAATAATTACAAACTTATAAATTACTGATCATGAAAAGAGTACTTCTTAGAATGATTCCCGTAACACTGATTTTTGCCCCTGCTTTATTACCGTTGATCCCTACTTGCCGGCACGAATGCATTCTCAACCCTGTGTTACAAAAAACTGACAACGCTTTAATTACAAGGTTGTGCGACTTGATGCTACTGATGATGAGGAGATGCCAAGAAATAAGGATTTCTGTAAGAGCTGATCCACCCGCTTACGCTCTATGCCAAGTGTACAGGCTTAGTATCACCATATCGCATAAGCAGTTAAAGGGAAAGTATGAATCTGTACATTCAATTTAGTCTAAGTGGTAGTGAGATATAAATTTATGCATTTGTATAATAACACAGATTGCGAATAACACCACCGATATAGTATAGCACTGTGACTACTGCGGGTGATAGTGAAGTTCGAGAAGACCCCATTTGACAGGTAATCAGGATATGCATAAAGCGTTATGGAGTGCGCTGTGCCAGACAGACATCGTCTCTATTTCTGGGATGCTCTTAACGGACGGTGCACGTTTTCTTACACTCGAGACAACTAACAGTGCCTTGTGCGCAGCGGAGAATAGGAATCGGTTTTGCAACGTCAAGGTGGGAATTTCGAATTGGCAACTCGAGAAGGACATAGGATTGACAAGGCTGGTAACACACCACCTGAGGTGCCGAGAGTATGTACTGAAATTCACGTTGCATAGTATGTTCTTGTCGTATAAGGTGGTATTGGGCTGAAAGTCCCAGACGATGGATGAGTATATGTAACATTGATAAGTGCAGAGAGATGAACGCAATGGTTAAGCCCAAAAAGAAGATGACGGGCAGCTAAGGATCTTTGCAGGAGTATTTGAAAAAGAACAATGTTACATGTGATATTGAAGTTGGCGGTATATGATAGCTGAGCTATCGGGCTGGGATCCGTGTGCTATAAACAGGAGTATACCATGTAATTCAACTCTGAAACAGCTACCGGCCGGGATCGCATTCAGAGAAGAGGCGATTTCGTTGAAGCTACACTCCGGTGTTTTCCACTCACGAAACGGTAAAAACTAATTCTAGACATGAAATGATGCCACCCGATGAACGAGGTTGAATATGGACAGAGCCTTAATCGACAACAAAAAACCAAAGGTTTTGATGAAAGCCCTCGGCACTCAAAGAAGGAGTAACTTCTCCGCCGTTTCGTTGTTCCCGGCGAAATGGCCTTCACTGGTGAAAGAGGAGCGGTCGATGAGTGGAGAGAGCATGCTAATCTCGTGTGTCATTCAACCTATCGGCACAGTTATATTACGATGTTGAAGTTAATGGATTTCAAGCACCAAGAGCATTGAAGCACGAGACAAAAAGAGGCCGAAGAATGCTGCCAAAAAGAAAGCTGCTCCGAACACAGCCAAAAGCCAGTTTGAAATAACCGCCTTCGTTACATTATCAAATATGGACCGAATAACAAGATAACAGCCAATAAGCCTTAACGCATCAGGCACATATACTAATATTGAAAGTTAAAAGGCAAGGAAGTAAGCCGAAAACGGTAAAAAAGTTCGATGAAATCACGCGGTGCGCCTTCCTTGGATGGTACCAATTGAATTCAAACTTGAACGCATACGCCCCTGTAAACATTTGAGTTCGTTCTCTGACAGAACAGGTAAATTGGCGGCTGGATGAAGGCTTTTTACTGACGCGAAGGCGGAAAGAACTTTTAATTAATCCACACAACTGGCTTATGGGATACGGTGAAATGGTTGGAAGATCAAGCATTATCACGT
>JADLKF010000021.1 GCA_015657475.1 Lentimicrobiaceae bacterium | reverse complement strand
AAATCTCAACAAAAAGAATAAATTAAATAACCAGACATCAAATAATCAATAACATACTTTAATAACAATCCGATTGTTCTCAACCAAGATCCGCCCGATTTTTGCCCAGCATAAAAATAAAAAATAAAAAAAAAATTAAAAAAAAAACCAAAGAAATAATTTATAATTTTTTAAATCCAAAAATCCTGACAGCAGAACCAGAGGAAATTAAACTAAGGAATGCCGTGATGGCCAACCACAGGGTTGTAGAAATTCCTGCATCTAATCTCAAGAAGGAGATCACCAAGATCCTTTTCGACCAGGGATATATCCTTAACTATAAGTTTGAGGAAGAAACCCGGCCAGGAATAATCAAGATCGCCCTCAAGTATCATCCTGTAACAAAACAATCAGCCATCACTCAGCTCGAGAGAGTGAGTAAACCAGGCTTACGCCGTTATGTTGGTACTGAAAAGCTTCCCCGCGTGCTAAACGGATTGGGTATAGCAATAGTGTCAACATCTAAAGGGTTGATGACTGAGAAAGAAGCCCGCAAACTTGGAGTTGGCGGAGAAGTAATTTGTTACGTTAGCTAATATAGGAGGAAAGTAGCATGTCGAGAATTGGAAAATTACCGATCACAGTTCCTGCGGGCGTTCAGATTACTATTTCGGATAAAAACCTGGTTTCTGTCAAAGGTAAACTTGGAGAACTTAACCAACAGGTTGATCCCGATATTACCGTTAAAGTTGAAAATGGACAGATGCTTGTGGAACGCCCCACAGATCAGAAAAGGCATCGTTCGATGCACGGATTGTACCGCTCACTGCTGGCCAACATGGTTAAAGGTGTAAGCGAAGGATTTAAAGTTGAACAGGAATTGGTAGGTGTTGGTTACAAAGCAGTTGCCACAGGGCAGATATTAGAGCTCTCCCTTGGTTATTCGCACAACATCATCTTTGAGATGCCTGCCGAAATCACTATTACAACTGTTACCGAACGTGGTAAAAACCCTTTAATCACAATGGTTTCGCACGACAAGCAGCTCATCGGACAGGTTGCAGCAAAACTGCGCTCATTCCGCAAGCCAGAACCGTACAAAGGAAAAGGTGTGAAGTTTGTAGGCGAAGTCCTCAAGCGCAAAGCCGGTAAATCAGCATCCGATAAATAATCATTGAGAACAGCAAAATACCCATAAGCAATGTCTTTCAAGGTAGATAAAGAATATAGAAGGCTTAAAATCAAGCAGCGCGTGCGCAAAACGCTGTCGGGAACACCTGAACGTCCTCGTCTCACGGTTTTCCGCAGCAACAAGGAAATCTATGCCCAGGTTATTGACGACTTGGGTGGAAAAACCCTCGTCAGCGCTTCATCACGCGTTAAAGGAATAGCTTCCCAGAAAGGGACCAAAACCGAAAAGGCACAACTGGTTGGAAAACTGGTAGCTGAACGCGCCCTCGAAGCCGGAATTAATTCCGTAGTTTTCGACCGTAACGGTTATTTATATCATGGTAGAATCAAGGCTTTGGCTGAAGCAGCTCGCGAAGGCGGCCTTAAATTTTAACAACGACTATGGCAAACGCAAATATTAAAAGAGTAAAATCGAGCGAGATCGAATTTAAAGACAGGCTCGTCGCCATTCAGCGCGTTACTAAAGTTACCAAAGGGGGCCGTACTTTCAGCTTCTCAGCCATAGTGGTTGTTGGAAATGAAAATGGTGTGGTTGGCTATGGACTTGGTAAAGCCAAGGAAGTTCAGGCAGCAATCTCGAAAGGTATCGATGACGCCAAGAAAAACCTTATTAAGGTTCCTGTTCTCAAAGCAACCATTCCGCATGAACAATACGGTAAATATGGCGGAGCACTCGTTTTCCTGAAACCTGCCGCTCCCGGTACCGGTGTTATTGCCGGCGGTGCTATGCGTGCAGTTCTTGAAAGCGTTGGTGTTAAGGACGTGCTTGCAAAATCAAAAGGTTCGTCAAATCCTCATAGTGTTGTTAAGGCAACTATTGATGCCCTTTCACAGATGAAGGATCCATACACTATCGCACAATTGCGCGGTGTTTCACTTACCAAGGTGTTTAATGGTTAACAGCTAAAATTTTATTGAGATGAAAAAAGTCAGAATCACCCAGATAAAAAGCGGCATTAAACAACCTGAACGTCAGAAACGTACTCTCAAGGCACTGGGTATCACCAAAATGAACCGCCCTGTTGAAGTTGAAGCCACACCGCAGATCAACGGCATGATCAAAGCTATCAGCCATCTGCTTAAAGTTGAAGAAATTTAATTGTAAACCCATTTCAGAAAATACTACTATGGATCTCAGCAATCTCAAACCAGCCGAAGGATCGGTGAAAACATCGAAACGTGTTGGCAGGGGACAAGGTTCCGGCCGCGGTGGCACCTCCACACGCGGGCATAAAGGAGCTCAGTCACGTTCGGGCTACAGCAAAAAAGCAGGTTTCGAAGGTGGCCAGATGCCCTTATACCGCCGCGTTCCCAAGTCGGGGTTTAAAAATTTCAATCGCATTGAATACAGCGGAATTAATATCGATGTTCTCCAGAAGCTGGCAGAAACAAAGGGCATAACAACCATTGATCCTGAAACGCTGCGTCAGAACGGACTGCTTGGCAAAGGCGACCTGCTTAAAGTGCTCGGCCGTGGTGAACTCAAGTCGAAACTCAATGTCACAGCCCATGCTTTTTCAGCAAAAGCTATTCAAGCCATCGAAACCGCAGGTGGAACCGCAACAAAACTCTGACAATGAAACGATTCATCCAAACGCTTCGAAATATTTACAAGATAGAAGAACTCCGTAAAAGGATTCTCTATACACTTGGGATCATTGTACTTTACAGGCTTGGTTCATATGTTGTGTTACCCGGTATCGATCCAAACCAGTTAGCCGCATTACAGAACCAGGGTAAAGAAGGCCTCCTTGGGTTGCTCAACATGTTTTCAGGAGGAGCTTTCAGTAATGCATCCATTTTTGCACTCGGTATTATGCCTTACATTTCGGCTTCTATCGTTGTGCAGTTGCTTGGTATGGCTATTCCATATTTCCAGAAGCTGCAGAAGGAAGGTGAAAGCGGTCGTAAGAAGATCAACCAGATCACAAGGTATCTTACTGTTGTGATTGTTGCGCTTCAGGCTCCGGCATATATCACAAACCTTATTTCCAAACTTCCTGCTCAGGCAATCACTCCTTTCGATCCGAATATTACCATGCCCGGTACATTCTTCTGGGTATCTTCAGTTATTATTCTGATTTCAGGTACAATGTTCGTAATGTGGCTTGGAGAGAAAATTACTGACAAGGGAATCGGAAATGGAATTTCGCTCATCATCATGATCGGTATCATGGCAAGGTTACCTTTTGCACTCTTTGGTGAATTCATTTCACGTATGGAACAGAAAGGAGGCGGGCTTGTAATCTTCCTTGTTGAACTCGTTGTGCTGGTGCTGGTTATACTGCTGTGTATCCTGCTCGTACAAGGAACCAGGAAAATTCCCGTACAATACGCAAAACGTATTGTAGGGAACAAACAATATGGTGGTGTCAGGCAGTATATCCCGCTAAAGGTTAATGCAGCTGGTGTCATGCCCATCATTTTTGCACAGGCTATCATGTTTCTTCCTTTGACCATTGCCGGTTTTGCTAACAGTGATTCTCTCAGGGGATTTGCTGCTACATTCACCGATATGAATGGTTTCTGGTACAATTTCACTTACGCGCTGCTGATCATAGTTTTTACTTACTTCTATACGGCTATTACAGTGAACCCTAACCAGATGGCAGAAGATATGAAAAAGAACGGTGGTTTCATTCCCGGTGTAAAACCCGGCAAGAAGACTGCTGACTTTATCGACAACGTGATGTCGAGAATAACTCTCCCTGGTTCGATATTTCTGGCTCTGGTGGCAATCATGCCTGCCCTGGTCAGGATTACAGGTGTCAACAGCCAGTTTGCACAATTCTATGGCGGTACATCATTGCTGATTCTTGTTGGTGTTATCCTGGATACGCTTCAGCAAATAGAAAGCCACCTGTTAATGCGTCACTATGAAGGCCTCACTAAATCAGGCCGCATAAAAGGTCGCTCATCCTATGCATCAGCTTACTAATCTGTTGAAACAGGATTCATAATGGCCCTGGTAAAAACAGACATTGAAATAGAGAAGATTCGTAAAAGTTCTTTGCTTGTTGGTGAAACGATAGCGGAAGTGGCTCGCCACCTCAGACCCGGTATCACAACTTTGGAACTCGACAGGATAGCTTATGAGTTCATAAGAGATCATGGAGCATTGCCTGCTTTCAAAGATTATCATGGTTATCCGGCTACTCTCTGTATTTCAGTTAATGATGTAGTTGTGCATGGTATACCTGGTAAGTATGAGTTGAAAGACGGTGACTTGGTTTCGGTGGATTGTGGTACTATTATCAACGGCTACTATGGTGATTCAGCTTTCTCTTTCGGGATTGGTGAAATGAAACAAGAAGTTATTGACCTCATGACCCGAACGAAAGAATCCTTATATAAAGGAATTGATATAGCAGTTGCAGGGAAAAGGGTTGGTGACATTGGCTACGAAGTTCAGAGTTATGTTGAAGGATATGGCTATTCAGTAGTTCGTGACCTTGTGGGACACGGACTTGGATCAAGCCTGCATGAAAAGCCGGAAGTTCCTAACTATGGTAAGAGGGGTACCGGACCGAAACTGGAAGAAAACATGGTGATCTGTATTGAGCCGATGATCAATCTGGGGAAAAGAGGTATTACACAAGACCGTGATGGCTGGACCATCAGGACTATAGACCAAAAACCCTCAGCCCATTTTGAACATGCTATCGCAATTCGCAAAGACAAGGCTGATCTTCTGTCGAGTTTTGATGCAATTGAACAGGTAATAAACCATAACATACTGATAATAAAGTAAGAATGGCTAAACAATTGGTAATTGAACAGGACGGCGTCGTGAAGGAATCACTTGGTAATGCCATGTTCAGGGTTGAACTTGAGAATGGACATACCATTACGGCACACATCTCCGGGAAAATGAGAATGCACTACATTAAGATTCTCCCCGGTGATAAAGTTAAAATAGAGATGTCGCCGTACGATCTTACCAAAGGAAGAATAATCTTCCGTTACAAATAAAAGAAACAGATAAATAACAATCATAAACAGCACTAGCAATGAAAGTCAGAGCATCCGTCAAGAAAAGAACGCCTGATTGTAAAATCGTACGCAGGAAGGGGAGGATTTATGTTATTAACAAAAAGAATCCTAAATTCAAACAGCGTCAAGGTTAATCATTGAGTAATTCCAAAGCAGTAATAAGATATGGCACGTATTGCAGGTATAGATTTACCGAAGAATAAAAGTGGCGAGATAGGGCTCACCTATATTTTTGGGATAGGCCGCAGCTCAGCCCAGCAAATCCTGGATGAAGCAGGTGTTGACCGTAGTAAAAAAGTTCAGGATTGGAATGATGATGAGCAAAACAAGATCCGCTCGGTCATCAATGATAAATATAAAGTTGAAGGTGCTCTCCGTTCGGAGGTGCAGCTTAACATTAAACGACTGATGGATATTGGTTGCTACCGTGGTATCCGTCATCGCCTTGGTTTACCGGTACGCGGACAGAGCACTAAAAACAATGCCCGCACCCGTAAGGGAAGAAAGAAAACTGTTGCCAACAAGAAAAAGGCTACCAAAGGCTAAAAATTAAAGAATCAAAGCTGAAATAAAATAACTATGGCAAAGACCACCAAAGTTTCGAAGAAAAAAGTCGTCAAAGTAGATGCTGTAGGAAGAGCTTATGTATTTGCTTCTTTCAACAACATTATCATTTCTCTTACCAACAGTACCGGGCAGGTTATCTCATGGGCTTCGGCTGGCAAAATGGGTTTCCGCGGCTCCAAGAAAAACACTCCTTATGCCGCCCAAATGGCAGCTCAGGATTGCGCAAAGGTAGCCTTTGACCTTGGACTGCGTAAAGTAAAGGTTTACGTGAAAGGCCCCGGGTCAGGCAGGGAATCGGCTATCCGCACTCTTCATACAGCAGGTATTGAAGTTACCGAAATCCAGGACGTTACCCCGCTGCCACACAATGGCTGCAGGCCTCCCAAACGTCGCAGGGTATAATTTGCCGGAAGTTCAGGAATAAAAAATATCAATCACATATACAAACTTAACAGGCTACATGGCACGTTATATTGGTCCAAAGTCGAAAATAGCCCGCAAATTCAAGGAGCCGATCTACGGCCCCGATAAGGCTTACGAAAAGAAAAACTATCCTCCCGGACAGCACGGGCAGAATAAACGCAGGCATAAAGTGTCGGAATACGGCACTCAGCTTGCTGAAAAACAAAAAGCTAAATACACCTACGGTATTCTGGAAAAACAATTCAAGAACACCTTCCTGAAAGCTACAAGTAAAAAAGGAATCACCGGTGAAATACTGCTTCAACTCATCGAATCGAGGCTCGATAACGTTGTTTACCGCCTGGGAATTGCCCCAACGCGTAATGCGGCACGTCAGCTCGTGAGCCACAGGCATATCACCGTCAACGGCAAAGTTGTCAATATTCCTTCCTATGAATTACTCCAGGGAGATGTGATTGCCGTTCGCGAACGTTCTAAATCACTGGAAGTTATTCAGAACAACCTTACAGGGCGTGGCAGCAGGTTCTCGTGGCTTGAATGGGATGAACCTTCACTCACAGGAAAGTTTATCAACTATCCTCAGCGTGACGAGATTCCTGAAAACATCAAGGAACAACTCATCGTTGAATTGTACTCCAAGTAATCTGATTCCATTTAACGTTCAACCAACAATTAGGATATTTATGGCCATTTTAGCATTCCAGAAGCCCGACAAGGTTATCATGGTACAGGCCGATGAGTTTGAGGGAACTTTTGAGTTCCGTCCGCTCGAACCCGGCTTCGGCATCACAATAGGAAATGCACTGCGCAGAATCCTGCTTTCGTCACTCGAAGGTTATGCCATCACCTCAGTACGTATTGACGGCGTTGATCACGAGTTTTCATCCATCAAAGGTGTGGTTGAAGATGTGACGGATATAGTTTTAAACCTGAAAAAAATCCGTTTCCGTAAACAGATTGAATCAGAAGAGACTGAAAAAGTCAGCTTTACATTTACCGGTAAGGATATACTTACTGCAGGTGAAATTGCAAAACATCTCTCAGTGTTCCAGGTACTTAACCCTGATATAGTAATATGTCACATGGAACCTAACGTTAAACTCACCATAGAACTGAGCATTAACAAAGGCAGGGGATATGTTCCGGCAGAAGAGAATAAAGTTCCTAATGCACTGCTTGGAACTATCTTTATCGACTCTATACATACCCCTATCAGAAATGTAAAGTTCACGATTGAGAACTTTAGGGTTGAACAAAAAACCGACTACGAAAAATTGGTACTTGATATTAAAACCGACGGATCAGTTCATCCTAAGGAAGCATTAAAAGAAGCTGCCAAGATTTTGATTCACCACTTCATGCTTTTCAGTGATGAGAAGATCACCATTGATACTGAAGAAAAAGCAGTGACTGAAGAATTTGATGAAAGTACTCTTCATATTCGTCAACTACTCAAAACCAAGCTGGTTGATATGGACCTTTCAGTCCGCGCACTGAACTGCCTTAAAGCTGCTGATGTTGAAACACTTGGCGATCTTGTGGCTTTCAATAAAAACGACCTGCTGAAATTCAGGAACTTCGGAAAAAAATCTCTTACCGAACTTGAGGACCTGGTTAAAACCAAAGGCCTTGAATTCGGAATGAATATTGCGAAATACAAATTAGATAAGGAATAAGCGAAATGAGACATCAGAAAGCAATTAACCACCTTGGGCGAACCAGTTCTCACCGCAAAGCTATGCTTTCGAATATGGCAAGCTCGCTCATAAAACATAAGCGCATTCATACCACATTAGCCAAGGCGAAAGCACTTCGCTCATACATTGAGCCACTAATTACCAAATCGAAAGAAGATTCGACCCATTCGCGTCGTATTGCTTTCAGTTACCTGCAGGATAAGGAAGCCGTTACCGAGCTCTTCCGTACAGTAGCTGTGAAAATTGCAGATCGCCCCGGTGGATATACCCGTATACTGAAAACCGGATTCAGACTTGGTGATAATGCTGATATGTGTATGATGGAGCTGGTTGATTTCAACGAAAACCTGCTGGCTGCCAAAGAAGCTGCCCCCAAGAAAACAACGCGCCGTCGCCGTGGCACCGGGAAAAAAGCTGAAACGGCTGCTGTAGCAGAGGAAACCCAAAAGCAGCAGCGCCCAAAGCAAAAACCAAAGCCAAAGCCGCCCCGGTTGCTGAAGTAGAAAAACCGGAAGAGCCGGTTGCAGAAGCAGAAAACACTGAACCTGATACACCAGTTGACAATCAATAATTAAACGAAAATTGAAAAAAAGGATGAAGTTAGATAGTTACTTTATCCTTTTTTTATTTTAACTGACAATTAAATACATAAAAATATATGAGTCAAATAGCAAACATTACCGCCCGCCAGATTCTCGATTCGCGCGGGAATCCAACTGTAGAAGTTGACGTTTTTACATCAAACGGCGTTATCGGGCGTGCCGCTGTTCCTTCAGGAGCATCAACCGGTGTTCACGAAGCAGTTGAACTTCGCGACGATGATAAGAACATTTACCTTGGTAAAGGCGTTCTCAAAGCAGTTCAGAATGTAAATAAAGTGATTGCCGAAGAACTGAAAGGATATTTTGTTTCGGAACAGAACGAAATTGATGCCCGGATGATCGAACTCGATGGCACTCCCAATAAAGGTAATCTTGGTGCAAATGCCATTCTTGGTGTCTCACTGGCTGTTGCAAATGCTGCTGCCCAGGAATCAGGGCAGTATCTTTACCGTTATGTTGGTGGTGTTAATGCCAACACACTTCCAATCCCAATGATGAACATCATCAATGGCGGTTCGCATGCCGATAACAGCATCGATTTCCAGGAATTTATGATCATGCCAGTTGGAGCGCCTAACTTTAGCGAGGCCCTGCGCATGGGTGCCGAAGTTTTCCACAGCTTGAAATCAGTATTGAAAAAAGCCGGTTATTCAACCAACGTTGGTGACGAAGGCGGTTTTGCACCGAACCTTAAAAGCAACGAAGAAGCCGTTACGGTTATTCTGCAGGCTATTGAAAAAGCAGGTTATAAACCCGGAGTTGACGTTTACATGGCGCTTGACCCTGCATCGAGCGAATATTTCCTTCCTGAAGAAAATGTTTACCATCTTCACAAATCAACCGGCGACAAACTAACTCCTGCTCAAATGGTTGATTATTGGAAGAGCTGGGTTGAAAAGTACCCCATTATCAGTATTGAAGACGGTATGGCTGAAGACGACTGGGATGGCTGGAAACTTATGACAGATGTTTTAGGAAAGAAGATACAGCTTGTTGGTGATGATCTGTTTGTTACAAATGTTAACAGGCTTCAGATGGGCATTGATAAAGGCGTTGCCAATTCCATCCTGGTGAAAGTGAACCAGATCGGCTCGCTCACCGAAACCATCAACGCAGTGAACATGGCATACCGCAACAGCTATACCGCTGTTATGAGTCACCGCTCGGGTGAAACCGAAGATACCACCATTGCCGATCTTGCAGTTGCACTGAACACGGGCCTTATCAAAACCGGATCAGCCAGCCGTACCGACCGCATTGCAAAGTACAATCAATTGCTTCGCATTGAAGAAACGCTTGGCAGCAGCGCCAATTACCTTGGAAAAGCGTTTAAATACGCAAGGTAATTTTCCGATCGAATTTATAAAAGGCTCTCTGGTCATGGGGAGCCTTTTTTGTTTATACATGCAGGATATTTCAAGCCATGTCGGGAACGATTTTGATGTATTTTTACTCTCAGATTAATCTTCAGAAGGCTTTTGAAAGCAAGTTCATATAAAGGAAAGCAACCAAAGGATGACATCAGCAAGAAATTAGATCTTTCTGTTGATAAATCAGGTAATTTGAGAACTGTACTACTACTTGTTATTCTTGTTTTAAGCCTTTTGGCTATATACAAGTCAGCAGGTTATGGCTTTGTAAACTATGATGATGACGTTTATGTGTACAATAATTCATCAATCCGGGAACTGAATTTTAGTTCGCTGGTCTCATTTCTTACCGGGAATGTGGGGCAATATCCGCCCTTGGTAATGGTTGTGTTTTCACTGCTTTACCATTTCTTCGGACTTGAACCGACTGCTTATCATGTCACAAATGAAATTTTTCACCTTGCCAATACGGCTCTTGTTTTCTTTCTTGCCTCCAGACTTAAGCCGGGTATTGTAACGGCTTCTGTGGCTGCGTTGTTGTTTGGGATTCATCCCTTGCACATTGAATCGGTTGCCTGGGTCACTGAATTAAAAGACGTCTTATATACTTTCTTTTTTCTTGCCGGGTTGATCTCCTACATGAATTATAGGAACAATACAGTAAAAACAAGGTACTACATTTTCACGCTCCTGTTTTTTATTCTCTCCTGCCTTTCGAAAGGGATGGCGGTGGTTTTCCCGGTAATTATTGTCTTGATTGATTATTATTTTGAGAAATCATTTTCTGGTATCAAATGGCTGGACAAACTGCCATTCTTCGTGATTGCGGTGTTTTGGGGCGTTTTAACAATTTCAACACAATCCGAGATGGGAGCTGTAGGCCATGAGAACTATTTCCTGCCACGACAAATCATCATAGCAACTTACGGGGTAATGTTTTACATAGTAAAAATGTTTGTTCCGATAAACCTTGCGGTATTTTACCCCTTACCCGAAGGAACCGGATTCTCATTGCCGCTGGTCTATTATCTCTCATTCGCGGGAATAATAGCGCTTTCTTTTATTGTTTACCGTTTCAGGAAGTCAGCGATGCTTGTTTTCGGATTTTTATTCTACCTGGTTAACACAGCATTGGTTTTGCAGATCATTCCGGTTGGGATGGCTGTAACTGCTGACCGCTACTTCTATCTCTCTTCTTTTGGTTTATTCATTATTCTAGGAGCAGGATTTGAATGGATGTTCAACAAATACCGCAAACAGAAATTTATTCTGATTCCGGTGGCAATTGTCATAACGTTTTCACTGATAATGATATCAAACCATCAAACAAGCAATTGGAGAAACAGTATTTCGTTATGGGATAACGTACTAAATAGCGCAAACACAAATCCAAGATATTCAGTGGCTTACCTTAATCGCGGCAATGCACGCAGCGATGCGGGAGATATTGATGGAGCATTCAGCGATTATTCAAAAGCGATAGAACTAAAAACAGATAAAGCCGAAGCCTATAACAACCGGGGGTTGATCTTTGCCATGAAGAATGACTTTGAGGCGGCTGAGGTTGATTTTACAAAGGCCTTGTCAATTTACCCCGATTTTGCCAGCGCCCTGAATAATAGAGGAAATGTGCGCCGTGCACTTGGTGACCTGACGGGTGCATTTGACGATTATAATACGGCAATCAAGTGTAAACCTGAATATGCCGATGCTATATCAAACAGAGGTATTGTCTATTTCATCACCGGAGACACTGCTTCGGCATGCAATGACTGGCAACAAGCTGCGAACCTGGGTTCTAACAATGCATCTAATTACGTTCAGCAGTATTGTAGCCGATCTGAATAGCTGATCAAATATTGTTGAGAGACTTCTGGAAAACCCTGAAACGCTTGTGGACTGGTAGGCTCAGGCGTTCCATTTCTGCCTGCATCCTTCTGTTGGTTTCAAGTATTAAATGCACTTCAATGAATTCCATTCCGGCTTTACGGGCTGATTCCACAATGCTAAGGCCCATGGCAACTTCGAGGCCCAGTCCCTGAAATTCACGCTTTACGGCGCCCAACATCAGGTCGAGCTGATTGGTATGCCTTTCTGCCCAGAGTAGCTGGAATATTCCTACCGGGAACAGGTAACCTCTTGATTGCTGAATGCCTTTTGTAAAATTGGGTATCCCTACAATAAATGCTATGACTTGCCCTTCCTTCACAACGATTTTTACAAATCTCGGATCAAGTATTGGCATGTAACGGTCAGCAAAACCCTGTATTTCTTTATCGCCCATCGGCACAAAACCATATAATTCATCATAGGTTTCATTAACCAGGTTCAATACAGGGACGATATAAGGTTTGAGTTGTTTTTTTGAGGTGAATTCGAGAACCTGGTATTCATTTTTATGATTTGTACGCTGGAGAATCCTGTAGTATAGCTGCGGCAGTTCATCCGTAAGAGGGAATCTGTAAATCATACAGTCCACTTCCTTTGAATAGCCTTGCTTTAAAAGAAGATCGACAATGTAAGGTGGATTGCAGGCTGAGTCGATGATAGGCATATGCTCAAAGCCTTCAACTAGTAAACCCTGGATATCTTTGTCGCTAAATCCGTAAGGCCCGACAATCTTATCCATACCGAGTCCGATGGCCCAATCTTCAATAAATCCTATGAGCGCGTCGCTGATTTCCTGATCATTATAGCAATCGAAATAACCGAAGCGGGCATTACGTTCAGAATGTAGCTGATTGTAAGTGTTATGGATAATGCCCATGATACGTCCGACGGGTTTCCCGCTTTTCCAGGCGAGTACCATGATTGTATCGCAACCTGTGAACGATGCATTTTTTTGCGGATCGAAAAAATTCCACTCATCCACATAAATCGGAGGAAGGAAATTTTTCTCCCCCGAGTGTATCATAGCTGGTAAATGAATGAAATGCCGTAACTCTTTGCGGGTTCTTAATTCCTTAATTTCTATGGACATTCTGTGAGGTTAACGGATTGTTATGATAGTATTAATTACCGGTGAAAACAGCAAATATAAAGGTTAACAGGACGAAAATGATACAGGCAGAGTGTTAAAAGTTATAAATATAAGATATTCAATTAATTACACTAATAAGCAGAATAAAGGATAAACGAACAGAAGAAAAATCCAGTAGATCTGATTCATAATATACCTTTATGATGAGATTCTGATTGCACAGAAACTATAAAAATAAAATTTGTCACTTTTTTGGAATTGGAAACGAGGTTCCCGGTTAACCAAATAAGCTTATTTTTGTTACTTATATACACAAAATTCGACATATGACATATAATGGAGAGCACCTTTTACCTGGCATAATAGGACAGGGATTTATTTGGATCAGTTTGACTGCACTGGTAATATCAGCTGTTTTGTTTCTTCCGTCATTTAGTAGAGGGAGTAATTCATTGCGTGCAATAAAGGCTGCTCAGGCTGCATTTTACCTTCATTTTACTGCACTTCTCGGAGCTATTGCAACGCTTTATTACATCATTGGGAACCACTATTTTGAGTATTCCTACGTTTGGCAATACTCTTCAAAAGATATGCCTTTTAAGTTCATGATTTCCTGTTTCTGGGCGGGGCAGGAGGGTAGTTTTCTTATTTGGGCATNNTTTTTTCAGGGTTTATTAGGAATACTCCTGTTATTAACGTCGCGTGAGTGGAAAAACTGGGTAATGCCCGTATATGCAATCGGGCAGANNTTTTTCCTTCTTACAATGGTACTTGGAGCAGAACTTTTTGGTCTGAAGATTGGAGGCAGCCCTTTTACATTATTGCGCGAAATGCCACAAAACCAAGGACTTGATTTGTTTAATAATCCGGATTATTTAAAAATGATAACTGACGGCAATGGTTTGAATCCGTTGCTTGAAAATATTTGGATGATTGTTCACCCCCCTGCATTGTTCATGGGGTACGCTGTAACTTTAATACCATTTGCGTATGCCGTGGCTTCACTCTGGAAGAAGGAATATCATGCCTGGCTTAAGCCTGCTTTAAAATGGACTCTTGCAGCATTACTGACGCTTGGGTTTGGTATAATTCTAGGAGGCCGGTGGGCCTATGAATCTTTAACTTTTGCTGGTTTTTGGGCCTGGGATCCGGTTGAAAATGCTTCACTTGTGCCATGGCTTTTTCTTGTTGCAATGCTCCACATGATGATTATTGCACATAAACGCCAACATTCGTACTCCACAACTTATCTTTTCACGATACTGGCATGGGTGATGGTTGTTTATGCAACTTACCTTACCCGGAGCGGTGTACTGGGTGAAACATCAGTACATTCTTTTGGTGACAGCGGAAAATCATTGCAAATGCTCATTTTCAATGCTTTGTTCTTAGTAATGCCTTTAATCATACTTTTTTTCCGGCAGAAGAATTTTCCGAAAAAGGAAGCTGATGAATTATTTTCCAAAGAATTCTGGATGCTAATTGGTTCTGTGATTGTTGTACTTTCAGCTTTCCAGGTCATTGTTACTACCTCAGTGCCGGCATTGAACAAGGTTTTTGATACCAACATTGCCCCTCCGGCCGATAACGTTGGCTATTATAATACCTGGCAATTGCCATTTGCCCTGCTTACAGGGATATTGATCTCCATAAGCCAATTTATGGTGTATGGCAAAACTCAGCCGAAGCCTTTCTGGAGAAAGACTATGCTTTCTACAGCTATTGCGCTGGTTCTGACCATCCTGTTTTCTCTGGGTGATCATATTACACGTTTTGATCATGCCGCCCTTTTATTTTCCATGTTACTCGTTGCAGTTGTTTCCACAGAGTTTATTATCAGCTATTTTAAAAGGACAAACAACATAGGCGCATCGCTTACTCATACAGGTTTTGCCATTTTTATGACCGGTGTTATACTTGCATTCAGCAATTCGCAGATCATTTCAAAAAATACTTCCGGTTTTGACCTTGGTCAGGAGAAAGATAACGCTGAAAATCTCGTGCTATTTAAAGGAGTTACTCAACCGATGGGTAACTATTTTGTCACCTATTCATCACAGGAAACAAAAGGAAGAGAGACATTTTACCGCGTTGATTTCGTTAAGAAAGCTGATTCTGCTACCGGGAAGATTGCATTCTCAGTATCTCCATCGGTGAACAGGAATATGCGTATGGGAAATGTATACAATCCTGACACAAAGCATTTTTTCAGCAAGGATATTTACACTTATATCAGTTTTGCCCAGCAATCGGAATCAAAAGCTGATTCTGAAGGATATGTTAGCCGTACTTTTGAAGAAATGGATGTGCATGATACGATAGTATTTTCACGTAGTTTCGTAATTCTAGATTCCATTGATGCCAGAATGGAAGGGGAGGATATCAACAATATCAGCATTACTGCTCATTTCAGAATCCTGAGTATGCAGCACGGGAAGCTTTCCGCAACAATAGGTTACAAACTTGTGAATGGCGGACTGGTTCGTGATGATGCTACAGTTGAACCACTGGGATTAAAAATACGGTTCGAAGGAGTTTCTGAGAAATCACATGCCATCAGAGTGGGCTTTTATGAGAAAAGCCAGGATTTTATAGTCATAAAAGCTGTAATTTTTCCTTTTATGGTTGTACTTTGGGGCGGTACGGTAATTATGTTCGGAGGGCTTATCTTTGCAATATATCGACGTACACGCCGAACAAAGACTACTGCAATGCCCTTGTGATTGTGGCATATTCTGGGTATGGTATTGATATAAAGCCTGTTATGACTGATTTGACATTTATCGGAGCGGGGAATGTTGCCTGGCATCTATCTCAGGCATTCTATAACCAGGGATATAAGATTCAACAGGTTTGGAGCCGGACAATGGATGCAGCCAAAGAATTGTCTCAACTAGTTGATGCCCAGGCGATAGATAATTTAAATCATCTGGTGCGGCATGATGGTATTTTTATCATCAGCCTGAATGATGAGGCTATGCCTCAGGTGCTCAGGAATCTTCAATTGCCTGGTAAACTTATACTTCATACATCAGGTACTATTGAAATGAAAGCCCTTGACCCCATTTCGGTTAATAATGGAGTTTTATACCCTTTGCAGACATTCACAAAAGGCATTCCACTTGAAATTCACAAAGTGCCTATCCTTATTGAAGCCTCATCGGTACAACAAATTGAAATAGTAAGAGCACTGGCATCCTCAATATCAGAGAAGGTTTTTCCTGCAAATTCAGAACTAAGGTCAAAAATTCATGTCGCTGCAGTTTTTGCAAGCAACTATGCGAACTATTTGTACACGATTGCTTCTGAATTGCTTAAAGGATCAGGGTATAACCTCGATCTACTTCGGCCTTTGATTGAAGAAACATGCCGGAAAGCGATGACGGCTGAGCCGGTGAACCTGCAAACGGGTCCAGCCCGCAGGGGCGATATTGAGGTCATAAGGAAACATTTAAGTTCACTTGCTTCCAAACCCGAATATGCCGAAATTTACANNGGCTATTAGCCTTGCAAATTATCAATAAATATCACCCAGGTTCCTTAGAAGATGCTGAATTATAAAGAATTACTGCTAAAAGTGAATACTTTCATTTTTGATTATGATGGAGTGCTCACCGATGGTACGGTCTTGCTCATGAGCAACGGTGATGCCTTGCGCACTGCCAATGTAAAGGATGGATACGCTTTACAACTGGCAATCAAGAAGAATTACCGCATCGCAATTATATCAGGTGCATACTCAGAATCAGTAAAACGCCGGTTCGAAGCTTTACGTGTTGATGACGTATTCCTGGGTGTCGATAAGAAAATTGAGGTTTATTATGAATATCTCAAGCAGCATAACTTCGATCCGGAGCATGTTCTTTATATGGGCGACGACATTCCCGATTATGAAATTATGCTCAAGGCAGGTGTTCCTACATGTCCGGCTGATGCTGCCGAAGAAATTAAATCAGTGGCTAAATATATTTCCCATTTCGAAGGAGGCCGGGGCTGTGTGCGTGATGTGATCGAGCAGGTACTCAAAGTTCAGGGAAAGTGGATGAATGACGATGCCTATCACTGGTAGCTCAAGGCCTGTTCTACAAACTGATTTTATTCATCACCCCATCTATCCATGTCATGCAGTTGTAGCTAATGTCCATTTGAATTGTTATGCCGTCATTTCGTATTATCCTGCAACTGATCCGTTTTCCTAACTTGGTCATTATTGCAGCTACATTGTTGGCAGTGAGATATCTGGCGATTGTTCCGGAACTTCTGGCACTGGGAATATCACCGGGAATGAGTGCTACAGAATTTATTTTGGTTGTCGCTAATTCGATGATCATAGCAGCCGGTGGGTATATACTGAATGATGTTTTTGACATCGAGATTGACCGGATTAATCGTCCCGATAGACAGGTCATAGGAAAACTTCTTTCGAGGAATCAAGGTATACAGATTGCCCTGATATTGTTACTATTAGCGCTCTGTATTGGAGTTCTGGTTTCCTTACTGATGGTTTCTGTTTTACCTTCAATTGTTTTTCTGGTTGCAATATTTGTGGTATGGTGGTATGCGGCGAGGCTTAAGAGAACATTGATCTGGGGAAATCTTGCCGTTGCCTGTATGACTTCATGTACCATTGGAATGATCTGGCTTTTCGAACTTGATGCATCGCAATTATTAATGAATTCTCAGATTCATACGGATTTTCTTAACATTATCATATTGGCTGTAATGATTTTTGCCGGAGGGCTGAACCTTGTCAGGGAGATCGTAAAAGACATTGAGGACATTCAGGGTGATTCGGAATCGAATTGCCATTCACTGCCTGTTGTAGCAGGGATAAAAAGCTCGCGGATGGTAGTGAACCTTCTCACAATGTTTATTCAGCTTATTTTGATAGTTTGCCTGGTTTGGCTTTGGAATAAAGGATTGAAGTATATCTCGGTGTGGCTGATAGTGATGGTTGTTGCACCATTACTGGCTTTTGTATGGCAGGTAAATCATGCTGAGAACAAGCTGGAATATCATAGAGCGAGTTCATTCCTGCGATGGATCATGGTGCTTGGGTTAGCATCACTGGTTATATTAAGGCTTAACCTTCAGGCTTCGGGTTATATGTAAACACAACTGACAATCATGGATTTAAGTAGATACAATTTCCTTTAGGTTCAAAAATCGCCACGAAGGCAGCACCTTCTCAAAGAACTGGGCCTTAACTTCACGGTCGTCAATACCGATGTTGAAGAAGATTATCCTTTTCATCTCAAAGGTGCTGAGATTGTTCGATACTTGTGCGAACTCAAGGCTGATGCTTTTGACCTTTCAAATTATCCCGATAATACTGTACTAATTACTGCAGATACTATTGTATGGCTTGATGATGAATGCATAGGCAAGCCATTGAACCGTGAAGATGCAATTAACATGCTTGGTAAACTATCGGGCAATACTCACAAGGTTTTTTCAGGCATATGTCTTCGCACACGACGCCTGGAGTACGTATTTCATGCAGAAACCGAAGTGAGTTTTAAGGAACTTTCAGGCGAAGAAATCAGCCATTATATTCATCATCACAGGCCTTATGACAAGGCCGGCTCGTACGGAATCCAGGATTGGATTGGATATATCGGCGTAACGGGTATCAAAGGTTGCTATTATAATGTTATGGGTTTCCCGGTACAAAAGTTTTGGGAAGAGCTTCAGCGATTTTGGATGAAGACTGAATTTATTAATCGGAAGCCCTTATGAACACCTGCTGTTTAAATCGCTAATTTTGCGTCTTTAATTTCCATGTGGATATGAGATCATTTCCTGGCCGCTTATTTCGGTATTTCCTGGNNCAGGGGCTCCTTTTCACAGCGCCTCTCGCCATGACTGTGTATGCACTCTGGTGGATGTTCTCATTTATTGATGAACTCCTGCTGGATTATATCACTGAATGGATAGGATTCCGCATACCGGGACTTGGATTGCTGATTATAGCAGTAGTTGTTACGACGATCGGGTTTCTGGGTAGTACAATCGTATTCTATCCTGTGCTGAATTATCTCGATAGCCTGATAAGCCGTACACCGGTCATCAAAATACTTTATACTTCATTCAAAGATTTCCTTTCGGCCTTTGTGGGAAAGGACAGGAAATNNTTTACTGAACCGGTACTCGTTAGATTCAGCAAGGACGCAGATATGGAGAAAATTGGCTTCGTGACCAGTAAAGATCTTGCTCACCTTGGAATAGAAAGTGGAAAGGTTGCAGTATACTTTCCCTACTCATATACTTTTACAGGAACTTTGTTCGTTGTGCCAACCTCTAATATACGTCCGATCAACGCTTCACCTACCGAAGTGATGAAGTTCCTGGTTTNNTCAGCAGGCATTACGAACATCCAAGGGAAACAAATTCAGGGTGAAACCGTTATTCCTGTCGAAAATAGCAACAGAAGTTAATAAACATCAACAGATTGAAAGAGCAACCACTTATACTTATTACCAACGACGACGGGATAACAGCGCCCGGATTAAGAGCATTGATCGGCATCATGCGTAGCATTGGCAGGGTAGTAGTTATGGCTCCTGATAAACCGCAATCGGGTATGGGCCACGCAGTTACAATACAAACGCCACTTCGTATCCATGAAATAGCCCAGGATGATGATTATGAAGAATATAGCTGCAACGGGACTCCGGCCGATTGTGTGAAACTTGGACAGAAAGTCATACTGAAATCTGATCCTGATCTCATTGTTTCGGGTATTAACCATGGATCCAACGCCTCTATTAATGTTCTTTATTCCGGAACAATGGCTGCAGTGCTTGAAGGTGCCATGGAAGATATTCCTTCGATAGGGTTTTCATTGGATGACTATTCGCCGGATGCCGATTTTAGTCATGCTGCACCTTATATAGAAACAATTGCTAAAAATGTATTGAGAAATTCTCTTCCAAAGTGGNCGTTTTGGCTTAATGTGAATATTCCTGCCCGCAACGGACAGGAAATCAAAGGAGTAAAAGTTGTCAGGCAGGCAAAAGCATTCTGGGATGAAGATTTTGATGAACGTAAAGATCCGCACCGGAGGAATTATTATTGGCTGCGCGGTGTTTTTACGCTGAAAGATTCAGGAGAAGATACTGACACCTGGGCGCTTAGTAACNACTATATTAGTGTAGTTCCGGTGCAGGTTGATCTCACCGCCCATCATGCACTTGAGGCAATCGGGCAATGGAGTTTTAACGGTAAAAAGACGGAACACATAAACTAAACCATTGATTCAATATCCATCTCAGATATGCTGAAACGAGATAGTTATATTTTCGGAGTTATACTTGCACTGCTTATTCCTGTCCTGGCGGCAATTATCTTTATAGCGCTGAATCACCTGGCTGCTGATGTTCTTCATGTGGTGAAAGCGGTTAATGATAATGGTATTATTCTTCTGTCAATTGGAATGAACCTGATAGTGATGCGGTATTATCTTGTAAAACTCAGGATGGATAAAACAGGCAAAGCAATACTGGCACTCACTTTCATCATGGGAATTTTATTTTTCCTTCTGCTTCACGGGAAGGAGATTAACATTATTCCTTTTAATTAGCATTTGATGAAATACTATGTCATAGCCGGCGAAGCTTCAANNGGCGATCTTCATGCATCACTCATCATCAGGGAATTANAAAAACTTGATGACCAGGCTGTATTCAGGGCATGGGGTGGCGACAAGATGCAGGCCCAGGGAGCAGAAGTTTNNGTAAAGCATTATAAAGATCTTGCTTTTATGGGCTTCCTGGAAGTTGCTCTCAACCTCAGGACAATACTTCGAAACCTTAAGGCCTGCAAATCCGATATCACCCGTTTCGAACCTGATGTGCTCATTTGTGTTGATTATCCTGGTTTCAACATGCGAATTGCCAAATTTGCACACAAGAAGGGAATAAAAGTAATTTATTACATTGCTCCCCAGGTATGGGCCTGGNTGGCATCCAGAGTTCATAAGATTCACAGGATTGTAGATANNAAGCTTTTTGTGGTACTGCCGTTTGAGAAGGATTTCCATGCCCGGTTTGGCTATTCGGTTGAGTTTACAGGTCATCCGCTGATTGACACAATTGACGAAAGTGATGCTACGAATGCTNCCTCTTTCAGGAAAAACAACAACATTGACGATAAGCCGATTGTAGCCCTGGTGCCTGGAAGCCGTAAACAGGAGATCAGCAGGTTATTGCCTGTAATGGTAAGAGTTGCTGACGATTATCCCGGATATAATTTCGTTGTTGCAGGGNTTTCAACTTTTACACGTGAATTCTATCAGAAACTCATTGGGACAAGAAACATTCCGATAGTATATAAGCAGACCTACGATTTGTTGAGAAATTCCGCTGCAGCCCTGGTTACCTCAGGTACAGCCACACTTGAAACTGCACTTTTAGGCGTTCCACAGGTAGTTTGTTACCGTATGAGTTNNTTAACTTCGGCTCTTCTTGCATGGATGGTAGTGAAAGTAAAGTACATTTCGCTCGTAAATCTCATTCTTGACAAATTGGCTGTTAAAGAATTGATACAGTACCGGTGTACACGATCAGCGGTATCTGAGGAACTCAATACATTGCTTCTTGATGAATTATACCGGAATAAAATGCTGATCGATTATAATGAGTTGAGGCAAAAAACCGGCGATCACGGAGCTTCCAAACGTGCTGCGCAATATAATCTGGCAAACAGTAACCAAAGAATTACCAATAACTAAATAGCTCAATTTCTATGAGAAATTTAACGACATTGCTTGCAATTGCTTTTTTCTTTACAATCATGATTGGCTGTTCAGGAAAACAGGCATCCAAAATGAAGGATAATGCAAGCAGCAGCATAAATTTGCCTGATACAACCAAAGGCGTTGTTCCTGATACTGTGGTAAAAACAACACAACAGGCTGACCCATCATGGGAAGAAGCATTAAAAAATCAGAAGGCAATAGTTACCCAACCATCAATGCAAAATCCTCCGAAGGGTGAGATTGTTCTATCACCAAAGGGCTCGGGAGCACCTCCAATGACTATAACAAGGTTAAACGACCCGAATAAATCCAAAGAATTGCTTGATGGTTTGGAGAAAGCAAAGAACGGTGATATGAAAGGAGCGATCGCAAATTTTAATGATGCAATTTCCAAGAACCCCAGGAATTATATGGCATTCTTTTTCCGTGGAAAAGCCAAACTCGAATTAAAAAGATACTGAAGGTGCCCTTAAGGATATCGAGGAATCTGCAGTTCTTTACCCCGACCAGGTTTCAGCTCACTACTATTTAGGGAAAATCTACTTCGATAAAAAGGAATATCCAAATGCACTTGACGCTTTCAATAAAGCCCTGAATGCACGGCCTACCGATGCAGCTTCTCTTGATTTTCGGGGTGTAACCCGAGCTATGCTCGGCAAGCATATTGATGCTATCAATGATTATGATGCAGCTCTCAAATCCGACCCTGATTATTCCACATCCTATTATAATAAAGGTACTTCATTAGCTGCTTTGAAAAAATATGATGAAGCGGTGGTTTGCTTCACCGAAGCGCTCAATCGGCAGGCCGACACCAAGCTTTGCTATATGAACCGGGGAACTGCTACGTGATGCTAAACAATCCAAAGGCGGCAATTGATGATTATACAAAGCTGATCGAGCTTGATCCGAAAAATTCTGATGCTTATTTCAACAGGGGCACAGCTTATTCAATGACTGGTGATAACCGTATGTGCGACGACTGGCGAAAGGCTGCCTCAATGGGTAATTCAAAAGCTGCAGCTTCGCTGCAACAGAACTGTGGGAAATAGCTAAAGTTCAGTTTTAATTTTTTAATCGCTGCTAATCAGCTATCAAACCATTCTTCTTACTTTAGCCTGAAATCATGAGACCTTGATCTACAGGCATCAATTTCCGGTGGTAAGGGTGCTACTGCCATTTGTGGCGGGTATCGCGTTGATGCTGGTCTTCAATAAGCCCTTTGGTACGATTGTTTACATTACGGGAATTGCCTGGTTACTTCTTTTATGCTATTCGATCTTCTCAAAACGACTTTGGGCATACTCCACCCGGTGGCTTTATGGCGTAATAGCAGCAATATTTATGTTTACATTAGGATATTGCCTTGCATTACTTCATAATGAATCACAATATCTGAATCACTTCTCGAAAATCCATGGTTCACAGGTTTATTTAGCGGAAGTCAAAGAGCCTCTCACCGAAAAGGAACATTCGTATAAAACAATCCTGAGAGTTAAAAGTGTTATCTCCTCTGAGGGTGCAATTGAATGTTCAGGGAAATTACTTTGCTACTTCAGGAAAGATACTTCAGCGATATATCCTGAGTTTGGCCAGACATTGCTGATAACAGGAACGCCGGCAGAAATTGAAGGGCCCAAAAACCCGGGAGCCTTTAACTACAAGAGATATATGGCTTCAGCCAATGTTTTTCAACAGGTCTTCCTGAAAGCAGGCCAATGGTATATCTCTAAGACACCGGTAAAATGGTCAGTAAAAGGCCAGGCGCAGGTGATAAGGGAGTATTTTCTGAAGATTTTAAAAGAGAACAACCTTACAGGCCAGGAGTTTGCAGTTGCCGCCGCACTCATCCTTGGACAGGAAGATAATCTAGATGCCGAGACTTACCAGGACTACGCCGGAGCCGGTGTTATGCACATACTCAGCGTATCGGGATTGCATGTTGGTATTGTTTATCTGGTACTCAATTTTATACTTGGATTTTTAAATCGCAACAGGAAGACCCTGATTATAAAGACAGTAATAATTATAATTTCAATCTGGTTTTATGCTTTGATTACAGGATTCTCTCCTTCGGTGGCACGATCGGCAGCTATGTTCAGTATAGTTTTAGTTGCATTTTTAGTTGATCGCAATTCACATATTATCAACTCACTAGCGATTTCTGCACTTGTATTACTGGCCTATAATCCTTATTATCTTCTCAATATTGGTTTCCAGCTTTCTTATATTGCGGTAGCCGGTATCGTTTTCCTGTATGATTGGATTTATAAGCTAATCAACCCGTCAACATGGCTTGGTGATAAAATATGGCAAATGNTGGCTGTTTCATTGGCTGCCCAAATTGCAACGATCCCTATTTCATTATACTATTTTCATCAATTCCCTAGTTATTTCCTGGCAGCCAATATCGTGGCTATTCCTTTGTCGAGCCTGGTGATTTATTCGGGAATGTTAGTTTTGGTTACATCGTTCATCNCAATAATCAGCGGATTTTTCGGTATATCACAGCCTTATTGCTGAAAATTGCTGAATGGTTCCANNATTGCCTGGATGAGAAACCTGCCCTTTGCTGTGTTTTCAGGTATTCCTTTCAGGATGAATGAGATGATCGCTCTGTATTTAGCCCTCATCTTAATTGTAATTGGGTTGCTTTCCGTCAAAAGCGATCACTTTTGTTATCGATTTTCAGCCTTGTTGCTCTTCATAGGTTTGAGGATTCATTTCGCACTGGTGGCAAATGAGCAATCGAAAATAATCGTCTTTGATGCCGGAAAGAGTTCTGTGATTGAGTTAGTTGACGGAACCGAATCATATGTGCTGGCCGATTCGCTTTTANTCTCCGATCAGGCTAAACAGAATCAATTGTTAGGCAGGTCAAACACTTCTTTAGGAATCAGAAAATCGGCATTCCTGCGGCAGGAATCATCAAATGGATCAATTCAAAAGGTATCTGTATCGATAGCCGGTGCAGGCAGATTTTATCTGTTCAACAACAAACGGATGGCGATTCTTGATGAATTACCAGCCAATACAACACGACTTCAGACCGCATTTGAAAGTAGATCATCTCGATACTTCTCACAGGTAACCTTAAAGGGAACCTGCCGCGTGACTTTCTTAGCCTTTATAATCCAGCCTGTATTATTATGACAGTAAGTTTTCCGTACAGGAAAAGCCTTTCAATGGTTAGCTGATGCTAAAGCAGAGAATTGTAATCATTAATGTGAAAACAAGATGGAGCTTTTTATTGCTGATTTATGACATTTCACTAAACTAGATCAAAAGCTCAGAAGACTACCGGCATTGTCGTTTAACGCATATTTATCACAATTCCTGCCTATCTTCTTCTCTTT
>JADLKF010000024.1 GCA_015657475.1 Lentimicrobiaceae bacterium | reverse complement strand
GCGACGGGTCCGCAAAGTAGCGTCTCCATTAAGATCTCTTGAACCGCTGTCGCCAATCAAAAACTCATCCTTACCATATGCCTTCCCACCGTGAGAACTTCGTTCTCCGTCCTCCGTCCTCCCTTCTCCCTTCTCCATCTTCCCATGCTACCTGTAACTACCTGAGCTTGCTTCGCCCGGCGAGCCGGTTCCGCAAGTAGTCGTCTCCATTAAGTACTCTTGTACCGGCTGTCGCCAATCCAAAACTCATCCTTACCATATGCCTTCCCACCGTGAGAACATCGTTCTCCGTCCTCCCTTATCCGTTCTCCGTTTTCCTATTTCCAGATTTTTTTAAACTAAGCCCGCCGAAGTGCAGTTCCTGCTAGTTCTTACTTCGTTTGTTCAACTGTTCGTTTGTTCCCTTCTCCCCTCTCTTATTCTCCCATTTTCAAATTTTCAAATTACAAATTACCCCATTTACACATCTACACATTTACACATTCTTCCATTTTCAAATTTTCAAATTTTCAAATTACTATTAACACATCTTCTCATTCTCGCATTTTCAAATTTTCAAATTATCGCATTTTCAAATTTTCAAATTCCTTCCTAATAATACCCAATCACCCTATCCACCACCACCTCTTTCGGCTTTGTGTCGGGTACTCCGTTATCTGTATGTACTTTGTCCAGTTACCCGTTTCATCAAACTGATAGGTGTATGTATCGGTGATGGTATCGCCTTCGTCGTCTGTTTCCTCTTCTTTCAGCATATTGCCGTTGTCGTCCCGGTGGTCACTGTTTCTCGCTGACTGCTGCCATAAGATGCTACATTCTGGCGCACTACCGTGAGTAAATCACCTTACCGGCAGCATTATACCTGTAATCGGTCGTGATGTAATCGGTGCCATCCAGAAAGCTGGAAGAATATGTCTCTTCCAGCTTTTCAATCAATCCTTTGTCATTGTAGGTTGGCGTGCAGGTTGTTTTGTTCACCGACTTGCTATCCGGGCCATAGACAGTTGTATTGTTTTCGCTCAGCACTGTGCCTTTGCTGTCGTAAGTATAATTGGTCCTTTCAATTATTTTGCCTGTGATGGCATCTTTTTTCAGGTACTCGAGTACATTGCCCTGGCATCGCGTTTGTACGTCACGCTCCATTTGGTTTTTGCTTCCGCGTCGTTGCCGGTGCCCGACAGCACATTGCCTTTCGTATCATTCACAAAGGTTTCTTTCCTGAGCGCCTGCCGGCGCTGTCAACATCTTTCCGGATGATCAGGAAGCCACGGGTGTCGTATTCGCTAATGGTTTTTACCGAGAATTTGTTTTTGTAATAACGTGTTTCCGAAACGATGTTCCCCTGGGGGTTGTATAGGTATAGGACAGTGATGTCGTCGTAGGTGATTTGAGATGTTCGTTGATTGACTTCACCTTGCCGAGTATGTTTTCTTTCTGGAGATCAGTCTGGTGTGTTTGTGTATAACCATTCACTGATATAAAAAGCAAAAGCAGAAAGACGGGGAAGAAGAAGAGGTGTTTCATTGGTGATTGAGTTTGAGGATTACACTTGAATAAATGCGGGAGCAGGGAGCGGCTAATGGTCGCCATTACATGCTGAACAAAAATATTGGAACGCCAAATGTCTGCCTATCCCCTTTTCGTGTGATTTTTTTGCTACGTCCCGGCGAGCCGGGCCTCGCAAAATAGCTGTTTCTATTAAGAATCTCTTGTACCGGCTGCCACCATGCCAATACTCATCCTTACCATAAGCCTTCCCACCATGAGAACTTCTTTCTCCGTTCTCCGTTCCCCGTTCTCCCTTCTTCGTTCTCCGTTCTCCGTCCTCCCTTCTCCGTCCTCCGTTTGAGGTGCATCTGCAGAGTCCCTGCCGCCTGCCATCCCTGGCTAGAGGAGACTCTGCCGGGAAGAAAAAAGGTGACAACGGGCAAAAAGGTGACCAGGCGGGTGCATGTTGAAAATTAACGGCAAAATGACTATCTTAACCCCGCAATTCAGTAAATAACAATTATGGAAGAAATCATTCGGTTTGAACTGAACGGAAAACAGGTTGAGATACCGCTCGACAAGGATCAGTCGCTGCTTTGGGCTTTGCGAACCCATTTCAACCTCACAGGGACAAAATACGGCTGTGGCCTGGGTTACTGCGGCGCCTGCACTGTACTTATGGACAATGAGCCGGTACGGTCGTGCAGCATCAATATGGAAGATGTTGCAGGTAAAAAAATCACAACCATCGAAGGGCTTGCTGATGGCGATAAACTGCATCCTGTACAGCAGGCATTCGTTGATCATGATGCATTGCAATGCGGCTATTGTACTCCGGGCATGATCATGAACGCAGTGGGCCTCCTGCTCAGCAATCCTGAACCTTCGCGGCAGGAAATCATTGATGGAATGGACGATAACTACTGCCGCTGCGGCGCTCATACCAGGATTGTCGATGCCATTGAATCAGCAGCCAAAGTCATGTCGAAAGGATAGTTTAAAATTAAGGGATCATGGAAAACAACAGTTTTAACCAGGAAAAAGCAGATAGCGAAAGCCGGCAAGGCAGGCTAAAACGAAGGGAGTTCATCAGGCTTACCGGGGCAGGCATTGGCGGCCTTTATATATTTTTTCAGTCAGGGTCAGCCTGCAACCTCATTGACTCAGAAGCAGATCAGCGCAGGACATTGCCGACCGATTACAATGCATTCCTCAGGATTGGAGAGGATGGCATGGTGACATGTTTCACCGGTAAGATTGAAATGGGACAGGGAATCATTACCTCGCTGGCACAAATGCTCGCTGATGAACTGGACGTATCGTTCGACAAAGTGAAAATGGTCATGGGTGATACCGACCTCACACCCTACGATGCCGGTACCTGGGGATCATTGTCGACTAGAGTATTTGGCCCCGCCATGCTTGCCGCTGCCGCCGAGGCCAGGGCTGTGCTGCTTTCGCTTGGCGCCGGTATGCTGAAGACATCAGCAGGGAATCTGCAGGTTAAAGACGGTGTAATTACAGTTAAAGGAAACGAAAGCGCCCGGGTGAGCTATGCCGAACTTACCAAAGGAAAGCGCATAGAACGGTTTATGGACGATAAACCGGGAGCAAAGGACTATTCAGATTACAAGATCATGGGGAAACCACAGCTACGGGTGGATTCAGTGAGCAAGGTGACAGGCAAAGCCCTTTATGCCGGCGATTACCGTATGCCCGGCATGATGTATGCCCGAATACTGCGCCCGCCATCACACGGAGCAACCCTGGTAAAAGCGGATACTTCGGAAGCAAAGAAGATTGATGGCGCCGTTGTGATAGAGGAGGGAGAATTGATTGCTGTTCTGCATTCCGATCCTGAGAAGGCCGAAGCAGCGCTGCAAAAGATTAAAGCGGAATACAAATACAACGAAAAGCCGGTTGACGACAAGAGTATTTTCGATTACCTGCTTAATTCAAAACCTGAAGCAAGGGTAGTAAATGAGGAAGGCAGCCTTGAAACAGGGAGCAAGGCTGCCGGCTCGCTTACCGAAAGCACATTCTACAACAGTTATGTGGCGCATTCACCCATCGAAACACATTCTGCCCTTGCATGGATGGAAGGCGACAAGCTGATAGCCCGCGTTTCAACACAATCGCCCTTCGGAGCGCAGGAATCCATAGCTGGTGAGCTTGGCCTGCCCCTTGAAAAAGTGAGAATCATCACTCCTTTCGTAGGAGGCGGCTTTGGCGGCAAAGCCCCGGCAAGGCAGGCAACCGAAGCGGCCAAACTGGCAAAGCTGAGCGGCAGGCCTGTAATGGTCCACTGGACAAGGAAGGAAGAATTCTTTTATGATACCTTCAGGCCGGCTGCAGTGATCAGGATCAAATCCGGCACTGATAAGTCCGGTAATATGGTTATGTGGGATTATCATGAGTACTTTGCAGGTTCACGGGGTTCCGAAACGGTGTACGATGTTCCGCATCAGCGTACCACAAGCTACTCTGCACGGAATGTTCATCCTTTCGGAACGGGTGCCTGGAGGGCGCCGGGAAATAATACCAACACCTTTGCCCGCGAATCGCAGGTGGATATTATGGCTGCAAAAGCAGGCATTGACCCGCTGGAGTTCCGGCTTAAGAACCTGAAAGATGAGCGTATGACCGGAGTGCTGAAAGCCGTTGCCGACCTGTTCGGGTGGACGCCTGCCAAATCGCCTTCAGGCCGAGGTTATGGCATAGCCTGCGGATTTGATGCCGGCAGCTATGTTGCCCATATGGCAGAAGTAAAAGTAGATGTTCAAACAGGGCAGATCAGGGTTGTGAGGGTGGCGTGTGCTCAGGATATGGGGTTCTGCGTGAATCCCGAAGGTGCAAAAATCCAGATGGAAGGCTGCATCACCATGGGGTTGGGATATACGCTGACCGAAGAAGTAAATTTCAAGGGAGGAGACGTTAAAACAGCCAATTTCGGAACCTACAAACTGCCGCTTTTTTCATGGCTCNCGGAAATCAATACATTGATACTGGATAAAAAAGAGCCGATGCAGGGCGGCGGCGAACCGGCAATCATCTGTATGGGAGGTTTAATAGCCAATGCCGTGTACGATGCCACAGGAGCCAGGGTGTTTCACCTTCCCATGACTCCTCAGCGGGTTCTTGATGCACTGGCACTTGTGAAATAGAAGGATCAGATGGATTGCAGCCGCTGAGCCTCCGAAACTTTGCAGGTCAGGAGGTTTCGGAGTTCATCCTGTTAGATATCAGGAGCAGTACCCGTACTGCCTTCCTGACAAATAATATCGAATTTACATTTGATAGTTCATCATATTTTTATCTCTTATAAAAAATAATTTATTGTTTTGTAGATTTGTACTGTATCCATTCCTGAAAGTATTTTTCGGGTTTCAAATACCCCATCTGCTCCCGGATGAACTGCAAAATGCCTTCAGTGATATGGTATACACCTGTTATAATTCACAGGTAATGAATTGATTGCAATGTTTGACTGGCTTGGGCTATATCCTGTCGGAAAACTTATCCCCGGCAACAGGATATACCCGTTTTAATCCGAATAGTTTCTAAAATCAATAAAATAATGAAAAACAGGAAATTAATTAATCGACTTGTATTGACGCTGGTGCCTGCCTTTGCTGTTGCACTTCCGGCCTTTGCGCAAGAATCAAATTCTGCAGCCATCTATTACAATCCTTTATTCGAATATACCGGTGTGAATACAAAATACAATTTATGTTCTGACCTGGTGAAGGATTTGACAGAAGTTCCCGGATTTAAAGCCCTTGAGCGGAAAATTGTTGATAAAGCCATACAGGAAGCAGCGTTGGGTAATTCCGGGCTTGTTACAGCGGAAACGAACGTGGCAGGCGGTAAGATAATGAAAGCTGCCACCATTATTCAATTGAGCGGCATCAACTACGCGGCGGGTGAGACCTCGGTCGATGGTGTACTGAACGCCCTGGTCACTGACAGTAAGACAGGCAGGATAATTTCGTCACAAACTTCATCATATGATAACACTGATGAGCTATTCAAGTCCCTTACCGGACAGGCGAGGGCAAACTTTGCCAAACCTTCTGCCGTGAGTTCTGCTGCTATTCCCCGCAAACTCACCAGTGTGGAGGTTAAAATCCCGGTTGAATACAATTTCAGTTGCAACGCGGTATTTACTACCTGGGACAACAAACAGGTAATCCGGCAGTCGGATCAGTATGAAGTTTATGAAGATGGAAGTAAAAAGCGTGATAAGGAAAATATGCTGCACATCGTTTCCCTTAAAATGCTGAGCGGCAGCTTTAACGGCCTCACATTCTCGGCTGCTTTTGAATCGGGTATTCTCAGGGATGAATATATTTCAATTGAAGGCAGATTCAATAAGGATAAAAGCAGGATCGAGAGTATTAAAGTAAGCAGGGTTTCATGCAATGCCTATAATTACGGTAACAACAACGAAGGATATACGCAGTACGACGACGAAGTGTACATCGAAAACCTCGTGTATAATTCAGTATTGAGAGGATATGAATACAAAAATGGCATTTCAAAAATATCCAAAGTCAAATCGAACATTGATGAACATGAAGCCAGTTCGGGAAACCTGAAAGAAATGACTCTGACGCACAGGTTCAAGAACATTGATGAGTCGCGGCTCGACTATAACAACAAACCACTCGTGCCGCTGGTATGGTTATACAGCTCCGATATGGCTGCTGCACCAAAACCTGTAAAAAAGATTTATTTGCGCGGCAACTGGAAGGGATATGGATATGTTGCCGGCACACTGGGAATGCTTTACCCTGAAGCTGAGCTTTATGATCAGACGGAGAATTATAAAGCAGTAACCGCTTTCGAGAACCAGGTATCAGGGTCGCAGGCTGCCCCAACTGACTTGAGCAGCCCGGCAAGCCCTAAACCCAATGAAGTGATCATTACATTCAATTCAACGGATGGCAGGAATGTAACGGCCACAGTTGTTACTGCTAAGCAGACAGATACAGTGACCCTTGAAAACCCATTCCTGGATTCTTCAGTAGAGGGGCAGACAACAGTAAGCGGACCGTTGGCGATCAATCCCGGATATAATTTCTCAAGGCTGTACCAGCTTCGGTGTAACGTATTCGCAAATAATATCTTAAAGGCAATCGGGTACTAGCCGGAACATAATCAGGCCTCAACCGGTTTGTTAGTGTGATTTTCGGAGCTTGCTGTCCGTGTTCAGCAAGCTCTGATTATGCATTTTGTTAAACTGCTTGACTGCCGTCCCTGCCACATACAATCCCCGACAAGTGGATGCTATGCCGAAAAAAAGTAGCGGGTTCTATTTAGAATCTCTTGAACCGGCTGCCACCATGCCAATACTCATCCTTACCTTATGCCTTCCCACCAGGAGAACTTCGTCCTCCGTCCTCCCTTCTCCGTCCTCCGTTCTCCGTTCTCCGTTTTTGAGCTTGCTTCGCTCCGGCGAGCCGGGCCTCGCAAAGTAGCGGTCTCCATTAAGAATCTCTTGATCCGGCTGCCACCATGCCAAAACTCATCCTTACCATATGCCTTCCCCCAGGAGAACTTCGTTCTCCGTCCTCCGTTCTCCATCCTCCGTTCTCCCTTCTCCGTCCTTCCCAAGCCCCCGGTAACTACCTGAGCTTGCTTCGCCCCGGCGAGCCGGGTCTCGCAAAGTAGCGGTTTCCATTAAAAATCTCTTGTACCGGCTGCCACCATGCCAAAACTCATCCTTACCATATGCCTTCCCACCGTGAGAACATCGTTCTCCGTCCTCCGTTCTCCATCCTCCGTTCTCCCTTCTCCGTCCTTCCCAAGCCCCCGGTAACTACCTGAGCTTGCTTCGCCCCGGCGAGCCGGGTCTCGCAAAGTAGCTGTTTCCATTAAAAATCTCTTGTACCGTCTGTCACCAATCCAAAACTCATCCTTACCATATGCCTTCCCCCCAGGAGAACTTCGTTCTCCGTCCTCCGTCCTCCGTTCTCCCTTCTCCATCCTTCCCATGCTACCGGTAACTACCTGAGCTTGCTTCGCCCCGGCGAGCCGGGTCTCGCAAAGTAGCTGTTTCCATTAAAAATCTCTTGTACCGGCTGCCACCAACCCAAAACTCATCCTTACCATAAGCCTTCCCACCAGAAGAACTTCGTTCTCCGTCCTCCGTTCTCCCTTCTCCGTCCTTCCCACGCTACCGGTAACTACCTGAGCTTGCTTCGCCCCGGCGAGCCGGGTCTCGCAAAGTAGCTGTTTCCATTAAGAATCTCTTGAACCGACTGCCACCAACCCAAAACTCATCCTTACCTTATGCCTTCCCACCGTGAGAACATCGTTCTCCGTCCTCCCTTCTCCGTCCTCCGTTCTCCGTTCTCCGTTTTTGAGCTTGCTTCGCCCCGGCGAGCCGGGTCTCGCAAAGTAGCTGTTTCCATTAAGAATCTCTTGATCCGGCTGCCACCATGCCAATACTCATCCTTACCATATGCCTTCGCACCAGAAGAACTTCGTTCTCCGTTCTCCGTTATCCCTTCTCCGTCCTTCCCAAGCCCCCGGTAACTACCTGAGCTTGCTTCGCCCGGCGAGCCGGGTCTCGCAAAGTAGCGGTCTCCATTAAGAATCTCTTGTACCGTCTGTCACCAATCCAAAACTCATTCTTACCTTATGCCTTCCCACCAGGAGAACTCCGTTCTACGTCCTCCGTTCTCCGTCCTCCGTTTTCCTATTTCCAGATTTTTTAAACTAAGCCTGTCTAAGTGCCAGTTCCCTCTAGTTCTTACTTTGTTTGTTCAAATGTTCGTTTGTTCCCTTCTCCCCCTCTCTTATTCTCCCATTTTCAAATTTTCAAATTACTTATTTACACATCTACACATTTTCCCATTTTCAAATTTTCAAATTACCTCATTTTCAAATTACCTCATTTTCAAATTTTCAAATTATACTCTTCGGTTTCCTAATCCCTCCCCCCTCCCGTACAACAACATCATCTTCAGGATGAAAAAAATAACTCTACTTTTAAAGTAATTTTTTCATTCGTTCGTCTGCTACAGTATATGAACGAATTAACAGCTATACCGATGGCGCAGCGAGAGCAGAGAATCCTGTATGCCGTGCAGAATTACGGGAAGCGCTTGTTCAGTTTTATACGCAATCGCGTTAAAAGTGACGAAGACGCCGAAGATATTCTGCAGGATGTATGGTACCAGCTAAGTTCCATTGCAACCATTGAACCCATCGAGCAACTTAGTTCATGGCTCTATCGTGTAAGCCGGAACCGGATTATCGATAAAAAGCGAAAACAAAAGACGCTTTCACTCGAAGATCTTGCTTTCGAAAACGAAGACGGAGAAATGGTATTCCCTGAAGCGTTACTGAATGACAGCACTGAACCGGAGATGGAATTTGAAAGGGCATACTTCACCGAGCTGTTCGTAGCAGCCCTGAATGAACTGCCCGAGAAACAGAGAGAGGTGTTTGTGTGGAACGAGCTGGAAGATCAAACTCTGCAGGAAATCGCCGACAGAACCGGTGAAAGCATTAAGACGATCATATCACGAAAGCGATACGCGGTTTCACACCTGCGTGACAGGCTTCAAAAAATGTACAACGATTATTAACAATTAAAACTTAAAAGAAATGATGTGTTGCGGACATGAACAGGGGAACAGTTACTGGCTCAAAAGAGCGGTTTTAATCCCGGTTGCAATTGCTGCAGGAATATTTATTTTCGGGNGCCTGGTTATGCTCCTATGGAATGCTTTACTCCCGGCAATACTAAACCTAGGTACTATTACATTCTGGCAGGCCCTTGGAATTCTGGTGCTGTCGAAAATCCTGTTCGGCGGATTCGGAGGAGGACACCGGCATCCAAGGCATTATGGTGACCGGCATATGCTGAGAAACAAATGGATGCATATGAGTCCTGAGGAAAGGGAAAAGATGAAAGCAGAATGGAGAAGCCGGTGCACTCCTCCGGCCAGGCCGGAATAATTTCTGAGCCGGATTTGACCGGAAAAACAGGTAAGATGACTTGATGCTTTAATCAGGTCCTGTAAAAGCAGTCAGGCAGTGTGTGATTGGTTAAGCAAACTAATCCGGCACGCGCCTGACTGTTCTGTTTCGGCAAAATCGCCTGTACAAAGGCTGGGTGTATGTTTAGGGACCCGGCATTACATATCCGCAGTGTTCTTGACACATACAAACCCGGACATAAGGATGCTATGCCGAAAAAAAAGTAACGGTTTTCATCAAGAATCTCTTGAACCGGCCGTCACCATGCCAATACTCATCCTTACCATAAGCCTTCCCACCATGAGAACTTCGTTCTCCGTCCTCCGTTCTCCCTTCTCCGTCCTCCGTTCTCCCTTCTCCGTTCTCCGTTTTTGAGCTTGCTTCGCCCCGGCGAGCCGGGTCTCGCAAAGTAGCGGTTTCCATTAAAAATCTCCTGAACCGGCTGCCACCAACCCAAAACTCATCCTTACCTTATGCCTTCCCACCGTGAGAACTTCGTTCTCCGTTCTCCGTTCTCCGTCCTCCCTTCTCCGTTCTCCGTTTTTGAGCTTGCTTCGCCCCGGTGAGCCGGGTCTCGCAAAGTAGCGGTTTCCATTAAAAATCTCCTGAACCGGCTGCAACCAACCCAAAACTCATCCTTACCATAAGCCTTCCCACCAGAAGAACTTCGTTCTCCGTCCTCCGTTCTCCGTCCTCCGTTTGAGGTGCATACACAGAGTCCCTGCCACCTGCCATCCCTGGCTAGAGGAGACTCTGCCGGAAAGAAGGCAAGAAATTATTCCAGACACTTATTTATTTTCGGGATGTCCTCGTTATAAGGTATGAGTGTTGAGCAGTCAAGTCTAACCTGCCAGGCATCATTATTCCTTTCCAGAAAGTATATCCGGCGTAACGGCATCTTAGTGCTGATCCAGTCGGCGATAGCTTGTTCAATGACAATGGCTGAATTTCCATCTTTTGATAACAGGATTTCCCTTTTGTCAATTTTATAATTGGGTTTAAAAGTAGTGTCAGCAAACATCTGGGTAAACATATTTGAAGCATCGGTTTTTGACCAATACTCCTTTGGATCGGTTCCTAAGACCAAAGCATCTTCCGATAGCATTTTGATATATGGACTGACATCCCTGGTATTAATCATCGAATTGAAGTCATCGAAGATTTTCGTGATCTCCGCTTTGGCAGCGGCTTCATCAAATGGTTCAGGTTTGGATTTGGGCTGGCATGATGTAATGAAAATCAATGCCAATACGGAAGCGATTAGTGCATAATTTTTCATACAATGATTGATTTGGTTATCTTTCAAAGATAATGAAAATATGTAAATTTTATCCCTATGAATGCAATCTTTTGCTAAATCCTTCTTTAACCGGTCCGAAGCCTTGAGGGCTTTGCTATAAACGAATTACCTGTTATCCTCAGTGCTACTGACAAACGCTATCCCAAGACAAGTGGAGACGCTGAGGGAAAGGTATCAATAAAACATGTTAATGTTTTTTGTCCTCAAGCCGGACGGGCTCTTACTTTTTTTCTACAGCGAAAAAAAGTAAGCAAAAAACGCCGCCGCTGTGTCTGTTGCAGCTAAAAACCGCTCCACTTCGCTAAAACAAAAAAACTCGCTTCGCTCAAACAGTTTTTGTTTCTTAACGCTTCGTTGCGCAGTTTTTTTTAACGCGCAACAGCCAAGGCGGTTCCACTCCATGAAAGATCATATAATGGCAGCAACTCTGTGATTTTGACATTCCCGGAGGCGACCGACCTAATAAAAATTCCGCCAGCTTTTGTTGCAAACTTTTTGTGTGTATGGCCTTGTGCTAAGCGATACAGAAGCATGCGCTGGCTTGTGTGTGAGCGCGGCTTGTGTCGCGGGAAAGAAAAAGTTTGTTACAAAACCAGGAATTTTTATTCAGTCTTGATTTTTGCTCCACTTTGTATCAAGACAAAGTGGAAAAACTATTAATAAATATTATTTCTTTTTGTTCTAAAGCCGGACTGGCTCTTACTTTTTTATTCATATTGTGTTTATTTTCAACGGTATTCATGATTATGCTTCGCATAATTCAACAGCGAAAAAAAGTAAGCAACACTTCGACTTCGCTCAGTGTGGCACCGCCGAAGTGTCTGTTGCAGCTAAAAACCGCTTCACTTCGCTAAAACAAACCTGTTATCCTCAGTGCTACTACCACACGCTATCCCAAGACAAGTGGAGACGCTATAGGAAAGGTAAACCGGCATGAATAAGGCAGTTGTATTCTGCCTGTATCTTATTCAGAAACATGAACTACGCCATGCTGTGATTGTTACCCCGGGAATTGCTTTATTACGTTGAATATCCCGTTGATAAACATCTGAACAGCAATTACGGTGAGTATCAGACCCATTATTCTTGAAATGACTTTGATGAGCGGCGGGCTGAGTTTGTCGGCTATCCGATTGCTGATCAGAAACATGAAATAGGTTATTGCACAAACCAGGGCAAAGATCAGGACAATGAGGAGGGTATATGACAATTTGTTTGATTCCCCCACAAAGTTCATGGCGGTGGATATGGTTCCCGGGCCTGCGAGCAGGGGAATGCCCAACGGTGAAACGGCCATGTCCTCGTATGATTTAACATTAATCTGCACATTTGAATGCTGTGCTCCGGCTACCTTGCCCTGTAGCAAATCGTAACCGATAAAAAACACGATTATGCCTCCGGCTACCTGGAAGGCAGGCAGCGTGATACCAAACATCCGGAAAATCACATGACCGAAAAAACTAAAAATCGCGATGATGAAAAATGCTGTGAGTACAGCCCTGAAAGCGACTTTTTTAATGGTCTTTTTATCGGCCTCACCCACCATCGACAAAAACACAGGCGTATTGCCAATGGGGTTCAGCATGGCAAAGAAACCAAGGAAGACAGTGGGCAGAAACAAGGTCAGGTCTGTCATTCTGTTATAGCATTGTGGTCGTTATGGCATACGAAATTACTCTACTTTTCATTCCTGCGCGAATACTCCGGAAGAATATAGCAGGGAATGAATAAAGAGAACCAAAATTTCTGGAATCAGAAAAGGAAAGCTATCTGATTTTGACGTACTTCTCTTCCACATACGACAGCGGGTTGACGTTCCCGTTCTCGTCTGCCGGCCATGTCTGAACAAGGGTATCTCCCTTTAACTCGATAATCATCCTGATCGTTTGCCCGATAAGCTTCTTATCAACATGATAGGTGATGGTTTCATTATAAAGCTTGCCGTTGAGCATATAGCTGCCAGCACCATAATTGTCCCGCACTTTTTTGCCCTTTTTATAGGTGCCCATAAAAGCAAAATGATCGTTCGTCCACATTTTCAATTGACTCAGGTCAGCCATTGAAGTCACAATTTCCTTGTTGCCGTCAATGTATTTAGTAGCGACAAGTTTCCAGGCACCCTGTATATCGGGGCTTTTCTGAGTGGTAAAGCTGCACAGGATGAGTACTCCTGCTAAACAAAAAGTAAGTAATGTTTTCATGGATTCAGGATGATTTGTAATGATGGTGAAACGTGAATTAATTATTTGGCATTCAGCATATTCAAAGATACGACATGTATGCGTAAATTATTCTTTGCTGTTGATTCTCCTGACCAAAGTTTGTGCTAACGGTCAAGGACTTAGCAGTGATCTTCTGTAAGAAAGCTCAACGAAGAAAAGCGCGCGATATCCCCCCTTAACAAAGAGCCTGTCCTGCTTTATCGGGAGGGTTGAGGTGATAGCCGACGGGAGATAGGTTGCTGTTAAGAAATCCCTCGTTCTTTAAAGGTGGCTTCGGCTCGTACCTCGCTCAGCCACCTGGATTAGGGTTGCGAAAAGGATTCTTTCAACCAACCGGGTGGTTGAGCAAGGTCAGATTTTTCATCTGACTGCGCCGAAACCACCTTTCTCTCACCGGTGGCTTCGGCTCGTTCCTCGCTCAGCCACCTGGATTAGGGCTGCGAAGTAGATTCTTTTTACCAGTCCGGTGGTTGAGCAAGGTCAGATTTTTCATCTGACTGCGCCGAAACCACCTTTCTCTCACCGGTGGCTTCGGCTCGTCCCTCGCTCAGCCACCTGGATTAGGGTTGCGAAGTAGATTCTTTTTACCAGTCCGGTGGTTGAGCAAGGTCAGATTTTTCATCTGACTGCGCCGAAACCACCTTTTTCTCACCGGTGGCTTCGGCTCGTCCCTCGCTCAGCCACCTGGATTAGGGTTGCAGAAAAAATATTCTCACCGGTGGCTTCGGCTCGTACCTCGCTCAGCCACCTGGATTAGAGTTGCTAAAAGGATTCTTTCAACCAACCGGGTGGTTGAGCAAGGTCAGATTTTTCATCTGACTGCGCCGAAACCACCTTTTTCTCACCGGTGACTTCGGCTCGTCCCTCGCTCAGCCACCTGGATTAGGGCTACAGGAAAACACCTGGCAACCCGGCCCGCCTGCCGTGCTAATGCCTGTGGGTGGCAGCAGAGATTGATGATTTTTGAAGTACCTGGTCTCTACTTTGTATCAAGGTTTCTCAAATGAAGCCAAATGCTGCGTCCTGTCTTGATATAACTGAAAAGAAGCAAAGATGACCCCAGAGATAAAAATGTATAAAAAATCCACATGATTTTTGTGAATGACAGTGCAACAAAGTAGCATGTGAGGGAGATATATAAACTAACGAAGAAAAGATCGATGAATGTTCTACCTGATCTTGTTGGAATGTGTTGATTGATAGTCAATTGTTGAACTATCTCAGCCACAAGGATGCTTGGAATAACCTGCGTTAGAATAGGATCGCGCAATGAGTTATCAAACAGATAAATTAATGCTGAAAATGCAGCCAATAATCCAACTATACTTGCCGGCACAAAGGTCCTCAGTATGAATGAACTCGAATCCCGCTTAAGATCGATCATCAACAGTGCAAGGTTCTGTAAATAATAGCCGGAAGATTGATAGAAGTTTACACACTCAGGCTTGCTTTGCGAACAGGATGTTTTAAATCCCCGTGGAAAATAAGTAGTGGGTAAAAACACTGAATCATTTGGCGAATCGTAATCATATTCCTGAATCAGTTTGATCTGGGTCGAATCAAAATTCGAGCTTAGAGCGAATATCAATTCAATGCGGGAGCTATCAAACGGGAAATTCTTTGTCTCTAACCGGTGTTTCATTGTATAGATCACTCTCTTGCTCCTGCAAATCTGCTTTGACTCGTTATATTGCAAATTGTAATGTATTTCTTTAATATTTTTATGGTAATTCCCCTCTAAATCAATATCCAGAACTTTATCTATCAGTTCCATTTCTTTCTGACCGGTAGGATAAAAGTAATTTTCGTCATTCCATAAATCCAGCAACCTTTTCTTATCCTCAATTGTGCATGAATGGGATGCAATTAATAAATCAAAGATTTCGGCTCTGTTTGACGAAGAATGAATAAACATTTCCAGCTCGACTTCATCCTTTGAATTATCAGGGATATCTATTCCCAGAATTTCTATAGTAAGCTGAACCTCCAGCGGGTTATTAGTTTTATTATGAAGCAGTAAATTAGACCGGTTCAATAAAGCAATCCCCAGTTCGGTAACCAGATAGGGTGTTTTACAATACTGATATGATTGCTCCAGTGCATAATTAATCTGATCATCTGTGATAACCAGATCCAGTAATTCCTTAAAAGTAATATCGCTCCGACATGATTCATCCAGTGTTTTCTGATCGGGGCTTCCTGATTTAAACAGATCCTGTTCGTTAAATGATTTCTTAAGAAAAGGCAATATATCCGATTCTGTAATCAGATTAAAGTTATTCATACTTCAAAATATTAAGCATTTATAAGTGAATAAAAATACAAAATACCGGGTAAATCTGCCGAATTGCAATAAGAACAATCACTAAGTCAATCTTTATTATTCACAAAACCTACCGACCAATAAACAATCACCCGGGAAATAATCGTAATCAATATTAAAAAGCAGAAGAACGATTAACCCTGACTGTATTCTAAGGCCTGCAGGCAGCAGTCAGTTGCTGCTGATGATACTGTTAGCACGGATCAGTGATTCTCCCTGTCTGCCGACAGGCAGGCGCCTGATCCGCGTTATCCGTATCCCAATAAAAAACTTCCCCACAAAGAAATCTTCATCCTTCGAAAATCGTTAATCAGCGTTCGATATTCAATCCAGGTGCATCCGCAGAGTCCCTGCCACCTGCCAACCCGGACAAGTTAAAACCCTGACAGGCGTTTCGCTCCATCTCACCTTCACCCACTCTCCCATTCTCACATTCTCACATTTTCACATTCTCAAATTCTCCCGCTCACCCCATCTCCCGCTCTCCCTTTCTCAAATTTCCAAATTCTGACTCCTGGATTCTTCTTTCAACTCGGTGACACTAAACGTTATTCCAATAACAGCCACCACTCTCTCAGAAACTAGTACTTTCTTTCCATCCGGTCCATATTATTATATTCGGCTGCTGACATCAATCTGCCCGACCAGTGACCATTGGGGCATTTCATATCATGCGATCCGAACTGGCCGCCACAAACATTACAAATATTGGACTTGTTTCCCTGTGATTCGATTACTTTGGCTGCTTTACCTGAACTGCCCCTAAGAACAGTAGTATAATGATAAGTACATATATTGCCGCCGAAATAAAGAAAAAATTGGCTATTGTAACCACCAGCATCAGGAATACATAAAACAGTGCGCGCCATATACCGGGATTTATACCGTAATCTTTAATGCTCTTAAAAACAAGAATAGCAATGGTTGCAATATAACCCCAGAAGGAGAGAAACAACAGTAAGTTTTCCAGTTCCATATACGGTATAAAGAAATCTCCCCTGACAATCAGTTTAACACTCATGCCCCTGTAAAAGAAAAACAGGTAGCCCAATGCGATACCGGCAATCATGGCAACAAGAAAAAACCATGGCTCCTGGCTGCCTGTGATTGCCTTGCGGCTTCTTTTTGTAAAAATAATATTGATTTTAGGATAAAACCGGAACAGCAGAAATGATATACCCAGCGAAGTTACACCCATGATGATGAGCATTTTGAGCGTGCCAAACTTGTCCAGAAAATTTAGTACAGCAACCTCTGTTTCCCTTCCTTTTGGGTAAAAGTTGCGGTTAATTTCTGAAAGTTTTATCCAGCCTTGCGACTTATCAGGAAACTGCGCCAGGACAAAACCATACGTATTTTTGAGAGAACTGGGAAGGATAATCACCGAATCCTGCAGGGTAACCATCTTTTCTGAAGTCTTTGCTTCAGCATCAGGCTTGGCAAATATCTTCACTTTTCCTGCCCTTTGAACCAGATGAACAGTACCTGGCTGATCATCCACTTTATAGCCGTAATTTATCCTGCGGTTGGTAGTCTTAAACCCAACTGTGATCAGCGAGAAAATGATGAGAAAAATAAGTGCAATGGATGTGAAGCGAATGATCTTTTCTTTTTTAAACATGGTTGAAAGGTTGTTTGATCGGTTGTCTTTATTTTAATTCAGTTTGCATGCTGATTGCATTGTATGTCTTTTGCTATATTCTTAGCATCAGGTTTTATGAAGGCGCTCGTTTGATTTGTTGTATTTCAATCAGGATCAGCATCATATTGTTGATTCGTGTATATAGCCGTCAACTAAATCAAAATGAAGTTTATTATTCGAAGTATTGTTGTACAATTCGCTACAACTTTGCCGCTAAAATTATTGAATTTTACTGACTGGCGATAATAATTTGATGATTTTTTGTTAAAAATAATTTGGCTTTCCGGTCGACCCGGGTTTATATTATACGGAATGTCGGTTTATGGTCATATTTCCTTTGTTGAAAGGTTTCTTGCTGAATGATTAAGTATAATGACAATGACTCTGTATTTTCCTTTCCTATAAAGTCTATTAAGCCAAGATTCGCACCATCTCTCACTCTCCCACTCTCCAACTCTCCCTTTCTCCCTTTCTCTGCCTCACTCCATCTTCCATTCTCCCATTCTCAAATTCTCCCTTTCTCAAATTCCCTGCCACCAGCCATCCCTGGCCAGAGGAGACTCTGCCGGAGAGGAAACACGTGAAAAATACGCTGAAACAGCCGTTTTAATTAACGGATAATAAGCTTGGTAAACTCACACTGCCCTGCTTTATCAAGCCGTGCGATATAAACTCCGGGGAGCAACCTTTGCCCGTCGTTATTGCAACTCCACGGAACCTGGTGATTGCCGGCATCAAGATTTTCGTCAAGTAGTACGGCCATTTTACGGCCCTGCATATCGAAGACTGAAAGAACAGTCCTGCCACTCTTTTCGGTAGTGAATTCGAATTCGGCAGATTCCCCGGCAGGATTAGGAAATACCGTCAGGCTGTTTTCGGTTACCGATTGTTTATTGATTTTGATCCCGACAGGATCGGTAATCACATCGAGAACGGCTATCCCACGACCCATGCAGCTCATCCATAATTCGTAGCCGGTGGATTTTTGTTTCACTTCAACTTCCCTTATGGTGCTGTTGGGCAGTCCTCCCCACTGAGGAATGCCGCCGGGGGCCGAAGGGAAGGCTGTAACATTTACTCCATCATAACAAAGTATACCTGCATCAGTTGATGGGTACTCCGAGTCGTACTGCATCCAAAGCAATCCGTCGGGAGTGATGGTGAGCGGCCGCACATGTTCACCCGGGAAGGGCCAGCCCTCATCGTACGACCAGGTTTGGTATTCTCCGGTATTGGTATTGAGCCTGATGAGGGTGCTGCCGGTGCTGGTAAACTGCAACCATGTTCCGACCCACACAAAGCCCTGATCATCGGCAGCAAATCCGGTAAACCAGGTTGAACTGCCTGGAAAGTCGTCAATCGTCCTGCTGAAGGAATTCACCCCGTCGGTTCTCAGTATCTGGTAGTCGGTGGCTGCCCAGATATTGCCGGGCAGAACAGGGTCCTGTATCAGGCGGTTGCCCCATCCGGTCAATGGTACCGGGGTCCAGCTGTTTACCGTGCCGTTATAGTATCGCAATCCTCCATAATCGTCGAGGCTCCACAGGCGGTCCTGGGAATCTTCGACAAACCCGCCGGAAGATGTCAGCAGGTCCTCGAGAGGATAATAAGATGTACCATCCCAGCCGTAGATACCGTTGAAAGTAGGGTTGAAGATGACGTCACCGTTGGAAGGGCGATAATAGATGGCCTGTGTATTGTCGGCCATAAAGGGGAAAGAATAGCCCAGTCCGTAAGTATATTCATTAAAGCCTGTCCAGCGTGTGCCGTCGAATTTTTGAAAACCACCGTACCCGCTTCCGGCATTGCCCGTCATCCAAACATTGCCTTCTGTATCAATGGAGATGTCCTCCACGAAATAGTCAATTTGCGAAGTATTGGTGATCCGGTAGCGTTGCCATTCACCTGTGATATGATCGCGCCTTGCTGCTCCACCAACTCCGCACACCCATACATTGCCCGCTTCATCTGCTTCGACACCATAGCTGAACTGATCGGGACGCCAAACGCCATAATTCTGCCAGGCACTGCCGTCAAACATCCAGGTTTCGCCCGAACTTGCAACCAGCAAGGCCTTTCCGTTGCCAAAAGCTTTGAATACATCGATATAGTAACTAATATTTTGATAGGGTGGAGTGGGGTAAACCCAGGTGCCATCAGGTTTCTGGTACTCCAGGGTTTCCCAGTCACCGTTGGCAGCAAGGCGCAGTGCCCATAAATTTCCTGCATCATCAACACAGTCTTTGCCGGGTAACCCGGCTACATCACCGACAGATTCAGGCATGTGATCCGAAACCTGCCCGGTAGTGCTGTTATAAATGAAAACCATTCCATAATAGGGATCAGCCGACCATACGCGATAGCTGCCATCCGGCTTTGGTTGAACTGCAATGCGGGATGCTGCAGATAGCCATGAATCCCACTGTCCGCTGGCAGGATCATATTTTACGAGACCTCCGCTGGTAAACCATAATGAACTGTCGGGCGCGAGATCAATATCGTAGGTAAATCCATTTAAAGAGGAATTACCGGTTTCGAAATTTTCAACCGAAGATATGCCGGCTTCGGGGTTAAATTTCAATGCACCTTTAAAGTTGCCCATCCAGAGGTTCCCTTCATAGTCTTTCACAATATCCATGATTTGAACATCGCCATTGTCAAATGATCCGAGCGCCGGATAATCGACATTGGAATAGTTGATCCACCTGTTTTCTGCAACATCTAACCTGGCAAATCCTCCTTCGCCCCAGCCGCCGGTATTGGCAGCAATATACGGGTCACCATTCGCATCAATCCAAAGCGCCGTGGCATAGTCGCCCTGTATTCCGGTGTTGCCGGGGCGGTAATACCGCCATGAGTATTCATAGGAAGCTTGTGCTGAAATCGCGGCAGGAAGAATAACTGCCATAAGTGTGAAGAAGAAATAGTATCTGAACATTGGGTCCCGTCGTTTATTTATTTCAATTCAAATGTCTGTCTGTTTGCATTTTACAGTGCTTCAGGCACCATGTAACCGAATAAAACAATAAAGGCCCTGAATTGTTCTGATGACCGGCTATGTGACATGTTTTTCCCGTTGAAACCCATGTTTTTCAGTCAGCATGAAGTTTGAATTCCCTGCAGTGTCTCTGCTGCAAAGGAATTTGATAAAACCGTGAGTAAGCTGATACATCCGCAGAGTCCCTGCCACCTGCCATCCCTGGCCAGAGGAGACTCTGCCGGGAAGGAAAGAACTTTAATTTAAATATACCAATCCGTAGTTCAAGCAACCGACAACGGAAGGTTAAATATGATAAAATAGTCAATATATTTGTATCTGTAAAGCTGGTTCACAGTCAAGTAATGGTTGGTTTATTCAGTACGCAAAAACAGGATAATGAAAAAAAGACTACTACCGATTTGTTTGGATGTTTTAACACCCTGTTTATTCTGCGTCATTGTCATGAGTTTCATCTCCTGCGATTCTCCGGATGATAGCATTGATAAGTATATTGAAGTTCACAAAGTGAGCGACAGAATTATTGTGGTAACATATGGCTACGATGCTGTAACAGCCATTAAAACGCAGAAAGGAATTGTTGTAATTGATGCCGGTATTTCGAATACAATCACCAGGAAGATCAGGAGCCGGATCGAGAGCGAATTAAACAGTAAGAATTTTGTTTACCTGGTGAATACCCATTCGCACCCAGACCACACAGGCGGGAATGCGGTTTTTGCCGATGCGGAAATCATCGCACACCTGAACTTCCCTGATGAAATGAAGAAAAGTTCGGGAAACCCTGAAAAAATCAGAATAAGGCTGCTGAAGATTGCCGATGAATACAAAAGGGAACGGGATACAATACCTGCCGGTACAAAGGAATGGAAGGAAGTCTTTTGCCAGGAATGCAGGTACAGGAACGCTCATGATGATTTTGTAAAAACCAGGGTTACTACCCGTCCTTCGGTTACTTTTACTGACAGCCTCCATTTGTCATTAGGTGATATAACAGCGGATTTGTTTTATTTCGGGAAGGCACATTCTGAAAGTGACATCCTTATCCATATCCCCGAATTGAAATTGCTGTTTACCGGAGATTTGTTTTTCACCGGAGGCAGGCCTTCGTTGCAGGAAACAGGCAGCATTGAAATAGAACGATGGGAGCAATCGTTTCAATGGCTTGCAAATCGAAAGGAAAAAATTCATACTATTATTGGTGGCCACGGGCAAATAATGATGCAGCAAGACCTGGACGATTTTATTGAAATCATGGAACGAAAGGCCAGTAAGCAAAACTGAAAACTTCCCTTTCCTGCAGAGTTTCTTGAGTAAAGGTTGTGTGCAGGGTAAGGGACTTTGCAGTGATTTAGATTCTGTAGTAAAGGACAGCGATGCATCCGCAGAGTCCCTGCCACCTGCCATCCCTGGCTAGAGGAGACTCTGCCGGGAAAGGAAATAAGTAAACACTAATTATTAACTCTTATCAAAAAAATGTATTTTTTAGCTTGTATATTAAAAAAATATTTATCTTTTGCGTTGCTTTTGATTAGGCTAAATTTTTTAACTGAATATAATACATTTTTATAGCTTAATAACCACAAAACATTATGGCCGATTTTATTTATTTAAGCGAAATGAATCTAGCGTGGGATTCTATGTCAATTATTTGTAGTGATGAGACATATGAATTTCGGATAAATAAGGATAAAAATGAGGCATATATCAAATATAAGGCTATTGTAGGAGAGAGAGAGGCCCTGATAATCAATACATTTTCTGAAATTGTAAACAATGTCCATTCATACAAATTAGCAATTGAATTTATTGGTGTTGGGCTAATTACTCCAGTATTGGTTTCTAATATTTTTTTATTGTCAAAAAAGAACGTTACTATATCTATTTTAGTTCCATTTGATGAGGCATCAACATATCAACTTAAGCAATTAGTAGGCTTTGATATGATTCAAAGTGTTGTAACCAAAGAAAGAATAAAGGTTTATAGAAGAAGCAAAGATGCATTGAATAGTTATTATAAATATCAAGAGCCAACGATAATTTTATCTGATTCTTTCATTCCTTCATTAGTGATCGATTCAAAAAGTTTTAATGATTATTTATTTCAAAAATATCAATATGTATCTTCAAATAAGACATTAGATGAACAATACAAGTTATTTGAGTCAAACGAATTGTCGAACAAAGAATTGTTTTCCTATTATTTAGATAATATTCTTGACTATATCGGCGTCTTTGATGATTACAAGAAAGATAGCAACTCCTACTTTCTTTCACAAATAAAAAACAAGCATTTCATTGAAATTCTTGCCGGAAAATCTTTGCTTTTTCTGATGTTATATAGAATTGTGTTGATCAATAGCATTAAATGGAAACTCAGAAAAAGTAAAGTCACTGCATCGTTTGTTGTTGGTTTAGAGAAACAGACATTAAATAAAAGTTCTTCTGATCCTGAACTAGAGCCTAAACAGAAAAGAAACATTGAAAGATTCGCGAACTATGTATATCAATTGTTACATTATGTTGAATTAATATTCCCCGGCATTTATGAAATCTCAAAGAATATTGTCGAACACACTACTTATAAGAATGGCTCACTTTCAATACGAATTTTTGACAAAGAGGATATCTGCAAGATAAAAAACGAGAACTCTTCAGCATGGAGTGAGTATTTTAATAGTGATGAGCTTTATAATGTCAATAAATTCATTGATGTTTCAATAGTTGATGATGGTGAACAAGGGATCTTTGATAAAATGCTCAAAGATATTTATAGAAACTTGACAAGCGATTTCAATAAAGAATCAAATAATACTTTATTGAAAGAGGATATTGGACAACTAAATATGATTGTAAATACTTCATTAGCGAAATTAAACGAAGAACTTTATTATAGATTATTCCATCTCGAAAATCACCAAGAACAAAGAACTTTCACATTTCAACTTAAAAAAGCTTCTGCTGGATATGGATTATTGATTTTTGCTGCTAATATTTTTGAGAATAAAGGCAGCTATCAGATCAGAACGTATTCGAATAAACAAAATAAACAATATGGATTTTTTAGAGGCTTAAATAATACATATTATCCTGATGAAAATTCAACAAGTCTTAAAGGAACTCAGTATAATTTTGTTTTGCCAATCATTGCATCTGAAATTCAAAAAGAAGATCAGCTAAATTTCTTTGAAAAACAATTTCCTCCTGATGAAGATATTTTTAAATCATTAATCGAATGCAAATATATTAAAGGCTTGGAGAAGACCAAGAAATATCACAATACTATAGAATATAGAGAAAGAATAATAAAAATTAAAAATTGGTCAATCAATGTAGTTGATTTATTAGATCCTGAAATAGTAGTAGACCGAAGCGATTTACTCAGATTTTTTGCTGGAAAAAATCTAAACCATCAAAATTCATCAAATATAATTGTCATAAATCTGAGCTATGAAGTATTATGTGATTTACTTGACTTACTAAGAATTTTATATAAAATACTTTCAAAATGTTTATTGGTCGGATTCTTCTNNGAAAATTCTAAAAGTATCTTATTTTACACAAAAAATTCCAAAACGAATCTGATTTCGACGTTTTTGTTGTGCGGAAAAACAATAAACTCGATGCTGGTAGTAAATCGTAGAATTTCATATTACCAATATGTTGATATTCCACAAGAAGATGATCTTGAATTGATTATGAAGATAAAAAATGAACCACAAAGTGAATTATCAGACCTAAACAATATTTTAATCGAGCCATTTTTTGTAAACACTCACCCTGTATTTTTTGATATGATTATCAATATCGATGAACATCATACAATTTTTGAGGCCAATGTACTTCAGGTTCTTTCAAATACTATTGAANTAATGAAAAACAGCGACGCATATCTGCTTAAAGACACCCACTTAAAATTAGGTTCAAAAATCCATATCTCAGACTTTGTATTTGCCAAACGTCTATTTCAGAAAAGTACATATGCCTCCAAGTTTGCTTTCAATGTTGCGAAAAATATTTTTAACGCGTTACAAGCTGAGATTTATCAAAATTCGAACGAGATACCCCTGAATCAAGATATTCTGAATGAAGAGATAGTAATTATTGGTTATGCATATTATGCTGAATTATTGAGTAGCAGAACTGAAATCATTCTTAAAAATGTATTTAATTTAAAAAATGTAAACCATATTATTATTGATAATGAAAGAGATGTGAATCTTAACTTCTTTTTCAAGAGATTCTTAGCAGAACAGTGTGAGAACCGGGTAAATAGAGAACATAAAAGAATAGTGTTTTGTATTATTAACCCAATTTCATCGACTTTAACAACGCCCATAAAAATCGAAAATGAGTTTCATAGACAAATTAAGAAATTTTGTAAGAACAAATGTCTTAAACGCACAAACCACGATTGTAGTTTATTCACTAATCAAAAACAGCAAGAATTAATAAGTTTTTCAGATGAATATATTGATGAACATTATAATTTTATTAGTATCCCATTTCAAACTATTGTCCTGGTAGGTAATAATTCATTTGAGAATAATTATTTAACACCGGAAAAAACAAAGGAAAATTCGCTTAACTTTTGGGAATCTCTCACTTTATCAAATGAGAATAGTCAAGTTGTCAAAGTTGTCGAAACATTAAATCGAACAAAGAATGAAAAACGCATAAATCAATTTCATATTTATGTACCCTCTCATTGGGAGAATATACATGATTGTAAAATATGCAGACCGGAGAATAACTTATTAAATGAACGCCCTCTATTCGATGCCGACAAAACTCTACTTACTCCGGATTTTATATTCGATTTACCTGAAATACCCAAATGCAAGAATTGGGAAGAAATCTATTTTTATTTTGGAAACCCAAACAAAATTCCTAAAATAAAAAACCCAGTTCTTTATAATGAACTCATTAAACGAGGTCATTATAGAGGCAGAAATAAACATTTCTATTATTATATTGATTACAATAAATTTTTTGTTGTTAATGAACAAAACATCATAAGATGGGCTAAAGATATCAGAAGTAGATACTTCGATAAAAACATTAATGAAAGTGATAGGGTTTTATTAATAACACAAGATAAAAGCTCGAATGGCAAATTCGTTTATACAATTAACAAATATTTATTCAATGAAGCATGTAATATAATATCGTTCAATCCATACGAAGAGAATATTTCGAATTTTAAGAAGTTTTTTTCACATTGGCTGTCAGAAGGAGTCAACAGAAAAACATATGTATTTTATGTTGAAAATTTGATAGCAAAAGGCAACACTGCTACAGCAATTCATGATGTAATAAAACGAATACGTCAAGAGCAACGATCAGTAAAAGGTATTAATCAGTCAGGATTAGCCGGGGTAATCAATATGATGAATCGTTTGGATTCTTTTGACTTTGAGAACGTAAGAAGAAAGATCAGAAATAGTTATGAGAACGCCTTTAATGATGTTTTTTCATTTGCTGCCCTAAATTATCCTGTGATTCAAACAAATATTGACGATGACCATCTTGAGGTTGGTTGCTACTTGTGCAATTCTGTAGAACGTTATAAATTGCTTTCTGCAGAGTGTTCATTAGATAATGTGAGGCAATATATATTAATTAGAAATCTTAAAAAACGATTGCTCAAATCGAAATATGATGAATCAAAACATTCTAAAAACGAAGATCAAAGCGATGTAGATGGTTTACTTCGCCTATGTATTTCTCATAATCTATATAAAGCCTTTTCTGATCCTGTACTGCAAGTATATTTTTTAAATAAAAATGATGTTATTGATTTTTACGAATTTAGAACTAAATTCAGAGCATTATTATTATCAAAATATTCGGTAACTGAAATATCTGACTATGAGTTAAAATGCAATATTATTAAGGTGCTTTCCGAACCTCCATTTGTTATTTATAGAAATATTAAAAAGACTGTTTTCAAATGGGTATTAACTGAATTAGACAATACGATTGATGAGGTTGAGAGTTTCCTAACAAATCATTTGTACCCGTCTGATCATTTACACTATTTGCGCCTTTTATTGAAGAAAGCGGCACAGTTAAACATGAACTATATATTATCACCAAGATGTCTCGAATCAATTATTAAAATAGCTAACTATGAAGGAGATATTAAAGAGTATGTAAAAGAATTGCCAGCTGACAATAAATTACAAAGGTTTTTAAATTTCCGACTTTTTGTAGTGGCGTCAATCAAGGAATCTATTTTCAATAATGAGCCAAGAGCTATTGAATTAGAAAAGAATTTAAGTGATCCTCAATTGTTGTCAATGATTGAAAGTGATCCATCAAGAAGGTTGTATGAATCCTTATTACTTGAAAACACAAGTGTGATTCGTCAGGCATATAAATCATGTGAGCTGTTATTTGAAAATACTGAGTTCGACTTTTCAAGCACTGAAGCCAATCTAACTGCATATCAAGATAAGCTAATAAACAAACTAAATGAATTCAAAATAATTGGTGACAATAAAATTGAAAATGTACTCAGATTCATATTTGGAAAAGAATATGAAACCGAAAAATGCACTTTTAATGATAAAAGGGTCGAAACATTTATTAATTCGGTATTATTATATCGATTTTTAAAAGTATTAACAATCCATAAACCACAGAAAGAAAATGATATAACGAAAAATTCGGAAGTGCTCTTGCATCAATTATGTACAATATTGAACATAGATGAAAATAAAGGAGGTGCGTTTATATTATCCAAATATCAGGATATCGGAAACGATCCATATGATGACAGAAATCTGTTTATTTTATCTAAATCAGGTAAAAAATCTATAGACTTAATTAATAAGCTTGCAGAAAGCGAGTCAACTTTTGCAAAGAAATTCCTAAAAGGGCATAGTTTTGATATTGTCTCAGAGTCTCTATCAAACTATTACTGGACAGCAATTGGGGCCTATAAAAAGGATGGGATCTGGAGGATGCAAGATCATAGTTCTGAAACTGGTTATTCGGAATTTGTAAATTATGATGAAGCCCAAAACAGTGGAAATATTAATAGATACTATTTTATTAGAATATGTAAGTGGGATGTCGCAGGAACAACGTTCATTGAAAATTCCCTATATCACCCACAAGCTGTTTTGGTATTTTTTGATGATAATAACGAAGTTTTTGATAATCATATGACAAGGTATGTGCTATCTTTAAAAAATGAGATATCAGAGTTTCTGGCAAATAATTGCGATAATGATGCATTTAAATCACTTGTGGCCAGTGAAAAGAAAATATTAGAATATGTAAAAAGGTATAGTAAAATACTCATGGAGTCATTAAGAGAATATTTAAAGTTANGTGCCTTGGCAAATTCAGACCCTAATCTATTTGCTGTATATTCAGACATTTTAGTAGGCCATATTCACTATAATCTACTAATAAATGAACAACTGTCTTATCATCCAGACAATAGGCTATTAACTGAAGTTTTTAATAAAGACTTTTTAAATTTAATAAAAAACTACCTCATAAGTAATTCCTTTTATAAAGAAAATATTTTTATCGATATCCATGAAGATGATACGGTTTTTATCTCAAATAGCCTGTACACAAAGTTTGTTTTTTTCCAATTAATCTTAAATGCGGAAAAATATACTAATAAAACTAATATGAATGAGGCAATACTACGTATCTATACTGACACGCCTTATATAGTGGTTACTAATTCAAAATCAACTATTACTAATAAAAGACTAGATGAGATTAACCAAATAATTCAAGATACAATGATTCCTTTGGAATCAATCTCACTTTATGTAGTTAATCGCTTTTGTCATGATATTAACAAGACAAAAGTTGAAAACACCAACCTCATCTTGGATATAATTGGCCCTGATACATTTGTAGTAAAAGTTCCTATAATCACAAAAATCGATAAAAATGAAAAAGATCCTTTTGATTGAAGATAACCCGACAGATTTCAAAGAAATTAAAACTTGTTTTAATAATTGGTCATTTCTTCCTGAAGAACTTAGTCAAATTGACGATTGGCATATTGAGTATTTGACAAAGTATTCTCTTGACTTAATTAGACAGGATAACTCAATTGTTGCTATTATAGTAGACATTTCTCTGAATGGATTAACAGATAAAACTGGCCTTGAGCTCATTAATAATATAAGATCACATGACGAGGATTCATATAAGAACAAAATAATTCCGATATTTTGCTATTCACAACATGACCATTTACAGAAAGAAGCGTATAAATGCGGAGCCACAAATTATTTCTCCAAGAATATCTTATATAATACACAAGATACAAGATTCATTTTCTTTGAACAGACTCTTCAAGCATTAACTTTCCTTTATCTTGATGCAACAGAACAAGCAAGAAGATTAGATCTATTTGCTGAAATACAAAAGAAATTAGATAAAAGCATGGTCGAGAATAGTTTAATATTGAATGGAGTATTACAATTACTTAGTCTTAAAGATCTAGACAGAATATTAGAAAAAGAGGATCTAGATAAATCACTGACTGAAATACTTGGTAATGATGCTGTTTTGGAATTAAGAAAAGCAAAATTTCATGTTGAACAAAAAGAGCTTTTAGAGAGCCAACTAGAAGATATTGCTGGAATTCTATCTTCTAATCCTGCCTTAGCTCCTATTGTTTCTGTCCTAAAAGGAATACGTTTAATCTCAAGAACATTCTGGACTACTTAGACTTAAATCATACATTAATTTCCAAACTGTTTTGTTTTTCTATACTAATTGTTATCAAAACGATCGAGAATGTCTATGACCTCTTCCCTCTTCAGCATGGTATATGAATTCCTTTATACGCCATGATACCATCAGAATGCTCACTCCTTATATTCTGCATAGTCATTGATTGTACTTAATTAAAAAATACTTTGAAAAGCAGGAATTCTTGAAATGGTACTTAGTGAGATCTGCAATTAGCAAGAATTAAAAACTCAGATTTCTATTTTTTCGCTAATTCCTTAATCATTGTCATTTTAACAGCAACCGTTATCCTTCGGCTTTTATTAAAATCTAGATAATTCACTGCTGTTATATTATTAATGCGGGCGAAATACAATCTATCATCAGAAAGTGCATAGCAAATCAAGGTACACGGCTCATTTATGGAATTCTGATTTACATATAGGTTATCTGAACTTAGAAAGATCGAATTAGGGTCTTTTGTTAGCGTGAGGGTGTAAACTAATGGACTTACCAGTGAGGATTCAAGATCATCAATATAATTAATGTCTAGCTCATAAAATGTATAAGAGTCATCAATAATTTTTTTATCAGTGCTTAACTGCCAAGTCATTTTTTTATTGAGTATTGATGATGATATTGATAGAGCGTTAAAGGAGTAGTCAATAGGTAAAACTGCGAAATATTTTATTACTGCTGACCCGGATGGAATTATAACAGGGTAAGTCATGTTGTATCTTTCCAGCGCTAATCGCTTAGAAGTTGTCATTTGGCCTGATCTCTCCTGCTCTGAGATTAAAAACTCAGTTGATAGTGGATTCAGCAATGTAGTATTATTGCTAACTAATAGCTTATCATCAAAAGTGATGTTTGAGCCAGAGGAATTTGTTAATTCAATTTTAAATAAACTTAAATATCTTTTATCTAAAAAATATGGGTTGCTTTGAGCATAAACATCATCTGAAGTTTTAACTGATGGAATTGCTGGCTTACTTGAGGTAATGGATGTTGAGAGATAATCATACTCGTCCTGATTAATAGTTTTATTATCTAGCAAAAAGTCAAGCCCTTCAAGCAGGAACTCTATATTTGATTTTTCCCGCTTTGATCGATTATTTTTGAGAAAATATGAGTCTCTGGATTTCTCATAATTAGAGAAATGATTTTTACCATTAAATTGATTTTGATAATCAAAAACTAAATTCAGTTCATCGGCCGAGATTGGAGTTACTTCAATTGTTAGTCCATTAGTATATTGCAGCGTATTCGATTTCGGACTAAAAGAAACTCGTAAATCATACCCGGTTTCTTTTACTACGATTTTCTTTATATTTTTCTGGCTTATACATATTGTAGAAATCAATAAACCAATCAAAAGAAAAGATAACTTCTTCATGTTGTGATTTTTTAAGAGTTAATAAGGTCATCTATTTGAATTAATGAAGTACCAATTTTTATTTGACTCCTTCTCATCAAAGTGTGCTTGGGGGATAAGATTCAAATAACCATTTTTATACAGAAATCTCAGGAAATCCCTTATAGGAAAACCATCCTGGTGATTGGTAGAAAAAATACCTTTTTTGATAAAAAGATTCATCAACTCTTTTGCCGGAACTGATTTTTCGTGAGTTGATTCAAAATATTCGCCTACACATCTCTTTATGCGCAGAGCTTTTTGAATATCTTCATGCGAAATATTCATCTTGGTTTAATTGATTGAACAATATTCAACACACAAATTAATTGATTTATAGGCTTTTACATTTACAGAATTATTTCTGGTAGAAATGTCTGATACAAAATTCAAGTCTTTGGTGGTCTGTCAGATAAAGAATTTTAAAGTTATAATAAATATCGCACTCTACCCTGCAAAGTACTTAAGGAGTCCGCAGGTAAACAAGAAATATATCTCACCTGTAAATATTCCATGTAAAACAATTCAACACTCCACCTTGCTTAATAATGCGTTTTGCATCCATCGATTCGATTATATATCCTTTGAAAATATTTCCGAAGAATTCCTTCATTGGTTTATCGGCAGAATAGCCAAAAAAAGGCATTACTATCAGATTCCCGACCTGAAGGTAGTTGATATAGCCCCATGAATATTCTTTCTCTTTTTCAGACACTGCCTGCAAAGAAATAATGGTTAAACCTGCATTAATTAAGCTTCGCCTGAAAGCTTTTACCCATGCCGGATGCTCATTAACCAGGTTAATTGTGAGTACTGTTCGCTCGTCAATAAACCTTATCAATCCATCGGCATGGCCGGTTGGTTCATCGGGATAGCGGGGGATAAGAATTATGCTGGCTTGCAGCAATTCTTTCCAGCTGGTTGATAAGTTCAGCAGTTGCAATTTAGGGTTATCGGTCAGCACTTTATCAGTGATGATCACCTTGTCATTACACTTTATTATGTTACCACCATCCATAACAATTTCTGAAGGAATAATTATAAAATCCTTCAGAAAGACATTTTTCTGATGGATCAGTTTAGTGTTTGATACATACTTTTTCTGCCGGGGATCGTTGAGCAGATAATCGGGATGAAAACGGAACTGGATGTAAGTCTCCTTATCGCGTTGCACGGGCATATAGTCACGGCAGAAAAAATCTCTTGTTCCGATTATCCTGTGGCAGCCAATGCCGTAGCGTGCAAGTATCCGTTTCAGTTCGTTTACTTCGGCTTTCAGCGTTGCCGTGTAGGCTGAGAGGTTTGAATAATAAACCGTATTTGTTTGTAAGTCAGTAATCATAGCATGAGTATTTTAAATCATGCCAAGATATAGCCAGGTAAATGAGGCAGCAAAAAATTTAACAAATATTAATTCCGATGCAGGGAGCGGTAAAAATAGCAGCCATCAATGATCGTTCAACAGCTTATTACCAAGCCTCTTTTCCCAAACATCTTTGATTCCTACTGCTATTATTTTGAATTCATCGAATGTAAACTCGTCTGTTTTGGCATTGTTGCACCAGTAACAGGCCAGCACACAATTATCCGGAGTATATTCCTTATTTGAATTCAGGCGATCAATTTCAAGCGACCAGCCCCTGAAATTCTTCTTTGACAGCTTTCGTTTTTCAGCGAGTTGAAGTATATCATATTCAGAGATTTTACAATATTCGCATTTACCTTTATTTAATAGGCCTGCTAATTTTTCAGCCGAAAATTTCGAAGCGGAATAATCAGCTTTGTACCTTTCTTCCCATACTTTAAATTCATCAGAATTATTTTTCTTCAGCTCATTTACACTCTGCTCAATAGCTGCTATCGTTTTACCCGCTATCAAATGTTTTTTTTCAAACTGCCAGTATTCGCTAGTATATCGTTCTAGCAATTTGTTCGAGATGTTGTATTTAATAAACGCATCATATTCTAAGGGGGTATGTTTTACGTCGATAGTTTGTTTAAAAAGATAGAGTTCAAGCCTCGTCTTGAAACTTTTTGCAGCCATACTCTGCAGCCTCATTTTTACGACCTTATCGTCAGCCGAATACAATTTGAAATCAAACTCTTTGATCAACCGTGCACAATATGCAGGGAACCTTTCCAAAGAATAATCCTTATGCCTGTAAAGAGGAATTAACGGCCGGCCTAGTTTGTTGTCTTCCGGTTTTATATAAAAGGCTTTGTCAGAGGTGTAATGTGACTTGGGTTTGAACCCGGCGGGCACTTTATTCACCAGCACTTTGAAAAGAATATCGGATGTAAGGAAGACAGGAATCTTTTTATCCCCGTCAATCTTGTCAAATTCTTCTGTTCTGGGAATTATAAATTCTTCGGCAATTGATTGCCATTCGGGATTTGAAAAAGTTTCATTCCCCTGGTATTCTGTTACAAGATTCTGAACATACACGTTACTCAGCGAAAGGTTCAAATAGTGAAGATTCTTATGTATTGTGCGGAAGTATGATAAATCCTTATTAAGGTTGAAGGCTACTTCAAACACCTTATGAATTTCCTTTAGTTTATCTCCTTTCTCAAATGCCGTGGGATCGCAGCCGAGGACGAAGGCTTTGAGAGGACCGGTGTTTCTAAAGGGTTTGGGTGTATTCATGCGTAATAATGTATCAAAAATGATATACTTTGTGACTTAGCTAAATTAAAACTCAAATTTATATTCTTTTTATAACTTATCGTATTAGCTCTTTGTATCCTAACAATGTTGTTGTCCAAGTTTGATACCAATAGAAGCATTAATCATCTCAACTTGGACAACAATCAAAGGCAGGTGTCCAAGTTTACAATTTTAAACAACATTCAAAACATTAACTTGGACACAATGTCCAAGTAGTTGTCCAAGTTTAATCACAAATCATACAATAACATACTTGTAATTTGGAGAATTAGTATCTGCACCATCATCTCTTATAAGACCAAGTTCTTTCATTTTTGCTAAATAACGCTGTGCTGTTTTATAACCAATATTAAAGTGAGATGAAAACTCCCGCGTACTAACTTCTCCTGTAATTTTTATAAATTAATATCCTTTGAGTTCATTGTCTTTTAACTTCTTTAGCTTTTCATTCATATTCCTAGTTGTAGAAAGTGTTCTAGGAAAAGTAACAACAAGATATGGGTTTTTGTATGAGATGACGGGCAATGGAAGATAATACTTCATCATCCTGGGAATAAAAGAGATAACTCTAACATTAAAGACAATTTAATTAAAGCCATTATCAACGGCTTGCTTATATATTCTTAATGCTGTTTTCGCTTGTTTGGGAGATAATTGTATTTTTCGATTAAGTAATATGCCTACATTATACGCTAATTTTCTATCAAATGCAGTTAACTTTTGATTTTCTCTTGCCCATTTAGCGATTTGAAACCATGTATCGCTTTTAATCTCGGAGGCTGTTTTAATATTTTCAAGTTCAAGATCTGAAAGCTGACCTGAACCGTTAACTTCAATCAATTCTTCATTTGTAAGAAGTTGATTCTCGATTGAAGAACAATCGATTAACTTATCTCTCAAAGAATACCAACAATCTTGTTTTTTGTACCAATCGGTAATGTTCATACCTGATCTTAAAGGATTTGTGATATGAAAAAAAACTACAGGTATCATCTCCCTAATCAAGCTATTCAATTCTGCAGAAATACTTTGATTTTCCCAAATTTTTATCAAGTTGATTTTCTTAGCTGTTTTGTATGACAACCATGAAAAGACATAAGAAACGACGTTAACTTTGTAGCCTCCTATTTTCATTTCAGAATACAATTTATCAATCATATTGAACAATAAAGCCTTTCCTATTAACCTCTGGTAATAACTCAAGTCGATATCAGAATTATTCAGGTTATAGCTTTTCTCAAACAGATTGAAATTTTTCTCACCTCCAAGACAGGCGTCATATGGTCGCTGTTGCCAGCACATTTCATATTTTGCCAAGTCTGTTTTGCTGAATTTGAATTTTTTAGGATATTCCTGGTCGAACCTCTGTTTTTCTTTTGAGGTTAACAGCCGAGATCTTTCATCTAAATATTGCCCTCTGACTCTTTCGTAGAACCACTTAGATATTGATTTATTACCTGGAGCAACGGGAATCCATTCAGATCTGGAAAACGCTTCAATAGATGTATGAAATTTAGTATTAGAACTAAAGTCGGAATTTTTTATAGCGGTTTGACTATTGGCATATTTGGAGATTTTTGAAATTAAATCAGGAACAATTGTATCTTGTTTTATAACAGTTAATTTAGTTTGGACAAATACATTGTTCAGATTAATTTCCTTTTCACCAGATGTATAATAGATTGATGCTGTTGTCTGACCCCCGTTGACGATCTGAAGATTTACTATTTTACTAATATATTGAATACCATTCTCAAATTTAACTTCTACACTATCTGCTGTTGTCGATATACCATTATTATATGCCAAGAACAAGTCAGGAGTACTTCTTAAGGTTTCCCTAATTCCTATATTAACTTTAGCTTTAAACTGAAGAAAAGTCCTAACGTTTTTTTCTAATAAACCCTGTTTATAACGGCCATATAAGTCGGCAAGAATAGATGCAGGCAGTATAGTTATATACTCGACAACATTTTTGCTGACATCATCCATTTGAAGACATTTTAGCTGGTATTTATATTCCTTTTCAAAATCAATTTCAATTTTTTGTTTCCCTGCACGAATCAAATATTGCTGATATATTCTTTCAATATCCCATAATTCATAGTCCCAGAAAACATTATCAGCAGATGAATCTGAAGGTGTAATTGACGGAGATGTAACTCCATTAGTCAAAACAAAAACTCTAATATTCTTAATTATATTTTTTGAATCTCGAATAATCTCAATTAATTCAGTAATCGAATTAGCGGGATCCTGACTATTAGTTTCGAATTCTCCATTTTTGATAAGGTAATATGCATTTTGAGCTTTTTCAAAAGCTTTTAAAACATCATCATCAGCTACTTTTTGGAGCTTTGTACCTTTTTTAGCAATTGTGATAAATAAATCAAGAGACTCATTTTCATCATTATAGTCATAAGCATTAATTTTGATTTTTCGCAATTTAATATTACAAATTTCTGGTTCAAGTACTTCTCCACAATCTTTTATGTATTCTAATAAATCCTGAGTTACTGCCTCCTCAAAAGCTTCAGAATCATCTTCAATTTCGATCGTTGAGTTTTCAATAAAATCCGTTGCAAATTCTTCAAGGTTCATATATGTGCTTCTTAGAATAATCCTATTTCCCGTGAATTTAATGTTCCGATAATTGTCGCTCTATCAAGGTACTTATTCATTCTCTCACAACTAGTCTCCGGTAAAAGTACACAGGAATAACATGCGGCAAGGTTTAGACCCATAAATCCCTGGCCGTGATCAGCTGTAATACACAAAGGATCTGATGAACACCATCTTGCCTTATTAACACCTTTCTTTATAATAGAGGGCAGGCATTCAGGCTGACCTTTTTCAACCAAACCTCCCAGAGACCCTTCAGCATCCGACGTTGTAGTATAGATCAAAATTCCATTCATTTCTTCATCACTACCAACTTTTTCATCTGTACTGCAATAAATAATTTCAGAAAGAGATGAAAGGCTGTATCCACAATCCTCTGCTAGTTCTTTTAAGAGAATGTGAGATAATGTATGCAGAAAGAGATATCGTTTATTTATTGGCTGATGATTCTGATTAAAAACAAGATTTGCCTGCCTAAGGTTTTCATTAATCGTACTCAGGCGTGAATCCGGATAATTATTTGCCCACTCATTTAACTTTTCATCATTGAACTTGAGAAGAATACCTTCTCCCTTAACTTCAACTGCGGGCAATTCTTTAGTATGCAGTGGATCTTTTCTTGCGTCCTGTATCCTCTGAAATTCAGATAATTGACTTGTGTCAAGATTATCAGCACTATCGGCAAATGCTAATTCTTCACTAAGAAGAGGTTTAATTCGTGTGAAGCCTTTATACACTTTTAGTGCAGACAGCTTTTCAAGTAAAACTACTTTGTCAAGAAGATCATGTATCTGGAGGGAACCATTATATTTTGATCCATCTATATTTTTCTTGGTGAACCAGAATTTTTCATCACTATGAATGCCACCTGTGAAAGCTTTAAATTCCTGATAACGCAACAAGACAGCTTTATTTACATAATGATACTGAGTATCTATCCCAAAGTGATTCTGAATAAAGGAGATTATTTCAGGAAGAGTATAAGTCAATTGTCTTAAGTGATGGCTTTCTTTCTCTTGTACTTGTTTAATAAAAAAGTTACGCCATTCATCATTTGAATAATTTCCAAAGGTTTCCGAAAGATTGTCTTTCAGATTCACTATTGTTGATTCAATTATTTGCTGGACTGCGATCGGGCATTTTTGCTCATAAGTAGATTCAGGCAAAAGAATACCACTATATACAATTGGAAAAATAATATTGCCGGCTCCTCTTTGCATAGTACGCGGGAACTTTCTTTTAGCCTTATCAGTCAACTCATCACCTTGCATAATATTTCCCAAACCAGGAATATCAGTGACCAATTCTGTAACATATTCATTGTCATTATGCCATCCTTTCCATGGCTTTGGCAAATACCCTTTGACGAACTGAAGATAATGGCCATGGACAGGGCAAATCTCAGCAAAGATTTCCTGATCGAAAATATCTCCAAGATCTCGTTTAGCGATCAAATCATTATTGTTTTTATTTCGACTTTCAATGACAATATCACTTAAGCCAGCGGAACCACCTTTTGAAACATAAAATAACTTATGACCTTTCTTCCTTTCATTTGGATGATTTTTATGCACAAACCAGTCCCATGGGAAATCATCCAGAAAGCCTTCCTCAGTAGAAATAACAAAACGCATCGGAACTAATTTAGGACCCTGAGCAGTTTGGTTATTTGTGCAATCATCACATGTGAAAGCACTCATTGTTTGATCAAAAGAACCTTTATTTTTAACTATTTGCCCTCTGCTCTTTGAAATAAAATGGATTAATCCACATCTTGGACAATATTGCGCCCTTGGGAAACGTACTCCATAAGTTGTCAAATTATTGATTCCATCCTGCTGAGGAGGTAAAATAAAATGATCCACATTAAAAGCTTGGGCTAAACGATTATCCTTAATTATATGTCTTGAGTTCGGGCCACCTTGAATCTGATCTCCCCAATCTTTGTAATTATCATCATGACTCAAGATAATCAAGGATAATTCAGGAAAATCGATAATTGCACCTGCCGGCCATGTATGTATTGCTTGTGATTGTCTTATATCGTAACTCATAGTTTAATAACTTTTAATTGATACTTTAGATGACGATTCAACATTTCTTAACGTTTGCATTGTAGCTATATGATCATGCAGTATGCTCTCAACAAACTGCGAAGGTGAATTATATACAGCCAAAGGATTAGTTATTGAAGTAACAATCCTTCCAGTTATCGGATCCCAACTCATAAAATCCTTGTAATCTGCTAATCTTCTGCTTCCTCCTAAGTTACTTAGACGCTCTAAAAAGTCTTTTTTAATCCGATCAACATTATCTGAAATTTCAACTCTATATAAATCNCCATATATGGCGATACCTCTGGTTTTTATTTCCTCGGTTATCTGATCTATAAATTTTAAATATGATGAACTATTCGGAGCAAAAACACCATTATTTCCATTAAGAAATAAACTACGGGTCAGTGTTATCAAAACAGTTGGTAATACTTTTTCGAGAGCAGGTTCAGAAAACGGAGTAACAGAAGTGGATTCCACATAATAATAATAAGCTTGGTGATAAGCTTTAAATTGCTCATAATGTGAACGATCACGATTTTTTGTTGGGGACAAAAACGTGAAGACAACCCCTTGTACTTCGCGGCCAATCCTCGAACTAGCCTGTATGTATTCAGCTGTTGTTTTTGGCTGACCGTTAACAATCATAGTATTCAATCTTGGAATATCTACTCCGACTGAAATCATATTAGTTGCAGGAGCAATATGTACCGGGTCAGATTGGTCCTTTATTAATTTCTTAACTTCATTAGTAAAACTTTTGTAATCTTTCTCAGGATCACCAGAATAATTAAGGCCAATCTGATCAAAAAAAGTTTTATTCAGGAACTCATCTTTCCATAAAGAGCCTTTGGCAGTTTTCAGGCTTGAATTGGTACGTATACCTGATTCAAATAATTTCTTAGCTAAAATATTATCTATGTCGACACCTCTTGGGAGTGTAGTTTTTTCTAATCGATCAAGACCATTTGTAATATCGTCTGCGGTCATGACGCTCGATAACTCACAGAGGGTATTATTGTTGTATGGTTTTATAAAAGTATTAAAATGGTTAGCCAATAGTTTTCTGTAAGCTACTATGTCATCAGTAAGGAACGTCCGGAACTTCCCCAATTCTTTTAATGAATTGAAGTAAACAACCAAAGTATAATAGTTATCCAGTTCTTCATTTGGAAGTATAAAAGTTGGAATTCTTTCAAGAAGGACTGAAGCGAGTCTGATAAGTGCAGTACTTGGAGTTATACCTGAAGGCATGAAACCTACATATAACCTGTTTTTTGGATCATTATCCTTTATCTTAACAGCATAAAAGGAATCATCGGCATCTGTTGCCGGTGGAGGAAATTGCATAAAGTGCCTTCTACAGTACAATCTCTTACATTGTTCTTCGGCATTTCTTACTGTTGCAGTTGCACCAACAATTTTCGTGATGTGTCCGCCAGCTTCGCGGCATAATTTATCGATTACAATTTCATAAACTCCATAAATTGTCCCTAAGGCGGAACTTATAAGGTGAAGTTCATCCTGAATAATTAATTCGGGTGCAGGAAATAATCTGCTAACTTGTCCATTAATGAAGCCAACATTAAATAGATTAAAGCATTCACTTTTCCATGCAAGCTGTACAAATTTATCAACTGTTGAAAAAAGTAAGGAAGGTCTTTCCTGATAGATAGTCTCATCTACTTCGTAGATTGGGAGTAATTTATCCCTATTTGAGCTTAATGTTTTATCAGTAACATAAAAAGCACATTTTGTATTAGTGCAGGCGATCAAGAAACGACCTGTTTCAGCATTTCTAATATTTCTTTCTCTGAAGTAGCCCCAACGACCAACTACTTGGTTATCTGTGTTTAATTCCTTAACAAGTCTATTTCCGCAACATGGACAAGACAGAACAGGAGGAGAACTTTTAAAAGAACTTGGTTGTCTACGGTTGTTAATCTGATGAATATAGTCTTGATAATCTGTTCTTTGATCTTCTTCCCTATTGGGAGTCATAGATCTTCCCATCCAAATACCGTTTGAAATCCTGGTTTTACCATAATTAATCGCATCAGATCTCCTTACAAGATCACAGGAGCAAATGAGTATACATGCCCTTTCAAACTGTTGCTTATTAAGCAATCTAAGCGTGTACCTCATAAAAACGGTGACGCCTGCTCCTTTGTCCGGATCTCCGGTGGTCGTTTTTGCATTTAATCTTCTATAGAAAATGGAAAATGCAATCAAGCCAAGATATGCTTCAGTTTTGCCACCACCAGTTGGGAACCAAATAAGGTCGACGGTATTGCGATCTGCAGAAACAGGATCAACAATCCCTTCAATCTGTGAAAGTAAAAAAGCCAACTGAAAAGGCCTCCATCTTGCAAGTGTACCATTTTTGTCATAATTATCAGGAGTAATTTCCAATTTTCCACCTTTCCATATTTTGCCAGAAGAAGCATCAAATGGAACATCTTTATAATCAGGTAAAGCATCATCAAAATTTGAGTCGTTATGCTGGACACGATTCTCCTTCCTGCGATGTTTACCAAAATCAGCCATAACCCTTTGCATAAACATGGCGCGGTTTGCATCTTCAAATGCTCTTCTAGCTTCTGAATTTTGTGACAGGATTTGAATCCCCTTATGCATCCTTTCAGATAGCTTTTTACAGTGGTCCAGATTCTCTCTTGCTTGTCTTAAAAGTTCAGGACTATTTAATGCCGGATCTGTCCTGATCAGAATATCCTGATTTTTAATCCAATCTACATATAAACTTACAAATTCCTTAAGCTCAGTTTTTATTCCATCCCAATGATAATTAATATTTATTTTCGGTCCGCTCAGTCTTTTAATAAACAGAACATTGCTATTCTTAAATACTGCCGGATTCAAGTCTACTCCATTTACTTTTTCTTCAGGAAGTACCTGAGTAAATACATTTGGAACAAAACCATTTTTAGAATCCCAATTTACAGAAACTCCATGTCCTAGAGCATATGTTTTATATTTGCGATAAAGCAGTTTAAGATTTAAATCTTCTTTAGAAAGTGATGCCAGATCAGTGTGATCTTCAAAGGGAAGAAATCCTTCTTTATGTGACAAAGTAATAACAGGTTGAAAAATACAATCCTCTGTCTTTCGCTGTTTTCCAAAGGTAGAAGCATGAATATTATTTATCAGAGTAAATGTCTTTATTCCCAGCTTATCATTCAAGTATGGTCTTGTAGTCACTGATAAAAAGGCATTTTCATCCAATTCAATATATGTGATGTTACCTTCATGTCTGTGAGTATGATTGCCAAAATCAAATTCCCCTTCCTTGCTAAGGAACTCAAAACTATGAAGGTTGTGTTTGTATGCTAAAGCTTTAATAGTTTTTAAATCATCACCGGTGCCAACTGTTTTATCAATTTGTTTTTTAGAATAAGTTGCAAATTCAACTTTTAGAGTAAAAGATGACTTTTTATATGTAAGAACTGATATACCTATAGCAGAAGGGCGAAATTTGGTTGTCAATTCAAGTTCTGCTGAAATGTCAGACTCATCAGACTCCTCTGCGACTCTTTTTCTATTAACTGAATTTTCATCGTAATCGAATTCTCCGGAATCATCAGTAACATTCTTCTTAATGGTATCAGATTCCTGATCCACAAAGTCTGTTGTTTTCTCCAACTGTGGGAAAAGTACTCCTACAGAATAAAAGTCAAGAGGATTCTTATCCAGTTCTTCCCCAATACCACCAATCGGACCATGAAGGATCTTATTCACCTCTTCAACTATTTTCTCGCGTATCATATAGCAGGTTTTAGGTATTATTAACTATCCGGTTCACAATAATTTGTTCGAAACATTTATTCAGAAAAAAGATGCTTTGAGCAGTGGCTCTGGTATTGGCAATATAAAGAAGAGCCATTTGCTTTCTGTCATTTGGATCGTAATTTTCAGGTCCGCAAATAAGAATGAATTTATTCTCAAGGCCTTTGAATGAATGGATTGTAGCTATATTTATTTTCCCTGCAACAGAAAATGCACTCTCCGCGAATCGATCCGGATAAGACAATAAAAAGTAGCTTAAAGATGCTTTATCTGAGAATAGGATTGATATATCTTTTTTTTCAATTCCATCTTTCTCCATTCCGATTATTAAATCAATAATTTTATTTTTCAGATCCAACTGAGTTGAATAGAATTTTATTTCGCTGTTCCAATTTTCATCAGTCCTTAAACAAGGCATCTCAGGAAAACCTGTTTGGACAGAGGCTCTTTTAATAGTTGAAACTGTATTTCTGCAATTCAGATATAATTTTGTAACAAAACAAGGATAAACGGTTCTCAAATAATCAAAGTATTCATCAGCGTCTTCGTTATATATATTCTGAAAGTCTTTATCCAAAAAAACCGTCCAATTTCCAGATTCAAGTCCTCCTTTTAGAAGTTTACTCAGCGCTTCGAAATGGTATTCGTTAAGAATATCCTGCCCTTCATCAATTATGATATAATCGAAATATCCTTTTTTAATTTCTTCAAGATTCTCTGCAAAGAAAAGTGGCAAATCTCTCTTCCAATAATCAGTATTTTCTTCCGGGGTATTAATGCTATATTTTATGTATTCAGAATCTTTGTATAGGCTATGCAGATGATGTATGTTGAATTGCTTTTTAAGATTGAATGAAGTGATCTGTTTATTTAAATGATCTGCCAGATTTTTATTAAAACAAACTAAGAGCGTTTTTCTATCTTCATCAACAAGTCTTTTCAATAGCTCTAGTGCCAATATTGTTTTACCAGTTCCCGGGCCTCCCAAAATAACACAGCCTTTCCCGGGATTAAACTTCAAATTATCCAACACATACATCTGCATTCCAGTTAAGCGATTAATTTCATTTTCACCCCTTTTTAAAAGATCAGATACTGGTAACTTAAAATGAAGATCTTGTCTGAAATATTTGCTGATTGTAATTAACTCTTTTTGACTAAGCCCAGATCTATTTGTAAATTGAGGATGATTGCACCAGTATTGCTTAACCTGAAGTATGAAATTCACTAACCCATTTTTAATNTTATAATCCTTGTTATCATAAATTAATTCCGGGTCAAATTCCATTTGATCAGTGGTTTTTTTACTGAATTCATCTGGCTTCAGACATTCAGGAAATAAAATACCTATTCCAAATACTAATCTAGAGGAGACGGATTTGCTTTTAAAAAGTGCAGGTAAAAGATAATCTCTTGTATGAAAAAGAGAACGATATGCCTGTTTAAAAGGATCTCCTTTTTGTGTACCTCCAAGAACCCACCATTCATTTTCAAGAGAATTAAATTTTACCAGACCGCCTTTGACTTCAAAAAATAATATACATTTTTTATCCAGATATACAAAATCAATTTCCGATTTTATTTTATTATCTCCTGAATGAGTCATTATCAGAGAATGGAAAAAATGCCTTTCAGCATTATCAAAATAACCGCTTTCCTTAGCTTCAAAATAAATTAATTTTTCAGCATTTGAATTAAACTCATAACCATTTAATGATGAAGGACTAATAGGCATGACTATTATTTGTTTTTAATTATACCAAGTATACGTTTTATTTCAATATAATCTATAAAAGCATTTAGAAGCTCTTCATCAAATAAATCATCAATTCCATAATTTATCCCTTTGAGTGATAATATTAATTTTTGAACTGATCTTCTTATAAATTTCGCCTTAATTGATTTTAATGTTTTATTCTCAATATAATAACTGGCTCTTTGAGAATCTTCTATAACTCCCATTTGGCAAAGAGAGACTAACAATTTATTGAAATTGTGAGGTTTAATTGTATCACCTTCAATCCAATTTATAATGGTAAAGTCTGATTCAACTTTAAAACCGTTATCATTTAATATTTTTCTAAAGAATTGAATATCCATTTCNTTACTTTTAATGAAGCTCAGAATCTTATCTCTCCATTCATTGTCAGAATTAATTGAATTTAAATATATCTCTTTAGTTGCTAACGTGTCTTCGATTACCTTCCTCAATTCTTTGCTTTTCCTGGCTACAATAATCTGATCCCCAACTTGCAAATCATAAATATCCTTCTGGATCGATGTATTTTCTGAATCTATATTTTCATCATAATAAAATACACTTTTGTGTTCAGGCCATTCTATATGGGTACCATCAACAAAGAATAATATCACTGTATTTGCATCATAATTCGAAATATTGTGTGATTTATTATGTTCGATGATAATATCATGGAAAAGCTCTTCAATTTCTGGAATTTCAACCTGGGGTACTATTTTTTCTTTCTTAAGATCACATTCGACAAAACTTAAAGCTATAGACTCATCTTCTACGGTAATATATTTGTTATACGGCTCAATATTAAGAAGCTTGTATTTATTTTCAGTATTTCCAAGACTATTTATTCGGTTTTTTATCTTTACAGAATATTCTTTTATAAACTCAAAACCTGTCCTATTTATTAAATATACCTGTTTTTTTGAGCTGGGATTAATAAAAGAGGAATTAAAGAGTTCTTTATCCCAAGCTAAATAAATCGTCAAGTCAGGAATTATTACAGGTGAGTGGGAAACATGTAAAATTTCATTTTTATCTTTAATTAAATATTCAACTTTGGAATTGATATTCTTTAAATGCCTAATTATGTGTGCCTTGTCTAATTCATCTGTGTTTTTTGATACGATTTCAATCAGTTCAGCTTTTTCATCTAATGATTCAATAAGGCTTTTAATTTCCGGTTCCAGTAAGTTACCAGCAAAGCCATCATTTAAGTTTCTTATAAAAAGTCTAGTTTCTTCAATCAGACCATAATCCATCTTGTTAGAAAACCATTCATCTTGCAACTGCTCTAATATAAGGTCAAATTCTGAAAGGATTTTTTTGAAATTATCAGAATCATAAAAAGAGACCCATTTCTCTCTTATTGTATATAAATTTCGTATTGGCAATAATACTTTCCCACTACAAAAACTCGTTGCAGCAAGTTCTCTCCATCTAAATATTAGCCGATGGATTACTTCAAGGATTTCATCAAAGTTCTTATCACAAATCCTTTTTATAATAATTTCAGGCTTTATTTCCCGATTATAATCAATATATAATTTTTCTATTGGAGTTAAAAGCCAAGGGTTTGAATTAATTCCTTTGTTCTTTAATATTTCCTGGACTTCGAGATTTCGATTACTACAAATAAGAAANATGTCCTTTATGCCATGACCTAACCTTTCAAAATAATTGGTTTTGAGAAATTCAAGATCTTCATCCAACGTCCCATTTCTTTTTGCTTTTAAAATTATTTCATCAAAATCATCAATGATAATTGTGTTAATGTGATTCAAATCACCATTCCCAGCAGTTATTATGTTATCAAAAGCTCTATAAGTATCATTTCTTGAAACAACTAGTGAAACAGGTTTTTTAAGAGTTTTTATTAATGATATTTTACTNAAATTGATTGAATTAGTTACATTATTAAAACAAGTTTTAATAATGTTAAGATGTTCTCTTATATCTGTTTCTGCTATTTTAATTGTCCTAAGGAGCGTTTCAAACTTAGATACATTTGTAAAAAATAAAACGCCAGAAGAATTTTCCTTTTGGGGTATAAGTGGAAAAGTAAATATATCCTTNTTACTTATAATATCAATTTTATTAAACTCCTCAATTTTCAATTTAATATTCTGCGCATTACGATAACTCCAGTTAAGCAAACTGTAACGGTTAAAAGGAATCTCCTGANNATTTGACCTTTCCCTCAATTAAAATATTAAGCGATTTATATAGTCAATTCGAATAATTGAGCATACATAGCCATTATAAACAACCTGTCTTTCCTGGTTTGGAAAAGTTTCATTTATATATTTTTGATTCTGCATCAAAAATTGTAGCGCTTTTCGGTAAACGCCAACAGCAGAAATAAAGGGTGTCAGCAATGAAGAGTTTGAATTCTCAGGCAGATATATCGTAATAAGACGATTGAGTGTATCAACTGTATTTTGATATATTAAGAAAGGATAAAGAATTTTTTCTGAATAATCAGAGATAGTTTTACCATTTACAGTAAAACTAATGCGATGTAAATCAGGAAATTTCTCTTGTATTTTTTCGAATATATAATCTTTATTTATCATATCTGACATTCATTTAGTTGATTATTTAATAGTTGAATTGAATACAAATTTAAAATTACCAAAACTAAATAAGTTAGAGTGAGAAACCCTTTACAAACATACTAGAGTATTCAAATTTCATAACTATTTGTTCGGATTTTCGAGAGTACTTTATATTTTTTGCATTATCTCTTTTACGATTATTGCAATTTGGAAAGCAAGATACGGTGGTACTGCATTTCCGACCTGGTGGAATTGTGCTGTACGAGATCCACAAAACAGATAGTTATCTGGAAAGGTCTGAACACGTGCTGCTTCCCGGACTGTCAGAGACCGGCACTGCGAAGGATCATAATGTATAAAATAATGGCCGTCTTTAGAAATATGACTTGTCACAGTAGTAGCCGGTGTATCCGGAAGCTGAACCCTAAACCTGTCATCAAATTTACCTGAAGCGGCATTGTTGTGATCCGGCATCAATCGCTCACTAAATTTATCATAATCAGATAATCGAGGGAAACGTTTTTCTGTGGCGGAAAAAATACATGAGAAGAGATAACGTCGCAAATCTTCCACCAAATGGCTGCGGGAATTATGATGAGTAATACCTGTCAATTTCGAGTCAGAATACCATTGACGAAGCGGATGATCATCACTGAAGTGGCTGGGCATACTCAAGAACTCTGCTCCGGTTCCGCATACGGGGGCAGATATAGAATTTCCCCCATCGTATTTTTCAAAGGCATTCCATTTGAGAACTTCATCTTTAAATGAATTGATAATCTTCTGCCATTGATCATTACTGTCAATAACATCCTGATATTTTCGGCACTTTTTGCCATTCACTGATTCAGAAGAAATAAATTGACGATTTAACCTGCTTCTTATTTTTGGCAGATTAGATATAACTGATTCAAGCGACAATTGATTTTTAACTGCTAAAGTTTCAGGTATTATTTTCAAATCTTCTCTAATGCCTAAAAGTATTACCCGATGACGTTTTTGAGGAATGCCATAAAATTCAGATTTTATAAGGAAATCGGTATTGTCAGAGACTTTATCTTTTACAAATGAAAAAATTCTGTATTTCTTGCTATGAGTTAGTTTAAAGACTGAGGCGGGGTCCTGTAAATCTTTTAAAATTTTTTCAAAAATGCTGTCACCATTTAATTTGGCTGACAACAATCCTTTGACATTTTCCATCACAAAGACGGCAGGCTGGTGCTTTGCAATTATCCTGAGATATTCCTGATAGAGATAGACTCTATGATCCTCCACAGATATACCACCTACTCTTGATCTGCCGACAAGAGAATATGCCTGACAAGGCGGACCACCAATAAGAACCCAATTTTTATAATCACCGATAGCTTCCCTTATTCTATAATCTACCATTTCGGGAGGATATTCTTTACCTCCCAGTTCAGCTTTCCATGCTTCTTTTTTTGCTTTACTAAATTCTGTGTCGTAGAGCTTATAGAGTGATTCTATGGCTTTATCCCTTCTCACTTCTGTAGGTTCACTCAGCATTTTATAATATTCAGGGGGCAAATTCCCGGGACTAAACTGTCTGCAGAAGCTTCTTAACAGCAATGTTTTGTGAGCTTTTTCTTCCTTTTCAATGGAAAGACCAATTTTAAAGAATCGGTCACCATTTTCTTCAACAGCAGAAAAGCCTTCAGCCAAACCTCCTGGTCCCGCAAATAAATCAATAATTGGAACTGGTAATATTTTATTTAAATTCTCTGATTTCATTAATTAGCTTATTTAGTCTTTCATATTTATTATATTGAAGTTCACAGGTCCAGATTACTAATACTTTCCAGCCCATGTTTATCAATTCTTTTAATAGCTTAACGTCTCTATCTTTTGTTTTATATATTTTATTTAACCACCATTCTGTTCTTGTCTTTGGAATTACAAAATATTTACAATTTTCGTGACCATGCCAGAAACAGCCATTAATAAATATAACAGATTTATATTTTGGTAACGCTATGTCTGGTTTGCCTGGTAAATTTAAAGGATGTATTCTATACCGGAATCCTTTTGAAAATAAAAATTTACGAACCAGAATTTCAGGCTTAGTATCCTTGCTTCTTATGCGGCTCATATTATAGCTCCGGGTTGCTTTATCATGCACATCAGCCATATTGTAAAAATACTCAGAAATAGAATGATGCGATACGACATTATTATGGATTTTTCCACACCACCGTTATGACCTGCCTAGCGGTTTTTTGCAGGAAGTTAAACTCCCTAAAGGTGAGCAGGTGCTCAGCCTCGGTTTTGGGATTAAACCAGAGGTCGGCCGGTATGTTCCTGGTTTCGTTGGTTACTGCAATATTCCGTGAAAAGTATAATTGTGGCGCTGTACTTGCAGGTGCTTCGTAGTTTTCACCCAAATTAAGATTGTAATAAGGGAAATCCCTGCTTTTGCTTCTCCATCCTTTCACCCCGTCGCGGCTGCAGATGATCATCATGGGGGTATTGCTGAGATACTGGTAGCGCAGCAGGATGGCGGTGAGACTTACATTATATTTTTCGGCCAGCGATACCACGCGGTTGAAGCTCAGCTCCTCCGCTTCAATATCATGCAGAAAATGTTTACGCGGCATGAGCAGGCAGGAGGCAAAGAACTCCGCTTCCTTTTCATAAATATCCCTTGAAGCCATTAATTCTCCATTGCTGAGAGTAAGCATTCCTTCAGTCATCAGTTTAGCATGGTGCTCGGGAATGAAATAATGGCCCAGCTCGTGTGCAACCGAATATCGTACCTCAGGTGAATTAAGGGTATCGATTTCTTTCATATTGATGAATATATGAAACAGATCATCAGCGTACTCTATCATGGCTTTATAGGCATCGCCATAATTATCGCATGATTTGGTCAGGCCTTCGGCTGCAATCAAAATAAAAGGATCAATACAATAAGAATCTTCAAAATAATCCTGGTGAAGCCAGGTGGTATAATCTTCGATTTCGAGTTTACGATAAGCTGATAATTTAGTTTCTGCCATTTAAATATTTAACTTATAATACTTGAAAAGAATACTGCTAAATTAGTAAGATTTATGCATAAAAAAACTTTCCGGGAGAGTTAATCCCGGAAAGTGAAATTTTTACCTCCTGTTTTTTGTGCTCGCGCCCATTATGTATTCAGATTGACAGAGCTGCATAAGCAGTATGTAATCTCTTACATACTTAAATCGATTTTCATATTAGTACTTAGGTTTGGTTATTATTACTTTGATTTCTTTTGAATGCCCTCCTGGGCTTTGCGACGATCTTCTTCCATTTTCCGTAAAGTGTCGGGCGACAGTTTTTGAAGGTTACGGGCTGCCAATTTCCGATCAGTGGTTGATTTTAGAGAATTTGTTGAATCTTGGAGCTTGGGTAAAATTTGTCCGCGTTCAAGCATGGTTAAAGGGTTGGAAAGCAGATCGGGAAGAATGATGTGTTGAGCGTTCTTTTTTTCGAAGGCCTCAACCTGCTTCGGCGTCACCGGGATCATCTCCCCCGTGCCGCGCAGGGTCGCTTTCAGTTCGTTCCCGAACCTTGCGTCTTCCTTTTTTCTTGATTTTGCTTTCATAGTCTGTTGATTTTTCGATTTGTTTCAGATTGTTGATGAGTTTGTCTATTGTTCTTTCTTTAATTTTCTGTCGGTATTTTTCTGTGATATGATGTTTTTTACACATTCTTTCTCTGATGATTGAAGGCAGGATTCCATTCTCGTCTTCAAATTCAAGGCATGTTATCAAAATATCCTTATCCCGGTCCTTCAGATTTTTCAACTCCTTCCTAAGAGCCCTCTGCATAGCAGTAGGCGGAGAAGGTCCATCTTCCTGATACGGGCGATCCTCCAAAATCTCATTGACTTCTACTTTGGTAACATATAATTTTTCAACTTTTTTAGGTGCGTGTTCGTTTTCCTGCTCTTCTTTTTCTTCAAGAAGGAAAAGCTTATTGTACTCTCTGAAATACTTAAGGATAGCATTTCGGGTAATTGTTGCAAGCCAGGCTTTAACTCTTACATCAGGGTTTTTGTCGGTCGGTCTTTCAGAATCCGCTTTATAAGTTGCAGCTCCGTAATAAGCATCAAGTATTGCATTGTTGGCAATTTCCTGCTTTTCGTGTTCTTCAGCAAAAGCTTTCAACCCGGTATGGTTCGCACAGATGATATAGATGAAGTTCATAAAGCGGTGGTGGAACTCACTGAATGCCCGGCCAGCTTTGTGCTCATCTTTATCCTTGTCCGCCATAACTGAGATCAACTCCGGAGTTGACATCGCCTTGAAATCGTGGACGAGTATATTGTTTAACATTTGAGTATGAATTTCTATTATACATATATGCAAGGATGCGACAAAAAATACCCTTTTTGTACCCTTTTTAATACCCCGGCACAATTTTTTTTCAATTATACAGCACATGTTATCAATATATTACGAAGCCGGAAAAATTTATTTTCTGAAATTCTTCAGTACATTTTTTTGAACCGGTTTTAATCCTAAAACAACCGTAAATAATGCTAATTTTTTAATAATAAATGCTGCACAAGCGGTTCCGGCATCCGGTAATTCACGGCACCCGGGATACTTCAGAAACTCTTACGAATAACTACGGTAAAAATATTCCATCAAATGGTATTTCGCTTTCATTTTTATCGGCTTGAAGCATTCAAATTCCAGCCTCACCATAAAAAATCAGTAACCACTGCAGAGTGAAAAGTTCTTCCTGGTAAAAAACTTAAGTGTACTGTAAAGAATTTTAAGTGTGCTGCAGAAAAACTTAAGTGTACTGCAACAATTTCAGTAGTCACTGAAAAAAAATTTAAGTGCACTGTAGGAAAACTTAAGTGTGCTGTAAGGTTTTCAGAAGTCACTGCAAAAAAACTTAAGTGTACCGGAACAATTTCAGTAGTTACTGTAAAAAAACTTAAGTGTACTTCAACGATTTCAGTAGTCACTGTGAAAAAATTTAAGCGAGCTGCAAAAAAACTTAAGTGTACTGCAGAAAATTTTAAGTGTACTGCAACAATTTCAGTAGTCACAGCAAAAAAACTTAAGTGTGCTTCACCCGTCAATAGAGGGATACAGTCCGCACAGACGCACCGGGAAGGCGGTATTAAACTGTAACCGGTACGTGGTGATTGTTAATAAAATAAAATCTTAACAACGGGCGATTTTGCCCTCCGGAACGCCATTTTTTGTCTCTTGTTTGCATATATGTTATGTGAGGGGGCAAAGGTTTAATGGAGAGATGAAACAGGCTTATTAACGACCATAAACAAAAAACGAATTCCGAAATGCTGAAAATGATCATACACCGGTTTAAAGAAAGCAGGGAAGTGGTGGAGCTTGATAATTTAATTGGTCCGCTTTCTGCAGAAGCATTTATTCCCGTGAGCGCTGAGGAGGATCTTTGGGAAAGTCTGGAGATATACTTTTCAGGTGCTCTGATAAGGATTGTGGCTATAACTAACGGCATTTATGTTTTGCAGTTGTGGCCGATACAGAGTGGAATAAAGCTTTACCATTACCTGCCCGACAGGCGCATAAACACTGAACGCCTCTTTGGAAAGCCAGCCCTGGGCCCGTCGCCTCCCGACAGACTGCAAAACTCAAAGGCTCCGGCCGGGAGTGCCTGAATCCCGGAATGCTTTTTTAAACTTTAAATTTTTTACCTGCAATGAAATCATACATAAATAGACACCAGAAATACAAGGCTATTGGCCGAGTCATGAACAACCACGCTGATGCTTTTACTGATAAGAGCAAAGCACAGGCCATGAAAGAAGGATATGATCAGCTTAACTCCGAGCTTACGGAGCTGATATCTTCGCTGCTCAGGCCAATTTCCACAATTCACCGCCCCAAGCAGGCCAGCCAGTCGAAACTGGAAGCGGCCCTTGTCGAGCACATCGGCATGGGAACGCTACTTGCCACCGACCTCGATAACGCACCTTTGCTTGACATCCTGAAGGTTTACAAGTTAAGAATCAACAGGGTGTCGGCATACAAGCTTTACGAGATGGCCGTGCATGTGGCTGAGGAACTGGAAAACCAGGGAGAACTTGGCATTGAGTACGGACTTACTGCCGAAAAGCTTGCCAGCTTCCGCGAAATGGTCACTGAATTCGGTCAGATGCTGGAAGCAACCGGCGATTTGCTGAAAAACCGTAAGTCGGGTTGGGACCAGCTCAACCGTTTGCTTCTCTCCTGCTCAAAAATGCTGAAGCAGCAGATTGACCCGTTTGTGATTTACAACGAAAAGGAGTTTCCCGACCTGTACCGTGAGTATATGCTTCTGCGGGGCAGCAGGAAACGCCGGCGCAAACTTGCTTCGGACCCTGAACCTGCCGAAATCTCAGGCACGGTAACCGACAGCGTGAGTGGCCTGCCGCTGGCCGGTGCGGTTATCAATCTGCTGTCGCCCGAGAGCATCGTCACCACTGATGAGGACGGCTACTACCTGCTCGAAGAACTGGCAGCCGGCGAATACGTTGTAAGCTGCTATCTTGAAGGCTATGATGTGCCTGCCAATGTCACCGTGACAGCCGTTGCCGGCGACAGCCTGGTAGTGGACTTTACCCTTACCCCTGTTCAGCAGCAACAGGCAGCATAAACACTTACGCTTTATTGCGATGATTAACCGGGGCGGCTCAGCGATGGGGCGCCCCGGTTTTTATTATATGGTGGTGATACTAACCACCAAAATTAATTAAGCAGAATCCCCCGGCCTCCTGCGTCGGCCACCCCCTTTATTGCCGCTACTGCACGAGCCTTCGCATGGGCAACAAAGGGGGACGGTGGCACAGTCCCCCTTAACAAAGGGGGTGGCGATGATAATCGCCGGGGGATTGGTTGCTACCAAGCACAACGACGAAAAAAACAGTACTTTGTCCTTTAAGGAGTCGTCTTAAATATCAAATGTCAATTAACAAATCATAAATGATAAAGTGGCTTTGGGTGATAGCAATGGGCGGTGATGGAAAACAGGTGATACGGATCGTACGGATTTGCAAGGATCATTGATTATCCCTGTCTGCCGACAGGCAGGTGCCTGATCAGCGTTATCCGTGTTCTATTAATAAGTTTCCCGACATAGAAATCATCAACATTCATACCGTTAATCGATGTTCGAAATTCCTATATGATATGATCTCTGGTCACCGTTGTATCCAGCCTTTCCGGTTACCGGCATGTTGAACTGCTAATTAAACACCGGTGTGGTCAATATCTTTTCCCGGATTATTGAAAAAAATGTTATATATTTATATGTCTCTTATATGATGCGGATGGTAATGCCCATCAAAGTACATTATCAGGTACATTTTCTGATGTATACCGGTAAGCAAGCCTGAATACCCGCCTGAGTGAATATATAACCTAATAGCCATAAGCATGAGCACAAAAGTTACAATCCTGGTGACCATTTTTGTAATGGGAGTCTGCTGCCTGTCCTGTAACAAGAAAATACCGGAACAACTGACCGGCACCTGGCACCAAACCGACGACAACTCGGTGCAACTTAAGCTTGAGCAGGAAGGAAAAGAAGCTCTTGCTTATGTTTCATTCAGTAAAGACGACTGGTTTGGACCTCTTGCCGTTGAAGTATTTAAAAACGGAAACATGGTGATTACAGTAGCCGATGTTACTGAATATAGGAACAACCAGACAACAGTTGTAAAAGTGCCGTCGTACACCAAGGACAGACAACCCTACCTTACTGCTGATGGCAGGTGGATAATCTTTAACAACAGGATAGCTGTAGGTTCATACAAAGGAATATTGAGACAGGGTATAGTTACTGTTATTCCCGGCACTGACAGCCTTGTTACGGAAGGATTATGGAGCGAAGTTAAAGTGACAGACTGGGATGACTGGGGTAATCCAAAAGTTGAAGAGCCTGTTCCCGTGAGGAACGTTTTTGTTCGTTCACAATCAGAACCCGCAAAGCAACCGATCAGGTAAACCCGGAGCTTTCTTCATTTGAGGATATTGCCCGTGATAGCAAGCGGGTCAGATTTTTAGAGAAAGGGACGGGCTGTGCAAAAGACTTATAAAGCAATGCACTGGTTTCAAATGCACTGCAAAACATTCGCTTAATCATGATGTGAGAGCCGCAGGACGGTTTAATCCTTAATGCATCGTACAGAATTGCCTTGCCGCTTATCAACGCTGTTTCTGTATACAGTGGTATTATCCTTGCTGCAATCATAGAAAAAAGCCCTGTATGTCTGATCCGGATCCTGTGTTGAAGACCACCACCAACCGATGGACATATAATAATTGAAATTTGCATTTGAATTATCCCAGAAATTACGGCAGCCTCCGCCCAGCGCCGTAAAACAGGTTTCATTAGTGGCGCCTGTATTCGGACTGTACCAATGCGTTGTCCCGGTTTCTTTTATCTTGCCGCCTGCAACCGAATAACCACCTAGCAGATCGATAAGGGTGGCCCACTCGGTATCTGTCGGTACATGCCAACCGGAAGGGCAAAGGTTTCGGCTGTCGTTAACAACATACCAGTTGTACAGCTTACCGTACAATGGCTCAAAAGTGGCCTGGTTATTATTATACCAGCAATAAGCTCCTGATGAAAGGGCAATCCATTCAAGCCTGTCGGTAACATTGGGTATTTCGTCACCATTCCTGTAATGGCTTACCTTCAGGTTGCGGGCCATCCATTCCCGTGTGCCTATCACGATGGTAGGATACACATTCCCGTCAATATCAATGATTGTATGCTCCGGGTCACAGCCATCAGGAAGCGGGGAGCCGTTTCCGCAGTCGATTCCATCACTGAACCTGATCCACATGCTGCCGCTCCAGTAATAGAGTCCCGGGCAAACCTTGTACGGTGAGGTTCCGGCTGCTGCTGTGTTATAAACCATTAATCCGGTAGCCGGTGATGCAACGGGTGAAGCATTGTCGGCTGATGTGAGGGCAACCCTGGGCATAAGCAATCCTTTGTTGGATGCGGATACGTCCAGCATCGCCGAACTGTGCGGCTGGTTGCCGGTTGTGTTAATTGAGACTTGTGCTGAGGCAGGAGCGATTGACCATGCCATGATGATAAATAAAAAGTAGAGTTTTTTCATAAATCGTAATTTGTGAACCATATTAACCTCATTAATCCTTAATGCATCGAACAGATTCTCCGGATTTATAGAAGGAACTTGTTTCATATAGACCTGCTTGGTTGTACATTTGGCTTCGGTCGTATGCATGGTCTGAACTAAAAAGTGTTGAAGACCACCAGTATCCCATAACCAATAGATTATCCCAATTAAACCAGCCATTTGGATGCCGTTTGTCTCCGGGAAGGCAGGACAGCCCACTTTCATTTGTTGCACCGGTATTTGGACTGAGCCATAAAATTGTTGCCTTTATTTTTCCTCCAGCTACTGGCACACCACCTAAGTTATCTTTCAGTGTTAACCATTCTTCATTAGTTGGTACATGCCAGCCAGCAGGACAGAGGTTACGGGGGTCAGTCACACAATACCAATTGTATAAAGCGCCATAGAGGTTTTTATAAGTATTTTCGTCATTAAGATACCAACAATACGCACCTGTGGTAAGATTGCTCCACTCAGTTTCGTTTGTTATATTTGGAATAGCACTACCATCACGATAGTGTGTAACCTTCAGGTTTTCTGCCATCCATTCCTGGTTGCCAATCTTAACTGTCGGATAAGCATTACCATCTGCATCAATCACATGACCACCACCACCTTCCCCGTTGCCAAGAAGCATCCAGGTCGTCCCGTTATAATAATAAAAACCAGTGTTCCCATCGGTCTGATATATAAGTAATCCTGTTGCAGGGGAACTAATCCCGGTACGCTGGTCTGCTGTCATTCTCGGTATCAGCACTCCTGAAGTTGTGCTACTCACATCAAGTATTGCAGAATTATCGGGTTGTGCACCATCAGTGTTGATGCTTACCTGGGCTATTGCAATTTGACTATGCAAGGCAAACGCAATCAATGGCAATAGAGAAATTTTGTAAAATGCTTTCATAATAAGCGACGATATTGATTTAAGACCAGATGTTACATCAAACCACTTGAAAATGTTATTTCACTTTACTATAGACTTTTGGACTTTTGACACCTTTGTGCTATCTATTAGAAGTTACTTCCATCATACTTTCAAGTTTCGATAATCGGGATTCCATGGTTTCAATTTTGGATTGTTGTCGCCCAGATTCAGCTTTTAACAGGTCGTTCTCCGCTTTCAGTTCTTTGATGGCTTCTACGAGGACAGCAGATACTTCTGCATAATTAATGCCTTTATATCCATCAGTCGGATTAGTAAAGACAAGTTCGGGTATTATCTTTTCAAACTCCTGGGCAATGAAACCTATTCTCGTTCCATACTCAGGATTGTTCTTCCATGTAAAAGATACGCCTCTGAGAAGCAAAACTTTGTCGAGGCAACCTGCGAGAGAATTTACGTTAGTTTTCAGTCGTCCGTCCGAAGTAGCTGTTGTAAGCGTACCATCTGATGTCCTGTTTACCGGGCCTTCGTAAGCGCCTGATCCTATAGCCCTGAATGCGGCATTTCCATTCACATCAAGCAGTTGGGTGGGTATGTCGGTACCAATTCCGGTATTTCCGCTTTTCAACACCGTTATCGCATTATGGGAACCTGACCAACCATTACCGATGACAAAAAGCCTGTCATTAATATTCCAACCGTTTACACTGATTGGTGTATAAGTTGTATTACCTATTCCAATTACTGTTTCTAATGCAGAATAAGCGTGGGTGCTCATACCCAATGCTGTAGAAACTCCACCTGAAGCAATAGTGCCACACCCCAAGGCGGTGGAATATATTCCAGAGGCGGTGTTTTGATAACCTACGGCTGTAGAATATTCTCCCGATGCAGTAGTGCTATATCCCAAAGCATTTGAATAATTGCCAATGCTAGCAGCATCCCATTGAGCGCCATCCACATATCCGGCTCTGAACGCAGCTTTATCAGGATACCACATCATACGGGTTCCTCCGCCTGAGGTTGGGGGATCGCCAGCGCCCGAGTATTTATATTCACCCTCAAATAAGATATTGCCGTGTCCGGTCCCTCCTGAAAAAACAGAAGTATGGAGCAGTGCTTTAGGATTATCGGTACCAATTCCAATATTCCCGTTTTTTAACACCGTCATGGCATTTGTGTAATAATTATATCCAATAACAAAGAGCCTGTCATTTGCATTCCATTCTGTTGTGCTGATCGGAGTATAAGTGGTATTGTACTGTCCGATAACCGTTTCACAAAACGAAGCGGCAGTCGTATGACAACCCATTGCGGTGGAAGAATTTCCGGAGGCAGTAGTTTCAAAACCCATAGCAGTAGAACCTTGGTCTCCAGAAGCTTTTGTTTTGTAACCCATTGCGGTGGAAAGACCTCCAGAGGCGGTGGTGATATATCCCATGGCTGTTGCTTCTCCACCGGAAGCCGTTGTGCCCATACCGAAAGCGGTGGAAGCACTACCAGTAGCATTAGTGCTCATTCCCAGGGAGACAGCTGCTACTCCTGAAGCGATGGGATAAACTCCCATGGCAGTAGAATAATCACCAATATTAGCAGCATCCCATTGAACATCATCCACATATCCAGCCCGGAAGGCTGCTTTATCAGGGTACCACATCATTCGCGTTCCGGCACCGGAAGCCGGTGGAGCGCCAAGGCCATATTTGAATGTACCCTCAAATAAAATATTACCTTGCCCCGTACCTGTACCCTGCGCGTGTAGCAGCGCTGCAGGGTTGCTGGTGCCTATACCCACGTTTCCTGAATTATAATAAATATTGGTACCGTCGGTCATCCACTGGCTTGCATTGCCTCCTGCCATTGTCCAGACAGGCATCGACGGTGTCCCTGAATTGAAGTAAACGCCGGCAATATTATCGGTTTGGTAAATCATCAGTCCCGTTGCCGGCGTGGTGATGGCATCACGCTGGACCATTGTCATGCGTGGAATCAGCAATCCTTTTGAAGCGCTTTTCACATCCAGCATCGCTGAATTGTCCGGCTGACTGCCATCAGTGTTTATACTTACCTGGGCATTTACTGATAATGCAATAAACAGCAAGAATACCAGCCCTGTGTATTTTATTCTTATGGGTGCTTTCATAATTAAACAATTTACAATACTTAATATTTATTAATGGTTCAGCATATCTGTGAAGGGTTTCGGCCTGATACTATTTCCGGCTTTCCGTTAACCTGTTTTGTCGTACCAGCTTCCATACGGCATATGCCACACCCATAATCACCATTGCGCCGCCTCCGCTGCCTATGGGTGCACCACCAACAGGTGTGTTCGAAGTTCCGCCTTCATTTGGTGAACTGCCACCGTTAGGATGAGGTGGGCTTTGGGCCGGCAGCAATAATGGCAGACTGCATAATACCAATACTACAGCGGCAGTAAGTAATTTTTTCATGACGCTTGTTGTTTTATCATCTTATGAATACTTTCCTTGTAATTGTCTCAGTGTTTGTTATCACTTTCACTACATATATGCCGGTAATGCCGGGACTAAATCGCACCTGTCCGGTAGCTGAAATCCGGTCAACTATCAGTTGTGCTTTCAGGTTATAGATGAATATATCAGCCTGTACAGATACCGGCAGGTCGATAACAGCCACATTATCGCAGGAATAAATGATACAGCCAGCCTCAACGGGTTCTTCCATGCCGATGGCATCGAATCGAAGAATAAAGCGGTCTTCATTTTCGCCGGCACTCCAGTTAAAAGTATATGACTTGTCGGCCAGGGCAGTTATGATTCCTGTTTGTTTGTCCTCAAGCTTTACATTGACAAGGTCGTTGATTTCGAGGGCTCTGATGGTGTACGTCCCGCTTATTCCGGCCCTTATTCCCAATGAGACCGGCACCGGTTCAGGGATTGAATTGATGCTGAGCGGAAAACTACCAGCTGAATATAACTGAGGGGCTTGTTCAACTGAACCAAACAGCTTGTATGCATCCCAGTCGCCATCGAAACCTGCTGTTGACGCATCCAATATCCTCACGACCGTTTCATCGTTATATCCGTTTCCGGTCACTTCAAGCCTGATGAGGCCGGGTATTTCTTCTGCTGAGCTTTTAAAAAACGATGTTGCATGATGCACCCTCACAGCGTTGGTCATGGCCAATGCACCTGCAGTTTGACCTTCGGACACGCGCACGAAGAAACCCTGGCACGGTGCAATATATTGCGTGCCTCCGTTGTTGCCGACCCCTCCGACATATGTTGCCCAGGTACTTGCGTTTACATGCAGGTAAATAGCATCATCCATGTTTGTTTTGGTCCAGCCGGTGGCAGCAGACCAATCAATGGAAGAGGGATATGGGTTCCCGGCAAGATTCCATCCGCGGTCGGTTATTGCGGTATTCCGGGTCAGCCAGTTTGCTTCAATTGCTCCTGCATTCAGCGATCCCGTGTATTCAGCAGTAAACCCTTCATCATCTCCCCATAGTGCATATCCTTTAACCGGTGTCAACGGAACACTGGTCGAAATGATATCGTAATAGGTATTATCGTTTTCCCGGTGTTCCATCAGGAACTTGCCTTTGAACATTCCGGAAACGGCATCGCTTACGGGTGAAGAAATAAGATGCCATTCGTTTCCGGGAATCATGCATTTTACCGTCGAACTTCCCGCAACAGTCAGGAAATGCCCGTTGCCGGTTGTGCATCCATCCACAAACGACGAGCCGTTTTCCATAAGGAAATCACTCACCCACATATAGCCACCTGAAATAGTGACAGTGGTTTGAGGCATCATCCTGAACCCGCCTGTACCCGAAACTCCCCTGTACTCAGCTGTGGACTTATCGCTGAAAATCAGATTGTTTACTTTGCATGATTTCTCCTGCCCTTCCACAGTGATTGCAAACAAAAGAGCCGGAAAAAGAAGAAAGATTGATTTCATAGCTGCAGAATTGAAATGTGAGTATATATCCTTCCTGGGATTACATAACGAGGCAGAGGAAACATCAGGAAACAATAAATGACAGTAACATCTTCATCTATCGTCTCAATATGCCGGAACTTTCTGTTTCAAATTTTCAGATATTTCAACAGTAAAGAAATGTGAGTACGACGAATGCCTGGTTGACAGATTTATTCTGGTTACGAGAACTGATGTTTTAGCAGAATAATCAGAGTAAGAGAGTTAAAGAAGGGCTTTTCTATGGAAACACTCTTTCAGTAGTCGCTATCATTATCGTTCAATGATATAGTGACATTCTTTTTAGTCTGACTGTTTCAGTCAGGTGCCTTCCGGTAAATATACGACAAATATTGAAAATATTTATATGTTGTTGATATTATTATAAATACATCCTTCAGAATTATTCACAAAGCCAGGCTTCGCATCCATTTCGGTTATAGTTCAGCATACCGTCGTTATATAGCTCCTCCCGAACGGAATAGGAATGATTTGCGCATATAATGGATACCACTTTCCATCATTACTATACCTGCTGGTTTACAAATCCATGGTAAAAAGTGTTTGCCTGTTTCAGGAGAGGGCAATGGATAATTGAAAATTGAAAATTGACAATTGAAAATTATGAATTGGTAATAAAGCTTGTTGGCAATCGGGAGTTAAAGGCAGATGCGGGAAGGTCCCCTTTAGGGGATACGGGGGCGGGTGAGGCAATTGAAAATTGATAATTGACAATTGACAATTGAAAATTTAGTCTTAGAACAACCAGAAATTAAAGGTCAAAGGTCAGATAGCAAAAGTTAAGGGTCAAAGGTGGGTTGCAGTGGGATGGTCCCCTTTAGCCTGCCTGCCAAGTGAAAGCTTGTGTGAAAGGGGCATGGGGATATGGGGGCGGGTGAGGCAATTGAAAATTGAAAATTGAAAATTGAAAATTTAGTCTTAGGACAACCAGGAATTAAAGGTCAAAGGTCAGATAGCAAAAGTTAAGGGTCAAAGGTGGGTTGCTGCGGGAAGGTCCCCTTTAGCCTGCCTGCCAAGTGAAAGCTTGTGTGAATGGGGCATGGGGATATGGGGGCGGGTGGGGTAATTGAAAATTGATAATTGACAATTGACAATTGACAATTGACAATTGACAATTTAGTCTTAGGACAACCAGAAATTAAAGGTCAAAGGTCAGATAGCAAAAGTTAAGGGTCAAAGGTGGGTTACTGCGGGAAGGTCCCCTTCAGCCTGCCTGCCAAGTGAAGGCTTGTGCGAAAGGGGCATGGGGATACGGGGGCGGCTCAGCGATGGGGCGCCCTGGTTATTATTATATGGTGGTGATACTAATCACCAAAATTAATTGAGCAGAATCCCCCGGCCTCCTGCGTCGGCCACCCCCTTTATTGCCGCTACTGCACGAGCCTTCGCATGGGCAACAAAGGGGGACGGTGGCACAGTCCCCTTAACAAAGGGGTGGCGATGATAATCGCCGGGGGATTGGTTGCTACCAAGCACAACGACGAAAAAAACAGTACTTTGTCCTTTAAGGAGTCGTCTTAAATATCAAATGTCAATTAACAAATCATAAATGATAAAGTGGCTTTGGGTGATAGCATGGGAGGTGATGGAACGCGGTCGTGATAATGCGGGTGAGGCAATTGAAAATTGGGATTTAAAACTTTGAGTGTCAGATAGCAAGGAGAAAGGCCATTTTTATCCCATTACCGCCAGTAAAAAATATGCTTAACGTAACGTGCCGGTTCCTCACCGTGGCGGTTGTAGAAATCTTCGAGGAAAGTGTTGAATGGCTTCTGCCCGGGCAGCGCCGCTTCCCTGGCCGCAGCCGTGATGTCTTCAAACTCGAGGTTCACGGTACGCTTCGGCACAAAAAATACCAGGTTTGCCAGCACATACAAAAATCCTTTCATGAGCTGCATGAAGAAGTCAGGAGATTTGCCGGTCCGGGCTTTCGACCACATACTGCCCCATAAGCCGGTGAAGCGCACACCCACGATCTGAACATCGCCGGAGATGCCATTTATAATATGATACGCCGATTTTTTGTTCAGTATCCTCTCAAAACCCTGCGCGGCAAGCTGTCCGCCCGGGTAAATGAGCACATTGGTATGTCGCCTCAGCGCCTTATACACTGCGCGGGTTATCGACTGCAATACCCCCGTGTCGCGGCTGCCTTTTTCAAGATCGCTTACCCTTACTGCGCCCATCCCTCTGAAGTACCATTTAGCTACGGGTATGTCGTAATAGTTTTCCGAAATCACAGGGATAGCCGACGAGAAGCGGTAAATTTCGCTGAGCAGGATCACCGGATCGATCATAGCCGGGTGGTTGGGAAGGTAGAGAACCGGCGCACCGGCGCGGATCGCCTCCTCCCCTTTTATTGATATCCTGTAACGCAGACGAAGCAGCAACCTGATTTTAAATGCCAGGATCTTTGAAAAAAGCCGTATGAATGTGCCTCTTCTTTGCATTTGCCGGTGTCTAAGCAGCCAAAAGTAATAAGTTTTTCACAGATGAATTTCCGGCTCCTGACTTCTGACTCCTGTCTCCTGAATTCTGACTCCTGGCTTCTGACTCCTTTCTCCTTTCTCCTTTCTCCTTTCTCCTTTCTCCTTTCTCCTTTCTCCTTTCTCCTTTCTCCTTTCTCCTGTCTCCTGACTCCTGGCTTCTGTCTTCTGTCTCCTGACTCCTGACTCCTGGATTCTGTCTCCTGTCTCCTTGCTCCTTTCTCCTTGCTCCTTTCTCCTTGCTCCCCGCTCCCCGCTCCTTGCTCCTAGCCAATCATAAACTGTAAAATTAAACCCTCCCCTCCCCCCGATTCAAAGAAAAATGTAGTTTTATCATGACAAACAGCCCCCGAAATGAGAAGACCTGTTCTGCCTGTGAATTCACCGAAAGTCATCAATGCCTGGTGCTCGTACGACATTGCCAATTCAGGCTATATCCTGAGTGTGAATACTGTGCTGTACCCGATATTCTATCAGCAGGTTACGCGTCAGGCTTTCGGATCGGAGATGGTAACCTTCCTGGGAATGCATATCAGGAACACCGTTTTGTATGAATATGCCGTTGCGCTGGGTTACTTCCTGGTGATACTGCTCACGTTATCCTTGTCGGGCATCGCCGACCTTGGCGGATACCGCAAGCGTTTCATGCAGTTTTTTACCCTGCTGGGTTCTTTTGCCTGCATGGGGCTGTACTTCTTTACCGGTGAAAACCTCGGGCTGGGTCTCCTGCTTCCCATGCTGGCAGTGATTGGCTTCGCCGGCTCACTGGTATATTACAATTCGTTTCTGCCCATCATTGCTACCCCCGACCGTCACGACCGCATCAGCGCCAGGGGATTTTCGTTCGGGTATGCCGGCAGCATGGTACTGCTCATCTTCAATATTTTTTCGCTGCAGCAATACCAGTGGTTTGGCTTTGCTGACAGCTTGCAGGCCATTCAGTTTTCGTTTATCCTGGTGGGGATCTGGTGGCTTGCCGTTTCACAGCCTGCCTTTTACTACCTGCGCGAACAGCGAAAGCCGGTGCATTGGGAGGTGAGTATCTTTTCCGCGGGATTTCGCGAAGTGATCAGCGTATTCGGCTACATAAGAAAACATAAGACCATGTACCGGTTTCTGCTGGCCTTTTTCTTTTTCAGCATGGGTGTGCAAACGGTGATCATTGTTGCTTCTCTCTTTGGCAAGGCGGAACTGGGTATCAGCGATACCATGCTTATCATGACTATCCTCATCATACAGGTGGTTGCGATCATGGGTGCGTATGCTTTCGGAAGGGTGTCAGCACGTTTCGGCAACAGGACGTCCCTGCTGTGGATGCTAGCGATATGGGTGTTTGTTTGTATATCAGCTTATTTCGTACACAGTGATCTGCAGTTCTACGTTTTGTCGGCGCTGGTCGGACTTGTGATGGGAGGAATACAGTCGCAGGCGCGTTCTACCTGGTCGAAGCTGATCCCTGCGGGTACGGCGGACACGGCTTCCTATTTCAGTTTTTACGACAGCACCGAGAAACTGGCCATCGTGATCGGGATGCTCGGTTTCGGCCTTATTGAGCAGGTCACCGGCAGTATGCGCAACAGCACCCTGCTGTTGTCGTTGTTCTTTATTATCAGTCTGCTGATCATTGCATTCACCAAACTGAATAAAGGGGAATCATCAGCTGATTGAGATCAGCAGAATTAATAAAAAGGCTCAGGGAAGAGGGGAGATTAGGGTTCCGGATAGTGAAATTTTAGTACCGTCCTCCGCAACTCTGCATTGTTTGGGATTCTTCCTTTATCGCTTTGTAAAGATGTGGGCAGGATTACTGACGTGATCCTGGTAAGGGGGGCTTTACATCGGAGTCCCCGCGAACTGCGTTCGCTAAGGATTTTTGCTTTTTCTGCGGATCTGCAAACAAGTTTGCATCCTCCGAAAAAGCAAAAATCCCCGGCGCGTTGCGCCGGGGACTCCGTTGTAGCGGGGGCAGGATTCGAACCTACGGCCTTTGGGTTATGAGCCCAACGAGCTACCTCTGCTCCACCCCGCAGTATATCTTTTTACAAAATGAACGTCTCAATTTGGGAGTGCAAAGGTATATTTTGTTCCTTTGTTAAGCAAATGTTTTTGAAAATTAATTTGTTCCATGAGCCATAGAGCCGGTTTTGTAAATATTCTCGGACATCCCAACGTGGGAAAGTCTACTTTAATGAACCTGCTCATCGGGGAAAAACTTTCCATTATCACCGCCAAAGCCCAGACAACCCGCCATCGGATTCTCGGTATTGTAAACGGACCCGATTACCAGATTGTTTACTCCGATACTCCCGGCATCCTGAAACCACACTACAAGCTTCACAAATCGATGATGAAGTTCGTTGACAGCGCCTTGCAGGATGCCGATGTGTTCCTGTATATGACCGAAGTGGGCGAAAACAACTTTGAGGAAGACGTTATCAGGAAAATACAACAATCGGGCAAGCCTCTGATTCTCATTATCAATAAAGTGGACCTGGCCAAACCCGAAGAGGCTGAAAACAAGGTGCTGTTCTGGAAAAACCAGTTCCCCGAAGCCGAAGTAATCCCGGTTTCCGCCATGCTGAACTACAATGTTGAAAAGGTGAAGGAAACCGTACTGCAGCTTTTACCAGAAAACCCGCCCTATTTTGAAAAGGATGATGAACTCTCCGACAGGCCTTTAAGGTTCTTTATTTCAGAGATTATCCGGGAGAAAATCTTCCTGCAGTTCACAAAAGAAGTGCCTTACTCTACTGAAGTAGTGGTAGAATCGTTCAAAGAAAGTGAGAAGATCACAGTGATTGCAGCCACAATCTTTGTCGAGCGCGAAACACAGAAAGCCATCATACTCGGGCATAAAGGCGCTGCCATCAAAAAACTTGGCATGTCGGCCCGCAAGGATATCGAAGAATTTATCGGTTCGAGGGTCTATCTTGAGCTGAGCGTAAAAGTGAGCGACGACTGGCGCGAGGATGAACGGCAGTTGAAACGGTTTGGGTATGAGGTGTAGGTTTGAAGGGTTTGAAATGTTTGAAGAGTTTGAGTCTCGATAGCTATCGGGATGGAGAGCCTGAAAAATTCCGGATTCTGACTCCTGGATTCTGAATTCCCCTATCGCCCTGTTCTTACTTCCAATTTCGCTTGTTCAAATGTTCGTTTGTTCAGGTTTGAAGGGTTTGAGGAGTTTAAAGAGTTTGAAGAGTTTGAAGAGTTTGAAAGGTTTGAAGAGTTTGAGTCCCGATAGCTATCGGGATTGAAGAGTTTATGGGGTTTGAAAAATTTCCGGATTCTGACTCCTGGATTCTGAATTCCCCTATCGCCCTGTTCTTACTTCCAATTTCGCTTGTTCAAATGTTCGTTTGTTCAGGTTTGAAGGGTTTGAGGAGTTTAAGGAGTTTGAAGAGTTTGAAGAGTTTGAAGGATTAGAGAGCCTGAAAAATTCCGGATTCTGACTCCTGGATTCTGAATTCCCCTATCACCCAGTTCTTACTTCCAATTTCGCTTGTTCAAATGTTCGTTTGTTCAGGTTTGAAGGGTTTGAAGAGTTTAAAGAGTTTGAAGAGTTTAAAGAGTTTGAAGAGTTTGAAGAGTTTGAAGAGTTTGAAGAGTTTGAGTCCCGATAGCTATCGGGATTGGAGATCCTGAAAAATTCCGGATTCTGACTCCCGGATTCTGAATTCCCCGATCACCCTGTTCTTACTTCAGATTTCGCTTGTTCAAATGTTCGTTTGTTCAGGTTTGAAGGGTTTGAGGAGTTTAAGGAGTTTGAAGAGTTTGAAGAGTTTGAAAGGTTTGAAGAGTTTGAGTCCCGATAGCTATCGGGATTGAAGAGTTTAAGGGGTTTGAAAAATTCCGGATTCTGACTCCTGGATTCTGAATTCCCCGATCACCCTGTTCTTACTTCAGATTTCGCTTGTTCAAATGTTCGTTTGTTCAGGTTTGAAGGGTTTGAGGAGTTTAAAGAGTTTGAAGAGTTTGAAGAGTTTGAAGAGTTTGAAAGGTTTGAAGAGTTTGAGTCCCGATAGCTATCGGGATGGAGAGCCTGAAAAATTCCGGATTCTTCCAATTTTCAATCCCGATAGCTATCGGGATCAATTTTCAATTGCTAATTATTCTCAGCCTCACAAGTCCTTCCATCACCGTTTTTACGTCCCTGAAAGTCAGCGTAAGTTTACCCACGGCTTCCTTCATGCGGCATGTGGCTGCATTCTGCTGTACATATTTAAGCACTGCCGTAAACGTTTCCGACTGGTAATAGGGTGACTCCTGGTTGCTGACGAAGTACACTGTCATGGCTCCGTTGCGGAGTACCAGCTTTTCCATTCCCAGGTCTTTTGCCAGTTTGCGCAGGCGGATGGTGTTGAAGAGTTCCTGTGTTTCGGGNGGAACAGGACCAAAGCGGTCGATCATTTTCTTCTGGAACAGGGCAAGCGCTTCTTCCGTCTCAAGGCTGTCGAGCTCCTTGTAAAGGCTCATGCGCTCTACGTTGCTGCTCACATAATCGTCGGGGATCAGTATTTCAAGGTCTGTTTCTATCTGGCATTCGCGGACGAAAATTTTCTGCTCCTCCGCAGCATACAAATCACGAAATTCGGTCTGTTTGAGTTCCTGTAAAGCTTCATCAAGGATTTTCTGATACATCTCAAAACCGATCTCGGTGATAAAACCGCTTTGCTCAGCACCCAGAATGTTCCCGGCTCCCCGGATGTCGAGGTCGCGCATGGCAATATTGAAGCCGCTGCCAATTTCTGAGAATTCCTCAATGGCTTTCAGGCGCTTGCGTGCTTCGTCGGTGAGCACACTCAACGGTGGTGCCAGCAGGTAACAGAAAGCCTTGCGGTTGGCGCGACCCACTCTGCCGCGCAACTGGTGAAGGTCGCTGAGGCCGTAATGATGTGCATCGTTGATGATGATGGTATTGGCATTGGGAATGTCGAGGCCGGCTTCAACAATTGTGGTCGACACAAGCACATCGTATTCGCCATCCACAAAATCGACCATGATACGTTCAAGTTTGGAGCCATCCATCTGTCCGTGCCCGACGGCAATCCTGGCATCTGGGACGAGTCGCTGAACCACTGAGGCTATTTCATGAATGTTCTGTATGCGGTTGTTGACGAAAAACACCTGTCCGCCGCGCGAAAGTTCGTAAGCCACGGCATCACGGATAACTTCTTCGTTAAATACATGCAGCTCGGTTTGAACCGGGTAACGGTTTGGAGGCGGAGTATTGATAATGCTGAGGTCGCGTGCGCCCATGAGCGAGAATTGCAGGGTGCGCGGAATTGGTGTTGCTGTGAGTGTAAGCGTATCCACGTTTACCTTCATCTGCTTTAGCTTCTCCTTGGCAGCAACACCAAATTTCTGCTCTTCGTCAACAATCATCAGTCCAAGGTCTTTGAACTTAATATCGGCACTCAGCAGCCTATGCGTCCCGATAAGGATATCCAGCTTCCCTTCTTCCAGTTCTTTGAGTGTCAGTTTCTGCTGCTGGGCCGATTTAAACCGGTTGATGTAATCCACTTTGCAGGGCATATCGCGCAGGCGGTCACGGAAAGTTTTGTAATGCTGCAAGGCAAGAATTGTAGTAGGCACCAGTATTGCCACCTGTTTGCTGTCGTTCACCGCTTTGAAAGCTGCACGAATGGCGATCTCGGTCTTACCAAAACCTACGTCACCGCATATAAGCCGGTCCATGGGGAAATCCTGCTCCATATCTGCTTTTACATCGGCAGTTGATTTTACCTGGTCGGGTGTGTCTTCATAGATAAATGATGCTTCGAGCTCATGTTGCAGGTATGTGTCCGGAGCATATGCAAACCCTTTGCCGGCACGGCGCTCTGCGTATAGTTTGATGAGGTCCTTGGCGATATCTTTAACCCTTGCCTTGGTTTTTGCCTTGAGTTTGTTCCACGCGTTGGAGCCCAGCCTGTCGAGCGAAGGAATATGTCCCTCCTTGCCGGTGTATTTGCTGATGCGATGCAGCGAGTGAATGCTTACATACAACAGGTCATCATTGGCATAGATAATGCGTATCGCTTCCTGAACTTTTCCGTTGTTGGTAATTTTCTCCAGCCCATCGTACCTGCCTACACCATGATCGATATGCGTGACATAGTCACCGGGCTTGAGGTCATACAATTCCTTGAGTGTGATAGCTTGTTTGCCACTGAAACTCTCGCGAAGCCTGAATTTGTGGTATCGTTCAAAAATCTGGTGATCGGTATAACAAGCTATTCCCGAACTACGGTCAACAAATCCTTCGTGCAACGAGAGGTTGATGGAAGAATAGTTAATCTCTTCAGGATTCAGCTCACGGTTTTTCAGCAGGTCGTCGAGGATGGAATAAATACGCTCTACCTGTTGCGGACTGTCGGCCAGCAATATATTGCGTATTCCAGCTTCAGCGTTTTCGCGAAGGTTGTCGAGCAGCAGATCGAAGTTCTTGTTGAATGAAGGTTGCGGGAGTATTTCGAAATCAATGGTTGCAACAGCTTTCAGCGCGAAATGCTTCCCGAACTCAATAACCGGGAAACTGCTGATACTGCGCGACATTGCTTCTTTACCCGTAAACAATTCTTCCGGTTCGAGGTGGCTGATGATGCTTTCAAGGTTTTCAAACGCCAGCTTTGCCTTCTGAAATTCCTGTTCCACACGGTCGATGGCAAAAGTGAGGTCATGAAACCAGAGAATGCTGTGTGCCGGAAGAAATTCGAGGAAGGATTCGCGCTTTTCGTGAAGCACCCTGTCCTGCACATTGGGCACTATGGTAATGTGTTCGAGCTTATCGACCGAAAGTTGTGTGGCGGGATCGAATGTGCGGATAGAAGCGACTGCATCATCCTCAAATTCGATGCGGAAAGGAAAATCGTTGGTGAATGAGAATACGTCGATGATCCCGCCGCGGATAGCAACCTGTCCGGGTTCCACCACAAAATCCACTCTTTCGAAACCGTATTCTTCCAGCGCATCGTACATAAAATCCATGTCGATGGCTTCGTTGCAGCGGAGATGAAGCGTTGATTTTTCAAGGTAGTTCTTTGTTACAACCTTCTCACTCAAGGCTTCCGGCCAGGTAACGACAACCGTGTTTTTTGCCCGTGTGCTGAGCCTTTTCAGCACTTCGGTGCGCATTAAAACGTTGCTGTTGTCTGTTTTTTCAATTTCGTAAGGGCGTTTGTAAGAGGTGGGGAAAAGTAAAACCCTCTTTTTATGAAAGGCTGTTTCGGCTTCACCCAGCAGGTTTTCGAGGTCGTTGCAAAAGTATACTGCCGATTCCTTGTCGGAAAGAATGGCCACATGAACCAATGGATTCGACAGGAAGACCGAAGCCAGTGCAAGCGATGCCGACGAACCGGTCAATCCTTTCAGATGTATCCTGGGCACTGACCCGGCACTCGCTTGCAGCAGGGGTGATATGCCTTTCAGGCTTTCGTTTTCGCGGTAAAAAGATACCAGTTTTTCAACAGAATCGCTGGTTGGTTTAAGTGCAGGCTGCTCAATCCCGGTAATTTCTTCATCCATACAAAACAACTTAGGCCGCCAGGAGCAATTCCCGCGGCTGATTGGTGGTGCAAAAGTACAGGAATCTTGTTTTATTTCCTTGAGACACCAACTTATCCTTCATTGAAAGTTGTTGACAATTATTAATTAAAACTCAATATTGGATTACCAGAAGCTTTGTTTCACAAAAGCTTTTAGATTGAATCCGGCATAGATATATTCCTGAGATTAATGATGTCAAATTTATTGGTATCTCATTCAAGCCAGGGTAACAATTCTTCTCAAGAACGATACCTGCCTTTTGCTGAAAGATGTTCAAGATTGTGATACAAAATTGATCGACGGAGCCTGTATACAAAGACACATTGCAAAAATCCGATGCCGGATTAGGGAATATTTCTACGTGAGTGTTGCCCTCACTTTCAGGTACACCTAATCCACTGCAGGGAGTAAAATCTACCCTTACCAAACCTGTTGAATCGTTACCGTCTCGGATATCCTGTTGCATGATCTCCAAAGTATCCATATGATCCCAAACATTATATCTGGCATTAATTACAGGATATGTTGATGAATTTGCCATGATATAGAGATCATAATTACCATTACCGGTGATCACATTCAGTCCCGGGCAGGAGTCGGTGCCACTGCCCAAATCGACCGGGGCTCTCATGACAAGGATTCCGGAGCCTCCGTTATTGGTGATCATGTTGGAGAAGACAGGCCCCCTGATCCCATCGAGGATAAGGCCATTGGCTTTACAGTTTGAAATGCTGTTGTGGTGTACTTTTTCAGCTCCTATGCTATAAAAACCGGTGAAGGCATTTATGATGGTATTATTGGAAAATTCAACAGTTCCTGCCTTGCTGTAATAACCCATATTCCCCCCGGTAATTTTATTGCCTGACACTTTCCCCCACCCCGAGTAATTAAAGATCCCGGAAGTGCTTTCGTAGGGATCAGGAGCGGGCGATTGCACTTCACTGAGTGTGATCGTATTATTCAAAATGTGCATCGGGGCACCGGCGCTTGACCGGATGCCAGAGACATTACCTGTACAGGTGATCGTGTTGTTTCGGATCGTTACCGAGCGTGATTTGGCTTGTATCCCCGCCTTATAATCTTCATCGATAAACGCAGGTGAGTTTTCATCTGCAGTGATCGTGTTATTTTCAATGATTTCATCTTCTACACCGTATTGATTACCTCCACTTTTATCATCAATTCCACCATTTGCGATCCTGTTATTGGAAATGGTTGTCGTATTTGTAGCAGATTTGTCAGCAATGCTATACTGAATATCGTTGTTATCAATGAGATATGTATAACCTCCACCGGATTTCAGATAAATATAGCCACAAGAATTGTTTTTTACTGTAAGGTTCGAAATGCCTGCACCCTGCTTGAAATCGATGATGCCTTCGGTTCCGAGGTCGTTGTTCTCAATCAGGAAACCATAATTGGGTCCTGGTGTAGTATCATTGGAAGGGATCCCCGCACCAAATGGCAAGTCAATATAATCCGTAGAACAATCTTTAATGATATTCATGTCAACGAATGGCCCGGCGTGGGTTCCCCTTGTAAAATAAAACTCATCAAACCGTAGCTTTTCCAATCCGATGGATAGGTTGCTGTTCTCCTGGTCGACCACGATCCCCTGGATGATCGTTTTATCAGTTCCTTCGCCAATAAGTTTTATACCCGCCTTAAGGAATAGAGTATGGTCATTCCCTGACCAGGAATCATCAGGAATATAGGTGCCAGTTTTGATCATGAGCTGATATCCTATAGAAGCAGCATTGATTCCTTCCTTGATGGTATTATAGGGATGTTCCAGCGTACCATCCTCATTTCCAGTGTTATTGGAAGAATCAACATAAATGGTTTGGGCCTTAATCATGGGGTAAAGGCAAAAGGAAAAAATAAGAAGTAAAAAAGTAGCTCTCATTATACAGATTATTTATTGTTTAGTTCCTTGAGTTTCTGAGATATGACCATCACACTCTATTAGTATTTCATTAAAACAAGTTCAGACATGGTTTAAAGTCAGTTTTTCGTCGAATATTATTTACTCCTGTCATTTCTCTATGCTAATCCTCATGATAATTTATAAGCAACTATTCACTGTAATAGTCTTCGATATTCTCAAACAGCAGTCTGCTTATTTAATGCATGAATAAATTCTTTAAACAGCTATTACCAAATGCTTACATAACAATGCACTTTTTGGTGATTTTATGATCGCCAACCATCAGCTGGTAATAATACACCCCCGGTTTCAGATCTGCCCTGTTGAAATCAACAGAGTATTCGCCTGCCGTGAAGTATTTGCTTACAGGTGAAGCCACTTCAATTCCGCTTGCATGAAATATTTTCAGCGTGGTGTAACCGCTGACCCTGCTGGTCCATTTGAAAACAGTTGATTCGGAGAACGGGTTGGGGATATTCTGAGAAAGGTTGACCAATGCATCCCCGCTGACTGAAATTGGTTCATCAACTGAGACCACTCTTTCGAATTCCGGCTTTATTCCCCAGGCTTTCAGGGTTCCGGCGTTTCCGGCGTTTTTATCGTAAACAGTAAGCACCCACTCACCGCTGGGATCGAGTCCGTTGAATGCGCTCAGGGCTTCCGAAGGTTTGTAATTCCCCGAAAAAGGAGCCACTCCGCTGGTAATGAGTTTTGATGCATCATCGGTAAGGCGTGTCCACAGGAAATCGGAGCCCGGGTCGGAAACCTGGCTGACAATAGTTTTGGTCACACCACCGTGAGATAATGTAATTTCCAGATCAGAAGCTTTGGTATGCATGATGGAATCAAGCATCACTGCATGGCCGACCAACTGGTAGCCGCTGTTTTTCATTTCTGAGAAATCGGCAAGCAGTGTGTCGGTTGCTTCTGAAAGATCAGGGATTGGGATGCTAAGGTTATTCCTGAGGAAAGTACCGGGCTCATTCCAGAAACCTCCGTTGCCGGTATGCTTCAGCGTGCCGCCTTCACCTGATATCCATCCGTTATATTTATCGGTAAACTGAACTGAACACAGGAAATTCCTGCTGATGCCGCTGTATTGGTTAAACCATGTGTAGCCGCCATCGATGGAGCGGAGCACTGTGCCTGCATCACCCACAGCCCAGCCATTTAAAGCATCGATAAAAAAACACTGATTGNNCAGCGATTCACCATGTCCGTTCACCACTTCGAGCCAGGTGAGCCCCCCGTCGCTGGTAAGCATGATCACTCCATAAACACCGACAGCCCATCCGTGCATTTCATCGATGAAATAAACCGATCTGAAATACCAGTTATTATTTACTGTGAGTTCGGTCCGCTGCCAGGTTTGCCCGCCATTGGTGGTCCTGAGGATGGTTGAATCCATACCCACTGCCCAACCTTTATCGGGATTGATAAAGAAAATATCTACAATCGGGTTTTTTGTCGGATTGGTCTGTGAGGTCCAGGTTTGTCCTCCGTTTGTGGTATGAGCGATTTGCCCCCACCAGTCGTTGCTTACCACCCAGCCATTGTTTTCATCCAGGAAGAACACTTTATCCACCGATTCAATGATAGGATTGGACTGCGAAGTCCAGGTTTTACCGCCATTGGTAGTATGCAGGATAACACCTTCTCCATACTGCTCGCTGCTTCTGCCAACGGCCCAGCCTTCATTTTCGTTGATAAAGTCGATGCTGTTGAAAAAGGATGACTCATGGTGCAGCGTTTCCCATGTTTTCCCTCCATCGACGGTATGCAGAATAAGTCCGTCCTTATTCCCTTCATCGTCCACGCTCTCACCGGCTACAATCCAGCCTGTATCGGCACTGATGAAATCCATATCCATGAAATAATGGGTCGGCCTTTTGTTGAGAACCTCAAAATCTGCAGAGGTACTTTCATCTTTCTTCAGTACCTGTCCGTACCAACCCACTGCATACACTGAATTGTAGAGCGCCTGGAAACAGACATCATTCAACTGGTAAAGTGTAGGTGATTTTTTATCTGTCCAGGTGGTGCCTCCATCCAGTGTTTCGTAAATGTGGCCTTTATCTCCTACGGCGTAAGACGGACCACCAATACCTTTTGTATCAATAGCATAGGTGCTGATAAATGGTGACTGGTTCTCTTTCACCCAGTTTTCGCCACCGTCGGAGGAGCGGATGATGGTGACCTGGTTTCCGCATGCCCGGTAATCGCCATTGGGCACAATATCAATTCCCATCAGGTTGTATGTGGTAGGCACCGTATGAACCTGCCAGGTATCACCATGATCTTTGGTGCTCATTACCAGGCTCTGGTTGCCACAAACCCATATTTCGTCGCAATCCTTCATGTCAATATCCCAAAACCAGGTATGGACCGGGGTACTGATTTTATCCCAGTTTTCGCCGTGGTCATAGCTATGCAGAACTACATCGTGTCCGCAAACCCAGGGGCAGTCGCCACCGGTAGCAGTAATGGCATAAAGATCTTCGGAGGTGCCGCTGTATTGCTTTTTCCAGTGTTCACTGCCGTCCTCTGAATAGTAAATTGAGCCTTTCTCTCCAACGATCCATCCGCGGCCTGATATCGCTTCCATATAGATGCAGTTCAGGTTGGCAGAAGTCCTCAGATCAACAAGTTCCCAGTCCAGTCCTGAATTGCCGGTTCGCATCACAACACCCATATCGCCAACTGCCCAGCCCTTAACGCCGTTCATTACTATGGAATTCAGGTCATTGCCCTGAAGATAGGGATGCTGCCAGTTCCAGCCAACTTGTTGCGGGAAGGCTGAAACACATCCCCTAATTAAAATAGCAAGTAATAAAATGATAGTTTTCATAATTCCGGAATTAAGTTCATAATAAGACCATTAATATATGAAAAATAAATGATATTTTGACATTTATATTGATTTTGATTTGCAATTCTGCCTTTTAATATCCAAAAGTCTGATAATTTCCCTGCCCCGAATCGATAACCGCCTGATCAGTAAAGATGCTCCTGATATTTTTCGGCAGATTGTTGCCTGTTGCTCCATCATTGGGTGAGTAATCTGAATGGTTTATGTTGAAATCCTTCCTGAATAGTTGAATCACCATCGGTTTTCCGTTATTATCCGTCCCGGTTAAACTCTATGTTTCAGTGTGTGTTGGCAAAAAAAGAAGCCAGACCAATGAACTTAGTCTGACTTCTCTGTATTATCAGGTTAAATCACCTTTTAGGTTCCCAAATCAGTCCCGCTGATCTGATCCGTAAATATCCCGGATTCGTACGACAACAGCTTGGTCTGCAGGTCAGTTTCCTGTAAAAAAAATCCCTTTAGCTTTATTTAAGTACGCCGAGTTCCTTCCCTACCTTCGTGAAGGCAGCGACACATTTGTCGAGGTGAGCACGTTCGTGGGCGGCAGAAATCTGTACACGGATACGGGCTTTGTCTTTTGGAACTACCGGGTAGTAGAAGCCAATCACATAAATGCCTTCGTTGAGGAGTTTGGCAGCCATTTCCTGACTCAGTTTGGCGTCGTAAAGCATCACTGCACAAATGGCGCTTTGGGTAGGTTTGATGTCAAAGCCGGCAGCCAGCATTTTTTCTGCAAAGTAAGCGGTGTTTTCGTGCAATTTGTCCTGCAGTTCGTTGGTCTCGCTCATCATTTCCACCATCTTGATACCAGCCGAAGCTACCAGCGGAGGAATGGAGTTGCTGAAAAGGTAAGGGCGTGAACGCTGGCGCAGCATGTCGATCACTTCCTTTTTACCGGTGGTAAATCCGCCGATGGCGCCACCAAAAGCTTTGCCAAGGGTTCCGGTGATGATCTCTATTTTCCCTTTAAGATTGTAGAGTTCCGTTACGCCGCGGCCTGTTTTGCCAACTACACCGGCGCTATGGCTTTCGTCAACCATGACCATGGCATCGTATTTGGAAGCCAGTTCGTAAATCTTGTCAAGCGGGGCAACGTTGCCGTCCATGCTGAACACACCGTCGGTGACGATGAGGCGGAAACGCTGTGCCTGTGCTTCCTGGAGCTGTTTTTCGAGGTCGGCCATATCGGCATTGGCATAGCGATAACGCACAGCTTTGCAGAGGCGCACACCATCAATAATAGATGCATGGTTGAGGGAGTCGCTGATGATGGCATCTTCTTCGCCGAGCAGAGGTTCAAACACACCGCCGTTAGCATCGAAACAGGCAGCATAGAGGATGGTATCTTCTGTTCCGAAAAATTCGGCAATCTTCATTTCCAATTCTTTGTGCAGGTCGGAAGTGCCGCAGATAAACCTTACGGAAGACATGCCGTATCCATGGCTGTCGAGGGCTTTCTTGGCAGCAGCGACGAGCTTGGGATTGTTGCTGAGTCCCAGGTAGTTATTGGCACAGAAGTTCAGCACTTCGGCACCGGTATTGATTTTAATTTCGGCGCCCTGGGGTGAAACGATGATGCGTTCACGTTTAAACAGCCCGGCTTCTTCGATCCCTGTAAGTTCTTTCTGGAGGAAAGATTGAAATTTTTCGTACATAATTAATTGTATTTAAAGATGTTAAGTAGTAGAATTGTTTTCGGTATAACAACAGGCAAATATATAAATTAGTATCATGGTGAATGTTTATTACGGAATATTTGAAGCATGTTTTTTCCGAAAAACTCGGAAAAATCCTTGTAATAAAGCAGTCAGCATCTTCAGGTTCAGGATACAGGAAAATACTCCGTGAACTACTTAAGTCATATGTAAATTTCATTACTTTTGCCCCGCCATTGTTAATCGAATAACAAAATAACCCAACATTATTCATGAAAAATATTCTCGTAATCGGGGCAGTCGGACAGATCGGATCGGAACTGACCCTTGAACTCCGCAAACGTTATGGCAACAGCAATGTGGTTGCCGGTTACCGTGCAACGAAACCCACCGGCGAACTGCTCGAATCAGGGCCTGCCGAAGTGGCCGATGCTACCAATGCCCAGCAGGTTGCCGACGTGGTGAAGAAATATAAGATCGATACCATTTATAACCTCGCCGCAATACTTTCGGCTGTGGGTGAAGCTAAACCGCTTATGGCGTGGCAGGTTGGTATCGGCGGACTGATGAACTGCCTTGAAATTGCCCGGGAATTCGGATGTGCAGTTACTACTCCCAGTTCCATCGGCGCATTTGGCGGCGGCACCCCGCTCGACAACACACCACAGGACACCATTCAAAGGCCACAGACAATGTACGGCATCACCAAAGTAACCGGAGAATTGCTCAGCGATTATTACTTCAGGAAGTTTGGTGTTGACACCCGCTCGGTTCGCTATCCCGGCATTATCAGCAATGTGACGCTACCCGGTGGCGGTACTACGGATTACGCAGTTGAGATTTACTACGAAGCCGTGAAGACCGGTAAATATACCTGCCCGCTCGGAGCCGGAACTTTCCTCGATATGATGTACATGCCCGACGCCATTGACGCCGCAATCGACCTTATGGAAGCCGATCCTGCCAAACTGAAACACCGCAATGCCTTCAACGTTTCGGCCATGAGCTTCGACCCGGAAATCATCGCTGCCGAAATCAAAAAGCACATCCCCGGATTCACAATGGATTACCAGGTTGAGCCCATCAAGCAGGCTATTGCCAACTCGTGGCCAAACAACATGGACGACAGTTGCGCCCGTGCAGAATGGGGATGGAACCCTAAATGGAACCTTGAAAAAATGACCGTGGATATGCTCAAAGCCATCCGCGAAAAGAAAGCCAACGGGCTGATATAACTTGTTTGAAACCGAAGAGGAAGGCATCTGTCACCAGGCGGATGCCTTTTTTTCATTTGGCAGAAAATTTTACTGCATTTCCTTCGTGATCACTTTGTGCGTTTTGCGTTTCCGTGTGGTATGATGGTGAAACTCTTCGGAGAGGACGCTTATACTCCCATCCACTTCAAGTATTGCCAGGTCAACCTGTTTCAGGGATGAAACGCCATGTTCGCGAATAGCTTCCATAAGTTCTTCCTCTGAGAAACGGGCCTTTCTCATGTTTGCGGCGTTCATCTTTCCTTTATAAACAAGCATGATATCCTGGCCCTGCACGGCATGGCGAAAAGCCGGAAAATAGAATGCCAGCAGTTTCAGCAGGTAATTTACCAAGAATAATGTTGCCGCTGCCAGCAACCCTCCCGCCAGCGTGGTATTGCTACCCACCATCGCATTCTGCACGGCATTGCTGATAAGCAGGATAAAAACCAGGTCGAATACCGATAGCTGCGACAATTCCTTTTTACCAAAAATCCTGATAGCCAGTATAATGAACAGGTAGATCACCACTGAACTGGCTATAATTCCAAGGTACTCATTCTTGAAAATTTCCATAAAAACAGTTTTTCAGAAACCCGTCCGGTAAATCGCCATAGCAGGCACTTTCACGGCTCAAATGATCAGTACGAAGATAAGGTTATAATGTTCATGTTGCCTTTTTTCGCAATTTTGCACTCTGAAAATCACCTATTCATGACCATTGCAGCCCTCGTTTCGGGAGGAGTCGACAGTTCGGTAATGCTTCATCTGCTGAAAGAGCAGGGATATGAGCCGACCATTTTCTACATCCGCATCGGGATGAAAGAGGATGATCATTTCCTTGACTGCTCTTCAGAAGAAGATATTGAGCTTACTACCTGGCTTGCAAGGTATTACGGACTGAAGATGGAGATAGTCCCGCTTCATAAGGAATACTGGGACAATGTAATGGCGTATGCGCTTGATGCGGTGAAGAAGGGCCTTACTCCGAATCCGNATGTGATGTGCAACCGGCTTATAAAGTTCGGTGAGTTTGAAAAACATTGGGGGAAAGATTTCGACAAAATTGCTACCGGCCATTACGCTACGACGGTTGAATCGGGAGGCTTTACCTGGCTGGGGACAGCCAAAGATCCTGTGAAAGACCAGACCGATTTCCTGGCACAAATCACCTATTCACAGCTCAGCAAATTGATGTTTCCTGTGGGAAACATGATGAAAAGTGAAGTCCGTGCCATTGCCCACAGGCAGAACATGCCCAGCGCTCACCGCCGCGACAGCCAGGGAATATGCTTTCTCGGAAAGGTTAACTACGTGGACTTTCTTAGGAAGTATATTGGTGAGAAAGAAGGCAGAATAATTGAACTTGAAACCGGCAAACTGCTTGGAAAGCACAAAGGCTACTGGTTCCATACTATAGGGCAGCGAAAAGGATTAGGGCTCAGCCAGGGGCCCTGGTTCGTTGTGAAAAAGGACACTGCTGAGAACGTTCTCTATGTTTCGAACGGCTACGACCCTATGACACAGTACGGTACCGAAATCCGGCTCGCTGATTTCCATTTCATCACCNAAATGCCATGGGAAAATATGGAAACTCCCAGGCCGGTCAGTTTTAAAATCCGCCATACACCCGACTTTACCAAAGGCACTATCGTGAAATCAGGAAACCACCTGTTGATTAGTTCTTCTGTTCCCGTTTCGGGGATAGCCGGAGGACAGTTCGGGGTTGTGTATGATGAAAACCATGCCATCTGCCTGGGAAGCGGTGTGATCGACTGATTCAATGATTCTTTAAAATAGTTTGAACCATCCATGAAAAGCGTTTTAACAGTTCCGGTTTTATTCGTACTGCTGATACTGGCTGCCTGCCAGCCTGAAAAAAGATACCTGCTGGACCACACTTTTGATAACAACACCTGGGACAGGTTCAATAAGCTGCAATTTGAAATGCCGGGAAACATCAAGCCGGGAAACTATGACATCATTTTCACTGTCAGATTACAGGGAAGTTTCGAGTATGACCGTTTCCCCATTTTCGTCACACTCAATACATCTTCGGGCGAAGAGCGGATGAACGAAATTGAGCTGAAAGTAAAAGACCAGGACAAATTTTATGGCACTGAAGAAAACGGGATGCACTTAATCTCGCAGAAACTTTGGGAAGGGCTGCACATTGCCGATACCGGGGTAAATATCATTACCGTGGAAAACCTTGTTCCAAAGGTTCAGACTCAGGGCGTGTACAATGTTTCGATTGAAATGAAGGAAGTCGGGAACTAACAGGCAAAAAAACATTAAGCAAGCAGGCGAAAAGCCTCTTCCCTGTCGAGTACCAACTGCTGCTGCAACTGCTCCAGNTCCCCGAATTTCCGCTCATCGCGTATCCTGTCGACAAACGACAGCCTGATGGTTTCAAAATAAATATCGTAATCGAAGTCGAAAATATTCACTTCTATCGTTTCGTGATCGGCATTTAGGGTGGGCCTCATCCCGATGTTGCTCATACCCTTGAAGGTTCTGCCATTCCATTCCACCAGCGAAGCATATACTCCCTGCGAAGGAACAATTTTATAAGCGGCTGACGGATTAATGTTTGCCGTCGGGAAATTGATCAGCCTGCCAATCTGGTTGCCCCTGTACACTTGTCCGCTGAAGGAATATGGGTAGCCAAGCATGCAGTTCGCCAGTCTAACATTCCCGGCCATTATTGCCTTACGGACTGACGTTGAGCTCACATCTGTCCCGCAATGGCTTACCGCTTTCACCTGCTCCACTACAACGCTATTTTTCAGCCCCATTTCGAGGAGCATAGCATAATCGCCTTCCCGGTTGCGGCCAAACATATGGTCGTGGCCGGTAATGATCTTTTGTACTTTCAGCGTATCAAACAAAACGGATTGAATGAATTGTTTCGGGTCAGTCCCGGCAAAAGTCCTGTCGAAAGGGATTACCACAACATCGTCGACACCTGCCATGTCAAACCGCCGGAGCTTCTCTTCAAGAGTCTGAAGTAATCTTACTGATTGGTTCAAATCAAGAACCAGCCGGGGATGTGGCTCAAAAGTAATGACAACTGAAGTAGTATTTAATTCTTTAGCCGATGAAACAAGTTGCCGGATGATTTCCATGTGTCCTCGATGAACACCGTCGAAAACGCCCACGGTAGCCACCGGCCTTTTGTTTGACTGAAATCCCTGTATGGAATTGAATATACGCACCTAAAAATATTGAAGGTTTGAATTCATTGATTAGTATGCATGGAACTCCTGCGGCAGGAGGGTCAAACAAGTTCGTTTTCAACCAGGTAGGCAGCTATCTGAACAGCGTTGGTTGCAGCACCTTTGCGCAAGTTATCCGATACTACNCAAAAGTTCAGCGAATTCGGCTGTGATTCGTCGCGACGGATACGTCCAACGAAAACTTCATCACGCCCTTCGGCATACCTTGGCATAGGGTAGATCGACTTTTCAGGGTCGTCCTGAACTACCACACCTTTGGTTCTTGATAAAATTTTAAGAACTTCCTGCAGGTCATATTCATTTTCAAATTCTACATTCACCGCTTCGGAATGGCCACCGGTTACAGGTACACGGACAACGGTAGCAGTAACATTGATCGAATTGTCACCAATGATCTTACGTGTTTCGTACAGCAGCTTCATCTCTTCGGAAGTATATCCGTTACTTTCGAAAACTCCACCGTGCGGGAACAGATTGAGGTCGATGGGATGCGGGTAAACGCGTTCGCCGTTAACACCGGCACGCTCATTGTTTAACTGCATCACAGCTTTTTGGCCTGTTCCGGTAACCGACTGGTATGTTGAAACCACCACACGCTTTATTTTGAACGCTTTGTGAAGCGGTGCCAGTACCATCACCATCTGTATGGTCGAGCAGTTGGGGTTGGCGATTATTTTGTGCGAACGGGTGAGAATCCCGGCATTTATTTCAGGTACAACCAGCGGCACATTCTCATGCATACGCCATGCCGAACTATTGTCGATCACCGTGGTACCGGCGGCAGCAAACTGTGGTGCAAACTCGCGGGAAACTGAAGCTCCGGCTGAAAAAATCGCAATTTCGGGACGACGTTCTATGGCTTCGGTTATACTGATCACCGGATAAGGCATATTGTTGAAATGCAGTTCACGCCCAAGCGACCGCTCCGATGCAACAGGGATAAATTCGGAAATTTTATCAAAANNAGGTAAGTATCGCGCCTCTTCCAGCACTTTTATCATCACACTTCCTACCAGACCAGTGGCTCCAACTACGGCAATATTCATTTTTTTTGTAAATTTTTAAATCGGAGTGCAAAAATACTATATTTACCCTCGGGCACGTAACACAGATTATTCTATATGAAAAAACTCTTTTCAGTATTCCTGTTACTATTAAGCATCAGTGTAAATGCACAGGTCACTGACGATTTTTCGGATGGCGATTTCACTTCCAACCCGGCATGGACAGGTGATGTTACTTACTTTAAGGTGAATACATCGTATGAACTGCAGCTGAACTCAACCGGCGACAATACCTCAGCCCTTGCAACGGCCTGTACTATGGCTGATTCAATGGAGTGGAACATCAAAGTGAAACTTTCGTTCAGCCCTTCCGACAATAATAATGCACGCATCTACCTGGTTTCGAACCAATCAGACCTGAAAGCAAACCTTAACGGTTATTACCTGAAATTGGGAGAAACCGGCTCAAACGATGCCATTGAACTTGTGAAGCAGGCCGGGAATGTGCATACTTCCTTGTGCCGCGGAACATCCGGCTTACTGGCCAATGCTTTCACGATAAGGATCAGAGTAATACGCGACCATTCAGGCAATTGGAGTATATATGCCGATCCCGCCGGCGGAACTGCATACCAGATCGAAGCTACTGCTGCTGATAATACATTCACCACAACATCCTGGTTTGGAGTATTTTGCAAATACACCAGCAGCAACAGCACGAAGTTTTATTTTGACGATGTATATGCCGGTGAAGTGATTGTCGATAATACCCCGCCTTCTTTACTCACAGCAAAAGTCTTGTCGTCAAACACGATTGACCTTAAGTTTTCCGAAAACCTCAACCAGGCCAGCGTTGAAAATGTTGCCAATTATACCATCGACCAGGGAACAGGCAATCCTTCGGTAGCGGTGCGCGATGCACAGGATTTTTCTCTCGTTCATCTGCTCCTGGCCACTGATCTCAACTCAGATGTTGTTTACAACTTATCTGTCGCGGGAATCAAAGACCTGGCCGGCAACGTAATGCAGGAAACACAATTGCCTGTAGGCTGGCACCGCGTTAAACAATTTGATGTGCTCATCAACGAAATAATGGCCGATCCCAACCCGGTGGTGGGGCTTCCCGACGAAGAATATATTGAACTTTACAACCGCAGCGCTTTCCCTGTTGATCTCGAAAACTGGACACTTAAAGCCGGTAGCAGCCTGAAGATCTTTCCTGCCTTCAATCTTCCTGCCGGAGGCTATGTTATCTTAAGTTCAGCCGATGCACAGGCTGCATTATCGGTATATGGGCCTTTTGTCGGGTTTCCAAGTTTTTCGCTCGTTAACACCGGGACAACTCTGACTCTTTCTGACCCTGAAGGATATGTCATCCACTCGGTTTCCTATAACGACGACTGGTACCGGAGCGATTACAAGAAAGAAGGCGGCTGGTCGCTGGAACAGATTGATCCGATGAATCCGTGCGGTGACAAATTGAACTGGACTGCTTCTAATGATGCATCGGGCGGGACACCGGGCAGAATTAACAATGCCAGTGCAGCTAACCCTGACCACACATTACCGGCAATCCAAAGAGTTGGCGTTGACAGTCCCGTGCTGATCCCGGTGTGGTTCACCGAATCAATGGACAGCACCACCATTTCCAATCTGGTCAACTATAGTATTGACAATGGCATCGGAAGCCCGTCAGCCCTGCTGCTGTCAGGTCCTGATTACAGTAAAGTCACTATGATCCTGGCAAATCCAATTGTGCAGGGAACGGTTTACACTCTCACCATCACCGGATCGTTCGCCGATTGTGCCGGTAATACTATTTCGTCTTCCACTTCGGCAAGGTTCGCAATTCCGTCAGTTCCCGGATCAAATGACATAGTTATCAATGAAGTGCTATTTAACCCATTGCCCGGCTGTGTCGATTTTGTGGAAATTCTCAACCGGACGAGTGATGTCTTTGACATGCAACAGCTTATACTCGCCCAATGCGATACTGCGACGCTGCAACTGGCAGATGAATCGAACCTGAGTAGCGAATCGAGGCTTATCTTTCCCGGCGATTACCTTGTAATAACAACCGACTCGGCTGCGGTTAAAGCATTTTACAACACAACCAACCCAACAGGTTTCGTCCAGGTGAGCGATATGCCTTCAATGAGTGATAATGAAGGTTCGGTTGCACTGGCTCTAAAGACAGGATTAGTGATCGACTGCTTTGCTTACAACGACAAGATGCATTACCCGTTGCTCACCACCACCGAAGGTGTTTCGCTTGAGCGTATCAATCCCAACTTCCAGTCTAACCAGGCCTCAAACTGGCATTCAGCTTCGCAAACAGCAGGTTTTGCAACACCGGCTTACCAAAATTCTCAGTTTGGTATTGTTGACAATCCGGACAACGAAATACTGTTTTCACCGGATGTATTTTCTCCGGATAACGACGGAAAGGACGATTACCTGACAATTGCCTATTCATTTGATGAGCCGGGTTATAATGCCCGGGTGACTATATTCGATGCTACCGGCAGGTCGGTGCGGAAACTGGTCAACAACGAATTATGCGGAATGTCGGGAGCTTTTACATGGAATGGCATCACCGATGACAACACCAAGGCCCCGGTAGGAAGGTACATTGTTTACCTTGAGATTTTCGACCTTAAAGGAAATGTGAAGCATTTTAAAAAGACAACAGTTCTGGCAGGAAAGCTTTGATTCCCTTTATTTGTGGGCACAAGCTATTGATGCTATGCTCAACTTTACTCCCGGCAAGGCAAGCAAAGTATTGGCACACGACTCAATAGTAGCGCCTGTGGTGACAACGTCGTCAACCAATAAGATGTGACGTCCTTCGAGGTTCACAGGATCAGATACTGCGAAAATCTCTTTAACGTTTTCCCATCGTGCAAACCTTGACTTCTTCGTCTGCGTTTCGGTAGCAACTGTACGGACAAAAGACTTTGCATCCATTCTTATTCCCATAGCTTCTGCCAGGCCGATGGCGAACTGTTCACTCTGATTATAGCCACGCTTTCGTTTCTTTCGCGGATGCAACGGCACCGGAACTACCGCACTGATTTCGTGAAACGAAGGATGATCTTTCAACTCGTTCCCAAGCAATTTCCCCAGGTAAACACCAATTTCCTTTTTACCCCTGTACTTGAGCTGATGAATTAGATGCTGCACTTTGCCGCCCTTGCTGAAATAATATAATGCGGTCGCCTGTTCGATCTTTACCCTGCCCCAAAATACCTGGTCAAGCGGATTGCCAGGATGCAGATGATAGTTGGTTTTTGGAAGATCATGCAGGCAGTGGGTACACAAAATCCTTTCGTGTTTAAACAGGGAATTGCCGCAGGCATAACAGGTGTTTGGATAGAAGAAGGAAATGAAATCTTCAAAAAGAGATACTATTTTCATATTGTATAATAGCTGTAGAAATAATCAACTCCAGACTCCTGCAATTTTTGTCATGCAAAATTTACAGGCACCATTCACTAAATTATTGGCTAAAACTAAAAATCCTTTCCGTTGGACCACTGTTTTTTTGCATTTCGGGCAAATGGTATTCTCCAAATCAGTACCGGGAACATTCCCGACGTAAACATACTTCATCCCTTCCGAAAGGGCAATATTTCTGGCTTTCTGTAACACAGAAACCGGTGTTGAAGGCAGTTGGGTGAGTTTATACATGGGTGTGAAACGGCTGAAATGCAGGGGACAATCATCCAGGTTGTTTTTCACCATCCAGTTGCACATGTTTTTGATCACAGTCAGGTCATCGGTCCAGGTTGGAATAACGAGGTTAGTGATCTCGAGCCATACGCCTTCTTCTTTCAGCACCTGCAAAGTTCTGAGCACAGGAGCAAGTTTTCCCGAATTCAACTTGAGGTACGAAGTTTCGGTAAATCCTTTCAGGTCGATGTTTGCAGCATCGAGGTATTTGCTCAGCATCCTGATAGGCTTCTCATTGATATAACCGTTTGATTTATATACATTCCTGATCCCTTTACTGTGTGCAATCACAGCGGTATCATACACGTACTCGTAAAATGTGGTCGGCTCTGAATAAGTGTACGCTATGCTTTCACAGTTATTTTTTATGCACTCATTCACCACTTGGGCCGGCATAAGATCGTAGTTCGTGGTCTCTCTGGGGCTTTTTTGTGAAATTTCCCAGTTCTGACAATTAAGGCAGGCCAGGTTACAGCCGGCAGTGGCGATTGAAAACGCCCTGGTCGATGGCAGAAAATGGAAGAAAGGCTTTTTCTCGATAGGATCGATGTGAACCGCGCAGGGATTGCCGTAAGCGATACTGTAAAGCTTATCGCCAATGTTGATACGGTTACGGCATTTGCTGGTCTCCTTGCGTTTAAGGGTGCATCCGTTGGGGCAATTGGTGCACTCAACACCTCTTTCGGTAACCTTGTAATGATAAGCCTCCCGGTTCCACTTCCAGAGATCTCCAGCCGGAGAATTTTCTGGAAAGAAGTAACTTCTGTCAGCAAAAGAGCGGTTCATGCTGCAGGCTAAACATCCCACAGTTGCGAGGCCTGATTTAATAAAAGCTCTTTTATCCATTTGAAGCATGCTCCTGTTACAAAGTTACATTATATGAAAGCCCATCATGTAGAAACGAAATACTAAAATCAGGCTTACAGTATTTGATGAGGAATAATACTATGGAGATATCATTTATGCATTGGAGTTTTTCTTAATCATCATTACCAATGCTGAGAACAGGCACAGTAACGCAGTTGCTCCAAGGGTTTTGAACAAGCCCAGCTCCGGGATCAGGAAGACGCTTACCATGAGTGCTCCCATGGCTGAACCCAGCAGATCGGAGCTATAGAGCGACCCGGCTGTTGAGCTAGGTTCTCCCTTCTTTACAACCGATGAAACCTGGAAAATTATACCTGTAAGCAGAGCCATTGCCAGTAAAATAATCCCAAAACAAAAGTGGATAATCACAGCAGCCTCCTGAGCCTTATGAAAGCCAGAGATAACTCCCAGAACTGCCAGTGTGCCTATAGCCATGACCATCTGTAACCTGACAAGCAGCCTGTAAGAAGGATTCAGGAAGTAATGACTTCCTAACACCGCACCAACCGCAAGTCCCAGCATAAACAGTGTTATAAACATGCCGGCAGCAATGAAAATGTAGCCATATAGTACCTGGAAGGCCAGCAGAATAGCTATCTCGGAAATTGATGCCGTAAAACCGGCTGTAAACATTCCGATACCAATGCCATTGCTTCTGAAAAACACAGCCAGTATGATCAATAGCAATATCAATGGCAGAATATGCATGCCGGTGCCGAAATAATCGAGCCAGTAATCCAGTTGCCCTTTAAATGCAACTGGTTCAAAGTCGTGATTAACGGGAGCATTTAAATTCAGTGCATTCACCACCAACCGGCTGCGCTCACTGATTGACTGATCATCCAGGTAATATGCGTTGACATATTCGGTTTCAATTCCTCTTTCCGACTGAAGCGCAGCAACATCAAGCCTGATCGCGCTGTCGGAAGCAAGAAAGTAATTCCTGTCCCCGGGAATGACAGTCGCATTTTTAAACACTTGTTTAAGTGTCGCATACATCACTGACTGAACATTGCCGGAACTGAAACCCATGTAATCGGCCGTGGCCATGAGGCTGAGTGAGACCACTCCATCATCTGCCAAAATAGGTTTCAGCAATTCCAGGAACTCCAGCGAATAAAAGCGGTTCATCTGAAGTGTGTAAGGATCAGGCAGATCAAGCAGGATGACATCGTATTTAAATGTTTTACCAGCAGCATCCTTGCTGTATTTCACTTTGCTCCCGAATTCACGCAGGTGAATAACCGGGTCGCCTGCAAAGGTAGTCAGCCGTTTGTCTTCGGGCAGGCCCAGGGTGCTTTTGGTCTCCCGAAGCAGCCAGGGATTCATTTCCAGGCAATCGAGCCTTTGGACCGGGTATTTCAATATTTCACTGATCACACCCGGGAAACAGCCTCCAATGAGCAACACATTGTCTGGATTTTCGCGCTGAAGCATGGCATAATGTACCGATTCCTCGTTCGAAATAATGTTATTGGTTGTGTATATGAGTGTGTTGTTTTCGTATAGATTCTTTTGTCCTTCACTCTCCGAAAATACAATATCTCCATAAGGCGAGTTCTTATACTTAAGGATTTCCTGGCCCGGTAAAAGCAACTTCCGGGTAATCATGTCCGGGTTCAGGAGCAGAATAATAATGGCTATAGCAAAGCCTATAGCCAGAATCCCCGTCAGCAGTCCCTTTTCCCTGATGCTGTTCGCCAATGTCGCTAACAAGAATGTATTCAGTACAATGATAATTGCAAAAGCTACGAAAGGCTTAAGAAAGAACACCAGCACAAGATTGAATAACGCACCACCAGCCATACTCCCGATACTCTCCCAAATATATACCTGCCCGATGGGTCTCCCGGATGATCGTGATGACAGAAATGCCGTCAATCGCGTGAAAAGCAGTCCGGATGACAGGCAAAATGGCGCCAGAAGGAGCAATGAAGTGAAATACACCCTGAATATCCCCGCCATACTGCCCGTGGTGAACAGGAGATACCGCAGGGCATCAAGGGCAAACAAAGTAATGGGTGCCATTACTGCCAGTGCCATGATTGCTGCAATAGGGCCTGCCTTCCATGCCTTCCTTTTACCATTAAACCTGCCTAGCCATGCCCCGGCACCTGTGAGCAACATCCAGTTAGCCAGAACGATGCCTATCACTAGTTCATTTCCATTGAAAACTGATAGGAATTCCCTCAGCAGAATAATCTGTGATGACATGGAAGTAAGACCCAGACAAAATGGCAACAGAAAAATCAGGCGCCCAGAACCTGAAACTTCATTTTGATCGCTGACTTTCCCTATGACATTCTCACCTTGTTCCTGATCAGCTGACTTTATTGAGGGCTTTGGTTTTATGATGTTCAGGTAATAAGTCAGATGCCATGAAAGGTGCAGGATTGCAATCATAAGCAAGGCTATGCCAAAGTCTACATGCACTTTCAGAAATGATGCGGCTGCAGGCAGGTTGAATTTGTAATTGACTTGCAGAGCGAGCAGAAATCCCAAGCCGGCTGAACCCAGAAATGCTGCTAACAACAATACGTTCCAGAATTTCCGTTGAATGTCCCTGCTTATAACACCGGACCTCACGGCCAGCCAGGTTGCAAAATAAACAACCAGGCTGATAACAGGTATGCTCAGAACGGCGTAAGGTTTGTCCATCAGTGATGTTAAAAACAAGAATTTTGAAATGGATGAATATAATGCAAGACGCTCTTACTCTGAAAATACATACGCCTGGTAAGTAAAAATCTCTGTATCCTTATCCTTCCAACCATCCCAGCCAAAACCGGCTTTGTCACGGGCGCAGTGTCCCAGGAAATCCTCAAGTCCCCAGCCTGTTTCAGTTGCTACCTGTGGCAGAAATGTCCCGGCACGGCCTCCTTTCCTGATATAAATTCCATCGCGGCCAAGTTTAATTTCATTTACCGAAAATATCTTCTTCATTGGGGTGAGCACCGATATTTCGATCTCTATATCCTTCATTTCTTCGGGCTGTACCTGCGAAAACCGGTAATCCTGGGTTGAAGAGGCAATAGCCATCTGCTGTACAATGCTGTACAAGGGCTGATCAGCGTCGAAATGCCCGATGCAGCCTCTCAGATCACCATGTTTTCTAAGGGTAACGAAAGCCCCGGCTTTCTGCACAAGAGCATCAGGCAGTTTTGCAGCTGAACCATCCGGAATCTTACCATTCTTAAGGTATTCAGAGATAGTGCTTCTGGCAATACCCAGTAGCTGTTGCTTTTCACCTTCTGTCATGCTGAAGCCTTCTCCCTGCATCGGCTGACTCATAGCAATACCCCAGTATCCCACAACACGGTCCTTTTCGCCGTAAGGTGAATCACCGGAGTTGCGGTAAACAACCTTTTTGAAAGTAACATCATCCAAATCCTCTGTCATGTAGATGAGTGTGAGAACCGACGGCCACGAACAGCAGCCGGTGGCAAGGTTTTCAATACCTGACTTCAAACAGCTGCTTACAGCATCAATCAGTTTACCGGGCTTGTTTGTACAGATTGCATCTGCAATGCTTTTATCAACATTCACAGCATCGTCATAAGCCGGGTAATGCGAAAAATCAGTGCTTATTACAAACAGGTTTTCGTGAGTGAAATATGGCTTCAGGGCTTCGGCAATCTTCCTGCACACTGAAGGGTCCTGGGTTCCAAGCAGAATCGGAACAATCTTCACTCCCTTTTTCAAAAAATACTGCACAAACGGCACCTGTACCTCTACGCTGTGCTCGGATTGCTGGTATGACGGATCGAACGACAATACTTTATTTTCCCGGCTGAGTTTCCTGGCTGTCTCAAGATCGACAGGCGCTTCGCCGAAAGGTGTGATATAATTGCCGATGCTGTAAACCGAAGCCCCGGCATAGGAATTGCGGTGACTGCATCCGATGATAAACACGGTTTTGTAGTCCTTTAAAGGATCGGTCTGGTTAAAAGCAGCTGCTGCCACTTCACCTGAAAAAACATAGCCCGCATGTGGAACAATAATGGCTTTTACCTCAGCACGGTTCAATGCTTCGGGTGCTTTGGCAAACAATTTTTTCATGGTTTGCTGCAGCTCGGCTGAAGTACCGGGATAAAACTGTCCCGCAACAGCCGGCTGGCGATTAATTAAAGTATCGGGTGCACTCATAATGACGGTTGAATTGGTCCTTGGATGGCAGGCTGAACTCACACAGAGCATCAGCGCTGCCGCTAAAAATCGTACTTTTGCCGCAGTGGTTTTCATACGATAAAGTTACTCTAATTTCAGAAAAGGATCAATAGCAAAATGGCATTTCACGATCTCATTAATACCCGTCAGAGTGTAAGAAAATATTCTTCAAAACCTGTTGAAAAGGAAAAACTGCAGCGCTGCCTCGAAGCTGCCCGGATGGCACCGTCGGCGAGCAATTCGCAGCCATGGCATTTCATTGTGGTGCAGCAGGAGCCCATGAGGACCGAAGTTGCTAAAGCTACTTTTTCGGGAGCGGTAAAATTCAATAAGTTCACTATGCAGGTCCCGGTGCTGGTGGTCATGCTGCTTGAAAAGCCGAGGATGCTCAACCGTATCGCCATGATTCTGAAGAAGAAAGAATGGAAACTGATCGATATAGGTATTGCCGCCGAACATTTCTGCCTTCAGGCAGCCGAAGAAGGGTTGGGAACCTGCATAATGGGCTGGTTTAATGAAAAGGAACTTAAAAAAGCGCTGAATATTCCCGGCGATAAGACGATCGGGCTTGTGATAAGCCTCGGTTATGCTGAAGAAGGATATGCTTTGCGGAAAAAGATAAGGAAACCGATGGAGGAAATTGTGAGTTTTGGAACTTTCGGTTCCGGCAGTGAGCGCTCTTCTGAATAACGAATGAAGAACAAACGAAGTTTGAAGTCAGAAAGGAATTCGATGCATAATTATTACTTGATACATTACTGATTAGTAAAAAACATGCACTATTGACTGATGTTTATGAGGAAACCGACAATCTAATTCTATCTATTTGAATATGAGTCTAATATTCAGTTCTTATCAGTCAATGAGAAGTGAATTGGTAAATTGTATAAGAATCTGACCGGAGTCCCATCCTGCTTAGCGGGCATCCATTTTGGCATACTTTTAACAAGGCGTATGGCTTCCTCGTCACAACTTCCTCCAATCCCTTTCAGGATTTTTATTTCAGAAATTGAGCCGTCTTTTTCAACTATAAATGATACATAAACTGATCCCTGAAGATTATTTAAAATGGCATCTTGAGGATATTGGATGTTCTTGCTTATAAAATTAAATCTTGCTTTATCTCCCCCAGGGAATTCAGGTATATTATCAGCAAACATAAAAACAACGGTATCATTGAATAGCAGATTAAAATTTAATCTTTCAGAGTTATTTTTACTGTTTATAATGACATAGATCGTTGTATCTGTCCCACATTTCTCATGCTCAATCTCCAGTTGATCTGCTTCAGGTATTTTATATTTAACTGAATCAGGTACATTCGGTCTAAAAATCGAATACCTGCATTTTTCTTTATGAAGTCTCCTTGCTTCTGTATCGTTCAATTCAATGGCTTTTTTAAGATCCATACAGAAATGGCAAGTATCACCGGTGTGATAATACGCAACTGCCCGATTGAAATATCCATTTGCCGTAGGATTTTTTTCAATGGATAATGAAAGCAAAGAAATAGCCTTGTTATATTTCTTTGCCTGTAATGCTTCTGATCCTTTTTTGTAGTTCTCCCGGGATTCATCCTGCTGACTAAAACAAACTTGAAAAAGAAGCATCAAAACAACACTTGTCAGGATGCTTTTTATCAGAAGATTTTCAGTACTACTTTTATGAGTACTAGCTTCGGCCTCGTAATTACCACTCATATTATTATTCCTATTACTGAATTGGTTATTAAATAGTCTAATATTTGTGCATTATTTGGGTAACACCTTAATTTTTAATCACTAAGAGTAAATCTTAATGTCATTTTGAATTCTACTTCTATTGGAATTCCTTTCCGGGTAGCGGGCTTCCAGCGAGGCATCAATTTAATTAATCTAACAAATTCTTCATCACATCCTCCACCAATTCCCCTAATAACAACAATTTTTGAAATGCTTCCATTTTTGCTAATAAAAAACCTGCCATATACTGTGCCTGAGATTCCATATTCTTTGGCAAGTTGAGGATATTTTAAATTTTGCGCCAGAAATTTTATCCGGGCTTCATCACCACCAGGAAACTCTGGAGGAGTATTATAAACACTTTCAATCTTTTCGTTCTGCTTATCAAAATGATTAATAAATTCTTCATCTCTGTCTCTATATCGTGTTATTACAAAATATCTACAACCCGGAAATTCTTCCTTTATTGAATCAGCGATCTCAAAAATTGTATCATGTATCACACAAATTTTGTCGTACTTTTTTTCGGCATCCTTTTTATCGTACATATATGCCAATTTCAAATCCTTACAATAGTTACATGTATCTTGTATATTCAGGTATGATAATGCCCTTTTGAAATATGTATCAGCGTCTGGACACTTGTCTACTGATGTTGTGTAATACTCAATAGCTTTATTGAAATCCTTCTGCTTAAAGTACTTATTACCTAGATTATAATTCTTGGCAGCTTCTGTATTCTGTCCAAAGCAATAATCGCAGATCAGGAATGAGATCAGGATAAATGTGATTTGTTTCATGTGAATATTTTAATTTGTTATTATGCAAAATGACACCGCAAGTTACTTTTTTTCTAAAAAAAGAAGCATTTTATGTATCATTAAAATCTATTCGTCTTTCCTATTTCAAAGAAATTTTCTCTCTAATTTTACACCGTATTCCTTTCAAAATCAATCCTACGGAAACATGAAGAAACTTATTCTCCTGCCTGCATTATTGCTTCTGGTAATTGCANNGGATGCAAACAGCCTGCCGGAAAGTCGGGCGCAACGGTTTCGTTTATTAACCAGGCAACCATGGACAAGGTGATCAAACAACTTACTGACTCATGCGGCGAACAGGCAAAATTCCGCATCGAACGCGGGGTGAAACAAGCCGCATCGCTCTGGCAGAAAGAGGATGGCACTGCCGATGAATTTGCAGCTTTCTGCACCGGGAATTTCATTGCCGACTCAGCTAAATTGCAGGTTCTCTTTGAAAAACTGCAGAACGCTTTCGAGGTTCTTTACGGTAACTTCAACAAAATGGGAATGGACCTGCGGGTACCTGTTGACCTTGATGGACCGGAACTTACTCCGGTAGACGAGATCTTTGCTTCCTTCTCGCCTTCGGCCCACCTCACCGACGACCTTTTTCAGAATAAAATTGCCTTTACTACCGCGCTGAATTTCCCGTTTTATTCACTGGCCGAAAAAACCGAACAGGGCGCTGCCTGGAACCGCACCCAATGGGCATACGCCAGGATGGGAGATGTTTTCACATCACGCGTACCTGCCGAACTGAACCAGAAAGTTTCCGACGCACTTGCCAAAAGCGACATGTACATCTCGGAATATAACATCATGATGGGCAACCTGGTGAATGCATCTGGAAAAACCNTATTTCCCGCTGATATGAAACTTATCAGCCACTGGGGGCTTCGTGATGAATTGAAATCGCACTACGGCAAACCGGATGGAATGGAGAAACAAAAGATGATCTATTCGGTGATGAAGCACATCATTGATCAGAGCATCCCGCAGGAAGTGATAAACAACAAGGATTTCATGTGGAATCCGGCTGATAACAAGGTGCTGAAAGATGGCAAGGAAGTTGCGTTTAAATCTGAGCCCGACACCCGGTACGAGAAGCTGCTCAACAACTTCAAAGCCATGAAAGCTGTAGATCCTTATTATCCCGCCTATCCAACTTTCAGCCAGCGCGCATTTGAACTGGGTATGGAAATTCCGGAAGCCGATGTTGAGAAGCTTTTCATCAGCCTCATCACCTCACCGGAGATCAAACAGGTTGGTGATCTGATCAGCAAAAGGCTGGGCCGCAAACTCGAACCTTTCGACATCTGGTACGACGGTTTTAAAGCGCGCAGCAGCATCAATGAAGATGAACTTACGGCTAAGACGACTAAGCTTTATCCCGATGCCAAAGCCTTTGAAAAGGATATGCCCACTATCCTTCGCAAACTTGGCTGGAGCCCCGAAAGAGCTGACTATATTGCTTCAAAAGTCCAGGTTGATCCTGCACGAGGCTCGGGACATGCAGCCGGTGCTGCCATGAGAGGTGACAAAGCCAGGCTGCGTACCCGTCTTTCGCCGGAAGGAATGAATTACAAGGGATACAACATTGCAACCCATGAATTCGGACACAACGTAGAACAAACCATTGACCTTTACGACATTGACAACTACATGATGCAGGGCGTTCCCAACACAGCTTTTACCGAAGCACTGGCTTTCCTTTTCCAGAAACGTGATCTCTACCTGCTGGGAATCAATGACAACGATCCGAACAAGGAGCACCTGGCTGCACTGGATGCAATCTGGTCGTGCTATGAGATTATGNGTGTTTCAATGGTGGATATGCAGGTATGGAAATGGATGTATGACAATCCCGATGCCACCCCGGCCCAACTCAAAGAATCGGTGATAACCATCGCAAAAGATGTGTGGAACAAGTATTATGCTCCTGTTTTCGGCACAAACGATGAACCAATCCTGGCTATTTATTCGCATATGATTGATAATCCACTATACCTTTCGAATTACCCGGTAGGCCACCTTATTGATTTCCAGATCGATGGTTTCATAAAAGGCAAAAACTTTGCCGGAGAAGTTGATCGGATTTACAAACAGGGCAGACTTGTGCCACAGGTGTGGATGAAAGGTGCCGTTGGCAGTCCCATCTCTGTGGAGCCGATGCTCAAAGCTGTGGATGAAGCGCTTACTGTTATAAAATAAGAACGAAACCGGAAGACGGCCTCTATAATTCTAGAAGATGGCTGGTTGTTGGGCAATGATGATGCTCTCTGCCGGCCATTTTCGATTTTATAAACTGAAAGATTTTAGACAATCTCACTTTGCGCCTTTGCGTGAAACAACTTATTTCGCAAGTTTCTCCTTTGCTTCCTCAGATGTTGCCACGAAAACAACCCTCCCGAGCTTGTTACTTTCCCGAATGAAGTCACGAAGGCTTTTGCTATTCACTTCCTCAAAATCACCAACTATGGCAAGCCTGGCACGGTAATTCGAAAACTTTTGAAGAATCTCACCTGCCAATCCTGTCTTCAGATCGAAGAACCCNGGAACAATATTCTCTTGGTGAAGTATAATCCGGTCGGCTCCATTGTACACACAATTAACCATCAGGTCAAGAGCATCCTGGGTAGTCCGGATGAGGATCTCACCGGATGTTATTTCAGCAATATTGGATCCTTCGGCTGGTATGATTCGGTTTTCATGGCTATTAGTCTTATATGCTATTGGAAATATTTTTAACATTAATTTCAAATCCCAGGTCGACATCTTTTGCCGGTACCCTTTGATCCCAGTTTTCAAGAGGTGGTTCATTAATATAAACGAGAATATCGCTTTCCGAAATCCCCGGGTCGCGTTTCAGATTATTGAAAATCTCCATGTACAACTTTCGCTTAGCTTCCAAGCTTCTTCTNTTGAAAGCAGATATCTCAATAATGGTAAATCTGTCGGTCTTATTAGTGTTTCGCTCGAAACTATCTTCATCCAGTTCATAAATCCGCTGATTGCGGTCATTCTCCGGAATTTTGAATGCAGCCACAAGTNNGGCCATATGAACTCCTTCAAGGATTGCCTGTTTGTAAGCTTTTCCCTTNCCTTTGTATATTTCTATCTTTACCAGTGGCATCGTATTTACTTTTTTACTGGCTTAAAGCCTGAAATGACTTTCTTTTTCCTGCCTGGCTGACAGTATGAGGTTCCTGATCTCTTCCGGTAGCTGACTATTCTGCCATTCACGCTCTGCCTCCACCNNGGTTTTTCCGGCAAGTTTTACCGCTTTTAATGCATACATGGCTGCCTCCAGCGCATGATCAGCCATGTGGGCGGTAGCTGCAGCGTGACCAGCACAGCGTGCCAGTGCCACTAAAACCGGGTTGGTAGATTCGTTTGCCAAACTGATTGCCTTAAGCGAANNAGCCTGCCTGGCATCACCCACAGTGGCAGAACCATCATACCATGCTTTGGCAGTTATTAGCACTTGCTCAATCCTCGGGTCAGGCTCTTCCCCAGGCAAAGGCATTACATGCCCGGCACAGTTACAGGCCCACCTGGCCAATTGAAGGTGATTTTCCACTGATAGGCTGCCACCACTGTGTAAAGCTTTGAAACGAGAATCCCGCATATTATTTATACTAAACAGTTATTTATCTATGAGTTCCGTACTGAAATTCAGGGCAGCCGTTTCATCAAACTCTTTTTCCCAACGGGCAACCACGGCTGTAGCCAGGCAATTACCAATCACATTCACAGCGGTGCGGGCCATATCCATCAACTCATCAATACCCAGAATGATGAAAATCGGCCAGGCAGGTAAACCAAAACTTGCTGCGGTTCCAAGCAATATCACCAGCGAAGCCCTGGGTACACCAGCCACACCTTTGCTGGTGAGCATCAACGTGAAAACGATCAGCAACTGCTGGCTCAGAGCTAAATGTATTCCAGCCACCTGGGCAACAAAAATGGTTGCCAGTGAGAGATAAAGGGTTGTGCCATCAAGGTTGAAACTGTATCCTGTCGGNATGACGAATGCCACTATTTTGCGTGGTACTCCAAATTTTTCCATTGCCTCCATGGCAATCGGTAAAGCCGATTCGGAACTGGTCGTGGCAAATGCGATGGTGGCAGCNTCGGAAACGGCCCGGATGAAATTCCTTACAGGTATTTTTAACAACAAAGCTACCGGTAACAGCACGCCCAGCAGGAAGATGAGAAGCGCCATATAAAGCGTAGCGAGCAGTTTAAACAGGTTGCCAAGAATCCCAAGTCCCATATGCCCGACCGAATAGGCAATGGCGGCAAAAACAGCGATGGGCGCAAGGTACATCACAAGGTTGGTAAATTTAAACATGGCTTCCGATAGACTCTCGGCAAAGCTAACCATTCGCTTGCGGTGCTGCTCCCGCAACATGGCGACAGCGATACCAAACAGAATGCTGAAAACTACAATTTGTAAAACCTGACCTTCGTAAATGGCTTTGGCGATGTTTTCAGGGAAAATATGAAGAACGACCTCTTCAAAAGTCTGGGGCTTGACATCAGGTACAGCCTGCTGTGCCATTTCGGAAGGAATTACTACCCCCACTCCGGCTCTGCTCAGGTTTATAGCAAAANNCAGCCCGATAAAAAGCGCTATGGTTGAAACAATTTCAAAATACACAATCGATTTCCAGCCCATTCTTCCCACCTGCTTCAAATTTGAGTGCCCGGCTATACCGACAACCAGTGTAGCAAAAAGCAAGGGAGCGATGATGGTCTTCACCATTCGTAGAAAAATCTTGCTGAAAATGTTCAGGTGGACAGCAATTGAAGGAAAGTCGTGCCCGAACTCGGCTCCTATTACCATGCTGATGAGTATCCATGTAGTGAGCGACTTACGTCTGAAACCATACCAGGCAAGCATGGCAATGGCTACCCACCGGCTGATAGCAAGTGTAATACTTCCAGAAATCCAAATTTGATAAAAACTGACAAGGTTGAGCAGAACAACCGCAGAAATAACCGTAAATGAAAGAAGCAGAAATTGCCGGGCAGATATTTTCATTTGTTCTGAAAGAAAACAAATGTAAGAAATTCCGACACCGGCACGATAATTCAGAAAATGTACATTTCAGGAAAAATCACGCACTATTTCCAGGCACCAAGAATCAATCCCATCAGTGTAAAACCTACTGTGAGATATCCGCCGTTGATAAGCATGTAACGGGTACTCCGGAATTCGAACTGACCCAGAATGAAAATTGACATGGCTGCCCAGCCGAATCCGGCAAAGAAACCATACATTGCTCCTTTTGCAGCATCAATTTCGGGGGAATTCAGCATAAGTGCCAGATTCAAAGCCATGATAAAAGAGAACAGCAAGGTCAGCCCAAAGGTTTTAACCACATTTGCCTTTCTGGTGTCGTCACTGGTCAGACCAGTTTCCTTCATCCACATTGTACCAAGAAATTTGGGATTGTACCAGATAGCACCTAATGCAAAGAAAGCTAACGCTGAAACAATGACTGCCAGCCAGTTTAAGGTTGAGAAATCCATAACCTGTAGTTTTTGTTGTTAATGAATTGATTGATTATCAACAACAAATTTAAACCGGAATTGTTTACACCATCCCTGCCTGATGAGGTGTGTTCACGCAAACTTATGATTAACTGCTTATAGCTTACTGCCTGTATAGGTCCTGCTTTCGGAAGCCGGAACAAGCCATCCGTCATACACCAGTCTTCCTGATGTATTCCCGGTAAGGGTTGCAGTCGCTCTGCCCGAAGGAGAAACATTCATGCAGATGGTATAGAATCCTAAAGTTGATGACATGTTCCAGGTAACCGTTAAGGACCTGTGTTTTTTATCTTTCACAATGGTGTATTTCGATACTTTCCCCTCAACCGTCAGTCCTCCAACTCCGTTGTACCCCACACCGAAATTGTTCCCGGTCTGAACAACCGTTGCTGTTGAATCAACCATTACAAAGTTCAAAGCTGCCACAACCGGCCTCCTGTCGAAGCCATTACCAAGATAATCAGCTTCAAGTATAAATGACTGATCTTTAAGGAGATTATGCATTCCCTGGAACTTAACTTCCTTTTCAGCAGCTTTCTGTTCCTTTGTCTTGGGAGGATTTTTTGTTTGCTGTGCTGCAAGGTTCATTGAGAACATCAATGCAAGCATTATTATTGCAATTGTTTTCATGGCTGTAATTGTTTTATAACCAATAGGAATGCAGCAATTAATGTACCAGAAAAAGTTTTTTAAACCCTCACATTTAAGGTTTTAAGAAATTTTTAGAAGCGGGTAGTATTTCCAGGAATTTGCAGGCCTGACTCTTACTTTGCAATAATTTGCAGCTACTTATATTCAAGGATTTCGGCTTCGCCACGTATTATTGTCACACCGTTCATAGCCAGCGAATCCAGATCATTTACAATTGGATAAACAGATACCGGTCCGATTTTTTCAATCCTTTTGAGCAATTGTTTGCTGAAAAACCTGCTGTTCATGATGGCACCCATAACGAGTATGGCATCAACATCACCTTCAAGCACTGTAGCCATAGCACCAATTTCCTTGGCAATCTGGTAAACCATGGCATCAAGGATGAAAGTTGCCTGCTCATCGCCTTCCTCAACCATTGAAAGCACCTGGCTAAGTGATTTAGTACCCAGATAACCCGCTATTCCGCCTTGCTCTGTAATAAGGCGACGCATCTCTTCTCTTGTATATTTCCCTGTAAAACAGAGATCTATAACCTGCCCGACAGGCAGGCTGCCTGTTCGTGTCATTGAAAAAGGGCCATCACCATCAAATGCCTGGTTCACATCGATGACTTTACCGCCACTATGAGCCCCAACCGAAACGCCACCACTCCCTATGTAAACCACGATAAGTTTGAGATCTTCATAATTTCGGTTGATACTTGCTGCATATTCACGTGACACATTTTTATGATTCAGAGCATGGAAAATGGAAGTTCTCTCTATTTGCGGTAATCCTGATACCCTTGCAATAGGCTCCAGTTCATCAACAACCACAGGATCGGCCAGGTAAGCCGCAGCATCGGGAAGCAGTGAAGCAATTTTATCACCAATCAGTCCACCCAGGTTGGTGGCATGACGCCCCATCACCCCAACTTTTAAGTCGCGTTTCATGGCTTCATTAACCTTATAGATACCAGATTTTACCGGTTTTATCAGGCCTCCGCGAACCATCACCACTGCGATTTCCGATAGTTCGATCTGGTTATTCACCAACTCTTCCATAATCATCCGNGTGCGGTAATCCAATTGGTCGGTAACATCGGCAAAAGCTGACAGATCGCCCGCTTTGTGTTTTATCGACTTCAGGAATATGAGGCTGGTGTTGCGATATACTGCGATCTTAGTTATATCGGGTTCGGGATAAACAACCAGAATACTTTTCATAGAAATGCAGAATTTACAGTTTGATTTCCCAAAGATAAAACAAACCGCTGATGTTTGTGAATATGCTGTTCCATCCTTACTAAAACATCGGTAAGTATAGCATTGAGAGTTTTGTATCTTTGATTTTATCAACCTTACTGTATGTTAAAACTTTCAATATTTTTAATAGCCTGGCTTCCCTCTGTATTACTATTTGCGCAGAATGACACAACACTTCCGGCAATGAATTTATGCGATAAAGGCGGATGGCGACTCGTGTTTTCGGATGAGTTCAACGGCAGGAGCCTTGATCGCGGCAAGTGGGTAACATGGTACCCTTATGCACACGATGGCAGCGACAATTGTGATTTTTGCCGTACCCATGGCAACGAAGGTCAGGTATATAAAGATGCCAATGTTGAACCCAGCGGTGGAACGCTGAAATTATATGCCCGCCGCGAAAAGGCATCCTGGTTTGGTGCCGAAAGGGACTATTCTTCGGGAATGATCCACTCGAAACAGGCTTTCGGTCAGGGCCGATATGAAATCCGATGCAGGCTTCCCAAAGGAATGGGGTTCTGGACTGCATTCTGGATGTTTGGTGAAAAAGCCACCGAAATTGATGCATTGGAAGCCGGAATGCAAAAACCACGTCATTTGCATATGGGTATCAAAACATGGACGAATGGTAACAGCTTCGATAAAAGTATCCGCTCCCGCAACGACCTTTCTGACGGATTTCACACCTATGCGATGGAATGGGATGAGAATTTTATTCGGGTTGAGGTCGACAGCCTTGAAGTATGGCGCATAAGCAGGTACCTGGACAAGCGTGGAAAAACTCTCAGAAAATGCGATATCAAAGCCGGGAAATACCGGCTTCAGCCAGCCTGGCCACCTGAAGGAGAAAAACTGAAAATCATTGTCAACCTGGCAATAGGAACCGAAACAACTCCTTTCACAAAATCGCCCGGAGAAAGAACAGTAATTCCCAACCAGATGGAAATTGACTGGATAAGGGTTTATGAGAAGAGGGAGAAATCACAGCCGTGATGTTTATCTCCGGCTTATTTTCAGGACTTTTTCGTATACAACTCCAGAATCTTGAGGATCACTTCGGTAGCCTTCACCATTGATTCTAACGGTACAAACTCCAGCTTCCCGTGGAAGTTATGCCCTCCGGCAAAAATATTCGGGCACGGCAATCCNATATATGAAAGCCTTGCCCCATCAGTTCCTCCACGGATTGGAACCACCTTAGGCTCAATCCCAAGCTCAACCATTGCCTGCCTTGCTGTTTCAACAATATGATAAACAGGCTCTACCTGTTCCCGCATGTTAAAGTATTGATCCTTGAGTTCAAGCGTGAAAGTGTCTTTCCCATAACGCTGGTTCATGAAATCGATGCAAGCTTTGAAGGTTTCTTTCTTCTGCTCGAACTTTTTCCTGTCATGGTCCCGGATAATATACTGAAGCATGGCATGTTCCACTGATCCTTCGGTTTTCACAACATGATAAAATCCCTCATAATCCTGCGTGAATTCAGGTCTTTCATGCACCGGAAGCAATGCATTGAATTCCATAGCCATCAGGATTGCATTCTTCATTTTATTCTTGGCATAACCAGGATGAATGTTCCTGCCCTGGATAAAAACTTTAGCACCGGCGGCATTGAAGTTCTCAAATTCCAGTTCACCAACCTCGCCACCATCCATGGTATAGGCAAAATCGGCGCCAAACCGCTGAACTTCAAACTTATCAACTCCGCGACCAATTTCTTCGTCAGGAGTAAAACCAATCTTGATGGTTCCATGTTCAATTTCAGGGTGATTGACAAGGTATTCAACAGCTGCCATAATCTCAGTCACTCCGGCTTTGTCATCAGCGCCAAGCAGGGTTGTGCCATCGGTTACGATCAGCGTCTGACCCAGGTAATCCTTCATTTCAGGAAAATCAGCCGGCGAAAGCACTACATTCATTTCGTGGTTCAGCACGATATCCGATCCGTCGTAATTTTCAACGAGCCGCGGTTTGATATTTGCTCCACTCATATCGGGTGCAGTATCAACATGAGCAATAAAGCCAATGGCCGGAACTTTCTTCGCTGAATTGGAAGGCAATGTAGCCATCACATAGCCAAATTCATCGAGGACAACGTCCTTCAATCCAAAAGCCGAAAGCTCATCACGGAGTAATTTCAGCAGATCAAATTGCTTTGAAGTGCTGGGAAAAGTTGTGGATGATTCGTCGCTTTGCGTATCAATGGCAATATAGCGGAGGAAGCGGTCGAGAATATGCTGTTTCATTATTTCAGATAAAGATTTTACAGTTAAAAAAGATCTATTTTGACAAGATCGCTATTCTTCCTTTTTTGCCCTAAGGCTTTCCCAGATAAAATAGCTGCATAACACAACCAGCATCAGCAGGGCAAGCGCTTCGGCTGAATGCGATTCAAACCATTCCTTATTCACGAAATTAACACCAAAATTGGCCAGAATTGCGCTGATGACACCCATCAATGCACCACCTGCAATGAACCCTGAAGCGATAAGTGTACCCCTCTCACGACGTGCCTGGTTAAGTTTTTCGTCCTTGCTGCGACTACCAACAAAATGAGCAATAATACCACCAAGTAATAGCGGGGTATTCAGCTGAAGAGGAATAAACATTCCGAGAGAAAAGGCAAGTGCAGGAACACCTATCATAGTAAGAATGAGTGAAAGGAACGCACCAGCCGCATACAGCATCCAGGGTGCCGGCTGACCGCTCATCATCGGTCCAATGACGGCAGCCATGGCATTGGCCTGAGGGGCTACCATAGCATTTTCGCCGGTAAACCCGTAAGTTTTGTTTAGGACCATAATCACTCCGCCGACAGTTATTGCTGAAACAAAAGTTCCCAGGAACTTCCAGGTCTGCTGTTTGTAAGGTGATGATCCGAGCCAGTAGCCTATTTTAAGGTCAGTTATAAAACCGCCGGCCATCGAAAGCGCTGTACAAACCACACCTCCAATAATGAGAGCCGCTATCATTCCTGAAGTGCCTTTAAGCCCGACTGAAACCAGGATGAGAGAGGAAATGATCAGGGTCATCAAAGTCATTCCGCTAACAGGGTTTGTACCTACAATGGCAATGGCATTGGCAGCTACCGTTGTGAAAAGGAATGCTATGATCATCACAATGGCAAGGCCTACCAGTGCATGAGTCAGGTTGTGAACCACACCAAACTGGAAAAACACAAAAATGATGAGTGCTGTAAGCAAAATACCTCCTGCGATGATAGCCATAGGCAGGTCGCGCTGGGTGCGGATATTGGTTTTTACCCCTTCATGTTTGCCAAAGATTTCTTTACCGGCCAGTGATACAGCTGATTTGATGATCTTGCTGGAACGGATAATTCCAATGATACCGGCCATGGCTATTCCACCGATTCCTATCGGACGCACATAGGCTGTGAATATTTGTTCGGCAGACATCTGGCTGATGAGTGCTGTAATATTGGTACCGATAGCAATGGTTTGTCCGTCAGCGAAATAGTTAATAATTGGAATGACTACATACCATCCGACAAACGATCCGGCACAAATTATTGCAGCATATTTGAGGCCAATGATGTACCCAAGTCCAACGACTGCTGCACCAACATTCAATTTGAAAACTATTTTTGCTTTATCTGCAATCATTTGGCCGACAGGAATAACGCGGGTCGTAAACACTTCGGCCCACCACCCGAAGGTAGCAATGATGAAATCGTAAACTCCGCCTATAAGCCCTGCCACCAGGAGTAATCTTGCCTGGCTTCCGCCTTTGGCTCCCGAAACCAGCACTTCGGTAGTGGCAGTAGCTTCCGGGAACGGATACTTACCATGCATCTCACTCACAAAATACTTACGGAACGGAATAAGGAACAATATTCCCAGAAAACCACCCAGCAGCGATGAGAGAAATACCTGATAAAACTGAGCTTCCAGATTAAGTATATAAAGTGCCGGCAGAGTGAAGATCGCTCCCGCTACAATAACTCCGGAACTAGCCCCGATGCTCTGGATGATTACATTTTCGCCAAGCGCTCCTTTACGGTTAAACACTGTTGAAAGTCCGACGGCTATTATGGCTATGGGAATTGCCGCTTCAAAGACCTGGCCTATTTTTAAGCCAAGGTAAGCTGCCGCGGCAGAAAAAATGATTGCCATCACAATTCCCCACAACACGCTCCAGATGTTGACTTCAGGGTAAACTTTGTGAGGCGACATCAATGGCTCATAGGTTTCGCCTTCTTTCAGTTCTTTGTAGGCATTTTCGGGAAGCCCTTTAATGGGCCCTGTTTCGTGGTCCGACATGTTTATTATTGGTTGGTTCGTGCCAAATTTAGGAAAATTAGCGTAGCGGGAAGATGTGAATGATTCTCCCGGAAAACTTTGGTAAAGAATTTTATTTAAGAGCGAGGAATTTCAGGTAAAGAATACCAAATGACAATGTCAGGGTGAGCAGGGTAATAATTATCCCCGTTTTGAAAAATTCCATAAATCTGATCTTCACCCCCTTGCTTTCAGCAGATTCTATGACAATGAGATTAGCCATTGCTCCTATGATCGTAGCATTCCCGGCAAGCGTCGAAGCTGAAGCGAGTGCAAGCCACAGCATCTCTGATCCGGCTGTTTTCAAAAGAGGAAGCATCAGTATTGTAAAAGGCACATTACTCACAACCTGCGATAACACCAAACTCATATAATGAATGGCTCCCAGCCCGGCAATATCAGCCTTCAAATCAACCCCATTGACGAGTGAATCCATTATGCCGACCTTCTCAATACCTTTAACCACAATGAAAAGCGAAGCGAAAAATAATAATAATACCCAATCGACGCGTCGTATTACTTCTGATGGTTTTACCTTCCCAAAAATCAGTACCAGTGCACCCCCNAGCAAAGCAATGATTGGTATCGACAAGCCTATTCTGTGGCTTATAAAAAACAACACAACCACCAGCAGAAATATAGGGACTGATGTTTTCATCGATTTAAAATTATACTTGAACTCATCATGTTCAACAGCAGGATTGTCATCATCAGGCAATGGATAAAACCTCATATCTTTATAGTAAATCCATTTGATAATCAATATGGTAACAATCATTCCCAAGATTGAAACCGGTGCCAGATGCCACAAGAATGTACTATAATTGATGCCTGATGAAATTCCGATGAGCATATTCTGCGGATTACCCGTGATGGTCATTGCCGAGCCTATATTTGAAGACATGATCTCGGCAATGAGGTAAGGCATAGGGTTGGTTCTCAACGACCGGCATATTAGAATGATGACCGGAGTGAAAAGAAGTACAACTGCATCATTTACCAGGAAGGCGCTGGCTATACCAGTGACAAAAGTGATGATTGTGAGCAGCTTCACCGGTGTGCGGGCCAGCGACATAGTTCTGGATGCAATGAATGAAAAGAAACCATCAATTTCGAGAGTGGCAATAATGATCATCATGCCGAGCAAGAGCGCAATAGTGTTGAAATCGATAGCATGAATGGCTTCATCAAAATTGAGTACGCCAAAAACGATCATCGCCACAGCTCCAAAAAAAGCTGCTGATGGCCTGTCGATATTCATCTTTGGCAACCGGGTAAATATAATGCCGGTGTAAGTGATGATGAATATTGCTAATGCTATGTAGTACAAGTTCATTGAATATTAGTTTTCTTGCAGTGATGCTAGTTCTGCAATTCAAAAGTAAAATAATTCAGCCTGTCTGGTGTTGGTTCTGCATCGGGGAATTCGCATTTAGGGTTCGTTTTCTTAACTTTAATTAACACTTCTTAACTTTTATGATGATTATCATTCTCAATTCCATCATATTTTTGACTTTCAATCATTTGAACTGTTAACCAACCTGTTTAAATCATGAAAAGCCTGATCAACATTAAGAGCATATTAACAGCAGCTCTGACATTATGCCTATCCATACTGCTGCCTGGTTTAGGCGTGGCACAGGAAAACACTGACCCTGCTCCAAAAGAGAAATCGGTTATTACCATTCATATATCGAAGGATGTTAATGGCGAAACTGTTAAATACGATACCACCTTTGAGGCCGGCAATGATTTTGACGTAGATGCTTTTATCGATAAAAAGGAATTACGTGATTTGCCCCCTGATGCCGGCCCCGGTAAAATACCCGGTAATCCCGATTTAGAATGGCCACGGTTTGAAGAGGATTTTTCGTTTTTCCCTGACAGCGTTGAATTTGATTCATTGGTTCAGCGGCTGCAGAGGACTTACGGTGACATCATGAAAAAATTCCCTGCTCAACCCGGATTCAGATGGAATTATGATTTTGAATATCCTGGTGACGAGCCGAAAGTATCACCTGCTCCCGACAATGACGGCAACAAAAATGCCGCTCCTGGATGTTGCCCGTATGGTAATTTACGCCTTCCTGATATGATGCCACAACAATTCCCCGGGCAGGAATTAGCTCCTTTCATCGGCAACAGCCGCCCCGATAAGGTGATCATACATAAGAAGAGACATGGCAAGAAAGTTGTCATTAAATTTGAAGACAATGACGACCTTGTTATTTTACCCAACGATGACAGGATGATTTACCGGGACGAAATGCGTCATCCAAAGCACAGGCCAGAACAATACCGGCATCAGAAACCCGGCATACAAAAGGAAGTGGAATACGAAATCCAGGAAGGGAGGAAAGGAGATAATCAGAAGAGAGTGATCATTATTGAAAAGAAGACTGACGAAGAAAAGTAATAAACAAAAAAAGCCCGGCTGATTTTCATGCCGGGCTTTTTTTATGACAACAGTTATTTCTTTTCCTGTGAGAATAACTCCGTGAGTTTATTCCTGAGATCATCACCACGAAGATCAGTGGCAATAATTTTACCATCACTATTTATCAGAAAGTTAGAAGGTATCGACATAACACCATAAAGTCCTGAAACTGCGTTTTGCCACCCTTTGAGGTCGCTCACATGTGTCCAGGTTAATTTGTCTTTTTTTATGGCTTCTATCCATTTGACTTTATCCTCGTCTAGCGACACTCCGAGCACATCAAAGCCTTTGTCTTTAAACTCATTGAAAGCTTTTACAACATTTGGGTTTTCATGGCGGCATGGCCCGCACCACGATGCCCAGAAATCAACAAGCAACACCTTACCTCTGAATGAACTCAGCGCAACAGGCTTGCCGGCTGTGTCGTTCAAAGTAAATTCAGGAGCTGTCATTCCGGCNTGAACAGCCTTTAAAATTTCAACCCTTTTCTTTAGTTCCTTAACATAATCCGACCTGTTGAGAGAAGTATCCAGGGCCTTTTCAATATTTTCAAGCTCCTGAAGATTAAACATATATGGCATTCTCATTACAAGGTAAGGGGCAACAACGCTTTTACCGTTTTTCAGAATGAAATCCTTCTGAAAAGAGGTAAGCAATTCCTGGATTGAATCATAGTTGTGTTCTGCCCTCCTTACTCCAGCTGTATCATTTGATTCAGAGGCCTTTTGATAATCATTGTATTGTTTGTCAAGCAACATTCCGAAACCTTTTTCCTGTGTTTTATAAGTCATATACAGGTCATGTGTTTTTGACCCGGTGACCAGCGAGCTTTTAATACTATCAGCATAAAGAGTCACATTGAGAACTGAATTCTCGAGGAAGAATCCGAACTGATCCTGGTGGCCTTTCACCGACAGGTAATACATTCCCGGCATTACAACTGAACCTTTAAATTCAAATTTACCCTGGGCAATGGCTGTCGAATCAGTTGTATTCATCTTCTGACCATCCCGGGTCATAAGCAGCACCCATCCGGTATCGGCTCCGGTTATTGTTCCATTGATCGTGTATTCAGGCAGCTTTTCATGTTTGCATCCTGAGATAATAATTGCCGTCAGCGCGGCGAAAAGCAGGTATTTTTTCATTGTACAGAGAGATTAATTTTGAAGGAATAAATGTATGGAAATTACTAATTGCCGGATTTAACGGTTCGATGGATTTTGAATTAATGCCTGACTTTCAGAAAAGGGTTCTATCGCTTTTCTTTTCTCGAAACGAAAATATACTCGATCATAATAATAAACAGCACCGTAAAAATCGTGCTTATGATTATCCTCAGCAGTGTTCTGAAAAATTCGGCAAACGAAAACACATCCAGAAAATTCAGCACCGTATGATGCAGAAATACGAGGATGAAGGTGTAAGTCATGAACCATTTCAGCCCCATATTCTGCAGCGACGGATACATTGAAGCATTGTATTCATCCCTCTCTCCAACCAGTTTGATGACCGTAGGCCTTGTAAATCCGGCCAGCAATGTGGCCGCTGTGTGTAAGCCCGGAGTTCCTGAAAAAATATCGATGGTAAGTCCGGTTACAAAACTGATCAACAACAGTAACCAGCCTGGGGTTTCAAAAGGCAACAGCAGGATAAACAAAATGTAAACAAACGGGTTGAGGTAACCGTAAAAATTGATCCTGTTGAGCAGCACAACCTGCAGCAGGACCAGCAGAATGAACCTGAAAATATTCTGAAATACCAGTCTATTCATTGGCTTGTGCTTCGGTTGTTTTTTTCAATTCTTCCTGTTCGTCTTTCATCAGGTTCCGCACGATGTAAACATAATCGAGGCTGTTAAAATCCACACTGAAAGTAAACGGTATGATGTAAAAATGCTCACCCTGTTCAACCCTGAAATCATTGATGGTCCCCATCATCAGCCCTGCCGGGAAAATGTTTGAAAAACCGCTTGTGACAATAGTATCGCCCCGCGAAAGTTTTACATGTGCCGGTATATCGTTGAGAGTTCCGACCGAAGGGTTTACACCATTCCAAACAACAGTGCCCATCTGATCATTTTTCCTGATGCGTGCACTGATGCGCGTATGCTTATTGAGCACACTCATCACCCATGCAAAGTTCTCCGATACACTTACCACCGTTCCGGCTACACCATTGGGAGTGATCACAGCCATATCCTTTTCTACGCCAAACCGCTTGCCTTTGTCGAGCATGATGTAATTGTTGCGTTTGCCCACCGAATTGTGAATAACCCGCGCCACAATGTACTGGTATTGTTGCCGGTAGAGTGTATCGTTTTTCCAGAAAGTATTGGAGTCGCTTTTCAGGAACGACATATCGGATCCCTGCCTGAGAATGGCATTTTCAATTGAAAGCAGTTCGTTGGTGCGGCGAAGTTTCAGGTAGCCAGTAATATTGCTCGCCGAAGTATAGAATTTCCCGGTTATTCTGTTTCCGGTGTTAAGAACTGCCGATTGCTGAAAATAGGTTGAATTGACAAGCATAGCCAGTGCAACTACTTCCAGTACGATGAAAAGCAGCAGGAAATGAAACCGGACTATGAAAGCCAGAATGTTTCGCATGGGCTGAAGCGGGGTTTACCTGTCCTGCCCTTACTTGATGAGGAAGGTAAATTTGTCGAAGTTCTTGAGGGCAATACCTGTACCGCGTGCAACTGCATGCAATGGGTCGTCAGCAACGTGCACAGGAAGCTTTGTTTTCAGGTGGAGTCTCTTATCCAGACCACGAAGCAATGATCCTCCGCCAGCGAGGTAGATGCCGGTCTTAAAGATATCAGCTGCAAGTTCGGGAGGGGTCATTTCAAGCGCATTGAGCACTGCGGCTTCAATCTTGGAGATGGATTTGTCAAGTGCATGGGCTATTTCGGCGTAGTTAACATATATCTCCTTGGGAATGCCGGTAAGCATATCGCGGCCATGAACGGCATAATCAGGCGGAGGATTGTCAATTTCGGTAAGGGCTGCACCAACTTCTATCTTTATCATTTCGGATGAGCGTTCACCAATATTGATATTATGCTGTTTACGCATGTATTCTTCAATATCGGCATTGAAATCGTCGCCGGCAATACGGATAGATTTGTTGTTTACAATACCGCCAAGTGCAATTACGGCAATTTCGCTGGTCCCGCCACCAATATCAATAATCATGTTGCCTGTTGGTTCCAGCACATCAATGCCAATACCGATGGCAGCGGCCATAGGCTCATGTATAAGCCTTACTTCCTTGGCACCGGCCTGCTCGGCCGAATCTTTTACCGCCCTTTCTTCAACTTCGGTGATTCCCGACGGAATACAGATAACCATGCGCAATGCCGGTGGAAAAAGGCTGCGGCTGGTGCCGATCATCTTGATAAACTCACGGATCATATACTCAGCTGACTGGAAATCGGCGATAACACCATCACGCAATGGCCTGATTGTTTTTATGTTTTCATGGGTTTTGCCATGCATCATCATTGCTTTCTTACCAACTGCAAGTACTTTGCCGGTATTGCGTTCAATGGCAATAATGCTGGGTTCGTCAACTACTACTTTGTCGTTATAAATGATAATGGAATTGGCTGTGCCAAGGTCCATTGCAATTTCTTTCGTAAGGAAGGAAAAAAGGCCCATCGGGAGTACAGAATTTCAGTTTTTACAAAATATTACCAGTTTAAAACACTGATAATTGTTTCTTAATTAATGCTTAAAGTGCCTTATGCCGGTAAATACCATTGACATTTCATGCAGGTTACAAAAGTTGATCGAGTCTTCGTCGCGCACCGAACCGCCTGGCTGTATCACTGCCCTGATACCATTGTTATAAGCTATCTCCACCGAATCGGCAAACGGAAAGTAGGCGTCTGATGACATAACAGCTCCCCCGAGATCAAAACCGAACTCATGGGCCTTGTTAATGGCATGTTTCAGCGCATCTACCCTCGACGTCATACCACATCCTGCTCCAAGCAACTGCTTGTTTTTTGCAAGTACTATTGCATTGGATTTGAGATGCTTAACAGCAATGTTGGCAAATAATAAATCGTCAACCTGCGATGCTTCCGGTGCAACGTTGGTGACAACTTTCAGCGATTCTGGTGTTTCGGTGTACCGGTCTTTGTCCTGGACTAAAATTCCATTCAGGGCTGACCGGAACTGTGAAGCCTGAAAATCAGCATTTTTGCGCTGCAAAAGTATTCTATTTTTCTTTGATTTCAGGATTTCCAGTGCATTTTTTTCATAACCGGGCGCTATCACAATTTCCATGAACAATTTGTTCATTTCCATGGCGGTTTCCTCATCTATTATCCTGTTTGTGGCAACCACTCCTCCATATGCCGACACCGGATCGCCGGCCAGCGCATCCTTCCAGGCCTGCAGAAGCAAAGGCCGTGCAGCAAGCCCGCAGGCATTGGTATGCTTGATAATGGCAAATGTGGGTTCGCTGAATTCATCAATCAATGAAATGGCAGCTTCGAGGTCGACCAGGTTATTGTAGGAAATTTCTTTCCCATGATGCTGTTCAAACACCTTTTCCAAATCACCGTAAAACACACCTTTCTGATGTGGATTTTCGCCATAGCGCAATGCAGATGCTTTCTGACTGCTCACCTTGAAAGCCGGAATCCGGGCTGTTTGGTTAAAGTAGTTGAAAATGGCACTATCGTAATGCGAACTCAGATTAAAGGCTTCAGCAGCAAACCTGAAACGGTCGTCTATCGAAGTATAACCATTCTTTTCATCCAACAGACTGATAAGGTCACCATATTGGTTTGTGGAAGGAACAATAACAACATCATTGTAATTTTTGGCAGCAGCACGTATCAGCGAGATCCCGCCAATATCAATCTTTTCAATAATCTCTTCATGACCGGCGCCTGAAGTCACCGTGGACTCAAAAGGATAAAGATCAACAATTACCAGGTCGATGGAAGGTATAGCATGCAATTCACGCTCGGCCAGGTCAGTTGAATTATCACGGCGAAAGAGTATACCGCCAAATACTGCAGGGTGCAATGTTTTTACACGTCCGCCAAAAATCGACGGGTATGTGGTAAGGCTTTCAACAGTTGTACACGGTAATCCAAGTGACCTGATAAAATCATACGTACCGCCGGTTGAGTACATAATTACACCCAACCCGTGCAGTTTCCGTGCAATTGTGTCGATTCCTTCCTTGTGATAAACCGAGATAAGCGCTGACTTAATGGGTTTTAGCTCTTCCATATCGCTGCCTGATAAAGCTTGCAATAATATAAAAAATGCGGCTGGAAATGGCTGATTTCTTAAAAATTACATGGCTGCCGGGATTGTTTGCATAAAAGAAGTAATTTTACATCAAAGTTCTGCTGCTAAACGACCACCGATGCTATTTCTCCGGTTATTGCGCGAAAGTTACCTCTTTGCAATCAAAGCCATTGTTGTGAATAAGGTACGTACATTCCTGTCGCTGATGGGAATTACTATTGGCATTTTTTCTGTCATTTCGGTACTGACAGTTTTCGACAGTATCGAGATCACCATCCGCAAAAGCGTAGAATCTCTTGGCAGCAATGTGCTTTTTGTCCAGAAATGGCCCTGGAGCATGGGTGATGCTAATTATGCCTGGTGGAAATATATGAAACGCCCCGAAACACGGCTGCAGGAAATGGAAGAAATCCAGAAAAGGAGTTCATTAACTGATGCTGCCGGTTATTATGTGGCTACTGAAAAGAATGTAAAGTTCAAGGGCAATACCTATGAAAATGCTCAGATAGTCGCCGTGTCTCACGACTATGATAAAGTGCAGGCTTTCAATATTGACCAGGGAAGATATTTCACACTGCAGGAATCACAAACCGGCAGGCCTGTTGCCATCGTCGGGCGGGATATCACAGATAAATTACTTGAGAACACTGATCCTCTGGGAAAAGAAATCCTTGTTTTCGGACGAAAAGTTCAGATCATCGGGACTTTCAAGAAAGAAGGCAACGATACATTTGGCCAGTCCAACGATACCTGGGTGTTATTGCCTGTAAATTTCGGTCGCAATTTTATTGACCTTAATTCGTGGAATATAGGCTCTGCGATTTTGGTAAAGAGCAAACCAAATGTTCCTAACGACGAACTGCGTGATGAACTTACAGGAATTATGCGCTCGGTACGTAAACTTAAACCTTCGGTTGAGGATAATTTTGCCATCAACGAAATGAGTATTATCACCCAGGGGTTCGATAAAATATTCAGCGTTATTGCTATGGTTGGATGGATCGTTGGAGGCTTTTCGTTGCTGGTGGGTGGCTTTGGTATTGCCAATATCATGTTCGTTTCGGTAAAGGAAAGAACTGCTCAGATCGGTATTCAGAAGTCGCTTGGTGCAAAAAATTATTTCATCCTGCTCCAGTTTCTTTTCGAAGCCATATTCCTGGCATTGCTGGGTGGCATACTTGGTTTGCTCATCATCTATGCCGGAACGGTTATCGTTTCGCATATGGCCAATATGACACTCATGCTCACCTCCGGAAACATCATACTGGGATTATCCGTTTCAGCTTTTATCGGGCTTGTTTCGGGTTTGTTCCCCGCCTGGGCTGCATCCCGACTCGACCCTGTTGAAGCAATGCGGTCGACGTTTTAGGTATTATTCCCCCTGTTTAATATTCAATAAAAAGGTTCTAATCCCGGCCGGGGAAATTTTGTGCCGGTATTAAGTAATGAATTTCATACTAACAATCTTTCCTGTCACCTTTTTTCTAACTTTGCGTTACAGCAAAATCATATGGAAAGGCGCTGGGTTTTTAAAGAAAGCGGTGATAATGAGGTAGTCAGAAACCTGGCTCTTGAGTTGAGTATTGATGAACCGCTTGCTGTTCTTTTGGCACAACGAGGTGTCTCCACATATACTGAAGCCCGGAACTTTTTCCGACCTGACCTGCTAAACCTTCACGACCCATTTTTGCTCCGCGATATGGACGTTGCCGTGAACCGCATCAGGCAGGCATTTGACAAAACAGAAAAAATACTAGTTTACGGTGATTACGATGTTGATGGTACAACAGCCGTGGCGCTGGTTTACACTTTCCTGAAAGAACAGGGATTCGCGAATATCGACTTTTACATTCCCAACAGGTATAACGAAGGTTATGGCATCTCTTTAAAAGGGATCGACTTTGCAGCTGAAAATGGATTTTCTCTCATCATTGCGCTCGACTGCGGGATTAAAGCCGTCGAGAAGGTACAGTATGCCCTGGAAAGAGATATCGATTTCATTATCTGCGACCACCACCGCCCCGGCGACGAATTGCCTCCGGCTGTTGCGGTACTGGATGCCAAACGCGATGATTCAGTTTATCCGTTTGACGAGCTTTCCGGATGCGGAGTAGGTTTTAAACTGATACAGGCTTACGCCGAAAGATACGGCATACCGTTTGAGAAACTTAACAAGTATCTTGACCTGGTTGCTGTAAGCATTGCATCGGATATAGTTCCTATAACCGGCGAAAACAGAATTCTAGCCTACTATGGGCTGAAACTTATCAACTCCAAACCGCGCCCGGGAATTGAGGCTATTCTAAATGTGGCGAATATTATCCGCCGCGAAGAAGTTGAAAAATCTGATGGTGCTGATACAGGAATTTTTTCACGGGAACTTACCATCAACGACCTGGTATTTGTGATCGGCCCGCGCATAAACGCGGCCGGAAGAATTGAGAGCGGCCGTAACTCGGTACAACTGCTTATCAGCCCCAGCCTCGCCGATGCCGAGAGCATCGCAAGGCAGATCAACGATTTTAACATCACCCGCCGCGACCTTGACTCGCAAATTACCCAGGAAGCCCTTGATATGATTGCCACCGATACAAGTCAGCAGGGGCACCGCTCTACGGTGGTATTCAACGAGAACTGGCACAAAGGAGTTATAGGCATTGTCGCCTCACGACTAACTGAATCATATTACCGCCCAACCATAGTGCTTACCCAGTCTAACGGGCTGATAACGGGCTCTGCAAGATCGGTGAAAGATTTCGATATTTATGATGCTATTGATGCCTGCAGCGACCTGCTTGAGCATTTCGGCGGACATACCTATGCTGCGGGACTTTCATTAAAGCCTGAGAACCTCGAGCTTTTCAGGAAGAAATTTGAGCATATCGTCGCAACTTCCATTCAGGATTATATGCTTGTGCCTGAAGTTGAAATTGATCTTGAACTTGACCTGCGGCAGATTACCCCGAAATTCATGCGAATACTCAAACAGTTTGCCCCTTTCGGGCCTGGAAACATGTCGCCGGTATTTATGACCCCGCGAACCCGCGATACAGGCTATGCCAGAATTGTAGGCAAAAACCATGTTAAAATGACTGTCTTCCAGGAATCGGTGCGCAGCGACCCCTTTTCATCCATCGCTTTTCAGCAGGGCGACAAGTATGCTGAAATCCAGAAAGGCCGCGCTATGGACATTTGTTACCATCTTGAAGAAAACGAATGGAATGGTAATAAAACCATCCAGTTGAATATAAAAGATATCCGCTTTTCGGAAGAGCAGTAGCCTGTCATTGAATTCCCTGACCGAATTATTGAAACTGTTGACGAATATTTCGCAATCCGTTTTCCTCAGAAATGGATCACTGTCCTGATCATTAAAAATATCCCGAATCCCACCAAAAGAATACCTACTGCATGATTTATCAGAAGTAACACCCTGCCGTTAAGGTATCTTTTCAACTTACTGGCAACCAGCACTTTCAGTATATCAGTTGCAAACACCACTGAAAGCGTACCGGAGAAGAAGATCAAAATTCCGTGCTTGTCGTCGCCGAAATTCGAGCTTACACCAACCATGGCTGATATCCAGAAGAACCATACAAACGGGTTCATGATATTAAGGAAATAACCTTTAAGGATATAAGTAAGTGGCCCGGCCACTTTAATTTCAACCGGATTGTTGTTTTCATCGAAATGGACTTTTCGGTTGAAGGTATAGATGCCGAAGAGTATCAGGATGATCCCTCCAACAATGCCTGCTATCAGGTAGTTATCTTTTTTATTGATAATTTGCAATGCACCAAGATATGCCAGCATCAGGACACTGAAATCACTGATAATTATTCCTGTTGCCAGGAAAATCCCTGATCTCCATCCCCTGTGAATACTCGTTTGCAGCAATGTGAAAAGTGCTGGCCCCAACAGGGCTGCCAGGGTAAATCCGAGGATCATGCCTTGCAATAACGGGTGCATATTTCAGAATGCTTTTATGGTAACTGATTGAATTTAATACTTGTGATAATTCCCCGAACTGATAAAATTAACGTTTCATATCAACGATTTACCAGTCGTTTTTATTTTTTAACCGTCTGAAGATATTCCTCCCACTGCTCATATTTTGCGTTCTTCATGACGCGTGGAAATTTATGTTGTCCCCCTTCTTTGCCTTGTAACCGCATCCAGTTTAAAAACACTTCAGGCGACAAAGTTTCAACAATTACATCACGAACGGCGTGCAACCTCTCGGTACGGTAATCATCGTTAAGAATTTTCAGAAACTCATCAATCTTTTTGGCGGCTTCAACGGGGTCAATCTTATCGTTTGTACCCAGGTACCATTTATGGGCAAACATGCTGCCATGCTTTATGCCGGCCACAGTGAATTCTCTCACAGTAATATTCAGGTCGTGCTCAAGCATTTCAATGGCTCGGTTCATATTTTCCTGTGAGAGATGCTCGCCGCACAAACTCAGGTAATGCTTGGTGCGTCCTGTGATCACAATCTCTGAAAGCTGCTTCGAAGTAAACTTTATTGTGTCACCGATAAGGTAACGCCAGGCTCCGGCACAACTTGAAAGAAGCAGTGCATATTCTTTCCCTTCTTCCACCTGGTTGATGGTAAGCGCTACTGCGTCAGGTTTCAGGTTACCGTCATCATTAAAATTCTGTTCGTTAAATGGCACAAACTCATAGAAAATGCCGTTGTCAAGAACCAGTTGCATGGAATTAGTCCCGGGCCGGCTCTGATAGGCAATGAACCCTTCGCTGGCCAGGTAAGTTTCCATGTAAGTGAGAGGCCTGGCAAGTAATTTCTCAAAACCCTTAGAGTACGGGGCAAACGAAACGCCGCCATGTACGTAAATAGAGAGGTTGGGCCAGAGATCGTGTATTGTATTCAGGTTGTATTGCTTGATGATTTTCTCAAGCAGTATCTGCAACCAGGCAGGTACCCCAACAATCACACCGATATCCCATTCGGGTGCTTTCTTTATGATCTCTTCCAGTTTTGTCGTCCAGTTTCTCTCCTTCGAAATGCGGTTGCCTGGCTTGTAAAAGTGCTGAAACCAGAAAGGAAGGTTTCCTGTAGTGATACCTGACAGGTCGCCTTCATAATAGGTGCCATTAAACTGCAGATGAGTGCTTCCGCCAAGCATGAGAACCCCTTTTTGATAGAATTCCGGTGGAAAGTCATATTTTGCCAGCGAAAGCAATTGTTTGACACTTGTCCGCTGTATGGCCCTCAGCATATCGGGAGTAACGGGTATATATTTGCTCGATGCTTCGGATGTGCCCGAACTCAGGGCAAAATGCTTCACCTGCCCGGGCCAGCAAACAAAAGCTTCACCGTTTAGTGTCCGGTACCACCACCGGCGATGCATTGAGTTGTAATCGTGCAGTGGGACTTTCTGCTGGAAAGCTTTCACTACATTCTCGCTTCGCAACATCTGCGGAAAGCCATATTCCTCTCCAAAAAAAGTAAGCTGGGCTGTACGCAAAAGCTTTCGCAAAGTTCTGACCTGGGCCTTGTATGGATCTTGCGGCTTAAGCTTGTCAACAGGGATGCGGCTGCGTACCTCGATTGCACTTTTAATTATTGATCCGAGAATTGGCATATATTTTTCGACTACTTAGTTTATAAGAAACAGGCGAAATTAGTTAATTTTTAAATTCGCTCAAACATGCTGTGATTGACTAACTTTATCAGGTCATGCAAACATAGCTACAAACTGGTTATCACCTCATCTGATCCGTCATGAAATCAACCAGGAGGATTGCTTTAGTGGTCATTATTTGGATTGCAGCCATTATTCTGGCTGTTATCGTTGCATTCCTTTGCTATGCCACCATTTACGATTTCAGGCCACCGGCTACAACGAAACTTCAGATCACAGGGAATGGCTCAGTATCATTGGTACCGGCTGATTCAAGTATTACTATTATTTCGTGGAATATAGGGCATTGCGGATTAGGAAAAGAGATGGATTACTTTTTTGAAGGCGGGAAAATGGTCAGGCCATCTAAAGATCGTTACAAATCATATCGGGAAGGTTTAATTTACCAACTCACTACACTCGACAGGCCAGACTTCATACTTCTGCAGGAGGTTGACAGTTCATCAAAAAGAACGTATTGGGATAACCAAGTCAGTAGAATTGAAGCCAGTTTCAGCAATTATTCAGCAGCTTTTGCACTGAATCACAATGTCATTTTCTTTCCCTTACCGCTGTTTAGCCCTTTAGGAAAAGTCAGTGCCGGACAATTGACTTTGAGCAAATGGTCGCCGGCAGACACTGAACATCATTCTATGAGTTCTTCATACGGTTGGCCTAAAAAGTTGTTCATGCCCTATCGTTGTTTTATCCTTTCAAGGTTTAATGTGAGTAATGGCAAGCAGCTTGTTTTAATTAACCTTCACAGTTCTGATTTCAGCAATGGCGTCGGCAAGCTGGCCGATGAATTGAGCAAACTGAAATTGGTCATGGGCCAAGAGTATTTAAAAGGTAATTATGTAATTGTCGGCGGCGACTGGAACCAAAACCCTCTCCCATACGACTCAGCATCAATAAAAGCAGGATACAAAGCTTACACTATAAATCCCGGAATACCTTCAGACATTATCCCGCAAAACTGGCAATGGGCATTTGATCCTTCACTGCCAACTTATCGCAATGTGGATAAACCATATCAGAAAACGATAACACCTGTTACTACTATCGATTTTTTTGTTTTATCGCCAAATATTGAGCTACGGGCAACAAAAACCATCGAAACAGGTTTCAGTTATTCTGATCACCAGCCTATTGGAATAGCAATTAAACTCAGGTAAACAGCCTTTTTACCGAAACTTAGTCTACCTTAAAAAACGCCGATGCAATTCCATCGGCATGAAACAGCCCTTTATCGGTAAGGTGAAGAACTTGTGCACGCTGAACCAGCATCCCGTTTTCGAGAAATTGCCTGGCATCAGATAATGCCTGAGCCAAAAATCCGGCACCGAATTTTGCCCTGATCAAATCCAGGTCGCAGCCCCACATGGTTCTTAATGACGTCATTACATATTCGTTATAGCGTTGAGCCGTGGTCAGAATCTCCTTCTCAAAAGGAACTTCACCTTTGTTCATTGCACTGATATATAATCCGAGATTAGCTACATTCCATTGCCGCGAACTGCCGTTGTACGAGTGTGCCGACGGACCAATACCCAGGTATTTTTTTCCCTGCCAGTATGATGTATTATGTTTTGAATACATTCCCGGTTTACATAAGTTTGAAATCTCATAGTGCTCATAACCGCTTTCGCGAAGACTTGCTGTGAGCATGTTAAAATGCTCCAGTTGCTTTTCGTCCTCAATACCGGGCATTTTCCCCTGCTGAATATGCAGTGACAGCGGTGTTTTCTCTTCAACAGTGAGTGCATATGCTGAAATGTGAGGAATACCTGATTCAGTTGCCAATTGCAGGTTCGATTCCCATCCTTTACTCTCAAGTGTCGGGATTCCGTATATAAGATCAATGCTGAGGTTAGAGAAACCGGCATCCTGTGCCCTCGTAATGCAATCTCTTGCCTGGCTGCCTGAATGCCGTCTTTCCAGAAATCTCAGATCTTTATCAATGAAAGACTGTACTCCTATACTCAGGCGGTTCACACCGGCTTTTTTCAATTCTTTAAGCTTCGAGAAATTCAAGTCGTCAGGGTTGGCTTCCAGAGTAACTTCTGCTGAAGCTGTTATTGAGAAATATTTGTGAATACCGGCAATCAAACTCTCAAGTTCATCATGTTTGAGCAGTGATGGGGTGCCGCCGCCAAAATAAATGGTTTCAACCTGTTCGCCTTCAAGGTAATATTGCTGAAGTGCCATTTCCTTCCTAAGCGCCGGAAGCAGTTCTTCGCGGTATTTATTGGATGCCAGCGAATAAAAGTTGCAGTAGTTGCATTTGTGCCTGCAATAGGGTATGTGAAGATAAATACCGGACATTGTATCAGTGAATCAGGCTCAAAGAGCTATCAGCTTGGTTTATATTGAATTGCAAATCAGGAAATGGGCAAATAGTTAATGGTTAGATATTTCCTGTAAAAAGGCATTGGTGAAAAAGTAACAGTTAACATACTCTCTTCGTGAACCAAAATATGATTAACCAATCAACCATTAACCATTAACCAATCAACCATTAACCATTAACCAATCAACCATTAACTATTTCCTCAACACGATCCTGAAGGTAGTTCCTTTCCCGAGCGTAGATTCCTTAACATAAATTTTTNNGCCTCTGTGATATTCGCTGATAATACGTTTTGACAGAGAAAGCCCTAATCCCCAACCTCTTTGTTTACTCGAAAAACCAGGATTGAAAATTGTCTGAAACATATTCCGGGCAATTCCTTTTCCCGTGTCCTGAACATCGATTCTCACCGTGGCATCGTCTTCAAAAATGTCAATTTTTATCTTCCCTTTCCCGGCCATGGCATCAACGGCATTTTTCACAAGGTTTTCAATCACCCAGTCGAAAAGCTGGTAGTTGAGCGGGACCATGATTTTTTTATCGTCAGTAACGTTAATTGAGAATTGCACCTTTTGCGAGGTGCGTGTTTTCAGATATTCAACAGCATTGTATATCAGCCCTACAACATTTTCGGGCTTCAAAACCGGTGTAGACCCTATTTTTGAAAACCTTTCAGTCACTGTCTGCAGCCTGTTTACATCTTTCTGCAATTCATTAATTGTCTCACTATCAATGCCTTTTGCTTCAAGGTAATCAATCCATGCCATCATACTTGATAGCGGCGTACCAAGTTGATGTGCTGTTTCTTTGGCCAAACCCACCCACACCTGGTTTTGTTCCGACCGCCGCGACATACTGAACAGGACATATGCCACCAGCAGGAAAACGCCGATGATGGCAAACAGAAAGTATGGCAGGTATCTTAACTGGGTAAGGGTGTAAGAATCCTTATAATAAATGTAGTTTTTCCCGCGATCGGCGACTGTAATTTCAATCGGGTCATTTTGTGACGCCATCTCGCTGGTAAGCTTTTTCAGATAGATGCTATCGGTAAGGCTATCGGCATCAACATTTCCCGAAGCGATTACATATCTGCGGGTACTGTCAGTAATAACTACCGGCACGGCTGCCGAGTTTTCCACCACCTCACGAAAGAAAGAGTTTACAATCTCATCGAGCACTTTCTGAACTTCGGTAAACAGCTTGGAGTCTTTATAGTACATGTAATTAAGGTTCCCCTGGTAATAGTCAAAAACGATTGGAGGGTAAACCGAAAACTCCTTTTTCAGTTCCGGAGTCATTTTTTTTACTTTCTGCGGATCAAAATCCACATTCCTGGTTGTGTTGATATTTCCCTCTTCATCCGTGAGGATCACAGGAATCGAAGTGTTGTTTTCTATGATCTGGTAATAAAATGAAAGAGATTCGTCGTCGACTCGAAGCCTGACTTGCNNTCTTTTCTGTGCTTCCGCATAAAGCTCAACTCTTTTNCTTTCTTCAGTACGAATCTGACCAAANAATTTACTGGTTGAATTGACCAGTGTCAGTCTGTGGTTTATCGCATTGGCCCAGGTCTGGATTTTTGCCCGCTCGTCCTGAGCAATCTTGTGCACAAGAATATTCGAGTACCAAAGCGAGGCCACCACAATAATAACTGCAGCGAAAAGCAGGAACAGTTTCCATCGTTTCTTACGGCTGTATAGGTTGTTATGACGCGGGCTCATGGATTAAATACTATCAGTTAGCAAATGAGAATGTCAGGATGACTACAAAGCAGGCAGTTCAACTGCACTAACGGCAGTCTGAGCGCTATTATTTTTCAGCTCCCTCATTTTCAAGCATTTCTTTGGCTTTCAGCAGGTCGGCTTTTTGTGCTTCATTAATGAGCGGGTAATGAAGTTTGAGTTGCTGAAGCTCNTCCACGATAATATCACTGACGGCAGCCCGCATAAACCATTTTTTATCGGCCGGAATCACATACCATGGAGCTGTTGCTGTTGAAGTGTGTTTAAGGATTTCTTCGTAAGCCTCCATATATTTGGGCCACAAAGCGCGCTCATTCACATCACCAATGGAGAATTTCCAGTTTTTTGACGGATCGGCGATACGGTCAAGCAGCCTTTTTTTCTGCTCTTCTGGCGAAACATGAAGGAAAAATTTTAGTATAACCGTGCCCTGGTTGCTGAGGTACTTTTCAAAATTATTAATGTCGTCGAAACGCTGTTTCCAGAATTTCAGGTCTTTTTCCGGAGCTTTTGCTAGCGTAGGAAGTTTCTGGTTTTGAAGTATTTGCGGATGCACCCGGGTAACAAGAACTTCTTCATAATAAGAGCGGTTAAAAATCCCGATACGACCTCGTTCCGGCAACTGTTTTACGCAACGCCACAGGTAATCGTGATCGAGTTCTTCGGCCGAAGGAACTTTAAAACTGGTAACCTGGCAACCCTGCGGATTTACTCCCGACATCACATGCTTTATTGTGCCGTCCTTTCCGGCTGCATCCATCGCCTGGAAGATAAGCAGGATTGAATACTGATCATGAGCATAAAGCATATCCTGGAATTCGGCCAGTTTCTCAATTCCTTTTTCAAGATCCTTTTCAGCTCCTTTTTTGCTCTTATATTTTCCTGAAAATGAGGGATCAAAATCATTCAGGCTTTTTTTACTGTCGGGAGGATAAATAAAATCGGTATGTTTCATGGCTTCGGTGGTNAAATTAGAATTGACTATCAATAACTGAATCAACAGGTTAGCCCTTTCAGTTGCTGATTCATGACAAATATCGCAAATAAATCAATCAACGAAAGCCTCATTTAAAAGATGGCATCGACATGAAACAATATTCCCGGGTCTTTTTTAGCAATTTGTCATATCATTCCTGCTAAATTTCAGAATTCATCTTACTGCGGTTAACCCCTAAAACCAATATCTTTATAATTTTACAGGCATGAGCAGCGATATTTTCCTCAATGGAAACAGCCCCAATTCTATTTCCTACAGATAAAAAACGTTATGCTCAATCCTTTGTTTAAACCTTTTAAAAGCTAATGAAAAAACTCCTGATTGTAATGGCTTTGCTCTTTCAGACATCCTTCATAACGCAGGCTCAGCAGGCGCTCTGGAACCCCCAGAACATCATATCTCCTGAGATAAATCCTGATAACACGGTAACATTCAGATGCGCTGCACCAGATGCCCGGGAGGTTAAAATATCAGGCGACTGGCTCCCGGCTGATGGATGGGTGCCCGGGAAAACTGATATGATAAAAGGTACTGATGGTATCTGGACATACACAAGCCCCGTTCTTCCTTCTGAACTTTACAGCTATCATTTCCTTATCGATGGCGTCAGGAATTTTGATCCGAACAATGTTTACCTGATCCGTGACGTTGCCACCGTCACCAATGTTTTCATTGCAGGCGGCGGAAAGGGCGATCTTTATAAAGTGAACAATGTACCGCACGGAACCGTGGCTCGTCGCTGGTACGAATCGCCAAAGCTTGGAGTTACCCGCAGGATCACTATTTATACACCCCCGGGATACGAGCAAAGCAAACAAAATTTCCCGGTGCTTTACCTGCTTCACGGCATGGGTGGCGATGAAGAAGCCTGGATTTCACTGGGACGCACATCCCAAATACTAGATAACCTCATTGCAGTAGGCAAAGCGATACCGATGATTGTTGTGATGACCAATGGCAATGCCGTGCAGGAAGCAGCACCGGGAGAATCAAGCCTCGGCATGTACAAACCTACGTTTCAACTGCCCAAAACCATGGGGGGAGAGTTTGAAGAATCCTTCCCCGATGTTATCAGGTTTGTGGAAAGCAATTACAGGGTGCGAGCGGATAAATCAGGCAGGGCCATTGCCGGACTGTCAATGGGCGGGTTTCATGCTCTTCATATTTCAAGGTACTTCCCTAACACATTTGATTATATCGGGCTATTCTCGGCAGCTATTATGCCATTTGAAGGAACAACGTCTAAAATTTATGAAAACATCGACGAAACCCTTCAAAAACAACTGAAGAATGGTTTCAGGCTTTACTGGATAGGAATGGGTAAAACCGATTTCCTTTACCAAGCCTGCCAGGATTACCGCACAAAGCTTGATGCGATGAAATTCCCTTACACATACCGCGAGAGTGAAGGCGGACATACCTGGGTCAACTGGAGGACTTATCTTTCCGAATTTGTTCCACTGCTTTTTAACTAAGAATCAAATGAAGATCAAATTTGTATTTTTAACACTTATAGCCTTGGGCCTTGACATTCAACAAATGCTCAGCCAGNTATTTCAGAACAAGGACGTCAAAATCACCCCAATCGAAGATCACACCTGGGTTATCGAAACATCCGATAACACAACCATGTACCTGTTAGAAGGCGAGAAAAAGGCATTATTGATCGACACTGGCACAAAATGCGAGAAGATGGATGAGGTTATCAGGCAGATCACCACGAAACCTGTCGAAGTTGCTTTAACCCATGCTCATCCTGATCATGCCGGGAATATCCGCTTTTTCCATGAGATATGCCTACATCCCGCTGATACTGTGTTACTTGATAAAAGCTATAAGGGGAAGCTCAATTTCATTGATGAAGGGTATGTTTNNTTTAACCTTGGAAAACGAAAAATTGAAGTCAGGCATATGCCGGCTCACACTCCGGGATCTATTGTTTTTGTTGATANNAAAAAGACCGCAAGTTGTTTCACAGGCGATGCTTTCGGATCGGGACAGGTTTGGCTGCAACTCCGTCCAACAGCGCCGATGAAGATATATTTAGAATCGGTCAATAAAATGCAGCAAATTATGGATCAGGGGATAACAAAGCTGTATTGCGGCCATTATTTTTATGCCGGTGAAAAAGCATTAGGTATATCGTACCTTGGTTCAATGCGGAGACTTGCGNAAACACTCCTATCAGGAGATATGTCAAAAGCAACGCCCTATGATATTAAAGTATCCATCGGATGTGAAAATCCTATGCTTATAACCGAAGGTGAAGCAGGTATTGTTTTCGATCCTGAACATCTGAAGTAGCAGCAAAGAGCATATTGTGATTTGTTACTCAATCATAAAGTAGTTCCAGATCGCAATAGTCCTGAAGTGTGCGGCAGTTAGGAGTGACGTCAAAAAGTATCAGGTTCGACAACAGTGAATATTAATAACCCAAGCTATACCAAAAGCTTATACAGTAAAAACCAATCTCAACATTCCCGTAAGCATCAAACCTCATGAAAAAGTCGCTTATAATTACAGTAATAACTTTAACACAACTCATTCCGTTCAGTTTAAACGCTCAAAATAATCAGGCGGTTGAAAAGATTATCGAAACCGGCAAATCCGACAACCAGACAATGAATCACCTTGATGTGTTGTGTAACCGTTTTGGTGGCCGGCCTGTTGGCTCTGATGCGTATGAAAATGCTGCTGAATGGGCTGCCTCAAAATTCAAGGAGTGGGGCATGCAGGTTCAGTTTGATGAAGCCGGCACATTGCCTGTTGGATTCAATCGCGGGCCGTGGTTCGGCAAGATGCTGGGAGGAGATGGCATGGACCTGCATTTTGCAACACCTTCCTATACTTCCGGTACCAAAGGTCCACAAGCAGGTCACGTATTGATTGAACCTAAAAATCAGGCTGAATTCGACAGGATGAAAGGAGCATTGAAAGGTTCCTGGGTACTCATATCAGGCGAAAGCAACGGCTTCCCGATCGATATTTCCAAAGAAGCGGATGNNAAAAAACGGGCAAAAATCATTGCCGGGAACACCCTGATTGATAAGAAAAATGATTCAATCAGGGAATTGAACCGGAAAAATCGTGATAGTGATGTAAAAATTGAACTTCTCACTTACAAAGAAGAACCGGCATTATTTTACAGGCAAATGGTTAATGCCGGAATACTTGGAATTATTCAGTCGGCTCCGGTGCCAATAAGGGTTTTGTATGACCGTAGGAATATCGACAGCATGACATTTGAAAACCTGCCATCGATCCCCGATATAAAACTCGATGAACACCAATATAAGGTCATTGAGCAGATGGCAAAGGAAAGGCAGAGATTTCAACTCGAATTTGATATTCGCAATCATTTTAAAATGGGTCCCATAAAATATTACAACATCATCGGCGTGATTCCGGGCACTAAATTTCCTGATGAATATGTAATTATGAGCGGCCATCTCGATTCATATGATGTTGCAACAGGCACAGTTGACGATGGTTCGGGCGTTGCACCAACCATGGAAGCAGCAAGGCTAATCATGAAATCGGGGGCAAAACCAAAGAGAACAATTTTGGTTTGCTTGTGGGCAGCTGAGGAATTTGGTTTGCTGGGATCGGAAAGCTGGATAAAGCGCAATGAAGATAAGTGGGGTAAAATTTCAAACATGTTCAATCGTGATGGCGGTCCGACTGTCGCCAACAGCCTGAGTGTGAGTGAAGCTATGTGGGATGATTTCGAAAAAATATGCAAACCGCTTAACGATATTAACCCTGATTTCCCCTTTTCTCTGAAAAAACGTGAACCAACTGATATTCCTAAAAAAGCCTGGGGAACTGATTCCGGTCCGTTTGCGGTAAAAGGGATTCCAACCATTACTTTCGGAACCGAAGATA
>JADLKF010000026.1 GCA_015657475.1 Lentimicrobiaceae bacterium | reverse complement strand
CGGGTTTCGGCCTTGACCTTGTGACCTATTACGATAAAGTGATGCGTATAGAGGTAGCCATGAACCGTAAAGGCGAAACAGGAATTTATGTTCACCTTATCGCCGGACTCTGATGCAGATATATTGGTCGGACATAGTTTTGCGACTTATATTTTCACTTTTCCGGCTGCGGGCTTGTAAACATTTAGTAAAACACAATTTCTTTAACGAGGGCACACTTTTGTACATTTGCCGAAAATAGAAAGCTATGAATGTAGCTATTTATGGGAAGACGTTTGATCCTGAGCACCTTGAGTACTTCAGGCTGCTTACTTCCAAGCTCGAAGAATTAGGTTGCCGGCTGAAAGTCTGGGAGCCATTCTACCAGTTTATCAGGGAAGTGCAGGCTGTTACTCCTTCAATGGAGACTTTCTCCTCGCACGATGAGTTAAAAGGGAATACCGATTTTTTATTTTCGGTGGGTGGCGACGGTACCATGCTTGGATCGATTTCACTTGTGCGTGATTCAGGAATTCCAGTTGCAGGCATAAATCTCGGCAGGATGGGATTTCTTTCAAGCATTCCAAAAACCGAAATCATAGCAGCCATTAGTGATATTGTTAAAGGCAGATACAGTCTTGAAAAAAGGTCGCTTATTGAGCTCAAATCACCAGTCAACGTTTTCAGTGATATGAATTTTGCGCTCAACGAGGTTTCCATTCTTAAAAAAGACACATCGTCAATGATTGTGATCAGGGTTTCTGTGAATGGCAATTACCTTCATTCCTACTGGGCTGACGGAATCATCATTGCAACTCCTACCGGGTCCACGGCTTACTCCCTGAGTTGCAACGGGCCTATTCTCACACCCGATTCAAACAATTTTGTCATCACGCCGATAGCGCCACACAATTTGACTATTCGCCCCATCGTTATTCCTGACAACAGTGTGATCAGTCTCAGCCTCGAAGGCCGCAACAGGCAAGCATTGATATGCCTCGACAGCCGTTCGGCAGATATTGATCCCGACACCGAAATAACCGTTGCAAAAGCTGGTTTTGATGTCAATCTTGTTCAGAGGGTCAATGATAACTTTTTCTCTACCATTCGTTCCAAACTCAACTGGGGTGTCGACATCAGAAATTGAAACGACCCGCAGTTCAATTTCTGAATTTATATTTACCTTCCTTTGAATTAGTTATGACGATTCCTGTCAACTTTGCATCGTTGTCTGGTCAAATATTGGTAATTGTCACAATAACAAATATTTACATGCGTTTTTATACAATACTTCAATTCAAAAAAAACAGTAATTTTGCATCCTCAAATAAATATGCGTAAAAAATTAATATTACCGGTAGTTTTTGTGTTTATTATGCTTGGTGTTCAGGCGCAACAAACCGGTGAGTTCGGGCCTTTTGGCGGGGTTTCCTACTACAACGGCGAACTCAATCCGGGCTTGCCTTTCCGTATGTCCAAATTTGCGTACGGTGCTTTGTACAGGCAGAATTTCACCGACCGGCTGGCCGCCAGGGTGCATTTTTTGCGCGGCACCATTACTGGTGACGACGCCATATCGGGCGTCAGGCCTGACCGCAATCTCAATTTCACAAGTCCGGTGACCGAAATTGGCGGACAGTTTGAAGTCAATTTCTTTGAATACTACATAGGCAGCAGGCAGCACCGCTGGTCACCGTTCATTTTCGGAGGCGGTGCCTTTTTTATGTTTAAACCGTATTCGACTCTTAACGGCTCTAAAATTGAGCTGCAGCCTTTAGGCACCGAAGGCCAGGGATCATCTGTTTACCCTGATCGTGAAGCGTATAAACTTTACTCTTTTGCCATTCCATTTGGTATGGGAGTTAAATTCAGTGTGAACAAGTACTTTGGGCTCAGTGCCGAATGGNGGTTGAGAAGAACATTTACTGACTATCTCGACGACATCAGCAAAACATACTATCTAGATCTCGACGGTGCTAATCCTGCTACAGTCACATCACAGGCTTATCATAGCGACCCTACACTCTCGCATGACACAGGAATGCAGCGGGGCAATGAACGCAACCAGGACTGGTACGCTTTTGCAGGAATTTCGGCAACAGTTAAAATCAGGATGCTTAACCGTGAAAAGTGTCTTGACCATCAACGGGACGGGTATTGAAATACACTGAAAATAAGGCAATTTAAGATAAATTAACAACAAGTGGCATTAGCCGGATATTACAAAGGCTTATTTTTGAACAGAAATGACTACCGATAACGAACTACGCGACCAGATAGACCTGCAGAAACTGCCGGCACATATTGCCATTATTATGGATGGTAACGGGCGTTGGGCAAAGCAGCGTGGCCATGACCGTGTTTTCGGGCATCAACATGGAGTTGAAGCTGTACGCCAGACTGCTGAAGCTGCCGCTGAACTTGGTGTTAAGTACCTTACCCTGTATGCATTTTCCACCGAAAACTGGAACCGTCCGAAAGCCGAAGTAGATGCCCTGATGAGTTTGCTGGTACATACCATTCACGGAGAACTTAAAACGCTCAACGATAACAATATACGGTTACGGGCTATTGGCGATCTGAAAAGTATGAGCTCCGAAGTTCTCGCACAACTCAACGAAGCAATTGCCAATACTGCAAACAACAATCGGATGGACCTTATTCTTGCCCTCAGCTACTCCGGGCAGTGGGAAATAACTGAAGCTGTCAGGACAATAGCAATCGCAGTTAAAGACGGTACATTAAACCCGGACGATATTGATGAGGCAACTATTTCTTCAAACATGAATGCCCCCGATATTCCCGATCCGGAACTAATGATACGCACCAGCGGCGAGTACCGCGTTAGCAATTATTACCTCTGGCAACTGGCTTATTCGGAACTATACTTCACAAATGTACTCTGGCCCGATTTCAGGAAAAACGACCTGTACGAAGCCATCATAGATTATCAGAAGCGAGAAAGACGCTTTGGCCAAACCAGCGAACAATTAACAAACATCAAAGGATGACTACCAGGAGAAAACTCTTTTTTATAATAGTACTTATTTCGCTGGCTTTTTACGGACAAGCTCAGGTTAATATCGGTGAGCAGATCCCTGACTTTGACTACTATTCACCCCGAACATACACAATCGGTGGCATAACAGTTACAGGAGTGCAGTACCTTGATAATTCAGTACTTATCTCAATCAGCGGCTTGCGGGTTGGAGACAAGATTGAAATCCCCGGCGACAAAACACGAACCGCCATCACAAAACTCTGGGACCAGGGACTTTTTGAGGATGTGAAAATAGAAGTCACAAGGGTGCAGGATGACCAGGTATTCCTCAATATCGCACTTTCTGAACGTCCGCGTTTACTTCGGTTCAGCTTTAAAGGAATCCGCAAGGGCGAAGCCGATGACTTGCGCGACAAAGTGAAGCTTGTGGCAGGTGATGTGGTTACCGATAACCTTATTATCCGGACTAAAAACCTGATCAAGAAGCATTATGTGGCCAAAGGTTTCTGGGATGTTGATGTTGATATTGACCAGATTCGCGACACCTCCCAGTTAAACAATGTGACCATGATTATTGATGTGCATAAACATGGGAAGGTCAGGATACAGAAGATCAATATTACCGGTAATGAAGTTTTAAACCNNGACGGTAGCCTCAAGTCTTCATTAAAGAAGACCAAGGAGAAAGGCTCATACCGTTTCCTGTATGCACTACAGGAAGGACTTGGGATCGTTACTGTAAATACTGTTACCGGTCACTTGAAAAAGATCCCTGCTGACCTTCGCGATCTGGCCGATGCAAACGTCAAACCAAGGATTTTCAAATCATCCAAACTGATATTATCCGATTACGAAGAAGATAAACAGAATCTGATCAACAAATACAACCAGGCTGGTTATCGTGATGCCACAATTGTAAGTGATTCGGTGTATAAGAACAAAAACGGCAATCTTATAGTCGATATCAACCTGTATGAAGGCAGGAAATACTATTTCCGTAATATCACATTTGTCGGCAACACCAAATNNTATACCAATGCTGAATTGGCTACTATACTTGGTATAAAGAAGGGTGATATTTACAACCAGGAGCAACTTGATGCATCCATCTCATTCAATCCCAATGGCTTCGATCTGATGAGCCTTTACCTCGACGATGGATACCTTACAGCCCGTGTTGATCCGGTTGAAATGCAGGCTGAAAATGACTCGATTGATCTTGAAGTACGCATACACGAAGGAAAACAAATGCGCATCAACAAGGTGGTCATTGCCGGTAATACCCGAACCAACGATAATGTAATTATTCGCGAAATTTATTCCCGCCCGGGACAGTTGTTCAGCCGAAGCGATATCATCAGGAGCCGTACATCGCTTGCACAGATGAAGTATTTCGACGCCGAAAAAATTGATATTCAGACGCCAAATCCTGATCCACTTGCAGGCACAGTTGATGTTGCCTATAAAGTTGAAGAAACTTCCTCGGACCAGCTTGAACTGTCGGGAGGATGGGGCTATAACCGTTTGATAGGTACACTGGGTGTTTCTTTCAATAATTTTTCTGCAAGGAATTTCTTTAAAAAGGATGCCTGGCGGCCAGTTCCATCGGGTGACGGGCAAAAACTTTCTATCCGGATGCAGTCCTATGGGAAAGGATACCTTAGTTTCAGTACCTCCTTCACAGAACCCTGGCTGGGAGGTAAAAAACCAAATGCTTTCAGCGTTTCAGCATTCGCTTCGATGTACAGTTACGGAAACAAAGGCGAATCGTCCTATTACCTTTACAATATTACGGGACTGGCGTTCATGCTTAGTCGCCGGCTGAACTGGCCTGATAACTATTTCACGCTTTCAAACAGCCTGAGTTTCCAGCAATACAAGCTTGAGAACTATTCCCGCTTTATTGCCATGGGAATTGGTGATGGTTTATACCACAACTACAGCTACACTTTAGCGTTGGGGAGGTACTCTACTGACGCCGCCATTTATGCCCGAAGCGGTAGTGAGGTCAGTTTATCGGTTGAAGCCACCCCGCCTTACTCTCTGATAGCTCCGAATCGTTATGCCGAAATGACAACGGCTGAGAAGAATAAACTCGTTGAATTCCACCAGTGGAAGTTCAACGGCACTTTCTACAAGCAAATTGTCGGTGACCTTGTTGTTATGGCAAGGATGAAGGCCGGGTTCATCGGGCGATACAGTAACGACCTGAATTACACCCCATTTAACCGTTATTTCATGGGAGGTGATGGTATGACGGGTTATTCTTCAGCCATTGATGGTCGTCAGCTAATTGGTTTCAGGGGTTATACCAACGAAAGCCTTACCCCTGAGGCCCATACATCCACGGAGCCTGGTGGTATTATTTTCAACAAGAGCACTTTGGAATTGAGATATCCGCTTACCCTTAACCCAAACAGCACTATTTTCGGGCTGGTATTTGCCGAAGCTGGAAATTGCTGGGGAAGTTACAGGGAATATAACCCATTTGATGTTAAACGATCGCTGGGTGTTGGTGTAAGGGTGTTTCTGCCGATGTTCGGTCTGCTTGGCCTCGACTGGGGTTACGGTTTCGATAATATTCCGGGGATGCCAAGCGCAAACAAGGGACAATTCCACTTCTCTATCAATTCATCCATCGATTAAGCCAACAATTGCTTTGTTGGATGCTACGCTTTTTTTGGCCCAGGATAACTAAAATTTTTTTGGCAGACTTTTTGATAAAAATCAACCTGAATAAATCCTAAATTAATAAACAGGGAGGATACCATGAAAAAAATATTAATCGCCACACTGCTGTTCAGTGCTTTTAGCGTTGCAGCTATTGCCCAGAAATATGCATATGTCAACACGGGTTATATCCTTGACAATATCCCAGAATATGCTGATGCACAAACACAGCTTGACGAACTGTCGGTGCAATGGCAAAAAGAGATAGAAGCCAAATTTGCTGAAATTGACAAAATGTACAAATCATTCCAGAATGAATCTGTATTGTTACCTGATGATATGAAGAAGAAACGTGAGGATGAGATCATCAAGAAAGAAAAGGAAGCCAAGGACCTTCAGAAAAAACGTTTCGGCAGCGACGGTGATCTTTTCAAAAAACGCCAGGAACTTGTGAAACCGATTCAGGAAAAGGTTTATACCGCAATCGAAGAAATTGCCAATGCCGAGAATTACGCCCTGATCTTTGATAAAACCGGAAGCACAACGCTCATTTATACCAACCCAAAATATGATATAAGCGAGCAGGTCCTCGATAAACTGGGTTATACATACAAACCTCAGGAAGGCGAGAATAAAAAGAAATAAAGGAAACAGGCATAGGTTTTGGAATTAAAGGAATTTTTCTACCTTTGCCGCCCCTGAAATACGAATCATAACAAGCTAATTCTCAATACACATCAAGAAAATGAAGAATATCGTTAAAGCAATTGCTATTGTTATCCTTTTTGCAGCGTTTGTGCCTGCCCAGGCTCAGAAAAATGTAAAGCTGGGACATGTTGATTTCAGTAAAGTGATCGAACAAATGCCTGGTCAGGATACTGTGAAGAAAGTAATGGAAGATTATTCAAAGACATTAAGTGATCAGCTGCAGGCCATGCAAACTGAACTGGAGACCAAGTATACTGATTACCTGAACAACCAGGCTACACTGTCAGCAATTATCAAGCAAACCAAAGAAAAAGAAATTTCGGACTTGCAAGACCGTATTCAGGCATTCAGACAGCAGGCATCGCAGGATCTGCAGGACCAGGAAACCAAACTTACCACACCATTCATTGAAAAAGCCAAAAAGGCCATCACTGATATAGCTAAGGAAAACGGTTTCACATACATTTTTAACAACGTTGAAGGATTTATGCTTTATACCGATGGCGGTGAAGATGTTACTCCATTGGTTAAGAAAAAACTCGGAATTACCCAATAATTCTCGTTGAAATATTGAAGGAGGCTGCCCAAGGGCAGCCTTTTTCTTTCGGTGTTTAACGCCTTATAAGTTTCAATGTGTTCAGGTTATTATTTCCAATGATAATGTGATATATACCCGATTTCAGTTTGCTAACATCAATAGGCATATTGTTGCCCGTCATTTTACCGAATTCCATGATTGACCCAGCATGGTTTAATATCCTGAATTCCTGGTCGTTGAGGTTGTCGGTTAGCCTGAGTATTACAAAAGTTGTTGATGGTTCAGGGCAGATAAATAGCTCTTTCTGTCCGCTTTCTATATCAATTGTCATGGTTTGATTTTTCAGATATCCGGCTAAAAAAGGACTGAAATCAAATATGTGTAATTGTTGCGGAATGTTAATGAAGGGTATCTGGCTGAATGATTCATTTGTAGTATAAACCTTGAGCCCGTTATCTGTAAATACAGCTTCTGTTTGATGAAGGGGCAGCGATATTTCAATCTTTCGCTTGTTACCGCTAAAAAACCGGTGTTCAGTGAAATCATAGAGCAGCCAGACAAAAGGCTTTAACAGTTCATTGTAGCCGCAAAGAATAACCAACCGCTGATTCTCCAGGTAAGTGGCGCCGGTGATTAATCCTTCAGCCTTAAAATCAAACAAGTGCTTTGCAGAATAAGTGCCTGGTAGCTTTGGAAGGCTGTAAACTGAAGTTCCCTTACTTAACCATTGCTTGGTAAACATGTAAATACTATCCTCCGAAACAACCATGGCCTCGCAGTCGAAATCGGTATTGTTTGCGCCGGTGCCTGCAAAATTCTTCTGATCAGAATACACGAAGCTGATTATGTCAATATTCGGGCTGCATGCCTGCAGTGATTGTTTGCTTACCCTGTATATTTTCAGGTCAGTGCGGTTTCCGTTAAAATTATTGCCAAAATCGCCAATATATAAGTACTCACTGTCCTGTGAGAGTTCTTCCCAATCGGTGTTGGAGGTGGTTTTAAGGGAGTAACTCTGTACAATGCTGCCGTTCGCGGTATCAAGAGCGTAAAGTTTTGTGTCGGAATTATCATTATGCGTTAATAAATGTTTGTTCCAGCATGTAAGCCCGGAGGTTTCATGAATCTGTTCAGGAAGTTCAACAGACGATACAGGTACTATGCTTGTTTTATGGTAGATACAACTGCCATCGTTTACGGTTGCTGCCGGATTGTAGTTGATAGCACCTTTATCGGTACAACCGCTTACCTGTGCACGGGAATTTACAGCTATCAATAAAATAATGAAAATCATGACAACCGCTTGCTTCATAATCATCGCAGTATAACAAATGCGCACAAAGGTAGTATGGATTCATAAGGGATTGGTGGCAGGAGACGGTACAAATAAGAAAAGCCAGGTAATTCATCCCGGCTTTATCATGTTAAAGAAGGAATTATCAATCCCTCCTGCCAGTAAATATCATAATGTAGTAAAGCAGCGTAGCCAGCGACGAAAGGGCTGCCACCACGTAGGTGTATGAAGCCCAACGCAGGGCATCCTCTGCTTTCTCATGATTTTCGTATGTGGTAAGCCCGCTGTTTTTCAGCCATACAAGCGCACGTTGTGATGCATTGATCTCAACAGGCAGTGTGATGAAACTGAATAGCGTGGTGAGTGCAAATAGCACAATACCACCTAACAACAATTGTGGGAAAGAATTAATGAGTAGAATTCCTGCCAGCAGAACCCACTGGACCCAGTTCGAAGCAAAGCTTACAACCGGAACAAGTGTTGAACGCATCTGCAGCCATGAATACCGGGTTGCATGCTGAACCGCATGTCCGCACTCATGAGCTGCTACGGCAGCAGCGGCAATGCTGTTGCCATAATATACATCACGGCTTAAGTTCACGGTTTTTGTCTGCGGGTTATAATGGTCCGTAAGCTGTCCTTCCACCGAAACGACTTTTACATCGTAAATGCCCTGCTCGCGAAGCATTTTTTCGGCTACATCGGCACCGGTTAGTCCGCGGCTGATGGGAATCTGCGAATATTTTTTGAATTTCGATTTCAATGTCTGGCTAATGATCAGGCTCAGCACCATGAAAACGAGGAAAATGATCAGGTACATAGTTGTTTGGATTTAGTTCTTTTCAAATGGATGATCAATTATCCTGCCAGAGAAGTTTTTGTGTCAGAATGACAGGGTTGCAAAAGGTATCACATCAGCGGATAACAACCAAAGCAGAATGAAGGCAGAAAAATCAAGATGAGATGATTCGGTCCTCCCGGATGAACGGACCACTGAGACAAGGCTTATCCTTCAGTATCTTCATTTACTTCTTTGTTCTCAACGGGTTTTATTGAAGAATCGTGCCAGCTGGCATACATGGTATAGCTGTTCGAGATACGTTTCACCTGGCCTTCGAGCAGGGAAGCATCAATTGATTTTATTTTTTTGGCGGGAATACCGGCATATACGCTCCCTGATTCGACAACCGTACCCTGCGAAACAACTGCCCCGGCGGCAATGATTGAGTTGCTTTCAATAACTGCGCCATCCATCACAATGGCACCCATTCCCACGAGAACATTATCATGTATGGTACAACCGTGAACAACAGCCCTGTGAGCGATTGAAACATTGTCACCAATGTTAACCGGATGTTTTTTATATGTGCAGTGAATTATTGCGCCGTCCTGAATGTTAACGTTGTTCCCGATTTTAATATAATGAACGTCGCCCCTTACCACAGCGTTAAACCAAACACTGCAGTTATCACCCATTTCAACCTCACCTACAATGGTGGCATTTTCAGCAACGAAAGTATTGTTGCCGATTATAGGAGAAATTCCGTTTACAGGTCTGATCAGTGGCATGTTGAATTTGTTTTGAGGAGAGTTCAGTTCACAACACCTAATTTTATCAATTGTTAATTGACATTAGATATTTTACAGTTCATTACCGAGGTCAAAATACACGACCCCTTTATCGCTGGGTTTTGGGTAATCAATGGAGAAATGCAGTCCACGGCTTTCCTTGCGTTCCTGGGCCATCCGGATGATCTGCCCTGCTACGGTGATCAGGTTACGAACTTCACACAATTTTTCGATGATGACCGAACGTTTGTAAAGATCCTCGGTTTCACGCCTCAATATGGCCAGCCTGTCAGCAGCACGCTGCAGTCGCAGGTTCGACCTCACAATACCAACATAGCTATCCATAATGGCCTGCAATTCCTTGATTGTCTGCGTGATGAGAACCATTTCCTCGTTGATTACGGTTCCTTCGGCATCCCAGTCGGGAATGTCATCATTAAACGAAATTGCCTTGATTTTGTTCGAAGCATGAACGAATGCCCTGTGTGAAAACACCAAGGATTCGAGCAAAGAGTTAGACGCCAGTCGGTTAGCACCATGAAGGCCGGTTGATGAGCATTCTCCTGAAGCATACAGATTCCGTATGGTACTAAGCCCGTTTTCATCAACTTTTATTCCGCCGCAAAGGTAATGGGCTGAAGGTACGACGGGGATCATATCCTTCGAGATATCAATTCCAACACTAAGGCATTTAGCAAACACTCCGGGGAAATGCGAAAGCAATTCTTCTTTGTCGAGGTGGCGGCAGTCAAGATAAACATGATCATCACCGCTGATTTTCAGTTCATTATCGATAGCCCTGGCCACAATATCACGTGGAGCCAAGGACAATCGGGAGTCGTATTTGTGCATGAATTCAGCGCCCTTCCGGTCTTTGAGAATTGCACCGAAACCACGCAATGCTTCGGTGATGAGGAATGCAGGCTTTTCCGAAGGATTGTACAGAGCAGTAGGGTGGAACTGAATAAACTCCATTTTTTCGACAATGCCTTTTGCCCTGTGAACCATTGCAATCCCGTCGCCGGTGGCAATGGGAGGATTGGTGGTTGTGGCGTAAACATTACCAGCACCACCTGTTGCCATAAGGGTAACTTTGGCAAGAATAGTATCGATGCGGTTGTTCACTTTATCAAGTACATAGGCGCCAAAACAATTCAGATCGGGAGTGCTCCGGTTGACCTCCATTCCCAGGTGATGTTGGGTAAGTATATCAACCGTAAAATGGTTTTCGAGGATCTCGATATTTGGATTTTCACGCGCCTGGCGAAGCAAAGTTCTTTCAATTTCCAGCCCCGACTGGTCTTTGTAATGTAAAACCCTGAATTCAGAATGTCCGCCTTCCCGGGCCAGATCATACCGGCCGCTTTCGGTTTTATCAAATTCAACACCCCAGTCAACCAATTCATTAACTCTTTCAGGAGCTTCAGTAATTGTAAGCCGCACTATCTTTTCATCATTCAGTTCATCACCGGCTACCAGTGTATCCTTAATATGCTTTTCATATGTATCGGGATTATAGGTGACAGCAGCTATTCCGCCCTGCGCATATTTTGTAGCTGTTTCTTCAGCAGAACCTTTGGTAACAATACATACCCTGCCTTTGGATGCGGCTTTCAAAGCAAAACTGAGCCCGGCAATACCTGATCCAATCACAAGGAAATCAACATGTTTTCTCATAATAAAGATTAATAAATCCTAGCAAAATTACTACAAATTCATACATGAAAATTTCAGCAGTCTGCTGATATTTCAGGGTATGACGGTTTTGATATATGAATTTGATGGGAAAGATGATATTTTGATTTTGTACTTTTGACACCCTATGGATACTACTAAATTTAAACCTTCCTGGTCAGACCATTACACTGTAAAATGGAATGATTGCCTCGCTACCGGCCTGGCCAGCCTCGACGCCATGTGCGGATTTTTCCAGGAATCAGCGTGGCATCATGCCGATCATCTGGGCGTCGGATTTCAGAAACTGAAAAACAGCGACCAGGCATGGGTGCTGGCACGGATCACAATGCATATTGACAGGTATCCTCAATGGCGGGAGACTATTACAGTAAAGACCTGGCCGACCGGAATAGAGAAGATATTTGCCCGGCGCGATTTTCTGTTTTTGGATTCTGAAGGCAGAACCATTGGAAGCGGCTCTTCGTGGTGGGTGATTATCAACCCGAAGACTCGTCAGCCGCAAACTCCCGAATCAGTCCGCGACCTGAACTTTGAACCCCGTATTGAGAAATACAGCCTCGAACGCCTGCGTCTGCCAAAAGAGATGAAACCAATTGGTACTCACCTCGTTGAATATCTCGAAACCGACCAGCTACATCATGTGAATAATACCCGCTATGCAGCCTGGATACAAAACATGCTTGGACAGGAATGGAACCGCCGGCATGTTATCACCGATTACCAGGTAGAGTTTATGGCCGAGGCTTTTGCTGATGATACTATTACATTATCCATGGAACAATCTGAGGGCAACTCGCCCATAATAATAAACGGTATCAGAGAAAGTGATGCAAAAGAGATATTTAGGGCAAAAGTAGGGTGGATAGAAGGAGCAATAGCTTAAAAACAGTTCTCCTTATTCCTTGGGATGATTATAATCAAGATTACAAGATTTCGGTTAAAAGATGTTAATAGTGACTCATAATGAGTGCAATAAAAAATATTAATATGACAAATTCGTTTAATTGATAAATATAATCTTATGCAAGAGTATTCATTCTTTTCAAAATTAAATAATTGGGCTAAAAAATCAATAAGCCTGAAAATCATTGTTATTGGATTTATTGCATTGTTATTGATGATTCCTTCATCAATGATTCAATCACTTATCACTGAACGTCAAGCCACAAGAGATGTTGCAGTATCTGATATATGGAAAACCTGGGGGAAAAACCAAATTGTTGCTGGTCCGACACTGAGTGTTCCAGTAGTTATTTCGACCATTAATAATCAAAAAGAGGTTGAAAAATCTCTTCATTACCTGCATTTCTTGCCTGATAAAATTGAAATGCAAGGAATAGTAAAGCCTTCTATCAGGTACAGAAGCATATATGAAGCAGTGTTATATGAAGCAAATCTTGAAATAAAAGGATCATTTAATCCTTTGAATTATTCAGGCCTCAATATTGATCCATCTGCGATAGAATGGGACAAGGCGAGAATCACTTTCGGCATCACTGATATGAAAGGAGTAAGAGATAATATTGAGATCGCATGGAATAATTCAATTTACAGATTTATTCCAGGGTTGCCTGAACATGATATCTTTAATACCGGTGTGAGTGTTCCCTTAATAATTAATCCCGACAGTTCCGCCGCATTCACTCTCAGGATGAGATTGAACGGAAGCAGATTATTAGCATTCATGCCATTAGCATCTGAAACTAAAGTCGAGATAAAATCAAACTGGGCCGATCCGTCTTTTGAAGGCGCATTTATTCCGGAACATAAAGAAATAACAAAAAATGGATTCATAGCGAATTGGAAAATACTTGAACTTAACCGTAATTATGGTTCGTTCGGGCTTGATAATTTTATTTGGGGAGGTGATGAGGACCAGAGAATAGTAGATTATGATGGCAGAATTACCTCTGAGAACGAAGTTGGCGCATTTGGTGTAAACCTGATCTTGCCTGTAGATGAATATCAGCGTGTTACAAGGGCGGCAAAGTATGCAATACTATTCATACTGTTAACTTTTGCCACATTTTTCTTTTTTGAACTGCTAAAGAAGAAATATGTTCATCCCATACAATATCTCATTATTGGTTTTGCTATCATTCTGTTTTATATTCTATTACTTTCCCTTGGTGAATATATGCTTTTCAAATGGGCTTATCTGATTTCGTCAGGAGCCATTACAATTATGGTTATGCTTTACGCCGCAGCAATTTTCGCAGATAAAAAGTTTGGAATCGTTGTTGGCGCTATTCTTTTGTCGCTCTACATCTATTTCTACATTTTATTGCAGATGCAATATTACTCCCTTCTTTTTGGTTCCGTTGGTCTCATGATTATTCTCTCTATAACAATGATATTGACCAGAAAGCTTCATCAGGCCAGAAATTCGGATGTTCAGGAAAATTCAGAATTGTAAAAGAATGACTGGATAATTTAAAAGATACAATATCGATTCATCAAATCATTGCAATTTTTTGTTCATCCTTGCGATAATCGAATGCAGCAGGTGGACATCGGTTTCACCCAGCAGGGCAAGTCTTTCCATGATGCGTGTCCTGATCAGGTCATTTTCAGAAATTCCAATTTCTTCGAGTAATGCTTCAGTCTTGAATTTCAACGCTTTCCAGCTTTCTTTATCGTCTTTATCTGCATGAGCACGAAGCTTTCTGCCGGCAAGGGGCGATAACTCGTAGACAAAAACCATTACAGCCTGTGCCAGGTTAAGTGAAGGGTATTTTACTGCCATCGAGATACTTGTAAGAACGTCACAGTGTGCGGCATCTTCGTTGCTGAGTCCGCTTTCTTCACTTCCGAAAACCATTGCTACAGTCCTGATTGATTTTCCTTTTTCTTGAATCAGTTTTGTAAGTAGGTTGGATCGGATATATTCCACCCTTTTTGTTCGTCGCCTGGCTGTTGCTCCTATTACAAGATCAATATCTTTGACCGCCTCCGAAAGTGAAGGGAAAACCTTTGCATTCTCAAGAATATCATTTGAGGCATGAGCCAGCATCCTTGCCTCCATCCCCAGGTGATCACAGGGATTCACAAGCCGCAACTCACTGAATCCCATCGTTTTTAATGCACGGGCAGCGGCACCGACATTGGCTGGAACAGCAGGATTGACAAGAATAAAGATGATCTTCAAAGCACTAAACCCGATTACAAGAACGATTAAACTCCCAACAAAACTTTCACAGGCTCATCACCATTAAACAGCATCTTCACAGGGTTCTCCAGCAATTCTTTAACTTTTACAAGGAAGCTCACCGACTCACGGCCGTCGATCACGCGGTGATCATAACTCAGCGCAACATACATCATTGGGGCGATAACCACCTGCCCGTTTTGAGCAATTGGTCGTTCAACAATATTGTGCATCCCTAATATTGCGCTCTGCGGAGGATTGAGAATCGGAGTGGAAAGCAGGGAGCCGAAAACGCCACCGTTGGTAATCGTGAATGTTCCACCGGTCATTTCCTCAATAGTTATCTTGTTTTCGCGGGCTTTCACAGCCAGTTCCTTAATTTTTAGTTCGAGTTCAGCCAGTGTGAGGCTCTCTGCATTCCTGATGACCGGTACCACAAGACCTTTAGGAGCACTCACGGCAATGCCTATGTCGGCGTAATGGCTCATTATCAGTTCATCCCCATCAATCATCGCATTCACCTGCGGGAAGTGCCCAAGGGCAATGGTTACGGCTTTGGTAAACAGCGACATAAACCCGATCCCAACGCCATAATTCTGTTTGAAGGCGTCGTTGTATTGCTTTTTCATAGCCATAATTGCACTCATATTCACTTCGTTGAATGTGGTGAGCATGGCTGTTTGATTCTTTACGGATACCAGTCTGTCGGCAAGTTTAAGCCGGAGTCTGCTCAGCTTTTTCCTCTCCTGATCTCTTGTGCCGCCCCAGCTTGTTGATAATAGTCCTGATGCTTTTTCGGCTAAAGGCCTGACCTCGTCAATATCTTTGCGTGTTATGCGGATATGATTCAGTACATCGGCATCGCTCAGGTTCTTNTCTTCCATGAGCTTACGAGCCAGCGGAGTGATATGCAGGGCTTTATCAGGCTGTGAGGTAAGGGGTTTTACCTCTTCGGCAGGTTTTGGTTTCACGACTTCCGGTGCAGCTACAACCTCGGGTTTGGTTTCAGGTTTGGCATGGGCGGGTTTTTCCGTCGGAGCAGCTGAAGTATCAATTGTTCCGATTACAGAGGCTATTTTTACCGTTTCTCCGGCCTGCACAAGTATTTTCACTAATCCGGAATCCTCAGCACTTACTGTTAGCGTTGCTTTATCGGAATCCACTTCGGCTATTTCCTTATCTTTTTCAACGTAGTCACCGTCGTTTACAAGCCACGATGCGATCTGTACTTCGGTAATACTTTCTCCGGGTGTTGGGGCTTTGATTTCAAGGATCATTTCTGAAGATATTTTTTAACGGGATCGATATTCACTAAATAAGTCTCTGTTTTTCTGCCGGTGAAATTAAGATTTTTCACCCACAAACTGCCATTCGCGGGGAGCGCAAAGCATTTTACAGGTGAGATTGCGGTTTTCGCATGTACAATCACCGAATGCTTTATCAATAATCTTGGCCTGGCGAAGGGCATGAAGCTTTGAAGATCCTGTTGCTGGGCTCCCGCTTTCAGGGCGTGCCACCAGCAACAACTCCACCTCTTTAAAATTCCTCAGGATAAATGACCATGCTCCCATGTTGGCAGGTTCTTCCTGCACCCAGGCATAAGTCTTCACATTCGGATATTTAGCAATTACATCGCGCAACTGTTCAACCGGGAAGGGGAAAAGCTGCTCAATCCTTACAAAAGCTACATCATTATGACCACGCTTTGTCCTCTCAGCCAACAGGTCATAGTAGACTTTACCAGAACAGAAGTTGAGACGTGTAACCTTCTTAGGATCAACCTCATCATCAATAACTTCCCGGAAGCGCCCTTGCGAAAGTTCGCTTACAGGGGAAATGCATTGCGGGTGCCGCAACAGGCTTTTTGGAGTAAAAACAACGAGTGGCTTCCTGAAATCGTGGTGAACCTGCCTGCGAAGCAGGTGGAAAAAGTTGGCAGGGGTTGTGCAATTGGCAACCTGCATGTTGTTATCGGCACAAAGCTGCAAAAACCTTTCGATGCGGGCGCTTGAGTGTTCCGGTCCCTGACCTTCATATCCATGAGGCAACAGTAACACCAGTGAATTCATCACTTTCCACTTTTCTTCGGCACTGCTGAGATACTGGTCAATAACTATCTGGGCGCCGTTCATGAAGTCGCCGAATTGTGCTTCCCAAATGGTGAGTGCAAAGGGCGATGCCAGTGAATAGCCGTATTCAAAAGCCATCACAGCATATTCCGAAAGCGGCGAATTGTAGATCTGGAAAGGCGCCTGAGAAGTTGAAATGTTCTGCAGGGGCACATACTTCTCTTCAGATTCCTCCATGGTGAGAACCGCGTGACGATGACTGAAAGTTCCTCTTTGCGAGTCCTGGCCGCTTACCCTTACCGGAATATTTTCGTTTAGCAAGCTTGCATATGCGAGCAATTCGGCCATTGCCCAGTCAACGGTTTGATTGTCGACAACCATCTGGCGCCGCTCTTCCATCAGCTTAACCAGTTTTTTAAAGAATGGTTTACCCTCGGGGAGTGAGGTTATTTTTGTTGCAAGGTCAGCAATGGTTTCTTTCTGAACAGAAGTGTCAACCAGTGCCTGCCAGTCTTCAGGTGTTGCATGATGCAACCCGTCCCATGTTTTCTGCAGGAAAGTCATCACCCGTGTTTTCTCATCTTCCTTTGATTCAAGCAATTCCTGCTCAAGCTCTTCCAGGAATGATTTTTCGATGGCATCAGCTTCTGATTGCGTGACGGATCCTTCCCCAAGCAGTTTCCTGATATAGATCGTTCTTGGATCGGGATGCTTTTCTATAATATTGTATAAGATTGGCTGCGTGAAACGCGGCTCATCACCTTCATTATGACCATATTTGCGGTAACCGAGCAGGTCAATAAATATGTCACGGTGAAAAAGCTCTCTTAGTTCGATGGCAAGCTCTACGGTATAAACTACTGCTTCAACGTCGTCGGCATTTACATGGAAAATAGGGCATTGCGTAGTTTTGGCCACATCGGTGCAGTAAACAGAGCTCCTTGCTTCAAGGTAATTGGTCGTGAACCCGATCTGGTTGTTTACAACCAGGTGAATGGTGCCACCGGTACTGTAACCGCTGAGTTCCGACATCTGCAATGTTTCGTAAACAACGCCCTGCCCGGCAACTGATGCATCGCCGTGGATCACTATCGGAACGATTTTGTTTGAGTCGCCGCCGTATTCACTTTCCATCTTTGAGCGGACGATCCCTTCGACAACCGGGCCCACGTTTTCGAGGTGGGATGGATTCGGTGCCAGCGCTAGATGCACGCTTTTGCCTTTGCGGGTTTGCCGTTCTGAGGAAAATCCCAGGTGGTATTTCACATCACCAAGCAGGTATTCATCTTCTAGTTCTTTACCGGCGAATTCATTAAAGATGTCCTGGTAAGGCTTCTGCAGAATGTTGGCGAGCACATTAAGTCTGCCGCGATGAGGCATTCCTATAACGAATTCGTTAACTCCCATCGAAGAGCCTTTCTCGATGATAGCATCCAGCGCCGGGATAAGTGACTCACATCCTTCGAGCGAAAAGCGTTTCTGACCTGTAAATTTCTTATGAAGAAATTTTTCAAATAAAACGGCACGGCTCAGTTGTCCGAGGATGTTAAGTTTTTTCTTACGGTCGTAACCGGGAGTATTTTTTACACTCTCCATCCTCTCCATCAGCCAGTTGTGAAGGTCAAGACGGCGGATGTATGCAAATTCGGCACCCACACTCTGGCAATAGGTTTGCTGCAGGTGTGAAAGAATATCATTCAAAGTAGCCGGACCTATACCAATTTCAGAACCTGCATGGAATACTGTGTCAAGATCGTTTTTTGACAAGCCGTAATTCTCAATATCAAGCGTTGGTGTGTATTTACGCCTTGTCCGAACAGGGTTCGTAAGCGTAAACAGGTGTCCGCGCTTGCGGTATTCGTTGATAAGGTTGATAACCTTGAATTCGGCCGGCATCATGGTTTCACCGCCCGATGAGATTTTCCCGCTGAATTCAAAGCCTTCGAAAAATCTCCTCCAGCCTGGTTCAACCTTTGCCGGATCTTTTTTATAAAGCCGGTAAAGTTCTTCTATTGCTTCGCCTTCTGCATTGCTCAAATACGACAAATCATCCATATTTTTCCTTCTTGGTGAATTAATAACACTAATCCCCGCTTAAAGTTAATCAAAAATAGCAAAGATTCTAAATAACCGGTGATTGACCTGGAAATGTGAATGCTCGGGTTGTGTTTTTAAACAAAAAAGCCTCTCCGTCATGAAACGGACAGGCCTCTTTTTCTGGGTGCTTTACCTGGTTATGTTTACGCAGGATGGATTGCTTCAACGGGGCAAACGTCGGCACACGAACCGCAGTCGGTGCAAACATCGGGATCAATTTTATAAATGTCGCCTTCGGAGATAGCTTCCACGGGGCACTCGTCTATGCAAGTACCGCAAGCGGTGCAGTCGTCAGAAATTTGATAAGCCATTGCTATTGAATTTTTGGGTTTTATAATTGCAAAGGTATACACAATTTTTTTAAGGCATTAATAGAAACTGTATTTTTTTGTCATTCTAAATAGTATGATTAAATACTGGGAGAAATATCGCAATTCAGTTTGAACTTAGGTAAAATACCTAACTTTGTGTGACCATTTAACCCTAATCAGTATGAGTGATCATTCGAATGTTATTGAAAAAGAAGATGTTGTAATAAAATTCGTTGGCGACTCGGGCGACGGTATGCAATTAGCCGGAACCCTGTTCAGCGATGCTGCAGCACTGCAGGGACTCGATCTTGCTACCTTCCCCGATTATCCTGCCGAGATACGCGCTCCGCAAAATACCACTGCCGGCGTTTCAGGTTTCCAGGTGAGGGTAGGAACCCGAAAGATTGATACAACCGGCGACCAGGTTGATATACTGGTTGCCATGAACCCGGCTTCGCTTAAGTCGAACCTGAAATGGACCCATCCCGGTGCTACTCTTATTGTTGATGCTGATGCTTTCGATGAAGCATCCGTTAAAAAAGCCGGTTATTCAGCCAATCCGCTTGAAGATAACAGCCTGTCGGGATATAATATAGTGAAAGCGCCCATTTCTTCGCTTACACGTACTGCTCTTAAACCGCTGGGAATTGACAATAAGTCAGCTGACAGGACCCGCAACATGTTTGCCCTGGGCATCTGCTACTATATTTTTAACTGGAAACTAAGCTATACAATCGATTATTTCAAGACGAAGTTTAAGAAGAAACCTGAAATGATCGAAGCCAACAAAATCGTCCTCGAAGCCGGATACAGTTACGCTGACAATGTTGAAGCGCTGGCTTCGAAATACCACATAACTAAAGCGAAGATGCAGCCCGGCCGCTACCGTAACATAACCGGAAATGTGGCCACAGCCTGGGGCTTGCTTGCCGCATCCGAACGTTCGGGCAGGCCACTCTTTCTTGGATCATATCCTATAACTCCTGCTACCGAAATATTGATAGAACTTGCCAAGCATAAATCGCTGGGTGCAAAGGTTTTCCAGGCAGAAGATGAAATTGCAGGCATCTGCTCCGCCATTGGTGCCAGCTATACAGGCGCTATGGCGGTTACTACCACTTCGGGCCCCGGCTTATCATTGAAAACCGAAGCCATCGGCCTGGCTGTTATGACCGAGTTGCCGCTCGTAATTGTTGATGTTCAGCGTGGAGGACCGTCTACAGGCCTGCCCACTAAAAGCGAACAAAGCGACCTGATGCAGGCACTTTTTGGCCGCAATGGCGAAGCCCCGGTGGTTGTACTGGCTGCTTCGACACCTTCCGATTGTTATTACTATGCCTATATGTCGGCTAAGATCGCCATGGAACATATGACCCCTGTGATCCTGCTTACTGATGGTTCTCTGGGCAATGGATCGCAACTGTTCAGGATAACAAAAGTCTCGGAACTGCCACCCATTAAGCCACCCATTGCCGAACCCAACGATAAAACTTATAAGCCCTATCTCCGTGATCCCGAAACATTTGTTCGCAAGTGGGCTTTGCCGGGGACAGAAGGACTCCGTCACCGGGTTGGCGGGCTGGAGAAGGAAAATATTTCGGGCAACGTAAGCACCGACCCTCTTAACCACGAACTAATGGTTAATCTCCGTGAAGCCAAGGTGCAGAAAGTAGCCGATTTTATTCCTGAACAGGAAGTATTTGGTGAAAAAGAAGGAGATCTGCTGGTAATAAGCTGGGGAGGCACACGCGGTACGACCTATGATGCCGTTGAGCAGTTGCAGTTGAAAGGTAAAAAGGTTAGTCTGGCTCATTTCCATTATATTATGCCGCTGCCGAAAAATACACATAAGCTGCTTTCGGGATTTAAGAAAATCGTCGTTTGTGAACTCAACGCAGGGCAGTTTGTTAACTATCTGCGTATGAAAGAGCCTGATTTCAGGTATCATCAGTACAACAAGTTGCAATCGCTGCCATTCACGGTTGCTGAGCTAACTGCCAAGTTTAACGAAATACTGGAGGAGAAATAGTCATGTTTTCATTTCCTGAAAAAACCATAGAACGGTCAGCCGTTGAGCTGAATAAAGAAGACTTTGTTAGCGACCAGATGGTGAAATGGTGCCCCGGTTGCGGTGCACATGCCATTCTTGCCTCGGTGGCCAATGTTTTCCCCAAGATAGGCTATCGTAAAGAAAACTTTATGATGGTGTCGGGCATCGGGTGCTCCTCCCGTTTTCCCTATTACGTTAATACATACGGTATTCATGGTATTCATGGCCGGGCCAATGCCATTGCTTCGGGCGTGAAGATCGCCAATCCGCGCCTCAGTGTGTGGATTGCCACCGGCGACGGCGACTCCATGGCTATTGGCGGCAATCACTTCATCCACATCATCCGCCGTAATATCGACGTTAACATCATCCTTTT
>JADLKF010000014.1 GCA_015657475.1 Lentimicrobiaceae bacterium | reverse complement strand
CCATATAACCAAAATTAACATTTAAATATCTACTATCGGGAATACGGCAGCGTAATTCATAATACCCATACGCGGGAATTTGTACATCACGTTTTAGCATTCCAGTCGTAAAATAATAAGGTCTCAAACTTGGTAGACCATCACCAACCATCACGGACGGATCACCATTATAACATTGTGCTTCAACATATTCTTTTTTCATTATCATCCTAACATAATCAACACCATTTTCAAGCGCAGGGAACAAGAAATTATCAGGTTCGTTGTGGTTTAAACTATTTTGATAAGTATTACCCCACCCGTTATTAGTGATCCATTTACCGTCAATACTATTAATGTCAAACTCATCTGAATTTGATTCATCAAGAATCCAACCATTCACGCCACCATTAACCGATAATCTTGGATCATTTACCTTATTTACAATAAAGAATCTAGTACCCCCATGATAAGTTTTTTTTCCTGTGTTGGGGTCAACCTCTAACCGTTCATCAGGTTGTACTTGTGAGTAAATAGCTGAGCTGCAGAACAGAAGCAAACAAAAAAGCTCCATTACTTTTAAGGTATTTTTCATAAAAATTTAATATTTAGTTAAGGATTCTTTAAATTGATATAGATCGATGAATCCTATAATCGATTTCTTAAAACAGGCATAAAATTAATAAAATACTTGCGAATAAGTAACGATTGGTACTCATTTACTATTTGAGCGATTAATATAACTTATAAAAAGTGGTAGAAAAATTCATATTATAGATAATCAGTGTATTACCAGAATACTAAACTCCACTTCAGTTTTCTGTTGATGTACAACTTAGAATCATATTTCAACAGGTTCTTGGAATTAGAAATCTTTTTTCACTCATTTTATAATGCCTTCAATACTTTATTGTAAGCTTCCCTCTTTTCTAAGCCATTCAAAATTAGAGTTATTCACAATCTGATACTTTCGATCGTTTGGGGTTTATTGAGAGTGAATTATTTTCTTTATTTCATCAGATGATCCTGCCCTTATGTGAAAGGAATCATTCATTTCACGAATTTATCGTCTCAAAACTTCTTTATGAAACCACTTTCCCGCTTCAAGCCACTGATGGCCAAAACAATTGTATGCATTGCAGTATGCGGAGTTCCTTTCTTGGCAAACTATTTTGACAACAATCGGGACCTGAAAAGCCCCCCCTGCTCGTGCGCGCCCAATGTCATTAAGTTAAGTACGCAACTAATTAAATATCAATATAATAGCTTGTTTGTTTGGATTTAAAATTGTATATTTGTTAGATAATCAAATAGATAGTATTATGCAAAAAAACGACTAAGTGTATTTTCTCTAAAATTGAGAGAATAATTTTCGACATCAAAACACAAGAAAATTACCGAGTATTGGCATCTGATTTTTCAAGAAGAAGGAAGCTGACATTTCCATACACAGTTCTATTCTTAGTAAATTTGACAACAAAGAGTTTATCGATGGAATTAGAGAACTTTATAAGTTTGTTTAAAAATCATTTTAATATAAAAGCCTTTACAAAAAGTGCTTTTGTACAATATCGCAAGAAAATCAAGCCTGAAGTATTTAGGCATTTGTCAGATGTAATTGTAAATGAGTTTTATACGGATAACGAATCAGGAATAAGACTTTGGAAANGGTTTAGGTTGCTGGCCGTTGATGGTTCGCGACTGACATTGCCCAATACAGATGAACTTGAGGGCATATATGGGATAACCAGGAATCAAAACCAATCAGGAGTCGTCCAATGCAGGGTTTCCGTACTTTATGATGTGATCAATAATTACGTTGTTGATGGCCTATTGTCGCCATTATCCAAAGGTGAAGGTAAACTGGCGTTGGAACATCTATTGTATGTCAATAAAAATGATCTTGTTATTTACGACAGAGGATACCCTTCGTTTGAATTGATCTACGAACACTATAAACTGGGCATCAATTTTTTAATACGAGCCAGGGCAGACTTTTGCATTAAAACAAAAGAATTTGAAAAGAGTGGCAGTTCAACTCAAATAGTCGACATTAATCCAGGCCAGCATAGAAAAATTGTTGATAAGGAATATAACAGCAATAGTAAGGTCAAGGTGAGGTTGGTTCGTGTGGAATTGCCTGATGGAGAAGTTGAATTATTGATAACATCACTGATGGATATCAAAAAATACCCGACCGGGATCTTCAAGCAATTATACTTTAAAAGATGGGGTATTGAAACGTTCTATGACGAATTCAAGAATAAAATAAAAGTTGAAAAATTTTCATGCTATTCGAATCAAAGCATCATGCAGGATTTTTATGCCACATTGTTTGTAAGCAATGTTCAAACACTGGTAGTTAGTGAAATAGTTGATGAAATTGATGAGCAAATGCAGGGTAATAAGTATAAATACAAAGTCAATACAAATTTATCCTATGGTTTTTTGAAGGACAGGATCGTAACCTTGTTCTTTTCAAATAATGACATGGATGAAACAATCGAGGAATTAAAGTCATTATTCAAGAAACATCTTGTTCCCATTAGGCCTGACAGGACATTTGCAAGGGATACAGGCAAATTCAGAAAAAGATTGAAACCTAAAGAAACTAAAAATCAGAGAGATGCAATATGATGATTCCTTAACTTAATGACATTGTTCGCGCGGTAGCGGGGGGATTAAAGGAAAAACGAGTGCAAAACATTCAATGATATTATTCTAATAACAGGTGCACTGAAGTATGTGGCATATATCAAGTCACATGTGCGATCATGGTTTTATTTATTAAAAGTTGGTAATTGCGAAAACATTTTATTGAAAACTTTATACTTTTGATCATATTAACAAATAAATGTCATATACAATTAATCTCATGTTTACAAATTAATCTAATAAGTCAAATATTATGAAAAATTTGCGTACTACTAAAGATCCGTCATTTCTTTTAACAATCATTTTTGTAGTTGTAATAAATATCAATCTTGCGTTTTCGCAGAAATCAACAAACGGCACAATTACGGGAAGTGGAACATTAAACTATGTTCCGAAATTCACTAGTACTTTAAATATCTCAAATAGTCAAATTTATGATAATGGATATATAGGAATAGGAAATTTAGATTCGAACACAACTATCCGTGTCGGAATAGGAACCGGGGCGAACGCTCCTTATGAACGTTTACAAATAGGTAAGAAGTTCAATATTCATGATGGAGGATCTAAGGCTTTGTATTACAATTGCTATTTTAATGATTATACTCGTAGAATTGAACATGGGAATAGTTCCGCTATTCTTTTTGGTCCATATGGAAGTATTAATATCAGAACTTCAAAGATTGGGAGTGCTAATTCAGTTATTGATTGGAATTATGCTTTCAATATTGATTCAACAGGAGCAATTGCAATAAATACTGACAATTGGTACGAGATAGGAGACAAAAAACAAGAAGTTAATATCAAAGGAGCTCTTGCATTGTTTACTAATAGTATTGGACCTGCTATACTGATTGATCCGGATAATGAAGTTAAAATTGGTGTACCTCTTCGTGCTAAAGAGATTTATGTACAGAGCAATGTTTGGAGTGATTTTGTTTTTGATCATAATTATCCATTAACCGACTTAGACAAATTACAAAAATATATTACTACCAATAAACATTTACCAGGTATTCCTGACAAACACTCAATAGAGAGTTATGGAATAAATGTTGGAGAAATGAACGCTCTTTTGTTACAAAAAATTGAAGAATTGACTTTATATGTAATTAAACTGAATGAAGAAAACAAAACAATTAAAGCAGAATTGGAGAAAATCAAAAAGTGAAATAGTAAAATACTGCATTTTATATGACTATATATTAAACAAAATAATTATGAAAAAAGTAACTTATATATATTTAATTCAGTTGCTAATTTTATTAAGCCTGAACGACGTTACAGCACAATGTTTGACAATAGATGATGTTCAGACAAATAATATTGATTTTTTAAGATATGATATAAATTGCATAGAAGTTAAACCTAAAATTGGAAATGTTATTCATTGTGCCAATAATAATACTGTTGAATACATTAGTCCAAGTATTCATATTGTGACAGATAATTCATCTAATAAAGTTTTTCATGCATATGGAACAGGTACGTGTCATTTATATAATTTAACGTTGGATGCAGTTCAACTAGTCCCATCTGTTGGTGAAAATATTCAGTTATACTCAAAATTTGAAATCGGTTTACATGTTCCTGAACTATTACAAAAGATAAATAGATTTCTTTATGATTCGACCGGGNAATATAAACCAGGTACCTCTATTTATGAGAACAAATTTAATTCCAACCTGATAATGAATCCTTATGACCCTAACCAGGTAAGAATTGAAGCAGAATTTTTTCTCACAAATAATCAAGTAAACTCAAAACAAATTCGTGATGGCTTTTTTTATCGCACATATGATTACGAGACAGTTGCAGATAGTATTCACAGATATACATATGATTGGGTTGAAATTCAGAATCATTACGAATGGAGAATTCGATTTGCACCAGATTATATAGGAGATTGGACCTGTAAAATAAGAATTTACATAGGAAATAAAATCTATCCTTTTGAGAAGACATTACATTTCACCGTTGTTCAAAATAAAAATAATGACNCGGGATTTGTTAGGGTTAGTAATAATGGACAATATCTTCAATTTACTTCAAATAATCAACCGTTTNTCCCTATAGGTTCAAATTATGGTCCACAAAAATCATTAGAGTATTACAAAGACGAAATCAGACCCAATAACTTAGCATTTAAAGGAGATAATAGAATGCTCCCGTTTGTTAATGAAGATTTTCGTCATTATGTTGATTCTTTAACAAATTCTACAAATATTTCAGATAATGCCTGTAATGCAACAAGATTATATTTCATCAATAATGGGATCGCTGTTGAACGAGAAAAACTTGGTAATTACGATTCGCGTCAAATAGAAATGTGGGAATTGGATAATNATTTGGATTATCTAGAAGAAAAAGGAGTATATTTAATTTTGTGCTTCAATTATAGTGCTAATTTTGGAGCACCAGAAAAATTTTATAATAATTTTGATAGAATAAACTCTTGGCTGTATAATCCTTATAATCAAAATTGCGACTCTAGTGATAACTATATTGGAATATTTAAAGGAATCGAAGGAGTGAAAAACTTTGAAGATTTTTTCACAAATCAAACAGCTATCAAGTTTTACACAAATCAATTAAGATATATCCATGCTCGCTGGGGAATTNCTCCTCATATACCAATTTATGAAATTTTTAATGAGATGGATTTGATACCAGGAAAGAAGAAGACAGTATGCCGAGATACTTGTTATGTTCCTACTCATATTGATAGTACTGGCACTTGGTATTTAAAACAATATTTACCAGGTGATAGTATAGGTAATGAAGATTATTACTGGCATCATGATCCGGCATTGAACAGGACAATTGCAGACTGGACAAATGATATGNCAGGATTCCTGTCAGATACATTGGGTTGCAATAAACTAATTACAACGTCATATGGTAACGGAAGATATTACCATAACGATGCAAATGAAAACAGAGATTATACTTATATATGGGGAAAGCCAAATATCACTCTGATCTCAGCTCATGAATATTACAGTCGTGAACCAGGAGAGAAAATAGTGAGTGACGAAAGAAGTAGATGCATAAACCTCTCTAAACCTGTTATTTTAGGTGAGTTTGACGATATGTATTTTGAAGCAATAGATATGTGTACAGATTTACCGTTGCATAAAAAAACATGGGCACTTGTTCACACAGGTTATTGTGGAGGTCTTTATTGGAATACTCAAAGATTTTCAATTGGAGCTTCAATGAAAGACTCTGCTTCTCCAAACTATTCTGTATATGGTAATACAAATCAATATTCAGGAGAATTTTTCAGGAATATCAAGGGGTTGAGAAAGTATGTAGAATCACTTAATTTATCATCATATGATGATAAATTAAGTTCATATAATTATTATTCTGCAGACACAAGTAACATTTCAACTAATACGTATTTCGGAACTTTTCAGATTTCTGATCCCCATAACCTAAACTTTAGTTATGGCTGGTTATATAATAGGTCATTTATCCAATTTAACTGTGATACGTGTTTTAATAAAAAAATGAAAGTAATTAAGCAAGTTGATGATACTTTTTATTTCCATACTTTCCTAAATATGAAGGATATTTTGGATTATTATAGTACCGATAAAGATCATCTTCGAAATGAAACACCCCAAACAATAAGTGGGNGTAAGTACGGTGATCATAATTACTTAGCCGCCTTTAGCATAAAAGCTGGAGGAGCATTCGCTGATACATTTTATTTTCAGGGTTTGGGAAGGACTCTGATTAAGATTGGTCGTTTTACTGCTAATACTCGTTACAATGTGGAATGGTATTGGACTTGGGGTAATAATATCGGGAAGAAAGCAACAATCTTTTCGACTTCACCTACTTCTGATAACAACGGTCAATTAACAATTTATACTCCACCAACAGGTATGGTCAATTCTGTTAGATATCCAGGTGATTGGGCTTTTAGAATCTCTCTCTATTATGTTCCAGATCATTCTGCTATTGATAATAAAATCTACTTGATAAAGAAGATATTAATTTAATTGTTTTGCCAAATCCTAGTAGAGATATATTTCGCTTAACATTTGCCGGAGAACCATTTTCTGCTGACCTCAGGATTTACACTGTTTCAGGTAGATTGATAACACAGGAGATGGGGAAATATGTTTACGATGGATTTCCAATCAATCTAGACCAGTTACCTGGTGGAATTTATTTTTTAACAATCACCACACCCTCTTCTTTTAAATCAATCAAATTGATCAAATCAAAATAAAATAAATGAAATTGAATTAAAAATGAACGCAAAACTAAAAGCCCTTCTTAAAAAGTTGCCTCTTCGAATCACTAAAAACCAGCGATATGATTCGCAAACAGAGAAAATAATATCGAAATACTGCATAGATAATAGTATTACTGTTGATGTGGGCTGCCATAAAGGAGAGATTCTCGATATTTTCCTTAAAAATGCACCAAATGGAATACACTATGGCTTTGAGCCAATTCCAGATTTATTTACTGCATTGAAGCAAAAATACAATGATTGCACGCGATGTGTTATATCTGATCTCGCGCTTAGTGATACTAAGGGTGTTTCTACTTTTAATTATGTAACGACTAATCCGGCATACAGTGGTTTGAAAAAAAGAGAGTATGATATTCATGAAAAAGAAACAATTATTTCTGTAAACACAGATTTACTTGATAATTTCCCCTTTATGGATAATAGGCTACCAGATTTAATTAAAATTGATGTTGAAGGGGGCGAGTTGCAGGTGTTGCGTGGGTCAATCAATTTAATTAAAGATTCAAAACCTATCATAATCTTTGAACATGGATTAGGAGCGTCTGAGTATTATGGAACAACTCCCAATGAGGTTTTTGATTTATTGAATGATTCTGGTTTGTTAGTATCAACAATGCATAGATTTTTAAGAAAAAAAACACCATTTAATAAGACAGATTTCTGTTATCAATATTACTCAAGGAAAAATTATTATTTCGTTGCTTATCCGCCTGGTAAATTATAATGAGATAGTGGACTTTTCTTCTTTTGGTTTAATGCAAAATGGTCTTTAGTGGCATTAAAGATAGAACACTGAAGGTCTGGTAGTATCCCAAAAAGTGTGTAATATGTTTTTCTTTTAAATTCAAAGGTATTCATTTTTCTTTTTCATAATCTATCTTTGATATTTTGCGCTGATAAGCTGATCGGGTCATTGAAGGTCTATTGTGAAACCACAAAGTTATTGGTTGTAAGTTAAAGGTGTAAGCATTTTCTGCAACCTGAGTTCATTAGCTATGCTGTTCCCAAAAGGGTCCCGGCCTCAGGTTCATTTACTTTTTAGAGATGTCAATCAATTGCCGAAATTTATACTCAAAAAAATGTTATGAAGTACAGTTATTGCTCTAAATCATTGGTGACCAAAATTATAGTATTTGCACTGATATTCGGATCGCCGTTTTTGGTAATTAAAATGGATAAAAATCATGACCGGACGAGGAAAAACTATGAACGTCATTTGACCGATATTGCGCGGAATGCAGTTGAGAACAATAAAAGTGCAGGTGAGAGTACAAGTGAAGCAGAAGCCGACAGCCCTGAAATGGCTGCTCTCCAGGAATTTCTCATGACTGCCGATCCGGCATTGGACAGAGTTCCGGCAGAAAGGCTTGTAACGGCGAAGAAAGAATCGGACAGGCTTTCGCGTACGAAGTCCTCAGGATATCAGCTTCAGTGGGAGGGAACCTCAAGCAATATGGGCGGCCGCACCCGCGCCATCATGTGGGACCCCAATGTTGAAAACAAAGCCTGGGCAGGAGGCGTGACCGGAGGCCTGTGGTACAATGATGATGTCACCTCCNATGTTTCGCAGTGGGAACCGGTAAACGATTTCTGGAGCAGCCTTTCGATCAGCAGTATTGTTTATGACCCTGTGAACCCGATGACATTTTATGCCGGAACCGGTGAAGTGCAAACAGCTTTAATTACGTATCGGGAGTCATCGGGCCGTGGGGTAGGGATATGGAAAAGCACGGATGGAGGCGCTTCATGGGATTTATTACCATCAACTGCTGATTTTGCCTATGTGACAAGAATGGCAGTCCGCAACGAAAACGGAACAGGGGTAATCTATGCCGGAGTGTCATCAGGTTATTATCATGGGACTAACCAGCAATCGTTGCCATCGGATGGATTGTACCGTTCGGCTGACGGTGGCCAGACCTGGGAACAGGTACTGCCTGACATTACCGGACTGGATGTTCCGTATGCGGTGAGCGATATCATTGTTACGCCGGCAGGACGAATTTTTGTGGGTACAATGCAAAATATTGATGAGTTGGGCGGAGCCCGCATTCTATATTCGGATAACGGCACACCGGGATCATGGACGGTTTATGAAGATGTTTATAACAACATCAAGAACCAGCCCCAGTATAAAAAGCCCGGCAGAGTGATGCTTGCAGCTTCGCAATCCGACAGTGACATTGTGTATGCAACCATAGGGGCAGGCACAACAAACGCCAATGGTCACCCGGTTTATTATGGCCGGTATGTTATCAAAACAAGTGACGCCGGTCAAAGCTGGACAACGTTGAATTTGCCAACCTCAAGCGGCGACTGGGCAAACCTGGCCTGGCATGCACTCACTATTACGGTTGATCCGAATAATCCGAATATCGTTTACACCGGCGGACTTGATGTATGGCGTACAACCAATTCAGGCACATCCTGGGATCATCTTACGGACTGGGCTTTAATGTATTATGGCGGAGGTGATGCTTATGTTCACGCCGACCAGCACTGCATGGTTTATAAACCGGGATCATCTTCCATAGCCTTACTTGGAAGCGACGGAGGTATATTTTTCACCGCAAATGCTGATGGAAATCCTCCTGTTTTTCAGCAAAAAAGCCCCAATTACAATACGCTGCAGTTTTATACCTGTGCTATTCATCCTACGGCCGGCACTGACCAGTTCATTGGCGGGCTTCAGGATAATGGCACGCTGCTATACACAGGCACGCCACTTTCAATCAATGACATGATTGATGGCGGTGATGGAGCATTTTGTTTCTGGGACCAGGACCAGCCGAATCTGTATATCACTTCGTATTATTATAACCGGTACACTATTTTTCAGAATGGCTCGTGGACCAATAATATTGATAACCAGAGCGGTGTTTTTGTAAATCCTGCTGATTACCAGAATAATAATAACCTGCTCATAGCTAATGCCGTAGATTTTATCGGCACTCATTCAAATGAAATTCTTCGGGTTCCGTCGATACCGCAAAACGGGAACGGCACATTTGTGAATGTCGGTACCAATGCCAGCGGTTATTTTTCTCATGTGAGGATTTCGCCGTTTTCAACACCGGCATCTACCACGGCATTTCTTGGCACAGTGGGCGGCCGGCTGTTTAAGGTGACAGATATACAGGCGATTCCGCATACCACCGAGATAGGAAGCCCGTCATTCCCGACCTCAAACATCTCCTGTGTTGCCGTAGGAGGTTCAGAAGATACGTTGCTGGTCACTTTCAGCAATTATGGCGTATCTTCAATATGGCAGACATACGATGGAGGGCAGCAATGGCAGGAAGTGGAAGGCAATCTTCCGGATATGCCGGTCCGTTGGGCTATTTATCACCCGCAAAGCAGCCACCAGGCATTGATTGCCACCGAATTAGGTGTTTGGTCAACCAGCAACCTGCATGATTCACAGGTAAACTGGGAGCCACAAACAACCGGTATGGCAAATGTAAGGGTCGATATGCTCACGTTACGGCAATCGGATAATACAGTGCTGGCAGCATCACATGGAAGAGGGCTCTTCCAGGCGGAATTCACGCTGGATTTGCATACAGGAGTATCCGACGGGTTGCAGAAGCAAAGCATCATTTTCAGGCAGCTTTCGGATCAACTGATGATTGACCCTGGGGCAGCCGGAGAGAAGGCCGACCTCTCATTGTTTGATCTTAACGGGAAGTTAATCCTTAAAAGAAAGATTCCTGCACAGTCGCAATCGGTTATCAGCACTGAGGTATTTGCACCGGGAGTTTACCTTGTGAGGCTTCAGTCAAAGGGAAATTCTTTTGCCGGGAAAATTGTGATCAACTAGTCTGATCCTGTCCAGATAGCTGCCAGCTTTATCTGCCTGCGGTACGACCGGGGGAAACAAGGGAAAGTTACCAGATTTTTACCTGTTTGTTTTCCGGAACCCACATTTTATCACCCTGTTTTACATTAAATGCAGCATAGAACTCCGGCATGTTTGACAGAGGGCCAATAACACGGAATTTAACCGGTGAGTGAACATCTGTTTTCACCTGGTTGGCAATGGCTTCGGGGCGCATATTCACCATCCAGGCTAACGCATACCCGAGAAAAAACCTTTGTGTCGGGGTGAACCCTTCGATAGGTTTATTTTCCCTGAACTGTTTTGTTTTCTTAAAGGCATCTAATCCGATGCTTATGCCACCCAAATCGGCAATATTCTCTCCCTGCGTCATCTCACCATTGATGTGCAGGCTGTCGATGGCAATGTAATGATTGAACTGTTCGACAATCAGCCGTGTTTTAGTGAAAAATTTTGTGCTGTCGGCAGATGTCCACCAATTATGCAGGTTCCCTTCCTTATCGTATTTGCAACCCTGGTCGTCGAAGCCGTGGGTCATTTCGTGGCCGAAAGTGGAACCGCCGATCACTGAATACAGAATGGCGTCATCAGCCATCACATGCTCATATCCCGGGACGAGGATATTGCATCCGGGCACACAGATTTCGTTGTTTGAAGGGTTGTAGTAAGCATTGTAAGTTTGCGGATACATGCCCCATTCAGTGCGGTCAACCGGTTTACCGTATTTTGAGATCATGTAGTTGAAATGCCATTTTTCAGCATTCATCACATTCTTCAGGTACGAACTGCGATCGATTTCGAGGGCGCTCAAATCTTTCCACTTATCGGGATAACCGACTTTCATCACCATGGCATCCAGTTTATCAAGCGCTTTCTCTTTGGTTTCGGGGCTCATCCAGTCAAGGTTCCTGATGTGCTCAGCGTAAGCACCTTTGATGGCATTGCCAATCTCGAGCAGTTTTTCCTTGGTGCCTTCAGGAAGGTATTCTTCCACATATACCTGGCCAATCAATTCACCAAGATAGCCGTCAGTTTGTTCCACAACCCTTTTCCAGCGGGGCTTTGGCTCCTCAATTCCTGACAAGGTTTTTCCATAAAAATTGAATGATTCAAGATAAGTTTTATCATCAAGACATGATGCAAGGTCGCTGATAAGATGAATTTTCAGGTAATTTTTCCAGTCATCAAGCGGGAAGGTTTTGAGATAGTCATTCAGTGCGGTCACAAATTCGGGCTGACCGATAATAACACTGTCTACACTCGTTAAACCGACGGCAGAGTTGAACGATGCCCAGTTAAAAGCAGGAGTGAGATCATTTAATTGTTTGTAAGCCACTTTATTGTAATTCTTTAGCGGATCGCGGGTGTCCTCAATTTTTCTGGATGTTTTCGCGATGGCTGTTTCCAGTTTCATGGTGGCTGATGCTGCTTTTGCTGCATCAGCGTCGTTATAACCCATGATTACAAACATGTTTTTCATATAATCGACAAACTTTCCGCGGATTTCAGCGGTTCGCTTATCATTGTCAAAGTAGTAGCTGCGCTCGAACAGGCTTAATCCGCCCTGCATGAGCATGACGGCGTACTTGCTGCTGTTTCGGTCATCCTGACTTACATAAAGGCTGAAAAGCGCCGATCCGGTATAAGGACGCAGGTCAGCAGCAACTTTTACAAATTCATTCATATCGCCGGCACTGTCAATCATTTGCAGGTATGGCATGAGTTCAGTAATTCCCTGTGGNTTGATGGTTACACTATCCATGCCTGAATAATAGAGATCGCCGATCTTCTGTTTATTGCTGCCTTTGGGTTCATCCGATAATTGCGCTGATTTTGTGCAGATTGACAAAACCTGGTTATTAATGGTATCCTGAATAAGCAGCCAGATTCCATTCGCCCTTTCGCTGGCAGGTATTGGATGCTGGGCAAACCATTTGCCGTTGGCAAACAGGAAGAAATCATCAGCTGGACGAACTATCGAATCGATGTGTGAAACCATCGGGTCAGGTCCGGCAGCTTGTTTATTGTTCTGGCTGCAAGAGATGTTCAGCAGGAGAACTGTAGCTATGGTCAAAAAAGCAATCAGGTTTTTCATCGTGATATCAGTATGATTCAGTGAGTATTATTGTGAGGTATTTTGCTTATTATGAGGTTATTCCTCCACTTCAAAAAGATTATCAGCAGGACCAATCTGTTTCAGTCCCGGTATTGAACTGCCGGCTATTCCCTGTATGGAGCCAATAAAATGATTGGTGTTGAGGAGGACTTTTTCGAGCTGTTTTTCCCTTTGTTTCCAGATGCGCTCCATGGCCCTTTTTTCCTGAACATAACTGTTCTGCAGGTCGCTGAAACCTTCAATAATGGCGCCGAGCTGCAGTTTGAACTCGTTGCTGGTAAGATAATCATAGAGCATTTGCATCTTCTCGCCCTTGTTGGTCTGTGAGGCAAAGGCTTCGCTGATTTTTATCAGACTTTCACGAAGTACCATCACCAGTCCTTTCAGGTCATTGAACGAGCAAATCCATACTCCGTCTTTCTGCCCGATGCGTTCAATACCTTCAGGCAATGTTTCGGTAACGATGATGCAGACGTCGGCTTTGGTATCCAGTGCATCGGCTTTCAGCTTGGGGATCCAGTCGGCGCTGAAGGCTTTGGTGCGTTTGCTTTCGTAAAGAATAACCCCGCATTCAACACCATGCCGGTTTCTCACCTTGTGAATCACGTCAGCGCCTTTCACGCCTTTTGCGACTTCGGCAACAAGGTCGAACGGAAACAAAGAGGTCAGGATTTCTTCGAGGGCGAGTTCCTGCACTTCGCCCTGCAATTGCACGGAACCTTGTTCGGCCTTGCGTTTCATTTCCTCAGCAAGGTTTTTCTGGTCTTCGAGTTGCTTTTCTAGCTCCTTGATTTTCAGGGCTGCAGCTTCATCACTTTGCCGTTTGATCTTCAGTTTCTCTTCTTTCAGTTTATCCGAAAATTCTATTTCTTTTTCCAGGACAACTTTGTCACGAAGTTCTTCCTTTTCTCTTTTCAGCTTTTCAATTTCTGCTAAAGCTTTATTGAGTTCACTCACCTGCTTCGATTTCAGTTCCAATTCCTGCTTTAATGATGAAATCTGGGCAGTGGTTTCGGTTTGCAGTTCTTCCCTGATTGATTCCCTGAGTTTGAGTTTTTCTGAATCAAGTCTCGCCCTCACTTCCTTATCAACATTAAGCTGCAGCTCTTCTTTATCTTTTATCAGTTTTGCATACTCGGTTTTGAGATAAGCAGTTTTTTTACTGATATCCTGCTCTTTCTCAGCCATTTTTGCTTCATATTCCTTCCTGATCTCGTCCTGAACCTGGTGATACAGCAATTCATTTACGTTGATCACAGCGCCGCAGTTTGGGCAGTTTATCGTATTTTCCTTTTCCATATTGATTGCTTGGTGCTTGGTGCTTAGTGTTTAGTGCTTAGTGCTTAGTGCTTGGTGCTTGGTGCTTAGTGCTTAGTGCGTGGAGCAAGGAGCAAGGAGCATGGGGCATTTTTAGTTTCCTGATTCCAGTTTTTTACACTGAGCCTGCCGAAGTGCCAGTTTCCTGTTTCCTGTTTCCAGATTCCAGTTTTTTACACTGAGCCTGCCGAAGTGCCTGATTCCAGTTTCAATAACTAATTTCCTGATAACCATTTCCCTGTTAACAAATTTCCCGACAACCTACCTCGCTCCCCTGGTTTTCGACCGGAAAGATTCCACGCAGCCTCTGTCCTGCAGCGTTACATAAACGGTTTTGTTCTTTTTACCGCCAAAGGTCACATTCGAGGTTTTCTTACCCTTTATCTCCACCTCACGGAGCAGTTTGCCATCCGGACTTATAATAGCAATGACGCCTTTATCATAACGTGCAACAAACAGATTGCCTTTTACATCGCAGCGCATGCCGTCGAGGCCAAAGTCCGGGAACTGGTACAGCAGCCGTTTGTTCGAAATGTTTCCTTCTTTGTCGAGATCGTAAACCCAAAGGCGTTTCTGGATGCTCTCATTCACATAAAGGTGCTTGTCGTCGGGCGAAACTTCAATACCGTTGGTGGTTCCCATTCCTGATTCCAGCAATATCGCTTTTCCGTCGGTCATTACTTTCCATAGCTGGCCGGTACCTTCCTGCCAGTTCGGATCGCTGCAGAATAAGATTCCCGAATTGCTGATAGCCAGGTCGTTGGGTTGGTTCATCTTTTCTTCATGCGCAAAAACACTTACAGCCCTGGTTTTCTTATCAACTTTCAGCACGTTGTGTTTCCTGAAGTCAGCTACAAACATTTCGCCTGATTTGTTGAAACGTATGCCATTGCCAACGGAGCCTTCGGGTAACTTTACAAACAATTCCGGGGCCTGCCCCGGCCTGATAATGGCTATAGTGCCGTCATCTTTATAGTTAACAACATAGAGATTGCCCTGGCTGTCCACAGCCGGTCCTTCGCAGTTTGTTGTGAAAAGATGTTCACCTGTCAGATCTTCTGCCAGATAAGGCTTTTGCGCAGCAGCAAATATTGACATCAAGACCAGGATAAGAGTAAGCCGGAAATGTTTCATTGTGGAGATTTTAGCCATACAAATATCGCAATAAACCGTTGAAATACCCGATTATGGATGGATGAATCATAGCGGCGACGGATAACCGGTTCAATTTTAATATTTTCCTAACTTTGCGGCAAAATCAAGCACTTATGAATTTTGTTGAAGAGCTGCGCTGGCGCGGGATGATACAGGATATTATGCCCGGAACGGAAGAAATGCTGAAACAGGGAATGGCTACTGCCTATGTTGGGATTGATCCTACGGCTGATTCGTTGCATATAGGCCACCTGGTGGGAGTGATGATGCTGAAGCATTTCCAGATGGCCGGACATCGTCCGCTTGCCCTGGTTGGCGGTGCCACAGGTATGATTGGCGACCCTTCGGGTAAAAGTGAAGAACGGAACCTGCTTTCGGAAGAAATACTCAGGCATAACCAGGAATGCATTAAAAACCAGCTTCTCAGATTTCTTGATTTCGAATCGAAAGCGCCAAACACTGCCCAGATTGTTAACAACTACGACTGGATGAAAGAGTTTTCATTCCTCGGTTTCCTCCGTGAAGTGGGCAAACATCTCACCGTCAATTACATGATGGCTAAAGATTCGGTGCAGAAACGCCTTGAAACCGGCATCTCGTTTACCGAGTTCACCTATCAGCTGGTTCAGGGGTATGATTTCCTGTATTTATATGAAACAAAAAACTGCCGTCTGCAGATGGGTGGCAGCGACCAGTGGGGCAATATTACCACAGGCACTGAGCTTATACGCCGTAAGACCGGCGGAGAAGCATTTGCGCTTACCTGTCCGCTCATCACCAAAGCCGATGGCGGCAAATTCGGGAAAACCGAAAAGGGCAATATCTGGCTCGACTCTGAAAAAACTTCGCCCTATGCTTTTTACCAGTTCTGGCTTAACTGCAGCGACGAGGACACCAAGAAATACATAAGGATTTTCACCCTTTTCAGCCGGGAAGAGATAGAAACGATGGAGCAGGAACAGGATGCCGCACCGCATCTTCGTATTCTTCAGAAAGCCCTGGCAAAAGACATTACCATCAGGGTACATGGTGAGAGCGAATACAACCAGGCAGTTGAAGCATCAGAAATACTTTTTGGCAAGGGAACAACCGAAACCCTGAAGCACCTTGACGAAAAAACGTTGCTGAACGTTTTTGAAGGCGTGCCGCAGTTTGAAGTACAAAAAGATGAACTTGTAAAAGGAATCGGACTGGCTGATTTCCTTGCAGAAAAGACCGCAATCTTTCCAAGTAAAGGCGAAGCCCGCAGAATGCTCAAAGACGGAGGCATTTCCATCAATAAAGGGAAAGTGGCAGAAGACCTGATTGTTACGGATGAACTGCTGCTCAACAGCTGTTATATCCTTGTACAGAAAGGGAAAAAGAATTATTACCTGGTCAAAGCGATATGATGCTGACCATCAACAAATAAAAAGCCCGCCAAACCGGCGGGCTTTTTAATTTCTGTAATAAATGTTTACGGTAGCAGCACAGCATCAATAGCGTGTATAACACCGTTTGTGCCCTGCACATCAGTAGCGATCACATTGGATGAGTTGTTGAGTTTAACACCCGATGTTCCTGCAACAATACTGATATTGCTGCCGTCTTTCAATGTAGGAACACTGCCGGTTGCCACCTGCGAAGCAGTAACATTACCGGGAACAACATGGTAAAGGAGAATTGGGGTGAGCTGCTCGGCTGTGAGGGCTTCAATACCTGATACACGGAGTTGGGCAAACAATGCATTGAAGGCATCATTGGTGGGAGCGAACACGGTGAAAGGACCTGAGCCGTTAAGTGCATCAACAAGGCCGGCTTTTACAACAGCCTGAACCAGGATGCTGAAGCTGGGGTTGTTGATGGCATGGCTAACAACACTTGACGGAAGTATGACCTTGTCGATTACATGGATAATACCGTTTGAACCAACAATATCAGCTGCAACTACATTGCTGCCGTCAACAGTAACACCTGAGCCTTTCTGAATGTAAACTTTAACAGCAGTGGAATTGGGTCCGCTGGTGTTGGCAGTGGCAAAATATCCGGTTGTGATTGCTGATGATTTTACTGACCCGGCCAGTACGTGGTTTAAGAGAATAGGCTTCAGGGTTTCGGCGCTAAGGTCGTTGAGTCCGCTGACGCCAAGCTCGCTGAAAAGCGCGTTGAATGCATCATTGGTGGGAGCAAACACTGTGAAAGGGCCTGCGCTCTCGAGGGTCGAAGTAAGTCCTGCTTTCTCAATGGCTGCGACCAGGATTGAAAACTGGTTGTCGGATTTGGCTACCTGAAAAATATTCTTGCTGTCAGGTGTAACGGTTGTGTCGTCTTCCTTCGCGCAGGAAGTGAATGATACTGTGGCAACAATTGTAAAAGCTGCCAGCGCTGATTTGATGAACGTTGTTTTCATGGTTATTTGATTTTGTTTATTATTAACTTAGAATTGTTAAACACGATAATTAAACAGGATAGTGTTGTGAATGTTTAACGAATCATATAAAAAAATTAAACAAAATATTTTATACCAGATTTAATACACTATGAATCAGGTGATAATAAACTGATTTATTTTGAGATATTTCAGCATTGAAATCACCTGTTGCAATAAGGAAGGATCATCTTAGAATGAGATGGGGGATATTTTGCTATCGTCGAAATCGCAGCCTGTAACCTTAAAAACAGCTTGTTTATCTATTTAGTAAGGCTGATCTTGATAGTGAGTATTATGTTTGCCGCGTAATAGCAGGCAATCCATTTTGTTGTTTGATTTCAGCCTTTATATTGAGTCCGGCAGAATGATGCAGCGGAGGTAATGTTAACTATTGTTTTTAGTCGCAGAAGTCAGATTAAAACCGGGAAGGGTGGCATTTAATTTAGTACTATTGCACGCCCAATCAGAACACATTACAATCCTCTGAAAAATAACTTCTTTTACTATGATGTCAGTAAAATCAACAATAGCAATTTCTGCATGCCTCATGCTGCTACTCGGCGCTTCCTCTTGTGAGAAGGAGCCGGGTGATGGCGGAAATTCCTCCATTTACGGAAAAGTAATTGTAAGGGATTACAATGCCGAGTTCACTTATTTGAAAGAAGAATATCCCGGCAGGGATGTGGATGTTTTTATCATTTATGGTGATGATAAAAGTGTGAGCGACAGGGTGCGTACTTCCTACGACGGAGTATACGAGTTCAAGTACCTCCGCAAGGGTGATTACAAAATTTTTGCTTACTCGAAAGATTCCACGTTGATGACCAATTCGGTCGTACCTGTAATTAAAAACGTGACAATTGATGATAACAAGTCAGAAGTTGAAGTGCCCGATCTCATCATCTATAATTAGCAACATGAAATACCTGGTAATATTATTCATTTTCTGCCTGACATTCAGCCAGTCATACGGACAATCGAAAAAGGAACTTTCGTCAGCCAAAGTAAAATCGAGTACAGAGTGGTCAACCAAAAAAGAAGATGGTAAAACGACGAATTACAAGTCGCTGTACGAAGAATATGATAAAAACGGCAATACTACGCTGAGCATTGAGTATGATGAGGTGGGAAACCAAATCCACAAGGAAGTGGTGGTTTATGATAAGTTCAAACGCGTTACTTCAGAGACAGTTTTCGATGCTTCAAAAGAAAAAACCGTGAGGAAATCCTACATCTACGATGCGTTTAACAACGTGAAGGAAGAGATGGAATATAATGGTGATAAATTGATAAAGAAGGTGGTTAACACTTACAATGCCGATGGTAACAAAACTTCTGAAAGCACTTTTGACGGGCTGGGAGAGCTGCTTAAAAAGGTCACATTCAGTTACGACGCTAAAAAGCTAAAATCAGGCAAAACCACAACCAATCCTGCCAAAGGAACCGAAACGGTTAAAAAGTGGACATACACATTTTTCTGATCCTGTTGTGTTTATGACTACCGAAAACGGCATTTTGTCAATATTTGAGCCCATCAGCCTTGAACAGATGGACGATGTGAAGTTGCTCAACAGGGTTGATACCAAATTTGTAATCAACCAAAACCGGCTTCCCGAATTGTTAAAGGGCCTCGATGAGCAATACTATGTGCTTGATATTGATGGTGTAAGAATGTATCCTTATCATACGACCTATTTTGATACGGAGGATCTGCTGGCATACCGGAATCATCATAACGGGAAACTCAACAGGTATAAGGTCAGATTGAGGACATACATGATCTCGGGTTTGAACTTTTTCGAAATCAAATTCAAGAACAATAAACAGCGAACTATAAAATCGAGAGTGACAGTACACTCTGGCACCCCTGTCATTACGGGCCAAGCTGAAGAATTGCTGCTAAAGAAATCGCCTTTCACGGCCAGTGAACTCCAGCCAAAGTTGTCAGTTAATTTTCACCGGACAACACTGGTGAGCAAAAAACTGAATGAAAGGATTACAATCGACACAGGAATTTCATTTGCTAAAGACAATCTGCAAAAGAATTACAAGGGATTACTGATCGTCGAAGTTAAACAGGATAAGTCGCAGGAGTCCCCCATTTTGAAAAGGCTTCACCATATGCACGTGAATCCTGCACGTCTCAGCAAATACTGCCTTGGAGTGCTTTCAATGTACGATGGCGTAAAATACAATTTGTTTAAAGAAACATTACTTAACATTAACAGAATACTCTCATGACACACACCAAAGCTGCTTTGATCATTTTCTTCTTTTTGCTGTTTGCAGCGCCTATAGGAATGAAAGCCCAGGTATTCGACAGCTCTCTCGAGACACAACTTGATGACGGAGGAACAAAAAAATCTGATAAAAAGAAAGATAAAGACGTTGTTCAGATCAACTGGGTGTTTTTTGCAAACCTGGCCATTGATATTTCGGCAGTACTGGTACTCATATTTCTTGTTTACTTTCCGACATACAAGAACCAGGATTACATCTTCACCTTCATGGTATTTAACCTGGTAATTTTTATACTTACCTATGTGCTGAATGAAGTCAAAATATCCATGGGGGCGGCATTCGGCCTGTTCGCGGTATTCTCGATGCTCCGATACCGTACTGCAGGCATCTCAATCAAGGATATGACCTACCTGTTTATTGTAATAGCCATGGGGCTCGTAGGTGCAATCAGGCTCGATTTCTACGAACTGATGATCCTCGATGCCTTGATCATTGCGTTTGCCTGGTTGCTTGAGTGCAAATGGATCCTCAGGAGGGAACTAAGCCAAAATATAGAATATGAGAATATTGAGCTCATTGTTCCCGAAAAACGGGCTCAACTGATCGAAGATTTAAAAGAACGTACAGGGTTAAAAATCCACAGGGTTGTCATCAGGAGAATTAACTTTCTGAGAGATACGGCTGAAATAAGGGCTTATTTTTATGAATAACCGAACAACCCTATCGATTGTTCTTTTAATGATGTCAGCCTTCAATGGTTTGATGGCACAGACAAATGATGCCCAGTTGTGGATGAGTGCAGAATTTGAGAAAAAGCTCACGCCCAAATTATCATTGCACTTTTCCGAAGAATTGCGAATGAATGAAAATATGACTGAAGCGGGTACGATCTTCAGCGACCTTGGTGCGAGCTACGATCTGGTTAAAGGCCTCAGCCTGTCAGCAAATTACAGGTTCACCGATAAACGCCGGCTCGATGATACTTATAGTAACAGGCACAGGTACTATTTTGACCTGACTTACAGATACGCTCCCAAACCGGTAATAATATCCCTTAGGGCAAGATATCAGTCGCAATACACTGATGTTCTTTCTTCTGAGAATGGTGAAGTTCCTGAGAATTATGAACGCACGCGGCTGAAGATAGCTTTCGACATTGGGAAACCTTACCGTCCGTATCTGGCAACTGAAATGTATGTTCCTTTAAAAGGGAACATTTCATCGTTAATGATTGATTGTATGCGTTACCAGGCAGGGGTTGATTACAAATTCAATCAGCGGCACAGCCTTACAGCCTTTTATATGATCCAGAAGGAGATAAATGTTACTGATCCTGAATCCGATTATGTGATCGGACTGGGCTATTCATTTGTTTTTTAATCAGGTGTTTAAGGAATCCCCCCAAATGCGGCCTATCAAAGTACCTCTACCCGGCAAGCGGATTCTTCCTTACCTCATTCACGGGTTTACCTGGATAGCAATCATCATACTTACAGCGTACTTTTATATGTCGGGGAATCAAACCGACACGCAGGCACTCTGGCATAATTACAGGAACCTGGTACTATACGGATTTATATTCTACTTTAACTATTTGGTAATCATACCTAAGTTGTTCTTCAGGAATCTTAAAGCATTGTATTTTGCCTCTGCATTATCACTCATCATTCTCATAACCCTGGTTATTAACTACNTCTTACGAAAGAAGACCCCGATGCCCGGAAAGTACCAGGATTTTCAAAGAGTGGAACCTGCCAGGCCAATTCCTCAGATGGGCCCTCAAAATCCTGCTCCTCAAGGTGAGGGAAGGCCTAAACCTCCAATGAATCTGCCTTTATACAACTTTTTCATTACCTCAGTGCTTGTTACCGGAATCAGTCTGGGGCTCAGATTCTCTGACAGGTATGTTGAGCAGGAAAAACAACGAAAAGAAGCTGAGCGGGAACAACTTAATACGGAACTTGCTTTCCTGAAAAACCAGATCAATCCGCACTTTTTCTTCAATACACTGAATAATATTTATTCGCTTGTTCAAACCAATGTAAACGACGGGCAAAAAGCTATTCTGCAGTTGTCGAAACTGATGCGTTATCTCTTATATGAAACGGATAAGGAAAGTGTTCCGATCAGCAAAGAACTGGATTTCATGAAAATATATATTGAGTTGATGAGACTCAGGCTCACCCCGAAGATCGATTTAAAAGTTGAATTCCCAGAGTCCTTTCCTGACGTGAAAATTTCACCCCTGATCTTCCTTCCTTTTATCGAGAATGCTTTCAAACATGGCATCAGTAACCGCACATTCTCCTTCATTCACATCGGTATGGTAGTTACGGCGGATGAAATCGAATTTACCTGCAACAACAGCCTGCCCATAACCAATGGTATGAATCTCGAGGGTGGTTCTGGTATCGGGCTTGATAATGTAAAAAAACGACTAAGTTTGCTTTATCCCGATAAACATTCGCTCACAATCAGCAGCAGTGATAAAGCATTCTCTGTAAAACTGATTATCAATCCAGAGATATACAACGCCAGATGATACACGCCATTGCCATAGATGATGAGCCGCTGGCGCTGAGCCTGATCTCGGGATATATCAGGCAAACGCCCTTCCTGAATCTTGCAGGTGAATTTGACAACCCTATTACAGCCATAGAGTTTCTCGAAAATCACTCTGTTGACCTTGTGTTTCTCGACATCCAGATGCCAGACCTTATAGGGACTGATTTTGCCAGATATATTCAGAATGGCCCAAAAATCATTTTTGCGACAGCATTTGAGAAATTTGCCCTTGAAGGTTTCAAACTCCAGGCTGTTGATTACCTGCTAAAACCTTTTGGTTATGACGAGTTCCTGATTTCAGCAAATAAGGCAAAAAAACTGATAGAACTCGAGCACAGGGAAGAAACCACGCTCGAATCAAATGATAATTTTCTGTTCCTGAAATCGGAGTACAAAATAAGACGCATCAATTTCGACGATATTATTTATATCGAAGGAATGAAGGACTATGTGAAAGTATACCTGCGCACCGACCCCAAGCCGGTACTATCAATCAACTCCCTGAAAACGCTTGAAGCCAAATTACCGGCTAAGAAATTTATGCGGGTACACCGTTCGTTCATTGTTAACCTTAACCGGGTGGAAACCATTGAACGTTTCCACATCGTTTTTGGTAAAACCCTTATTCCTGTGGGTGAAGCTTATAAAGAACAATTCCAGAAATTTCTGGACGAGAATTTTATCTGACTTGCGGTAAGATCAGGATATTAGTTGCTGCTAAATAAAAAAGGGGAAGCTTAAAAACTTCCCCTTTTTCTATTGAGATACTGGACGTTATTTCACGAACTGGTCAGCGTAATATTTGGGGGTGAGTTCTTCGCCGGTGGCATTTTTAATCATGTCATTCCAGGCATAACGTGCTCCGGGTGCAAATACTTTTTCGACGAAGAATTTACCTGCTTCTTTGTTACCGAAATAACTCAGGTGCATATTATCAGTTTTTACCACTTCGGCTGCCAGGTAATGATTAAACTGTGAAGCCAGCAATTCGCCAAGCTGATAGTTGTGATAATAGCAGGGGTACAGGGCAATGTGGATCTTAGTAGCCCAGTCAGGTTGATTGCGGTCGGCCGGACGTTTGATCATCTGGAATTTTTCAACCAGGTCCCACCATAGCTTATTCAGATCCTGGTCAGGGTTTTCGTACATGCCTTTTTCAAAGCGGTACATGACCTGTGCCCAGCGGCTGAAAGTCAATTGTTCAAGTCGGAGAACTTTGAAACTTTCTTCGGCAACCTTACGTGCATCAGCGGTATCGGTGAGTTTCATATCAACCAGGAAGTTAGAGTTGCTGGCCAGCCTGCCAAAAAACATGGCGACAGCTTCGGTGGTGAAGGTATGAGCCGGATTCCTCAGAACAAAAGGCAGCTGCATATCAATATACTTGTCGTAAACGGCGTGCCCGAATTCGTGAAGCATGGTATTCATCCAGTTGTAATTTGGAACAATATTGCACAGAACGCGCACATCACCTTCATTGTCAATGTCGGTGCAGAAAGCGTGCTGGTTTTTGCCGGGTTTTTCATACAGGTCGCTGTTGGCAATGATGCCGGTAATATCGAGGCCGATGCTGGCATAGTAATCGGTAGTGAGTTTTTCAATGTTCTGACCCTTGTAATATTTGTCGAGGTCTACACTGTAAAAAGCAGGAGCTTCCTGGAAGAAACGGTTCTGGTAATGCCAGGGCATGAGCTCTTCTTTTTTGATCTTCAGGCGGTTAGCCAGGTAAGTGTCAATCTCATCTTTCAAACCGGCAAACGAATCCCTGGTGAGATTGTCGAGTTCATCAAAGAGTTTTGAGATTTGCTCGGGGTCCTGTTCGCTAAGTTTAAGACTCATCTCATGGTAATTGTTGAATCCCAGCTCTTTGGCTATCTCGTTACGCATGATTGCCAGTTTTTTTACGTCGTCGGCAACTACCGGGCCAATGGCTTTGTGGCCTTCCCAGGCTTGTTGCAGTTCTTTGCTGTCGACAGAGGTTTTCAGGATATCTTCTACCTGGTTGTCAGTGAGTTGTTTGCCATTGACATTGGCACGGAAATTTGAATACTTCTGCTCAACCTGCGACTGCAGCTTGATGATTGCATTGAGTTTGGAAGTGTCAACCTGGGCACCTAAATATGCATTATACAATACGGTGAGTTGTCTTGCCAGCAATTCATCTTTTACAGCACCTGATTCCTTGATCTTTTTGAGTGTAGCAAAGTCGTCCTTGTTAGCATAGACTTTGGTAAGTTCAATGTTCAGGTCTTCCGATTTCTTGAAATCTTCTTCCTTACCGCTGATCGAAGCGTCCCATGATGCCAGGTAAGCCTGCTTTTGCAATGGCTGAACCACTGAATCGTACTTTGCAATGAATGCGCGGAGTTCTTTTTCCATTTTTTCAGTTTTGTTGGTGCAACTGCTGACCATCAACACGGCAAGCAGCAGTGCAGAGATAGTTCTGATGGATTTCATCGTTACTTTTGGTTAAGGTTAATAGGTTTTGTGGTTTTGTTTGTATTATTCAATACTCCAGGTTGCCCCGTCTTTTGTGTCTTTTACGGAGATGTTTATATCGGCAAGCTCATCACGTATCTTGTCACTGGTAGCCCAATCCTTGCTGGCCCGTGCGTTAGCCCTTATCTCCAGAATAAGTTTCATGAGCCCTTCAACAACCTTGCCGCCGGCATTGGGGTCGACTTCGGGTTCAAGGCCGAGTATTTCGATGACAAATGTGTTGAAAAGTCTTTCTAACTGCGAAATATCCACAGCCGTGAGTTTTTCCTTGCCATCGTATGCCGAATTGATAATTCGCACAGCTTCAAAAAGGGTTGCAATAAGTATTGGGCTGTTGAAATCGTCGTTCAGAGCTTCGTAGCATTGCTTCTCAAGGCTTGCTATGTCAACGGTGCTGCTGCTTTGAGGTGTGATCTTCCCGATAGTGAGCATGGCTTTCATCAGTTTATCGAAGCCTTTTTGTGCGGCTTGCAGTGCTTCGTTGCCGAAGTCAAGGGGGCTGCGGTAGTGAGCCTGCAGGATGAAAAACCGTATCGTCATCGGGCTGTATACCTGCTCAAGCGCTGGATGCGAACCTGTGAAGAATTGTTCGAGGGTAATGAAATTGCCCAGCGATTTGCCCATTTTCTGCCCGTTGATGGTGATCATGTTGTTGTGCATCCAGTATCTCACCGGCGCTTTATGATTGCAAGCCGTGCTCTGGGCAATTTCGGCTTCGTGGTGCGGAAACATAAGATCCATACCGCCGCCGTGGATGTCGAAGGTTTCGCCGAGGTATTTTGTGCTCATGGCCGAGCATTCGAGGTGCCATCCGGGGAAGCCTTCGCTCCATGCCGATGGCCAGCGCATAATATGTTCAGGCTGGGCTTTCTTCCATAGAGCAAAGTCAAAAGGATTCCGTTTTTCCTCCTGTCCTTCAAGGTCGCGGGTGTTGGCAAGCAAGTCTTCAAGTACCCGTCCTGAGAGAATGCCGTATTTCTCCGTCTGATTGTATTTTTCAACATCAAAGTAAACTGAACCATTGCTTTCGTAAGCAAAGCCTGCTTCAACCAGTTTGGTAATCATCGCTATCTGTTCGATAAGATGCCCCGATGCCCTGGGTTCGATACTGGGTTTCAGCACGTTAAGCCTGTCCATGAATTCGTGGTAACGGTCGCTGAAATACTGCACCACTTCCATGGGTTCAAGTTCTTCGAGCCGGGCTTTCTTGGCAATCTTATCTTCGCCTTCATCAGCATCGCTTTCGAGATGGCCAACATCGGTGATATTGCGCACATAGCGTACTTTGTAACCCAGGTGCTGCAGGTACCTGAATACCAGGTCGAATGTAATGGCCGGGCGTGCGTGCCCGAGGTGCGGATCGCCGTAAACGGTAGGCCCGCAAACATACATGCCGGCATGGTTGGGATTGATTGGGACAAACAGTTCTTTTTTCCGCGAAAGGGTGTTGTATATATAAAGTTTATTATCCATCGGGTAAAATTAGAATGCAAAGTTACCTAAATGAACAAGTTGAGAAAGCTGCTTTCACGAAAATTCGGGTGAAAAATCATTTATGAAAGGAAAAGTCAGATAGACGGGGGGATAAATGCTTTTGGCGGGATATTGTCCATAGCGTATTCAGCCATGGCAGTGATGGTGAGGCTGGGATTCACCCCCAGGTTGCCCGGTATCACTGAACTATCAATCACATACATGCCAGGATAATTGTGTACCTGCAGGGAACTGTCGGTCACACTGGTTTCGGCAGTTTCACCCATTGGACATCCGCCAATGATATGTGCCGTGGTTGCTTTGTTGAACAACAGTTCAGTGATACAGTTCATGGGTATACTTTTGGTTTTGATGGCAAACCGGCGAAGAAACTCCTGTCCTTTGGGAATATAGGAAGGAATGTTACTCAGCGATTGCTTGAACCTCAGCCTGTTTCCGAGCAAGGTCTTCCGCAGGTTTATCACTAACGAACTGTTATTAACCTGCATCACCATCACTACAACGGAGTTGCGGCACCAGCGCATGCGGAAAAACACCCTGAGAACTTTTAACGGATGGGCAAAGGAGTATAGGATGAAATTGAAAAAACGGATGAGAGGTTTATTGCCATCGGTTGCAAAGCCTGCCAGGTGAGTTACTCCTCCTGAAGCATCGTTGAATTTCACCACCTGCACCGTAGTATCCTCTTCAGGCTGGAAAAGCGAAGTGATGGCCGGCCCGTTGTTCAGTTTGTAGGGAGAATTTACTACTCCGCTCAGCGACTCTGAATTTGTCCTTACATTGGTTCCCACCGTCGGCGAGAGATCAGGCAGCGTCTTGTATACCATTTTCTGTTTTAGCAAGAGTTCAATCGTTCCCAGCACAGAACAACTAACAATCAGACCCTTTGATTGAAAGATTTTTTTGTGCGAAAATGACCCGGTTCTCCTTGTATGAACCTTATATATACCTGATTTGAATTCAATCTTGAAAGCTTTTGTCAGCTCCTTAACAATGGTTCCGGCTTTTTCGGCAAAATAGAGGTAATTCTTATCAAGAGTATTTTTAGCTCCTTCACGGCAACCAGTCATGCATCCGGCACAACCGTTGCATGCTTTCCGGGGCGGTCCGTCGCCATTGAAATACGGGTCGGATAGTGGAACTTTATCGTCGAGAAATATGCCGGTGTTTACTCCCCTGAAAGTGTGGCCAACTTGCATTTCACCGGCAACTTCTTTCAGCAGAATGTCATCAGTACTGAAAGCAGTGTAGGGGGTCACNCCAAGCATTTTTTCAGCCGTATCATAGAATGGTTTAAGCGTTGTTTCCCAGTCAATGTTTCCGGGCCAGCACGAATTCTTAAAGAATTTTTCAGAAGGCCTCAATAAGGTAGCGGCATAAACCAAACTTCCGCCTCCAACTCCGGTTCCGCTCAGAATAAATACGGGGCGGAAGAAATTCAGCTTCATTATTCCATGCCATCCCAGGGCCGGGAGCCAGAGGTATTTGCGAAGATTCCAGTCACTTTTCGGGAAATCAGTTTCCTTGAACCTTTTTCCCTGTTCGATAACAAGCACCTTGTACCCTTTTTCAGAAAGGCGCATGGCAGAAACGCTACCACCAAAACCGGAACCAATAACGATATAGTCGAATATGTCGGCTGAATTATCCAAGAATAAAAATTATGCGAATAAAACTCCTGAAAACCGATACAAATAAATGATTTTCAAATCAATATTCAAAATATTCTTAATGTTAAACAATGGGTATCAGAAAAGAGCGGCTACCATTTCTCCTTCGCGGCTTGCCATCACCGTTAGATACCATCCCAGCAGTACAATCCAGGGATATGCATTTAGTTCTTCGGGAAGTGCAAGAATTTCAAGCCTTGCATGAAGTTTTATTCCGCTTACCTGCGACAGTTTCATCAAAGTTTTTCCGGTGTTACCGGTAAATTCAAACTGCTCATTCCAGAAATTTGAATTGGCTGTGAACTTAAGTCCATCGGGGAATTCGAGAGTGCCTCCTTCACTCCAGGTGTTATTCCTGAAAACTGCAATGTTTTCTTCTTTACCCTTTGCCCTTATGGTGACATGAGTATTCAGGAATCCCTGGCGTTTAAATGTCCAGATGTTTTCATCAATAACTCCTTCGGCGAGTGAACCGAAAGCATTTTTAAACCTGAGCGACGCTAAAAACTGTTCACCGCTCCGGAGTTCGAAGTATGGATCGGTGAGGCGGGGTTGAATCCATTGCAGATCGTTCCCATACAGGTCGGAGATCGTTTTCATGACACCTGCTATTTATCATAAAGGTACGATAAATAAGGAAGTGATGCAAACGGGACCTTGAATTTGCCCGGTATCCTCAATAAGTAACCGTTATACTTCAGATTGCAACCTCGGTGCCCGATTCCGGAATTGATATGTTCGTGAATCCTTCGTTTTCGAGTTGCTTTTTGTAGAATTCCTGAGCCTCATATTCGCCGTGAACCAGGAAAGTTCTTTTCAACTGGCCGGTATCCTGGCATTTGAGATAATTTTTCATTTCCTCATAATCGCCGTGCCCCGAAAATGCTTCAATTTTCTCAATAGTGGCCCTCACGGGGTGTTTTACACCAAAAATTGAAACGGGGCTTTCGCCACTCAGTATCCTGGCACCTAATGTGATAGGTGAGCAATACCCGACTGCCAGGATTGTGTTGGCAGGGTTCTCAATGTTGTTGGCAATATGGTGCTTTATTCTCCCGGCTTCCATCATTCCTGAGGCTGAAATGATAACACAGGGTTTGTTATAGGAATTCAGTTTCTTTGATTCCTCAGGTGATTTCAGGTAAAAGAGAGAGCCAAACCCGAAAGGGTCAGGATCGTTGAGCATTACATCGTGAACATCGTCGTTAAGATTGTCGGTATGCATCCTGAAAATATCGGTGGCATTGACGGCCAGCGGGCTGTCGACATAGATGTTTACCCGCGGCAGCAAGCCTTCGTTGAAAAATTTGTTGAGTGCATAGACCACTTCCTGGGTGCGGCCGATNGCAAAGGAAGGGATGATCACTTTTCCGCCTTTTTCAACGCAGGTCTGACGGATTATCCGCAGCAGTTCGGCTTCGGCGTCCTGCATCTGCGGGTGAAGCCTGTTTCCATAGGTTGATTCGGTAATCAGGTAATCACATTGAGGGAATGGCTGCGGCTTTTTCAGGATACGGTTTACCGGCCTGCCAATATCGCCAGTGTAACCGATACGCGTGGTTTTCCCGTTTTCATTTATCTCGATTGATACAACCCCGCTGCCTAGCATATGGCCGGTGTTGGTGAATTTCACCTGAATGTTTCCATCGATCCTGAATTTACGGTTGTATGGAACCCCGATGAATAACTCCATACAGGCGCGGGCATCTTTTTCAGTATAAATCGGTTCAACGGGTGTCAATCCTTTGGCAACACGGCGCTTATTGAACCACTTCACATCACCTTCCTGAATGTGACCGCTGTCGGCCAGCATAATGGCACAAAGGTCGCGGGTGGCGTTGGTGCAAACTACTGAACCGCGGAATCCGAGTTTGTACACATAAGGAATCAACCCTGAGTGGTCGATATGGGCATGTGTAAGGATAATGTGGTCAATTTCAGCCGGATCGAAACCAAGGTTGCGGTTCATGGCATCGGTTTCAAGGCCTTTGCCCTGGAACATGCCACAATCGAGCAGGATTTTTTTACCGTTTTCGGTGGTGATAAGGTGTTTGCTGCCGGTAACTTCGCGNGCTGCGCCGAGGAATTTGAGTTCATGATATTGACTAATTGAAAATAGTTGTTGGGAAATGGTTTTGAGTTGACGAGTTTTTGAATAACGATACCAGGTATTTGATTCAACAACCCAAATTTAACCATTTACGATGGAATTATTCCCCGTTTTCGGGTCATAAATATTGTTAAAAGGAAATTTATACTCACATGGCCTGGTGAATAAATATTCTTCACAGCCCATTATACCGCCTGAAATATCAATACATTTGAATAACTAAGACTAGCAGCAAAATGGTTCTCAACTATATATGGGTTGCGTTTTTTATCATCGCTTTCGTGGTGGGAGTGATCAGGCTGGTTTTTTTTGGTGATACCGCTATCTTCCCCGAAATGATGAACAGCACCTTTGAGATGGCCAAAACCGGCTTCGAAATATCGCTTGGCCTTACAGGAGTTATGACCCTGTGGATGGGGCTGATGAAAATCGGAGAAANNTCTGCCGGAATTGTGAGACTGTTGTCGAAAGTTGTCGGACCTNTGTTCAATAAGCTTTTCCCTGAGATTCCGAAGGATCATCCGGCCAACGGAAGCATCATGATGAACCTGGCGGCAAACATGCTTGGTCTCGACAATGCCGCCACACCGCTCGGGCTGAAAGCTATGACGCAGCTTCAGGAGCTGAACAAGGACAAGGACACTGCCTCTAACGCCATGATCATGTTCCTGGTTTTGAATGCCTCGGGTCTCACCATTATCCCGATAAGCATCATGGTTTACCGGACCCAGCTTGGTGCTGCCAATCCATCAGATATCTTTATTCCAATCCTTTTGGCCACTTTCTGTTCAACACTGGCAGGAATTATTGCAGTATCAGTTCAGCAGCGTATCAATCTTTTCAACAAGGTTGTTCTGCTCTACTTGGGTACTTTTACGCTGATCGTTTCAGGCATCATCTGGTATTTCACAACCATTCCGCAGGAACAGGTCGCTACCATTTCTTCCGTTGCCGGAAATGTTATTCTTTTCGGGATTATAATTTCGTTCATTTTGCTGGGTATCAGGAAGCGTATCAATGTTTATGAAACGTTTATCGAAGGGGCGAAGGAAGGTTTTGGCATTGCTGTAAAAATCATTCCGTACCTGGTTGCAATCCTCGTGGGGATTGGTGTTTTCAGAACCTGTGGAGCAATGGATTTCCTGGTACAGGGGATAGGGCAGGGGTTTGCCGCTCTGGGTGTGAACACTGATTTTGTGGATGCCTTACCTACGGCGTTTATGAAGCCTTTGAGCGGTTCCGGCGCCCGTGGAATGATGGTTGACACCATGAAGCAGTTCGGCGCCGACTCGTTTGCCGGAAGGCTTTCCTGCGTTTTCCAGGGTGCTGCCGATACTACGTTTTATATTGTAGCGGTGTATTTCGGATCGGTTGGAATTAAAAAGACACGTTATGCCATAACCTGCGGACTGATTGCCGATCTCGCCGGCGTGATCGCTGCAATTTTTGTGGCTTACCTGTTCTTCCATTAGAATATATGCAGTTAATGGCAGGATTTACTCATAAAGAACTGAATGGTGGAGTCCTGAATCGCTTACTAAGCACAGCAGGGGTTTTATAATTTTTAAATGGATAATCTAAAAGCAGAAAAAAGGTAGCGTGAGCAGAAGGTTAGTTTGGATTTCCTGAGTCGCAACTTAGTAAAGCGATCTCAGAGCCGTACTAATAAACAATAAACTTAGGACAACTAGGTTGTAGAGGATATAACGAGAAGATTATGAGATATTTATTTAATAAATTATGGCAAGATTTTACCGGACATGTATTAAATAATACACCAGCATTATATGCAATGTTTTGGCTTAGTTTTATTCAATGGATAAATCTATTGACAATAACAATAATAATTAATAATTATTATTCTTTTGCTTATTTTACATTTAGAACAAGTAAAATCGTTTTGGTTAATTCAATCACACTTCTATTTCTCATTTCTTGTAACTATTTTCTATTATTCAAACAGAGAGAAAGATTAAAAGAAAAGTTCAAGAATGAGAATAGAAATATGAAAGTGCTTGGCAAAGTACTTTTATACATGTATATGATTGGATCTTTCATATTGATCTATATTGTTTCAAAAGCTTATCCCGTAATTCTATGATTTTAGTAATCGTCGATGCTTTACTTGGTGTTTCTCAAATAAAATTAAAATAAGGTTATCCTAATTATATAACATAGGATGCCGGTAAAACACAAAAGCCCGGAATACACCCGAGCTTTGTCATGTTATGTTTTAAATAGCTGTTGCTTACCTCTTCTCCGTGCCCTCCATGTCAAAGTGGTAAATATCTTCCTAAGTGCACCTGAGTGCCTTCAGTGGTTTCTCTCAAACTCTCAAACTTTCAAACCCTCAAACCTGCCTGCCCGCGCAGGCTTTAGCTCAGCAGGCAGCTTTCCAACTCCTACCTTATCAGTGTCACCGTACCCCATTCACTCGTGGGCATGTTGTCGATTTCACCCACGTTCTCGTTGTGCCATATCGTCCCATCCCTGAACACTGCCTGCACCTTCCACACATACACATCCTGCTGGCAGGGAACCTGCTTGTAGGTGCCGTCCCATCCCTGTAACGGTACACCGTTGCTGTCCAGCGCCGTGGAACTCCACAGCAGTATGCCGTGACTGTTGTACACCTCTGCCCTGTATGTCGCCAGGTTCACACCCACAGGCTTCCACAGCCGTGTCTGCTCCACCGGCCCCGACGGCGCCATTGCCGTGGGTATCCACAACCCCTTGTACAGCATCCTGTACACCGTTGTGGCCGTATCTGTGCATCCCAGGCTGTTCACCGTGATCAGATGTACCGTGTAGTTGCCGTCCACATCGTAGGTCACCACCGGCGACAGGGCCATGCTTGTCTCCCCGTTGCCAAAGTCCCAGTAATATTGCTGCGCTCCCAACGATCCGTTGGTGAACAGCACCTGCCCCTGCAGGTTCTCGTAGTTCTCCGTCACCGTGAACGCGCTCACCGGAACGGTGTTCACGGTTATCTGTTTCACTATCGTGTCAATACAGCGGTTAGAGTCTGCCACCGTCAATGTCACCGTGTAGTCGCCTGCGCTGCTGAACACGAAGCCCGGCGTGGCACCGTTCATCGTACCCAGCTGCTCTTCTCCTCTCACCATCCATCCCCACCTTGACAATGGCGCCAGGTATGACTGCGAGTGGTCGAAGAAGTATACCTCATGACCCTGGCAGGCCATGGAGTTGTCAAAAGCCGCCTGAGGCAACCCGTTCACCCGGATCTCACTGTCAGTCGTGTCGGCACATCCCAGCTGGTTCATCACCACCTGCTGCACCGGGAAGGTCCCCGGCCACGGGTACAGGTAATCGGGATTCTTCAGTGCCGAGGTATCACTTATTGTACTACCATCGCCAAAGTCCCATCGATAGGTCAGCGCCAAAGCGCCGTTGGCCAGCGTGGTGTCGTTGAAGTATGCCCGCTCTCCCTGGCATACATCCTTTGCCGTGAACCCCGCCATCGGCGACGGCCATATCGTTACCTGCCTCGTCGTGCTGTCGGTAATGGCCGTGCTGCCAACCATCGTTGTCACCACCAGGCTCACGGTAAATGTGCCCGGGCCGCTGTAGCTGTGAAGCGTGTATGGATTGTATTGCGTGTAGCTGTCTGTCGTCCCGTCACCCCAGTGCCATGTCCACCGGGTGATCACCCCGTCGCAGGTGCTCATGTCCATGAACTGTACCGGCGAGTTCTGGCACAGCAGGGTGTCTCCTGCCATCATCGCTGCCACCAGGCAGCCTGAACGCTGTACCTCCTGCTGTGTGCCGGCACTGCAGCCATCGGCATTCACCGTGGTGAGCGTCACCATGTAGTTGCCCGGGGCACTGTAGTGATGTGTGGCTCCCGTGTTCGGGGCATAAACCGTGTCCACCGTCCCGTCGCCATAATCCCATATCATCGTGGTGATTGCCGCCGTAGTGTCCTGCGAAGTGCTGCTGAACATTACCGTGGTGTCGCAACTGCCGTTCTGCCACGTGAACGATGGCACCGGCAACGCATGTACCTCCACCTGCTGCCAGGTGTCGGCACTGCAGCCATATTGGTCTGTAGCCGTGAGTTGAACACTGTAATATCCCACCTGCGTGAACAGGTGCTGCGGCGTTTTCTGTGCTGTAGTATTGCTGGTCCCCGAGGCAGGGTCACCAAAGTTCCAGGCAAAGGTGATCAGCGAGTCGCCTGCCGGGGTGACAAGTTGCGGCGTGAACTGTGCCGGCTGCCCGTAACAGTGCTGCTCATAACTCATCGCTATCGCCAATGGCGCCGGTACACATACCTGCTGCTGAGCGGTGTCAATACATCCCCTCCCATCAACCACAACCAGCTGCACCGTGTAGCAACTGTCTGTCGCATAGTAGGTGTGCTGAGGATTCTGCCCCGACCCGTACTGGTAAGGCTCAAACTCCCACGCCCGGCTCATGATCGTGCTCTGGTAACTCCACGAGGTGTCGGCAAACTGTACCGTTCCCCCTGCACAGGGCGTCGTCGTGTAGCGGAAACCCGCCGTGGGAAGGTTCCATACCTGCAGCGGTATGGCAATGCTGCCCTCACAGCCATGCTCTGTCGTCACCGTCAGCGTTACCGTGTAAGTGCCTGTCTGCGTGTATGTATAGCCCGGGTTTTGTAACGTGGAGGTGTCTGTCGTCTGCTGCGTGTCGCCAAAGTTCCACAGCCAGCTTACAATGGTGTCGCCCTGTGGCGCCAGGCTAAGGTCGCTGAACAGCGTCGCCGTGCCTGCACATACGTTAGCATAGCTGAACTGCGCCTGCGGCGAACCGTGGATCGTGATGCTGTGGCTTACCGCGTTGGGACAACCCACCGTGTCTGTCACCACCAGCGTCACCGTGTATGTGCCTGCATTCTGGTAGCTGTGAACGGGATTTACCGTGTATGCATGCGCCGTGCCGTCACCAAAGTCCCAGTCATACGTTTGCAACGCATCGATGTTGGAAACCAGCGTGTCGGTGTGGAACAGCACATCCACTCCCTTGCAGGTGGTGTTGTCATGGTAGAAGTCTACCGCCGGCATCGTGCTGATGGTGACACTGCTTTGCGCCGTGTCGGCACATCCCGAAGCATTCAACGTGACAAGGGTGACAACATAGCTCCCCGGTGTGGTGTAGCTGTGCCACGGGTTCTGCAGCGGTGAACTGTTGCCCGTCCCCGACCCCGGGTCGCCGAAGTCCCAGCTCCACGAGGTGAGCGTGGCGCCGCCGTTGAGCGTTGTCATGTCCGTGAACTGTGTCGCCTGACCCTGGCAGGTGTTCTGCCACAAGAATGCCGCCAGCGGCGAAGAGGATATCGTCACCGTCTGCTGGTAGGTGCTTTCGCAGCCCTGCTGCGTGACTACCGACAACGTGGCCGTGTAAATGCCTGCATTCGTATACGTATGCGTGAGCGTGGGAACCTGTGCCGTGAGCGTGGTGTCGTGGCCGTCGCCAAACTGCCAGTACCAGCTGCTGATAGTACCGCCGTTGCCGTTGGTTAAATCCGTGAAAGTCACCGCCATGCCGCTGCATCCCGGCGCCGTCACGCTGAACCATGCCTGCGGGCCCGCCTGTATCGTCACAGGGTAGCTTATCGTGTTGCTGCAGCCTGCCGTGTCGGTGATCGTGAGCAGCACCATGTAGGTGCCCTGCTGAGTGTATATGTGCAGGGGATCCGGGGTAGTGGCCGTAGTGCCGTCACCAAACTGCCATAGCCAGCTTTGCGTGGCTGCCACATTCACCAACGTGCTGCTGACAAACTGAGTGGTGTCATTACTGCACTGCGCCGTCATCGTGAAGTCTACCACCGGCGGCGCAGATACCGTGACCTGCTGCGTGGCCGTGTCGCTGCAGCCATTGGCTGTGGTGGCTATCAGCATCACCGTGTAAGTGCCTGAAGTGTTGTAACTGTGCGTGGGATCGGCCAGCGTGCTCTGGTTCGCAGTGCCTGAACCAGGGTCGCCGAAGTCCCACAGGTAACCCGACAATGACTGCCCGCCACCGGCAGTGCTCAGGTTGGTGAACTGCATAACCATGCCCTCGCAGCCGGCGCCATGCGTGAATGCCGCAGCCGGCTGAGGCAGCACCGTCACCGTCTTTTGGGTCGCCGCCGTGCAACTGTCGGCAGTCACCGCCGTGAGCGTCACCGTGAAGGTTCCTGCCTGACCATAACTGTGGCTTACAGCCGTGGCATTGGGGAACAATATCGTTTGTGACGTGCCGTCACCAAAGTCCCAGGTCCTGCGGTATACATAACCCGTTTGGCCCGGTACCGCCGTCAGGTCTGTGAACGCTACCGTCGTACCTTCACATACAGGACTGTCATACGTGAAGTTGACCTCAGGAAGCGGTAGTATCGTTACAGGCATTGTTACGCTTCGTTCGCAGCCTGAAGTATCGCCGACCGTCAACGTGACCATGTAGGTGGCCGACATATTGTATACATGTACAGGCTCGCGCAGCGAACTGCTGTTGCCGTCGCCGAAGTCCCACAGCCACGTCGCAATGGTCGTCGTGTCCGTCACCGAATAGTCCGGTGTGAACTGCACCGGGTTGTCCCTGCAGGCCTGCTGCGTGGTGAAACCGGCAGTAGGCAAAGAACCAATAATGACCTGCTGCGTCGTCGTGTCATTGCACAGGTTGCCGCTGTATGCTATGAGCTGTACCGTGTAAGTGCCTGCGGCATTGAAAGCGTGAACAGGGTTTTGCTCGGTGCTGCTGTTATAGATGCCCGAGGCAGGATCGCCAAAGCTCCACTGCCACCCCGACACCTGCTGGTAGCCCGTGGTGGTGCTCAGGTCGGTGAACATCACCTGGCTGCCTTCACAACCACCTCCCTGGTACATGAACAAAGCCGTGGGTGAATCATTCACAGTGATCAGCCGCTGCTCCCGGTGTGTGCACCCATAGCTGTCGGTGACCGTCAAAGTGACCTGGAAAGTGCCCGCAACCAGGTAGTTATGGCTGACATCCGGTGTATTGGGGAAGGTTACCGTTTGTGTATTGCCGTCGCCAAAGTCCCATAACCAGCTGGTGAGATAACCATCATTAGCTGTGCTCAGGTCGTGGAACAGTATCGTCTCGCTCAGGCAGTTGTCGGCAGGAGCCGAAAAGTGCGCCACCGGCGGCGTGGTGATGGTGAGATAGCGTGAAGTGTCATTCTCGCAGCCCGAGGTGTCTGTCACCGTGAGCGTGACCAGGTAAGCGCCCGGGGCTATGTATATGTGTGATACACTCTCGCTGTAGGCAGTGCCCCCGTCGCCGAAGTCCCAGCTGTATCCGGCTATGGCTCCGCCGTTTACAACCGTCATATCGGCCCACAGCTGCGTGGTGTCTCCCACACAGCCCGTACCAAAGGCAAAGGCTACTGACGGCTTTTCAAATACCGTGATCGTCTTCTGCAAGGTGTCACTGCAGCCGGCGTAGTTGGTGACAATGAGTGTGACCGTGTAGATGCCTGACGAAGCATAGCTGTGCTCTGGGTCCTGGGCCGTGCTGTAGTTCAGCACTCCCGATGCAGGGTCACCAAAGTCCCAGTTCCTGCTTGCTATCGCCCCGCCGCCGTCTTCGCCCGACAGATCCTGGAACGTTACCGCCATCTCCCGGCAGGCAGTGGAGGCCATCGTGAAGTCCGCCACAGGACGACGGGTAACCGTCACCGTGGTGCTCCACGTGTCACTGCAACTCACCGAGTTGCTGACCTGGAGGGTTACCGTGTAGGTGCCGTCGGTGGAATAGGTGTGCGTGATATTCGGCGTGGCAGGAAACCAGATCGTGTCACCAGGCGTGCCGTCACCGAAATCCCAGATCCACCGCTGAAGGTAGCCCTGACCTGACGGTATCGTGCTGAGGTCGGTGAACGAAGTGGCATCTCCCAGGCAGGTGGGCGTGTCGTAGCTGAAGAAAGACGTAGGGTGAGGACGTACATCTACCGTATGCGTGATGCTGAACTGGCAGCCGTTGGTGTCCGTCACACTCACCGTTACCGGGTAACTGCCGTAGGTGGGAAAGACATGCTTCACAGGGTCCATAGGCGCGTTGAGCGTGAGGTACGTGCCGTCACCGAAATCCCACAGCCAGTTACTGATGGCATTGATATACAACCCCGATACATCGATCACCGTGGTGTCGCCAAGGCAGGCTGTATTCCATGTGAAGTCCGTTACAGGGATGGGGTTGATGATAACCTCCACCGTGTCGCGCATCCATGCTGTGCAGGGACCGCCGGGATTGGTGCCCTCGATGGCATACTGCCCCGGGGCGGTGAAGGTGCCAAAACGCAATGTGCTGCCCGTGCCTGACAGCACCACTCCCGTGCTTACCCAGTTGTGAAAGAGCTCGTACGTCATTCCCACCTGTGAGGATGACAGGCTGATCACCACGCCTGTATCGCCGGCACAGTAATAACCTCCATTAGTGGCTGTGGTAATGTACTGGTAAGGCAACTCATGGACTGTGACATATGCCGGCCCGTGGATAGAATCGTTCGGTACAGGACAATAAGCATCCGATGCCGCCGTGATCCAGTAGTTGGAGGTTAACAACGGCGATACCGTGAAGGTGTATGGCGAAGCTGTAATCCCCGTCACCGTCACCGGTACAAGGCCGTCAGTATAGCTGACTGACCACGGTGGTGTCCCCGTGAAGTCTATCGTCAATGGCGTCGACGTGCCTTCGCAGATGTCCGCGGTGCCACTGATTGTCGCACTCGGATCGGGATGTACCGTCAGCAGCAGGAAGTCATCCCCCGTGAGGCTCTGGCACCCGCTCAGGTCCAGCCGCAGCATAACCATCGTGCCTACATCGCCCGGACCGGGGGTGTAAGTCGCGTTCAGAAGATTAGGATTATTGAAACTGCCGTCGCCCGTGGTTACCCAGAGTATAGTGTTCTCATACTGAGCCACCCCGCTGAGCTGGTAAGGCCTGCGACCACACACTTCCCCGTCGGGGCCTGCATTGCTCACCGGCGTGGGGTCGATGAGCAACGTCATCTCATCGCTTACATATTGACCCACACAGGTGCCTACTCCCTGCAGCGTGAGCGTGAAGGTGATGGCACGGTCCACAGTGCTTAAATCCACAGGACCAGGGTAATAGATAGGACTCATTACATTCGTGGCACTGAGTACCCCGTCACCTCCCGTGAAACTCCACTGGATATCGGCCGCATTGTAATTGTTGCCGAAGCCGTTTAGCTGGTATTGTGTCTGGTTACTGCAGATGTAATCATCAGGGCCCGCATTCACTGTCGGGTAGGGCGTTACCGTCAGCACCCGGCTGTCGCTCACCGTCTGTGATGCACAACTCAACCTGCCGTAGGATCGCAACGTCAGCGTCACCGTGCCGTTGTTAAAGTCTATGTTGCCCGGCATATAGGTCGGCGTCAGCGTGGTGTTGCCCGTGAAAATCCCGTCTCCCGAGGTGACCCACTGTACCCCCGAGTTGTTACCTGCCGTGGCTCCCGTGATCGCTATCGGGCTCTGCACACAATGCGACTCATCAATGCCTGCATATGCCGTTGGCATGGGATCGATCGTTAAAACTACCTGGTCATTGTCGGTCTCACCAACACAGGAACCGGCTCCAAAACCGGTGATCGTCAGCACCACACTGCCCGAGGCTATGTCGTTACTGCCCGGAGTGTATACCGGTGCTAGCGATGCAGGGTTGTTGAAGGTACCGTCACCCGAGGTGCTCCACAATACACTTCCGCAGTTGGTCTGCGTGGCAGACAGTGTATGCGTGTTGGCAGCACAAATGGTGGCATTCAGCCCTGCATCAACTACAGGAAGAGGGGTGATCGTAAGCGTCATCGTGCTCTGGGCTGTCTCTCCGGCACAACTTAACTCACCCTGCGCGGTGAGCGTCAGCGTTACCGTGCCTGATTCACCGGGACCAGGTACATAAGTCGGGGTCAATGTGTTGGCATTGGTGAGGGAACCCGTGCCATTTTCAGTCCAGGTGACCGAAGAATAGTGTGTAGCCGTAGCTCCGCTTACCGCGTAGTTGTATCCCTGGCAACTGAAGCCCGCAGAACCGGCATCGGCCGTGGGAAGAGGATGAATGGTAAGCGTAATGTTATCCGTCACGCTGCTGCACGGGTAATAAGCAAGGGAATGTAAGGTCAGTGTCACCGTGCCCGATTCACCCGTACCAGGAACATAAGTTGGAGATAATGTGGTGGCATTGTTCAGGGTGCCTGATCCGTTATGCGTCCAGTAATGCACCGAATCATATACCGAGGTGGCGGTGGTAACATTGAATGTGCTGTTCTGGCATATCTGTCCATTGGCTCCTGCATTGTTCACCACCTGTCGGGTAATGTGAAGGGTCATACCATCGGAAGCGGCAGAGCATTGTGCATAGGGATTGGCCGTAAGGGTGAGCGTTACACTGCCATTGGTGATATCGGTGGCATCGGGCGTATAGACAGGATGAAGGGTTCCGGCGGGTACAAACCCCGAAGTGCCTGAACTTGAGCTGTTCCAAGTAAGGGAGGTATACCCGAAGGCTGCAGCGTCGGAAAGCTGATAAGTGCTTCCTTCACATATCCTGGCATCAATGCCGGCATCTGAAACAGCCACGGGATTTATCGTCAGTACCATTGACGATGTGGCAGGGCCACAGGGTGAATTGCCGCTGGCAACGAGGGTAAGAGTTACTGTATGTGCAGCCGTGTCGGCAGCACTGGGAGTGTATACAGGGTGCAGAATGGTCTGGTCATTAAACGTTCCTGTACCGCTTGAACTCCAGAGTAATGAGGAGTAATTGGCCGCTGTTGCCGAGGCCGGAGAAAAGGTATCATCGGCGCAAATGGTTTGTGGCGAGCCTGCCGAAGCGGTGGGAAAAGCTACAATGTTCAGGGCAATGGTATGGGTACCGACACAACCGGAGTCGGAGGTAGCTGTTAGAATTACATTGAAAGTGCCTGCGTTGGCATAAGTATGCTGAGGATTTTGGAGAGTAGAGGAGTTCCCGTCACCAAAATCCCAGCTCCATGATACAATGGAACCCGATGTAATTGTTGAAAGATCGGTGAACAGCACCGGCTGCGCCTGGCAATTGTTGGAATAGGTGAAATTGG
>JADLKF010000015.1 GCA_015657475.1 Lentimicrobiaceae bacterium | reverse complement strand
TTACAAGTTACATATAAATTTCATGCCTACCGGGCCTTCGCTTGATCCTTTCAGGCATGAACTGGATGGGTTTAAAACGGGGAAGGATACTATACAATTTCCCTATAACAAACCCTTGCCCNCCAGTCTTATCCGTCGCATCGCCGCTCACAGGCTGAATGATGTGATGGAAAATGATGCAAGGTGGATGTATTAAGTCTGAATCATCTGAGAAGTTCATTGTTCACGAGTGCTGCTCCACCCTGTTAATTTCAAACAATTGACAACCTCTTTGCTGCAGCTTTTCAACGATCACATCAAAAGGTTTATCAAGCATATTGCCCATACTGCCACGACAAAAGGGGCAGGCGTGAACTTCCCCTTTCGGGTCAACATAAACGAAACGATTACCCGCACGNTAACATTCAGTCCTGCGCTGGTGGTAGCCGAGAAAAGCAGCTACCGGGTAATCCCTGAAAAGTGAATCGGAGTTCATTTTAATGACAAAATCAGAGATCATTTCAACCTGCTGCCTGTTCAGCCTCACATCAAGGCCTGCAAACCTGCCGGCTTCGCGAGGTTCGAGTATTCTGAGAAAATGAGCACCGCTCTTTTTCGCAAGTTCGGCGTATTTTGCCAGGTTTCCTTCCGAAACAAATTCCTTTGTCGCGCACAGCGAGAGGCTTACCACAATTCCGGCCGACGCGCAGTTCTTAATAGCTGCTAGGGCCATGGCGTAACTTTTATCGTTGTTTCTGAAAAGGTTATGCTGCTGCTCATCCCAGTGATCAAGGCTGATGTGTGCACCCACTAGGCCTGCCTTTTTGAGTTGATAGGCTTTTTCGGCAGTGAGTCCGTAGCCTGAAGTGAGTAACCAGCAGTCCATCGACTGCGAAGCCTCTCCGACCAGCCTGACCAGGTCATTGAAGCGGGCAAGCGGCTCTCCACCGCTTATTTGTATATGTCTGATTCCATTCTGCCTGAAGACGCCTAGAAGCTGCAATAGTGATTCATAATCCAGGGAGTCCTTGTGGTCAATGTTATCCCATTCGTAGCAGTGGGAGCAGGCAAGCGGGCAGCGGTTAGTGATGCCCCACACCAGCGTTTGTAATGTTGCCTCTTTTGAGGTGCTGCCGTTGGTGCTGAACTCCTTTCGCAGCGCTCTTCTCAGGTTTTGGGAAGGAAAGCCGGGGTAATCAGTGGTGAAATAATAGCGCTTACCTGACCGAACCACTTTTACGATGATATTGCCCGTGCGGTCTCGGTTGAACTGCTGAAGTCTTTTCAACTCCCGGTATGCTTTAACAGGATTATGGTAATGCCTGAAAGCTTCAATTAATATCAACAACCTTATCCTCAACCTTATAAACCAGATCCGGCTGCCTGTAAGAATACCTGAATTGTTTGCCATATTACTAGCCTTGTGCTGGTCACCATTTCTGCTTACTCAGCCCGTGATGCTGTCTGCTCCATTTTTTTCATCTCATCCAGTACAAACTGGTTGAACCGCCCAGGTTGTTTGAAAGTAAGCAGGTATTCCTTGTCATGCGGACCTTTGGGATCACGCAGCAGTTCATACCATCCTTTCGAATGCAGATAAACGGTCCTTTCAAGGCCCCTGGAAGCTGGCATTATAAAGTTTACCTCGGCAGTATTATCTGACGTAGGCTGAACATAATATTTTGAATCATCGCTCCTGAGCAGCCGTGAAACATCTCTGCCACGTTCGTTGATGGCTGTAGTCACCGGTATTGTGTATGTGGTGACATTTACCTGCGGTGAGTAATCAATGGCTGCATAATCAATTTCCCAGAAGAAACTGCCGTATTCAAGTTTTACCTGCAGGGGAGAGTTCTCATTTCCATTGAGTGGTATTTCCAATACATCATCCTTTAGAGCCATAGGCCCGGCAATATTGTAATAATCAACAAATTCCCAGGAATTATTGCGCATAACCGAGACTGATAAAGGGATGCCCTGGTCAAGCGTCCACTGCTGAAGCACTTCACGCGGTTGTTCTCCCTGCATTTTCATGATGTAATGGTAGGCCGAGCCAAACATATCGTGAAATTTTCCCATCATCACATCGAGCATCACCGAGTTCTTAGCCCTTATTGCCAGTTTGGCATCTTTTGCATTCCCGGGCAAGGGAAATTGCAGAATGATTCCATCCTTGAGATCATAATCACCTGTTGCGGAAGCAGTTTGGTATATCTTCATGTCCTTTTCCCTGAGCAATGGTGTAATATCCTGGTTCCTGAGGTTTGTGGCTGAAACCGGTGGCTTTAGATCGGAGAGGGTAAGTGCCTTGCCGTATTTATCGATCATCACATCGCTGTTTTTGGTATGATCTGTCACTATCAGTTCAAGCTGGTTGGTGCGCTGTATCTCGTAAGCTTCGTTGGTTATCTTCAACTGGTACGATTGCTGGCCAGGATAAAAAGGTAACTTTAGGTAGTCATGCCTTTCAAGATTTTTATAAATACTGCCGCTGTAAATTTCACCGGCAAATTGGTAATTTGCTCCATCCCAGGTATATATAAAAGGGCATGATTCTTTGAAGATTAAGACGATAAGAATAAGTATCGCATAAGCGCCTGCAATCCCGCCAAGTACACCCAATGTCCACGAACCGACTGTGGCAGCAATATCCTTTTCGTAAATTTCCATTCTGCCGATGGAGGAAACAGGCATTGATATCATTCCGTTTCCGATATCGCTATATTCTGAAGGATAAATATGAACCTCGTTCAGGAGGTATCCCTGATTTCGTGAAACTCTTGTAAGGTAACGGTTCGGCCCTTTTACTTTTACCGGATTGAGGGTAGAGGGGTAATTGTATGCCTCAGTTTTTCCAGTCAGTGTATTGTCCTTAATTTCAATGTTTTTGAGAATCCACATGTCATCGTTATAATGGACAATGATTGTTTTATGGACTGATTTCAGTTCCGAGATGGTTTCGCTTGTTGGCCTTACCGATGAATTTACCCTGAAGTAATTCATGCATCCAACCGACATGTTCAGAACTGCCAGGGTGAGCATTACGGCTACTGATCCCCTGATTTGTCTGCGGTGGCGGTGCAGCAATCTTGCCAACCGGGAAGCTGTATTGTTAAGCAGTGTGATTGCATTCATGGCCTTTTATTTTAAAAGTTGAGTAAGAATTCTGCGGTAAAAACAACTCTTCTCATTTGTGGATTCACAATCAGGGGAGTATCAAATCCTACGTTCACAGAGAGATATTCATTAAGACTCCAGTACAAATAAGTGTTTAGCAGCAGTCCATTCAGTGTTTTTTTTATTTCGCGCGTTTCAACAACATTATAATTTGCATCGGTAATCACCTGACTGAGTTTATAAGCCCCTACAAGGTAATGAAGCCCGGTAATTGCGCGGAAACTACCCGGTCGGAAAAAATAATAATTGCAACCGAGTGTTGCATGCCAGGTTGAGTACCCCCTTATATTCATATAGAGAAATTGTTCATCATAGTACTCATCTTCATTGGTCCAGACCTCAATGCTTTTTGGTGAGACTTTGACGCTTACCGAGCCCTTGAAACCAATATTGGTGTTGAATGGGAAGTATTCATAAGATAAGCGTGCATTCTTGTACATCCAGGCTCCTATGTCAATACCTGCTAGATGATGTTTAAAGGTTTGCTCAGGTGGTATGGGTGATAGTTCAGCGGTATGTTGCGAGTTGAAAACTTCTCTTGTTCCATCCTGATATACAATGCTGTCGAGTTTCAGTGTGAGGATGTGATAAATTAAGGAGTCGCCACTATTGTATAGTGTGTATGTGCGTTCGGGTCCCTGGTTCATCACAATTCTCGCTTTTATAGCAAAACTACTATCCTTGCGATAAATAAGATCCTGTGCCGCGATGTGTGAGACAAGGCTCAGCAGCAATAAAATGAGCGGTATCCGTTTCATATCAGGGAATATGAGAGAGGGCCAAAATATCAATGCAATATACGTCTTTTTATTTGATAATCAAAGCATTAATTTCAATAACCAGTTGGGCGGCAATCATCTGTAAGTTTTATACAATGCTTTCATAATCAGCTGATTTAAGATAAAATTGTTGCATTGATACTCAATAATTAATCTCCATTTTCTGATTGATATTACTGTACACGACCAGCAAGCGGTGAAATTTGCTTCGGATTGTACTGAGAAGGTTCATTATTACGTTAATTTTATACTCCGCTATCAAATTCTGAACTAGTTCGTTTTGCATTACTATCATTGACCTGAAGATTGAGTGAGCAGGTCATAATTATTCAAGTGATCCTCTAATTACAGCCTATATTCAAACAGATAAGTTGCTCATCTAAATTCAAACATCAAAACCATGAAATCAACACAAGCATTTTTCATTTTCCTTATGCTTTTTCCAGTCTTAATTTTCGCCCAGGAGAAACAATTGCGAAACGGCAGAGCTATTAATGCAACATCCATTGCCAGGAATTCAGCAATACAGAATGATATTCCCGGCAAAAGGTTTTTCGAAGAACGAAGGTTCCAATACGCATGGCATCCTCAAAGCCGGCAAAAGTCAGCCAATGTGATCCTTCAGCGTCTCGACAGCACCTCGTGGCAGGGTAACTACCTTGATAAACGAGCCTGGGGGAATTATTACAAGGAATATTTCATTTACAATAACAGCGGGCAAAACCTGCAATACACTGAATATGACTGGGATCCTGATTTGGAGGCCTGGTATCCATATGTAGATGATACCTATGAATACGATGCCAGTGGCGATATGGTGATTCAGATAGAGAGCTATTTCGATGAGCCTTCGGGCACCTGGGAACCAGGTTATAAGTATGAGCATTCATACAATTCAAGCCATCTGCCGGTTCAGCAACTGCAATACGACTGGGATTACGGTTCGAGTGAATGGTATCTCAGGTATAAGCAGGAATTTCAGTACGATGGCAGCGGAAAAATTATCCTTGCTCACCAGTATGTATGGGACAATTCTCTGAGTCAATGGATATCGGTGGCAAAGATTGATTACGCATACAATAGCAATGGACTGGTAGATGAAGTGATATGCTATTACTGGGAGGAATCCATGGGAGACTGGCTTGTCTATTACAAAGATGAATATATATATGATGCCAATAACAGGCTCATAACATTCACTGAATCAAACTGGGATGTAATGGGCAGCACTTGGGTGGGGAGTTATAAAGATGAATACACTTACGATATCCAGGACAATGTCGATATTGCTTACGAGTACTTCTGGGACGATTACGGGCATCAATGGATTCCTCAATTCCGGGAGGACTATTCCCACGATAACACCTATCCTTTCAGCAGTCTTTTGTTACCTTATGTTGCCGGTGGAGAAACACTGATGTATTTCGGTCATATGCTCACCGGTATTGATGAGTCGGAATGGGATGAGGCTTCTTCTTCATGGCTTGAATCGATGAAGGGTACTTTTTTTACTCGTCCCAGGATATAACTTCAACCAACGAACCAATGCCTTTGCAGGGCCTGGTTAATCCGAATCCTGCCAGCGACTATTTCACGGTTACTTTGCCGAATGGCTGTACTGAAGCCATAATACAACTTTATGATATTCAAGGTCAAAAGATTCTTGAAAGTAAAATCACAGAAAACTATAAAATCGATGTAAGTTCCTGCAAACCGGGAATATATTTCTACACATTGCGCGTAAACGGAAAAGCCGAAACAGGAAAACTGGTTAAGAAATAAGGAACTTATTTTATCCTATATTTCGTTTATTGCATTAGTAATCAGGTTGTTGAACTCATGTTTCAACAACCTGATATGTTTTTAAATTATCTTGCTATCAGAAGCCTGATGCCGTATCTTTAACGCAATCCGTTTTGCTGTCACCAACCAAGAAAAAGCCAAGCATGATCCGGGACACCATTACTCTAGCCATCATTATAATCCTGCCATCATTCATCCTGTATTATAAAGACAGGCTCAAACTGATCAGTTGGCTGAGCCCGATTGTAACCTGTTATAGCATTGGGATCATTGCCGGAAATATTCCCGGTATTCCGGTGAACAGGGAATTACTGAGGAATGTTGCGGAGATAAGCGTATGCCTTGCTACACCTATGTTGTTGTTCTCCTGCGATTTTATGAAATGGCTGAAGAACTCAAAAAGCACTTTTCTTTCGTTTTTTATCGGCTGTATCGCGGTTGTGATCGTCGCCTGTATTGCTTTCCTGGTATTCAGGGAAAAGATCACTGATTGCTGGAAGGTAGCTGGTATGACAGTTGGGCTTTATACAGGTGCAACTGTAAATCTCACAGCCATCGCCATTGCACTTGATGTGGATGAGAATACTTTTATCGTGCTCAACAGTGCCGACCTTTTATTTGCCGGTCTTTATTTCCTTTTTCTGATAACGGTTGGCAAAAAAGTTTTCGGGCTGGTGCTGCCGCCATATAAAAGTTATAGCCATGTGAATGGGGGAGAGGCGATTCCCGCAACAACCGAACCAAAAGAAAAACGCAGCAGGATGCAGGTTTTTGTTGAGGTACTAAAGTCGTTTGGTGTCTCGGTGCCTATCGTCGGAGTTGTTGTCGCAATTTCAATGCTGCTGCTTGGGAAAATGGGTTCCACCTTTATCATCCTGGGAATAACCACACTGGGTATCATTTTTTCGTTCAATAAAACCATCAATCATTTCCGTTACAATTATGAAACCGGTGACTACCTTCTGCTGATGTTTGCCCTGGCGCTGGGAACGCTATCAAGTGTACAGGGATTGATAACTGGTAATTTCCCTCTGGTTATTTTTGTAGCTGTAGTTGTTTTCGTTTCTGCACTGATTCATGTGTTCGCAGCTGCTTTGTTCAGGATTGAAAACGATACGATGATCATCACCTCGGCAGCCGTGCTGTTCGGGCCGGCCTTTATTTTACCGGTAGCCGAATCAATAAAAAACAGGGAAGTGATAGTAGCCGGCCTTTCGATGGCGCTGCTTGGTAATGCTTTCGGTACATACCTGGGGATAGCATTGGCTTACATGCTGGATTATTGGTTTTGAAAAACACTCCGTTGATATGTTTTGTTTAACTGCTTTGAATTAACTTAGCGTTTGTAAACAACAAGGGTTTCAAATCCAAATAAAGTCAAATGCAGAAAAAAGAATCAATGGCAAAATGGGCAATGGCCGGTTTTGCATTAATTACGCAGTCCTGCGCAACCATTCCGCAGGGTGCAACCGTGATCCAATCGTTCGACCAGTCGAAATACCTTGGCACATGGTACGAAATTGCCCGCCTCGATCACCGTTTCGAGCGTGACCTGCAAAATGTGACGGCTACATACAGTCTCAATGCCAACGGTACCATCAAAGTGGTAAACAGGGGATATAACACCAGGACGGGTGAGTGGAAACAGGCTACTGGCAAGGCAAAACCTGCCGGTAAACCTGGCGAAGGGAAACTGAAAGTGTCGTTTTTCGGCCCGTTTTACGGCGCATACAATATCATAGCACTCGACAGTGAATACAGGTATGCACTTGTCGCCGGCAATAACCTGGGTTATTTATGGATATTATCGCGCGATACTACAATTCCAGGTGACATAAAACAGCAATACCTCGAAATAGCAAAAAAAATCGGGTATGACATTTCGGCACTCATTTGGGTGACACATGAAAAATAACAAATATTTACATTATTCAGAATAGTATATAATAGTCTAATTATCAGCGGTTAAAACCTGTTTATTAATGTAAATCCAAAGAACGCACTGGCACCTTATGCCGGGTATGTGAACAATGTGGCATGTATTTTGTTTAAGTGAAAACAAACAATATTAAACATAAACATATTAAAAGATATTACCCAGACAATGCGAACCAAACTTCCCCTTGCAATAATTTTCGCTCTTTTTTCAATGCTCTCCTTTTCACAAACGGGAGTGATAAAAGGGCGGGTTTACAATGTTTCGAGTAACGAGCCACTGCCGTTTACCAATATTATCATCTTTGGGACCAACATTGGCTCAGTGAGCGATCTCGATGGTAATTTCCTGTTCACAGGAGTCGCTCCCGGCTATTACAAACTTGCTGCCACCTCGGTTGGTTTTGAGAATGTGATCACCGAGGAGTTGCAGGTAACCAATGCCAAGACCACTTTCATTGACATTGCGATGAAGGAGAAACCTCTGCAACTGGCGCAGGTTGAGGTGAAATCTTCGCCATTCAAAAAAGTTGAAGAAAGCCCGGTATCACTCAAAACTATTGGCATTGCCGAGATTGAAAGAAGCCCCGGCGCCAACCGCGACATTTCAAAGGTTATACAATCACTGCCCGGCGTAGCATCAGGTGTTGCCTACCGCAACGACCTCATTGTGCGCGGCGGAGGCCCGTCGGAGAACCGTTTCCTTCTCGATGGTATTGAAATCCCGAACCTCAACCACTTCGGCACACAAGGAGCAAGCGGTGGATCAGTGGGTATTATCAACAGTGACTTTCTCCGCGAAGTGGATCTCTATACAGGGGCATTTCCCGCGTCACGGGGTAATGCATTGAGTTCTGTGCTCGATATGAGGCTCATCGACGGCAATCCGGATAAGATGGTATACCGCGCCACGCTGGGTGCCAGCGAAATGGCAGTCAGCGCTTCGGGACCACTGAGTGAAAAAACCTCCCTGCTTCTCTCAGCAAGGCGCTCTTACCTTCAGTTCCTGTTCAGTGCAATCGGACTTCCATTCCTGCCCACATTCAATGACTATACAATCAAAGTCAAAACCCGTTTCGACCTTAAAAACGAACTTACGATCCTTAGTATCGGGTCGCTGGATAAAAGTGTGCTGAATACCGGGATTGAAAACCCGACTGAGGAGCAGCAATATATCCTCAACTATCTTCCTTCGTACGACCAGTGGACGTATGCCATTGGTGCAGTGTACAAACATTACCGCAAGAATTCTTACGATACCTGGGTGTTGAGCCGCAACATGCTGAACAACAGATCGCAGAAATATGAAAACAATGACGAGAATGCCAACCCGGTGCTGAAATATGAGTCGGAGGAGATTGAAAACAAGCTGCGTTATGAAAATACTACCCGTGTGAACGGATACAAGATACTCACCGGGGCTGGTTTTGAATATGTTAAATACCTGAACAATACTTACCAGAAAGTCTTTATTCCAACGATTACTGACACTCTCACCTCGCTCAATTACGACTCATACCTCGATTTCTTCCGTTACAATGCTTTTGGCCAGGTAAGCAAGAGTTACCTTGAAAACAGGCTTACGCTTTCAGCAGGAGTAAGGATGGATGGCAACAGTTACTCAACTGAAATGTCGAACCTGTTGAAACAGTTTTCACCCAGAATTTCAGCTTCATACGGGCTCACTGAGAAGTTGTTTCTGAATGCCAATGCCGGCAGGTTTTTCCAGCTACCTTCGTATACAACGCTGGGCTACCGCGATGAGTTCGGAACGCTTGTCAACAAGGACAACAATATTAAGTACATCAGGGCCGATCACCTGGTTGCAGGTCTTGAATACAGGCGCAATGACAACTCCCGCATTTCGCTTGAAGGGTTCATGAAATTTTATGATAACTACCCGTTCTCGGTAAAAGATTCTGTGTCTTTGGCCAGTAAAGGCGCCGATTATGGCGTATATGGGGATGAAGCTGTGACAAGTACATCCAAAGGCCGCGCTTTTGGTGCAGAACTATACTACCGCGACAGGTTCATGGATAAGTTAAGTGTCATTCTGTCATACACCTTCGTTCGTTCAGAGTTTGATGACAAAAAAGGCGAACTAATTCCTTCTGCATGGGACAACAGGCATATACTGAACATTTCTGCAGCAGCCGACCTTGGTAAAAATTGGAATATAGGAGCCAAATGGCGGTTCGTGGGCGGAGCGCCATACACACCCTATGATTACAACCGTTCGTCGCTTATTGAGGCCTGGGATGCCNGCGGACAAGGTTATCCAGATTTCAATCTTTACAATACCGAACGTTTGGCTAATTTTCACCAGCTCGACCTCAGGATAGATAAGGAGTACTTCTTTAAAAAGTGGTCGCTGAATATTTATGTTGATGTTCAGAATGCTTATAACTTTAAATCAAAAGATCCTGATGTGCTGGTACTCCAGCGAGATGTAAACGGAAATCCCGTCATTGATCCGAATGATCCTACCCGTTACAGCCTCAAATATTTGCCTTCGGAATCAGGTACAATTCTTCCGACCCTGGGCATCATCATCGAACTTTAAAATTTTGCAAAATGAAAAAGACCAACTTCAAAATAGCAGCAGTGTCATTGGTGATGGTCACCATTGCACTCGCAGTCGCATTTTCCTGTAAACCATCAAAGCAAACCGCTGCAGCCGGTGAAGGTGTTGTTCAGAAATTGGCTGCTAACATCAATGGCACAGGAAGGGCAATGGGATTTACATTCGAAAAAGGCAAATCATTCAACCATCCAACATTTGCCATCTGGCTTGAGGACACCACAGGCAGGTTCATACAGACGTTGTTTGTAACCCGTTCGTTCGGCAGCGGCACTTTTAATTATGGTGACAAATCAGAGGGACAGTGGAAACCGGGGCAGGTTAGAAGACCTGCCGCACTGCCATACTGGTCGCACAAAGCAGGAGCAGCAAAAGGAATGACAAACTACATTCCCGATAAAACCAATCCGGTGCCTGATGCTTATACCGGTGCAACTCCTGCCGGAAATTTTACCCTCGATACCCGTTCTAACAAGGAAACCCCGGCAGTTGTCAAGGTTTTCATGGAGATTAACCAGACATGGGACTGGAACGAATACTGGACGAACAACAAGTATCCCAATGACCCTGAATACAAGACTTCCTGCCAGCCGGCGGTCGTTTATTCGGCGGTGGTTGATNACTCGGAAGCCGGGAATGAAGTGGAACTGAAACCTTTTGGACGAAGTCATCACTCAGGTGCTGATGGCAATCTTTACACCGATTTGAATACAATCACAACAGCCCTGTACATAGCTGAAAAAGTGACCGTTGAAGTGAAATAAGCCATATACAGATTACAAGATTAGTTTTCTGCTTTGTATCTTAGTATATTCTCCAAAGCAGGCTTTAGTTCGGGAAATCTGAATGAGAAGCCTGCTTTTATTATTTTCTCTGACGAAACCCTGCTCCCTTCGAGGATAATGGCTGCCATCTCGCCAAACATGGCTTTCAGTGCAAAGGCAGGCACTTTGGGGAACCATAGCGTTCTGCCGGTGACCTGTGCAACTGTGCTTGTGAATTCTTCATTTGTTACATGCTGCGGGGCTACAGCATTGTAAGCACCTTCAAGTGTGCTGTCTTCGATGGCTTTAAGATAAATTCTACAGATATCGTCCAAATGTATCCAGGGCATATACTGCGCGCCGTTACCAAGAGCTGAACCGATGTGCAGTTTCATGGGCATGAGCAATCGGGCCAGCGCACCTTCATTACTGTCAAGCACCATGCCGGTGCGTATTTTCACGGTTCTAGTCCCTGCTTTCTTGAACAGATCTGCTGTTTCTTCCCAGCGACGGCAGGTTTCTCCCAGAAAATCACCGGCCGGTGAAGAGTCTTCAGTAAATATTTTCTCAGAAGTAATGGCGCCATAATATCCGGTAGCAGAAGCAGTTATAAATGTTTTTAATTTACCCGGGTGCTTCTGAAAGGCTTCGAAAAGCAATTCCCCTGATTTCACGCGGCTGTTGACGATCTCCTTTTTGCGGGCAGTGGTCCATTTTTTTGCCCCGATGTTTGCCCCGGCCAGGTGAATGATATGATCAGCGTCAGCGACGGCTTTTTCATCAATAATTCCCGATGCCGGGTTCCATGAATAGGTTCTGCAACCAGCCACCTTTTTGCCAGAAGTGCTAAGGATGGAGACTGCATACCCGTTTCCTGTAAGCATTTTGATCAGGTTGCGGCCGATAAGCCCGGTACCGCCGGTAATCAGTACTGTTTCCATTTATTTCGAAGGTGTGTATACTACTTCCTGAATTATGACTTCTGCCTCGTTGCCGTCGGAAGGCCTGTCGCCATACCCGTTGTCATTGGTATCGAAAAGCCACAGGTTAAGGTGAATACGTGTATTGGTTTCAGGATCAGGGATCTTGATGGGCATTGAATTGCACCAGCTTCCGCCGCGCGGGATGTTGGCAACATTGTTGGTGTCATATGCCCATTCGGCAATGAGGTCAGAATAGGGGGGAGGGTCATAAAGTCCCTGGAATGCAGCCCAGTTGACTTTGCCGGGCAACCAGGAAAAAGAGCAGACTGATTTGTTCTGGTTCAGTTTTACAGGAAAAGAACGCGTGCGCTCGCTGTAATTGCCGCCATTGGTCGGCTGAACCGAAAAAACCAATGCATTGGGGTTCGCCGCGCTGCCCCATTTGGCAAATTCAATATCGATTTCGCTGTTGGTGTTGGTGTAACAACTGCTGTCGTTCCAGGTGAAAAGTCCAAGAACTACATTTTTGTCCAGCTGATCCACCCTGCTCTTAAGTTTGAAAACATAGGTACCGTATGAAACTGTTTCTTTAGTGTAAACTTCGGCGCAGGTAAAACGGCCGTCAATGTACGCGATTTTGAGATGCAGGTAGCCATCATTATCCAGCCAGACGTTTGATGTACTGTCGTAAAAAAGGTTTGCGCCCGGCCCGATGTAACGGTTTTCTGACGCTTTGACAATCCAGGTGAAGCCGCTCCAAGTAAATATTCGTTCGCCTGTCGCTGGCTTAGGCTCTTCCTCACGATGACACGCTGAGAGCAAAATAACAATTACGGCGGGAAGGATTAATAGCTTTTTCATTATCAGTGCCTGGAACCTGACTTTGATAATCTTGTCAGTATGCCTCTCAAAAGTAAGAAATATGAACGAATATCACATATTCTTTCCGATCCTTATCCAGGTGAGGTTATGCCAGAGTTGCTCAAGCGGACCGCGACTGTGACGCTTAACCCACCAGCGGCAGAACCATAACTGTAGTATAAACAGGAAGATGCCGATAATGAGGCTAAACGTTGCACCTGTGTACTTGTACAACCCGAGTCCGAAACCATAATACACAACCGAACCGAGAAGCGATTGAGTAACGTAATTTGTCAGGCTCATTTTGCCGAAAGGCTCAAGGCCACTGAGCACTTTGTATCCAACTTTTAACCTGTAGATGAGTACAAAACCAGAAACCAGTATCGCGGTGAATGCAAAATTGGAGTAAGACGTTATGATGAGGTCGAGTTTAACCTTCAGCGCCTCACGTTCAATGAGTTGTGGTATTGAGAGTTTGAAAGTGTAAAGAATTATAAATAATATGGCAGCTATCCACAATGCATTTTTCCAGAAACCCATGTTGCTTTCTGAATACCTGAACAGGTTTTTTCGGCCAAGCAGCATACCAAAAAGAAACAATGCCGGGGTCTGGAAATAACGTCCCGCCTCATGCGACCAAATCAGCACACCGATCCGGCCATTGATCAGGTTGCCAACGGCAGCATCAATAAACGATTTTCCTGCCAGGTATTCCGAAGCCCTGCCAAAGTATGCCCACGACTTGAAAGGAGGAGTTACATAGGCCTGATCACCCATGATTCGGAAGAAGTTATACCATTCGAGCGGCTGAATCATCAACAGGATTGCTGCAGCCAGCACTGCTTTGTTGTTCCACCTGGCCGTTATAGCCAGCGTGATCCCCAGAACTGCATAGATAGCGAGGATATCACCTTCAAAGAATATTGAATTTATCATGCCAAATCCAAGCAATAGCACCATTCTCCATAGGAATCTTCCCCTGAAGTCACGGCCTTTGGCTTCCTGGTTGGTGAACATTATGTGAAAGGTCAGTCCGAAAAGTATTGCAAATATGGCGTATGACTTGCCTGAGAACAGGAAAAACATGACCTGCCAGATGCCCCCGTCCAACATCTTAAGCCACCCGGGCAGGTATTCGGGGAAATAATAGAAATCGAAGTGTTCGAGGTTATGCAACAGCATGATAGACATTATGGCGAAGCCACGAAGGGCGTCCACCACAAATATTCGCCCTGTTTGGTCAGGAGTGGAGCAGTTAGTCATACGTATTAAATGAGCCGGCGAAAATACGTTAAATGATCAACAAACGAAAAACCTGCCTTGAAACAAAGCAGGTTTTATAATTTTCAGTTAATTTCAGATCTAGAATGCAGCGCCTCCCCTGAAACTGCTATCATCAGCCCTGCCGCGCTGCTTGTTCTGGAAATTGTTGAACGAATACGACGCCGTGAGCATGACGATAGGTCCTTCGGCACGGATAAGGTAATCATTATCATAGTTTTTGTTCGTCGAAGTATAGTGGAATCTGATCGAATCAAAAAGGTTCTGAGCCGAGAGGCCGATATTGGCCTTTCCTTTCATAAATGGCTGATTCACAGCCATATTTACAACGTAGAAACTTCCTGAATTCCCGGAAGCGTCGATTCCGGCACCCTGTACATAGAGAACTGCCTGTAACCTCGTGCCCCATTTCAGGTTGAAGTTGTTGATCATGCGGGCATCCCATGAATTGGTGCTCCTGTCGGTCCTCGAATTATCGATCACGGTTGAAATTGTGTAATGATAAAGGTTTCCGCCTGTACTTAACTGCCACCATTTGGCCAGGTTGAAATCGAGTCCCAATTCGGCACCGTACGATTGCTGGTTATCAGCATTTATCAGTTCGTGGACCATAATTCCGTCCTCGCGGAGTGTGCGTGAAGTATTGAGGCTGTTGGATGTATTCCTGAGGTAGGTTTGAACCGACAACGTCACAATCTTCTGCATTAAACGGTAGTTCAGTTCAAAAGCATCGGTATATTCCGGTTCCAGGTAAGGGCTGCCTTTGAAGATGTTGTAAGGATCAATGAAGTTGGGTGTTTTATTGAGCAGCCATGGCTGGGGGCGGTTAATACGCCTGCTGTAGCTGGCCTGGAACTGGTGTTTTTCCTTGAAGGTTCTCGAGAGGTGCAGGCTGGGATAGAGCATGAACTTATTAAAGTTATAAGTCAGCGGATCATTGGTGAAGGTAATTTCGCGGGTGAAATACTCGGAGCGCAGGCCTGCCATGTATCCGATTTTGGCTACTGTTCCTGAATAGGTAGCGTAACCTGAATAAATACTGTTATAGTAATCAAGTTTGTAAGTAAAATCATTGTTGGTGGTCCAATCGCCTGATTCAACATGGTAATTCCTGAAGAGCATATCTTCGAAACGGTACTCATAGCGGTACTGGATCCCTGTTTCAAGCGTGCCTGATTTAATGGGGCGCTTATAATCAACATTAAGACGGTACTGGAAGTTATGATTGTCCTTCACATAATTCAGCTTTGATTTAACACCAGTTTCGTCGTATTCCTCGTTGGTGATGAGCTCATTCAGGTTGTTTTCATCACGGCCATCCCATGAAAAGTAATAGTTGGTCACCGAAAGGGTATGGTTTTCACCGAATTTATGTTGATAATCTGCATTCAGCGACAATACGTCACCTGTAACATCAAGATAATTTGAACTTGAATTATAGTAGCTCATTTCCGGTGAACCGTAACGGTTATTATAAGTGGCATTGGTTCCCTGGTCGAAACCCTGTTTTCCATAACTTCCTGATAATGATAAAGAGTTTTTGTCGTTCATGTCATAATCAATGCCGGCTCTACCCGAAAGGTTATCATTGTTATAAGACTGATAAGCTGACTCGCTGAGAATCTGAGTTCCGGTTTCGAGGTAGCTTATGTTGCTGAGCGTAAGATCGCTGCGATATTTATTATCGGCAAAATCAATACCACCAAACACATTGACCTTGCCAGTGCGGTAATTGACCGATCCGTTGGCGGTATACTTATCGGTTGTACCAGCGAGNGTGTTTAATGATCCGCTTAATCCCTGCAGCGCTTCTTTTTTCTGNATGACGTTGATGATACCGGCCTGGCCTTCGGAATCGTACTTGGCTGAAGGATTGGTAATAACTTCAATCTGCTTGATGGTGGCAGCGTTGATTTGCTTCAGTGCATCGCTGCCTTTGACTGGTGAAGGTTTTCCATCGATAAGAACAATATAGTCGGAACTGCCGCGGAGTGTAAGGTTCCCTTGAGGGTCTACCTGAACCGAAGGAGTGTTTTCAAGTACATTCACAGCTGAACCTCCTTTGGCAACAGTTTGCTGGTCTACATTAATCACCCGCTTATCGATCTGGTATTCAACTTTCGATTTTTCAGCAGTCACCGAAACGGCGCCAAGATCGTATTGTGAAGCAGTGAGTTTTATATCACCGAGGTCGTTAACAGGTGAAGCCTGGTCAAGGGCTATTTTACCGGTCTTGTATTCATTAAATCCAAGGAAGGATATTTTGAGGTAGTAATCTCCAAAAGCAAGTTTCCCGATATTGAAACTTCCTTCAGGATTGGTGATAGAACCGGTGAGAAGTGATGAATCGGCCAACCGGTAGACGGCCACATTTACATATTCCATGGGTTTCAGGGTAGCAGCATCAATTACTCTTCCGGCAACTGTTCCGGTTTTTGGCAAATTTGATTCCTCTCCTGCAAAAGCTGTATTGAAGGCTAATATTAAGGCAAGCAAGGCCATTATGAGCTTTGGTCTGTTTGTTTTCATGTTTGACATTGAGTATCTGTGTTAATTTTTTCCTGTGTTGACAGGGTTTTGATGTGTTATGATTAAACGGCGCTGTTTGTATGATGAGACGTAAAATGTGAAAGTTTGTTACTGAAAGAAGCCGAAAAATCGGTGAATGCCGGAATATTGCAGGTGAAACCGATTGCGTCTGATTATTTTGCTTTGAACTATGTGTATTTGAATATATTCTAAACTAAAAACAGTGAAAATTATCACTGAATACCAGCTTGATAATTAGAATATTTAAATTTGTTTCCCCATTAGACCAAGCCTGAACTAACCCAACAGCTCAAATCTGCAGTATAATGATCACATCGATGAATTTGAAAAGATATACAGGGCTGAGTATTCTTTTTATGATCTTTACTGTAATAGCTATTCCAGTTAAAGCCCAGATGATTGTTGTCAGTGGCCTCACCNCTGACCAGATGGTTCAGCAACTGATTGGGAATGGCGTTCAATATTCGAATGTAACCTACCAGGGAAATGCAAATATGAATGGCAGCTTTGCCAATGGCAATAACGTAGGGCTAAGTGAAGGGCTGGTATTGTCGAGCGGCAATGTTGCTCTTGTACCCAATAATCCGTCAGTAAATGCTGCGGGTATTTATAATTTGGCAGGAGATGTCGACCTAAATGCTCTATCAGGATATACTACGCATGATGCTGCCGTACTCGAATTTGATTTTGTCNCCATTGGAAGTGACCTCAATTTTCAATATATTTTTGCTTCAGAGGAGTACCCTGAATTCATAGATNCCCAAGACTTTAATGATGTATTTGGTTTTTTTCTAAGTGGCCCGGGAATTATTGGCCCTTATTCCAGCCCTCCAACTTTCCCTGGTGGTTCAGTCAATATCGCTCTCATTCCTTCGTCTCCGATTCCAGTTTCGATTTTTAATGTTAATTGCAATGTAAACTCACAATATTACATTCCCAATTCCATGGATATGGGTGATTGTGATTTTCCTTTTATACCAAAAGTTACAGCCCCTGAGTTTGTTTTTGACGGATATACTACCGTGTTTACTGCCACATATACAGTTGTGCCTTGTTCAACTTATCATATTAAATTAGCAGTCGCTGATGCTGTGGATAGTAATTTTGATTCTGGGGTTTTCCTACTTAAGAATAGTTTTTCAAGTACGCCAATCACTTTGATAAGTAATTATTCCGTAGCATCTCTCGATACAACGATGGTAGAAGGCTGTAACTCGCTTACTGTTCAATTTAGTCTTGATGAAGTAACTGAAAATCCGGTGACAATACCTCTTACGTATGGCGGTACAGCTACCAATGGTGTGNACTTCCCGCTTTTACCTCCCGATATCACAGTGCCGGCGGGGAGTCAATATGTTACCATGCTTATTNACTCTACAGAGGATTTCATTGCTGAAGGGAACGAAACACTCGAAATAACTTATTCCAATGTAACCTGCCAGCGGGATTTTATCCCAANNACGGTTACCTACAATATTAATGACTATCCGCCGCCTGGCGCAATCGCATCTCCGGATGTTACTATAAATTGTAATCAACAGGTTACACTTTCAGTGATGCCGGGTGGGNGGATAGCTCCATATCATTTCCTGTGGAATACAGGTGATACAACAGTTACAATTAATGTCAGCCCTACTATAACAACCATCTATACGGTGGAAGTTCTGGACGGATGTGGGTCAACTTCTTCAGATGCCGTTACAGTGACAGTTCTCACCCCCTTGGTTTTGGCAGGTACCGATGACTCAGTTTGCGGCAACCTGCCATATACATTATCGGGTTCAGCATCAAATTATCTTGCAGGTTCTGAGCAATGGACTTCCTTCGGCACAGGAACACTCACAGCCAGCAATACTATGTCGCCAACCTATACTCCCGGAGCCGGTGAAACAGGGTTGGTGAAATTCAGGTTAACCATTACAGGAATTGGTGGTTGTGCAGGACAACATTATAGTGACAGTGTATATCTGTTTATAGAGCCTGTTCCTCTTGCCGATTTTCCTCTTNCCAACAACTGCCAGGGAGAGTTGATGCAGTTCAATGATTTGACTACACTATCATCGGGAACATATACCCTTTTATGGGATTTTGGTGATGGGCATACTTCAGTCCTTGGTAATCCTACCAACCTGTATACTTCAGCAGGAAACTTCACAGTAATTCTTACAGCTACTTCAGGGCTTGGCTGTGTCGATACAGAGTCAAAGGCAATAACTGTTGTTCCATCGGCAACAGCCGATGCTGGCCCTGTGACAGATGTATTTTGTGCAGCCGGAAGCTATACCTTATCGTCATCAGCGGTTACCAGCAGTTCATCGCAGTCGTGGAGCACCTCAGGGTCAGGCACATTTAACGATGCCACCTTGCTGCATCCCGTGTATTCGCCATCATTAACCGATATCGCAACTGGAAGTGTCACACTCACGCTCACGGCTTCCGGTCTTGCGCCCTGTCCCGCGGTGAGTGATGTCATTACGCTCA
>JADLKF010000023.1 GCA_015657475.1 Lentimicrobiaceae bacterium | reverse complement strand
GAAGATCGCCAATCCGCGCCTCAGTGTGTGGATTGCCACCGGCGACGGCGACTCCATGGCTATTGGCGGCAATCACTTCATCCACATCATCCGCCGTAATATCGACGTTAACATCATCCTTTTCAACAACCAGATTTACGGTTTGACCAAGGGTCAGTATTCCNCTACAACTCCCATGNGAAGTGTAACAAAAACATCACCCCAGGGAACCATTGAGCACCCGTTTAATCCGNGAGAGCTGGTTCTCGGTGCGCAGGGAACGTTCTTTGCCCGTGCCGTTGATACCAACGTGAAACTGATGACGGAGATAATGTTTGAAGCTGCCCGCCACGACGGAACTNCGGTGATTGAAATCCTCCAGAACTGCGTGATTTTTGCCGATAAAACCCACGCTGCCATTACTGATAAGGAAATTCGCGACGATGCCCAGCTGCACCTGAAAAATGGCGAGCCGATGATCTTCGGGAAAAACCATGACAGAGGTATCAGGCTGAAAGGCACGCGCCTCGAAGTGGTGAAACTGGGTGAAAACAGTATCACCGAAGAAGATCTGCTCGTGCACGACCAGTACCAGCAGGATCCCGGCATCCACCTCATGCTTGCCAAAATGGCCCCGCCTCATTACCCGGTGGCGCTGGGAGTCATCAGGGCAGCCATGTATCCTACGTATGACGACCTGGTGGAAGAACAGATATCCCATGCCAAGGCAACAGGCAACATAAAGTGCGTCGACGACCTGCTCAACAGCGGCGATACCTGGGAAATAAAGTAAGAATCAAGGATTTAATAATAGAAGCCGGAGCTTGGTGAGTGATCATCGGGCTCCGGCTTCTGGTTTAACGTTTCCGGCTAGGCGTGGTTGGATTGTGGTGGAAAATGTGTATTGGCAAACCAATCACAGTTAGCCCGTGTTGGGGGCATGTTTATCGTTCACCTGAATAGTTCATTTATTTCACTAATGATTTTCAAATTCTCCTTGTCAAAATGCCTTTTATACTTATGAAGAAGGTAAACCAGGAAAGAACCAAACTTTCGGTCTTGTTCAGTCATAATCATGAAATTTTCGAATCTCAGTTTTTTATACATTTCTTCGTTTCTGTAACTGATTATAGCTTGTTTACCGTCATCTATTCCTAGATCAAGCATCTTGCAAACAAGCTTATAGTATTTTTTTGTTTTCGAATCTAGATAGTAATCAAACCATGGAACAAGTTGTTTTCTTATTGTATCTCCATTGATTACAAGGCGAAGACTATCAGGTAATTCTGTTGCAGAGTAATAAATGCTATCATACGAAATAGATCTGATTTTCTTGAATTCATGTATAAATTTGTAATTATCGAGGATTGACCAAAGGCTATCACAATCTTTTCTTGAGATACTTCCATAAGAAACTATTTGATTTAAGGAAAGCCTATCATATGATGCGATAGTGACATTTCTGGTTTTTCCACTCTGCTGTATGTATAAATATTGATCTAAAGTTGAGGAACCTTCTATAAAACTAAGTTGAAAAGATCTTGATTGTCCTAATACAACTCCGTGTGCTAGGATTAATAATACTATCAATTGTCTTTTAATAATTTCCATGTTATTTAAAATCTGTTTCGTTCAACCATTGCCCCCAACTTGTTAATAGATCTGGTAAAACCATACTTATACACCTAAAAATGGTTGTATAGGTCTGAAAAGTATTAGTTCTTATTTCTTTCAAAGTTATGGTAATAGCGCTACACAGTATCTAATGGAGATTTGATTTATATCAGGCTAAGCTTGAATCATGCCGATGGATTATATTATTTATATCGTTTTTTAATGTGGTTTTTATCAATTCCCAGTTCAATCAGTCTGGTTGCTACAATTTTATCATCAGGAACCCATGTCACTTTATGATAAGAGTGTATGAAATCTTGGAAATGGAGATAAAAATAATCATGATGAATTATGTTAAAGCCAGTCCCGACTTCAATGTATAAATCTTCATTTTCTGAAATGCTATTTATTAAATTTGTTATCCCAAGATCATCAGAATCATAAACTCTACCTTTTAACCTGTAAGTCATTGGTTTATATTTAACATGTCTGAATGGTGGCTGAGTTATGCTCTCAAATGTTGTGATATAATCAATTATGTCAGATGACAATTTCTTTCTGAAACTTTTCTGGTTTACCATATAGAAAACGATATTGAAAAAGCTATTTAAGATTTGATCATAAGTAGAATTAAAATTACATACACCATCTCTAGCACCAAAACCTCTCTTGATACTATCAGAATTGAAGTGGAATCTTGTTGTAGTGCCATCACTAAAATATTCTTCATTCCACAATTCTGGACATGTTTTGTTAAACTCCCGATAAAAATCTGGTTGTGTGAAGATTACCTTTAATTCATTAAAAAATCTGATGAGTATCGTATCTTCCTTTCGAAACTTATATTCAATACCTTCGAATTCACATGAGTTCTTAGACTTAACAAGCTTAATCTCATTTATATTCCCAAAAGGATAAACAAGAGCAATTTTATTTCCTTTCTTGACTTCCTTTGCTATATTGGATTCAAAGCTAATGTCAAAAGTAAATTCAACATTATTTTGAGCAAAGGTTACAATATTAATCAGTAATGCTGATAAGAGCGCCAAGGTATATTTCATATTATTCAATTAATATAAATGAATTAGACAGGGACATGCGAATTAGCTAAATACCACTATTAAAACCTCACCGCTTTCACTTCCTCCACTGTATAAAGTCCTTCCTTCATTACTTCATCAAGGTAGGGGAGTATCAGGCTGATTTTTTCCGGCAGGTCAATGATTTGGATCACCAACGGCAGGTTGTTGCTCAGGTGCGGAACCAGCGAACTGTGCAAGCGGTTGTTGGCGCCATAACCCATATACCCGTGAATAACCGTGGCGCCGGCAAGGTTTAGTTCACGGGCTTTCAGTACGATGGCTTCACACAAAGTAATGTCGTGGTGATAATCTTTTTCACCAATATAAATGCTTATTCGTTGCGCGATTTCCACCTTTTTCATGGAATATGAAATTTGTCTTGTATCATTTCAATACAAACCTACATAATTATTTGACAACTTGAATATTGCATTAAATCCATGTTCAACCACTAAACCTGCCGCAAAATACTTTGAAATCAAGGCTTCGGCCAAGGGAATAATATGTACTTTTGAAAATATGATCCGACGCTTTCAGCAGTTCATTAAATCAGAATCACTCTTCGGCCTCAAAGACCCTATTTTGCTGGCTGTAAGCGGCGGTGTTGATTCTGTTGTATTGTGCCGTCTTATGAGTGATACGGGTTATAAGTTCGGCATAGCTCACTGTAATTTTAGCCTGCGTGACGCTGAGTCCGACGATGATGAAAGGTTTGTAGCCGGACTTGCAGAATCCTATAAAGTGCCTTTTTTCACGACCCGTTTTGATACGGGGCAAGCTGCGCGTGATCAGGGCTTATCAATACAGATGGCTGCCCGTAACCTCCGGTATTCCTGGTTTGAAAAGGTATGTACCGAAAATGGTTACCGTTATGTTGCCACGGCTCATCACCTTAACGACCAGGCTGAAACCTTTTTCATCAACCTGCTTCGCGGGACAGGTATAGCCGGACTTCATGGCATACTTCCCCTCCAGGAGAAAGTTGTAAGGCCGTTACTGTTCGCCACACGTGACGAGATCATGCAGTTTGCCGTCAGGAATAATCTTGAGTGGCGGGAGGATTCATCAAACCTGAGCACAAAGTACCTCCGAAACCAGCTGCGTCATGAAGTGCTTCCGTCAATTGAAAAAATCGATGCTGACTTTGCCCGCAATCTCGATAGTACTATTCGACGCCTGCGGGGAACAGAAGCAATTTACCGGCAAAAAATTGAAGAGGGCAGAAGCGACCTGCTGGAACACACCGACAACTGCGACCGTATTTTGGTAAGTTACCTGCTTGAATTTGAACCTGTTGAAACCTGGTTATTTGAAATATTGCGGCAATATGGATTTTCGGAAGCCGTCACACGTGAAATTGCCCTTTCGATCGAAGGAACTGAGAGCAAAGTATTTTATTCCCTGAGCCATAGGGTTTTGCGCGACCGCGACTACCTGTTGATTGAGAATATTGAGAAAAATCCGGAACATCTTGATTCAGAGTATCTTGTATATGATACCGGCCATGGCATTATTTCAACAGCACCTGCGCCTTTCACATTCAGGAAAGTATCTGCAGATGGATTTAAGATTCCTGAAAAACAGAATATTGCCTGCTTTGATTATAACAGACTGAGGTTTCCGCTGGTTCTCAGGCATTGGCGCGAAGGCGACCGAATGGTGCCCCTTGGAATGAAAGGCAGCAAAAAGCTCAGCGACCTTTTTATTGACCAGAAATTGTCGCAGGCCGAAAAAAAGAGTATCTGGCTGCTGGCTTCGGGAGAAGATATTGTTTGGGTTGCCGGACTGCGCATCGACGGGAGATTCAGGATAACAGGCCATACCAAAGATATCCTGATCGCCGAAATGATTGAGCCTGAAACCGAACAACCGGTGCCTTCATGCTGGCTTTTCAGTTAGATCGCTATTCCTCTGTCCTTTTCACTGCTAACTGCATGAATATTTATACTGTCATCAGACTAGAGCAGAAACTATGTGCACTTCGCAATAATTTCTAACTTTGCAATTCCCAAACCTAATATCAAAACAATCATAGTTTTATGTTGAGTTCACCCAAATTTCTGTCAAGGGCGATCGTTCTTTTTTCCCTTGTAGTTTTCCTGTCAGGAATCAAACCTGCTTCTGCACAGATCATAGAGCCTGCAAAATGGAGCTTCAAAACAGTGAGGCTTAACGATACAGTAGCTGAGTTGCAAATTATTGCCACAATGGAACCTGCCTGGCACCTCTACTCGCAGTATACTCCAGTAGGCGGGCCGCTCTCGACTGTCATCACTTTGGAGCCTTCAAAAAACTATAAATTGCTTGGTAAACCTGTAGAGCCTAAGCCGGTTACTGAATATGATGAATATTTGAAGGTTGATGTAAAGTACTTTAAGGAAAAAGTAGTCACCTTCAAACAAAAGATTCTTGTCAGGTCGCAGAAGCCCTTTGAGGTCAAAGGGAATATCGACGGACAGGCATGCAACGAAGGCACCTGCGTTCAGGTAGGCACTGATTTTACATTCAATCTTGATGGAGCTAGAACTGTAGCTGTCAGCGCTGTGACTAAAACTGATACTGCTTTTTCAAAGGCCGCTGATTCAACAGAAAAAGCATCGCTCAACGCCTCCTCTGACACAGCAAGTGCTCAAAAAGCAGTTGAGCCTAACAGTGACGAGTTCACCGGTAAAAACAAATCGCTATGGTGGTTTTTCATCCAGGCGTTTATATGGGGATTGCTGGCCATACTCACTCCCTGCGTCTTTCCAATGATCCCGATGACAGTATCTTATTTCATGAAAAGCGGTTCTAAAGGGAAAGTACAGGCAATCATCTACGGGCTTTCCATCATCGCAATCTACGTGATATTCGGAGTGCTGATCTCGGTTCTGTTCGGTGCCGATTTTGGCAACTGGCTCAGCACGCATTGGATTCCCAATGTACTGTTCTTCCTCATTTTCGTGATTTTTGCCGCTTCCTTCTTTGGCTATTTTGAGATCACCATGCCTAACTGGCTGGTGAATAAGAGTGTACAGAACGAAGAAAAAGGCGGCGTGATGGGAACCATTTTCATGGCGCTCACGCTGGTTCTGGTTTCCTTCTCATGCACCGGGCCTATTGTAGGCACAGTCGTGGTGCAGGCAGTTGGTGGGCAGGTTATCAAACCCGTCATCGGGATGCTGGGATTTTCATTGGCATTTGCTATTCCATTTACACTCTTTGCTTTCTTCCCGCAGTGGCTCAACAAGATGCCGAAATCGGGCGGATGGCTCAACTCAGTAAAGGTGGTCCTGGGCTTTATCGAACTGGCTTTTGCCCTCAAGTTCCTCAACGTACCAGATCAAACATATAACTGGGGCATTCTCGACCGCGAGGTTTACCTGGGGTTCTGGATCGTGATCTTTACGATGATGGGCTTTTATCTTTTGGGGAAAATCAAGTTCCCGCACGACAGCGAATATCCGGTTGTGAAGTCATTCCCAAGATTGTTGCTGATCATTATCACTTTTACTTTCGTAATTTACCTGGTACCCGGATTGTGGGGTGCACCACTCAAAGGTATTTCGGGATGGCTGCCCCCGATGGAGACACAGGATTTTGACGTCACTCGCATAGTTAGAGAGAATAAAGGAAGTGGAGGTGTTGAAGCTAAAGGGAATATCGCTGAAAAACCAAAATATCTTAACACAAATCTCAAATTTGAACACGGGTTGACAGGCTATTTTGATTACGACCAGGCGCTTAGGGCATCCAAGGAATTAAAAAAGCCCGTGTTTGTCGATTTTACCGGCCATGGTTGTACCAACTGCCGCGAAATGGAAGCCCGCGTTTGGAGTGATCCCCGCGTACTGCAACGCCTTCGCGAGAACTTTGTACTTGTAGCTCTTTTTGTCGATAATAAGGTGATTGAGATGCCCAAAGAAGATTGGTATACAAATAAGGAAGGGAATATAGTGAAGTTGCTGGGCAAAAAGAACACAGAGATACAGCGTGAGAAATTCGGCACCAATTCACAGCCCTATTATGTGATACTTGATGAGACCGGTAAACTGCTGGTTTCACCGAGAGCATATAACCTCGATATTGAGGAGTTTATCAAGTTCCTGGATGCCGGTGCTGAGGCTTATAAAAAGCAGGTTTCGCAGAAATAATTAATGGGGTTCTACTCTTTGAATTAAAAAACCCGGTAAATGAGCAATCGTTATCGGGTTTTTAATTTACTGAAAACCATTTAATTAAAATATTCAGAGAATGTATAATACGAATTTTATAAAAATATTTCCATAAAATACAATTTGTGGCACGACGGTTGTAACATTCTTTATAACGGTTCGTCATAAAGACACCGAAAACAAAGAAAAAACAAAATAACCCCTTAAAACCTAAAGCCATGAAAAAGATGATGTTTATTCTGATGTTGATGATGGCTACAACATTGAGCACCGAAGCTCACAGATATTCCAGGATGCATGTTACCATCTCCATGCAAACTTTTTATGATGAACTATCGCCGTTTGGCGACTGGATCTACACTAGCGACTACGGTTATGTGTGGCGTCCTTACTTCGACAACCCCTATGCTTTCAGGCCTTACTCTTCGGGAGGCAACTGGGTTTACACTGAATTTGGCTGGACCTGGGTTTCCGATTACCGCTGGGGCTGGGCTACCTTCCACTACGGACGCTGGTACTTCGACGATTACCTTGGCTGGATGTGGATCCCCGGCTACGAATGGGCTCCTGCATGGGTATCTTGGGGAAACTACGGTGACTATTACGGATGGGCACCTCTAGGACCAAACATTTACGTAAGCATGAACTTCAACTGGCTTGCCCCCGATCCCTGGTGGACCTTCGTTCCCCGCCGTCACTTCAGCTCGCACAACTGGCGTCACTACATCTACGATCGTCCGGTACAGGTCAACAACATCACATACATCACCAATGTCTACTACAACGACAACCGCACATACCGCGAAAACAACTGGTTCCAGGGCCCGCGCGTCAGCGATGTTGAAAGGTATGGTAACACCAGGATACGCCAGATGAAAGTGGTAGAATCCGAAAGGCCCGACAGAACACTGGCACGCAATGGAGTAGTTGCCTTCTACCGCCCCGAAGTTGATCGTACACGCAACGAAAGCCGCCCGACTGAATACCGCAAAGCCGAGAATGTACGCAGCGAAACCCGCATCCAGTCAAATCCCCGTACCAACGATCCGGGAGCCAACCGCACCAGGGAGGAAATGAAAAGCTCAACACGCAGCACCCGCGACTACAACGCAGTTCAGAATCCATCCACCCGGGTGGAGACAGGCAACAGGAATGCTACTGAAGTGAAGAAACAGACAAGAAACGACTCACCGGTGAACCGCAAAGCCGAAGGCTCGATTGACAACAGCCGCCAGACTCCTGAAAAAAGCAGGGAAGCAACAATTGAAAATCGGAGCACCCGCAATAATGAACCTGCCCGGACAACGGTAAATCGCCAGGAATCACGTGAAGCTGCCGGCCGCAATTCAACCGAAGTTAAAAGTTCGCGCAACGAATCTAAAAGTGAATCTCCCAAAAGAGTGAGCAAATCAGAAAACGTTGAGCGCAAAGAAGCAAAAGCTGAGAAAAGTGAAAAATCTTCCAGAAGCACATCATCAGCAAAATCAACAAGGGAATCAAGCCGCGAAGGAAGAAACAGGTAAACTTGTAAACTCCATATCCGCCCGGCGGGTGCAGGTAAAACTGCATCCGCTTTTTTTTGTCAGTCAGTAACACATACAAATAACTGAATTCATTACATTTTACTACTTTTGAAATGTACTTGTACTTAAACCCAGATTATGGCCCGAAAATTAATACTTGTCTCCATCCTTATACTCTTAACTGCTATCAACACTTTCAGCCAGGCCTTCAGTGCACAGCCGGCGGGCTTCCTCAACGTAGCCAGGAGTTCATTGGCATGGGGTGATTATGATAATGACGGAGACCTGGATCTTCTGCTTGCCGGAGATCCTGTTACCGGACCATATGCCTTGAAAATATACAGAAATGATGAAGGCATATTTACTGATATTAATGCCAACCTCACAGGTATTTATAACAGTGCTGTAACTTGGGGCGATTTCGACAACGATGGCGATCTGGATATATTGGCCACAGGAAGAAGTGCTTCAAATTCAAACACATGGTTGTATCGCAATAAAAATGGGGAGTTTGTCCCGGTAAATACTGACTTTCAACAGGTTGGTAGTGACGGTGCAATTGCCTGGGGCGACTATGACGGCGATGGCGACCTCGATGCGCTGATTGCTGGGAATTTCAGCTGTAAGCTGTTTAATAACGATGGCGGAACATTTACCGATGTGGGAGGGTCGCTGCCAGCAGTATCTAATTGCTGGGTCGATTGGGGCGATTTTGATAACGACGGCGACCTCGATATGTTTATCATGGGCGATTTGGGAGGAATACTCACCTCATGCATCTACCGGAACGATAAGGATTTCTTCAGCGAAGTCCAGTGCGGATTCACACCATTGGTGGGGGGCTCTGCATCCTGGTGTGACGCCGATAACGATCATGACCTCGACCTCATTGTGTGTGGCTTTGACGAGTATCTTGAACCCAATACTTTGATTTACCAAAATCTTGGCGACCTTCAGTTTCTGTGTATGATCCCCGGCATGACAAACGCCTCACTGGGCACAGTAGCCTGGGGTGATTATGATAATGACGGTGATGCCGATGTGCTTGTTACCGGGCAAAACCCGGCCTGTGGTAGTTTGTCGTCACTGGTCTACCGCAACGATGGCGGCTATATGTTTACCAACATTCTGGCAGGACTGGCAGGTGCTGAAAGAGGCAATGCAGCCTGGGGTGACTATGATAATGACGGTGATCTGGATATTGCCATAACAGGAAATTCAGGATCGGGTTCACCAATTACAATGCTTTATAGGAACAACCTGGGAACAAATACTTTTCAGGTTAATAATGCTCCGTCAGTACCTGCCGGACTTACTTCGGCTGTGAGTGGCCATCAGGTTCTGCTTCAATGGAACCATGTCAATGACAATACTACCCCGGAAGCTGCAATCACTTATAACCTGCGTATCGGTACGACTCCGGGCGGCTGCCAGATGCTTCCATCAATGGCTGATGCTACCACCGGATACCGGCTGGTATCCCAGCCCGGAAATATGTCAAATGATACTTCGTGGCAGGTAAATCTGCCTGATGGGAATTATTACTGGAGTGTTCAGGCGCTTGATCATTCGTTAGTTGGGTCGCAATTTGCAGAAGAGCAGCAGTTTACTGTACTCAATGTCGGAATTGAACCGCCATCCATTACTGATAAAGAGGTTTTCCCTAATCCCGTTACCGCGAAACTTTTTGTTAATACCTCAGCTGATGCAGAAATAATGATCTTTAATGAGAAAGGAATTTTGGTTGACAGGAAAACAGCATCTGGCGGGATGACTGAGTTTCAGACAGTATGCTGGCCTTCAGGGGTGTATCTGCTGAGAATCTTTACTAATGGTAAAACTCAAACATTCAAAGTGGTGAAACAGGGCAAGCTATAAGCCCGTCCCTGCTTCATGAGAATTCTCAGAAAGTATCAGCGCCTTTGATTTATTTCAGGCAATAGGTTTGCCAATCTGTTCACCATAGTATTTGTAGAACCAGACTATGGTCTCAATCCCTTTGTAGAAACACTCCAGATGGTAATTCTCATTAGGTGAATGAGCCGCATCGGTGTCGAGGCCGAAACCCATCAGAATGCTCTTGATACCCAGAACTTTTTCGAATGTGGTGATGATGGGAATACTGCCACCGCTCCGCACTGGGATTGGCTTGATGCCAAAAGTGGTTTCGTATGCCTTGCCAGCTGCCTGGTATTCAGCTGTTGATGTGGGTGAAACATACGGGAAACCGCCGTGGTGCTCGATCACTTTTACTTTGACATAGGGAGGTGCTATCTTCTCAAAATGACGGGCGAACAATTCAGCTATTTTATGCGGGTCCTGGTTGGGAACAAGCCTCATGCTTATTTTGGCTGAAGCCTTAGCCGGAAGTACAGTTTTAGAGCCTTCACCGGTGTATCCTCCCCAGATTCCGTTTACATCGAGTGTAGGTCTGATGCCGGTACATTCGTTAACAGTATACCCTTTTTCGCATAGCGCCTCATCAATATCAAGCTTTTTCCTGAATTCGTCAAAATCGAAAGGAGCCCTCGCTAGGTCAATGCGTTCTTCTGCCGTAAGCTCCATAACATCATCGTAAAATCCGGGGATGGTTATACGGTTGTTCTCATCATGCAATGAAGCTATTAGTTTGGCAAGCACATTGGCCGGATTGGCTACTGCACCGCCATAGAGCCCTGAGTGAAGGTCTTTGTTGGGTCCTGTGACCTCCACTTCCATGTATGCAAGTCCGCGCAATCCCACAGTAATGCTTGGAATATCGATGGCAATCATGCTGGTATCACTTACAAGAATGAGGTCAGCGTTTAGCATGTCTTTATGTTCAGGCAACCATTTGGCAAGTGCCGGCGATCCCATTTCTTCCTCACCTTCGAGCATAAATTTTACATTGCATGGTAGTTGACCGGTTTCTACAAGGTATTCAAAAGCCTTCAACTGCATGAACAACTGCCCTTTATCGTCAACTGCGCCACGGGCAAAGATTTTTCCGTCCCTTATTTCCGGTTCAAAGGGAGGTGAGTCCCATAAGTTAAGCGGGTCAACCGGCATCACGTCGTAATGGCCATAAACGAGGACGGTTGGTTTTGAAGGATCGATGATTTTCTCACCATAAACCACCGGATGGCCTGTAGTCGGGAAAACTTCAGCCTTGTCTGCTCCGGCTTTCAGCAATGATCTGACGAGGTAAGCAGCGGCCTCATGCATGTCGGGTTTATGTTCGCTTTCAGAACTGATGGAAGGTATGCGGATAAGCCCGAAAAGTTCCTCAAGGAAACGCTCTTTGTTCGACTGAATGTATGTTTTAATATTTTCCATTGTATGTTTTTCTTTTTCCAAACTTACAAAAAAGTTGGCAGCAACCGAAGACATTGCTTGATTCTAAGAGAATTCTAATTAACATTATATTCAGCAGAATAAATAAAAAACTCCCTTGAGAGGGAGCTTTTCAGTGTGATAGGTGATGCGGTAATTATTCTTTGATACCGTATTTTGTGCAGACTTCGTGGTACGACATTTTGCGAAGTTCTGCGACAGCGGCTTCTTTACTGGCTGAAGATTTCAGGAGGTTGCTGGCGGGTATGAGAACAAACCTGAAATAGTATCCTTCGGTCCCCGGCATATTGAGTGCGTCAGATGTAAATTCGATCTGTCCATAATCAGGGATCAGGAAGTCCCAGTTGGCGCCGATTGCCCAGCATGGCATCGGGCGAACAGCTGCATCATATATATCGCCGGGAAGGCTGCAATAGGCTAGTATAACTCCGCTCTCTACAATATCCTGACTTATAGCGGTACTCGAAATGCCAAAGTACCAGTCGCCGGTTTGGCCGGCCCAAACTGTCGGAGAATACCAGTCGGAGGCTATTACATTGGCATTGCCATCTACACCATCTTTACCCGGAGGGCCTTCTTTTCCGCATCCTGTCAGAAATAATGCGGTGGCGACAGCAAAAATGGCTAAAAGCTGAAATTTCGTTTTCATATAATGTTTGGTTTAGGGATTGATAAATTTTGTTAAATATACGTTCATAAATCCCCAATTATTATGCCAATTCACAAATATCAGTGAAATAAATATAAGAAAGTTTTAATCTTCAAGATACCCGAAAAGACCGTTATTGAAATCATCGTATGCTTTAATGATCTCGTCCCGCGTATTCATTACAAACGGACCGTACGAAAAGATCGGTTCATGGATAGGTTCCCCGCTCAATACCAGTATTGTAGAGTCTTTGTCAGCTTTAATGACAATGTTCTCGCCATCGTTTTTAAAAATGGCAAAATGATTCTCAGTTACTTCACGGGTGTTGACCAGCACATCACCCTTTATCATCAACAAACCGGTGTTATATGTCTGTGGGAGGTCGAAACTGATTGCTGAACCTTTTTTAAGGGTTATTTCGTAAATCTCAACCGGAGTGAAGGTTGATGCCGGTCCTGTTACACCTTTGAATGTGCCGGACAGCACACGCACTTTAGCACCGGATTCAGGGATTTCATAAATGCCCCATTCTTTCGCAGTGATTGCCTGGTACTTAGGTGTTGTCATTTTATGCTTAGCCGGAAGGTTCACCCAAAGCTGCACCATTTGGTATAGTCCGCCTTTCCTGCTGAATTCTTTTTCATGGTACTCTTTATGCAACACTCCGCTTCCGGCTGTCATCCATTGTACATCGCCTTCTCCTATCACTCCGCTGTTACCGGCGCTGTCGTGATGCGCAACCCGGCCATGATATACAAATGTAACGGTCTCGAAACCCCGGTGCGGATGAACACCTACACCGCGGGGTTCTTCACGGGGTGGCCATTCCATCAGCGCGTTGTAATCCAAGAGGAAAAAAGGGCTTAATCTAGCAAGGTTTCCATCCAGTTCACCCGGAAAAAAATTATGTACTCTGAACCCGTCACCCACCATATGTGGTGGCGGTGGGGCAATAATCCGGTCAATACTTTTCTGAATGCTCATAATAACAGTTGTTTCTATTGAAACCGAAACTGTATGAGAATGTTCAGCAGAAGAAGAAAACGAAACGGTAAAAGTCAGAATTGTAAAAGTTCGATGTTTTCGCCATCGAATCGGGCATATGTAAACCGCGAAACCCAATCGCCCAGAATTATTGCTTTGGCAGTAGGAGAGACTTCAATGATACCCGGATAGTGGATGTGTCCGAACACAAAAAAGTCAATAGAGGGATCTTTTTGCGCCATCTGCCTGCTGAATGTGACCATGGGTTCCTGATCGACCGGGATGAGCCGATTGTAATCTCCTTTGCCTTTGAGCATTTTGGTGAGCCGGCTGCGGCGTGAAAAATACGATCCCAGCCTCGTACCCAGGTCGGGATGTACCCAGCGATAAAGCCATTGGTTAAGCCGGCATTCGAAAACCATTTTCATAAACTTGTAGCTGTGATCGCCGGGACCTAGCCCATCACCATGGGCAAGGAAGAATTTTTTACTCCCAAGATGAGCAATTTCAGGAGTACGATGGATTTCAATGCCAATTTCATCATTCAGGTAACTAAAAGCCCACAGGTCGTGATTGCCGCGGAATAAATGGACGCTGATGCCGCTGTCAGCAAGTTCAGCAAGTTTGCCCAACATACGGACATAGCCTTTTGGAACAACCGTCTTATATTCATACCAGAAATCGAACAAATCACCCATCAGGTAAATGGCTGAAGCGTCTGCTCTGACATTATCAAGCCATTGCATGAACTTTTTTTCTCTCTCAAAGCTACCTTTACGATCGGGGATGCCGAAATGAAAATCACTGGCAAAGTATATGGCTTTGTTGCTCCCTGTCATTACAACTATTTATTGAGATGGGTCATAAGCCAGGTTTTTAACTCTGCAACCTGCATGTTTCGTGTTACCACTTTCCCGTCAGAGTCGATGAGTATGGTTGTTGGTATCGACCCTGTGCCGCATTCTTTGGCTGCCGGTGATTCCAGACCTTTGAAATCGTTGACATTGATCCATGTGGCCTTATCGAGACGGTAGGCATTCATCCACGTTTCTTTCTGTGTGTCGAGGGCAATGGCATAGATTTCAAAGCCTTTTTCGTGGAATTCGTTATACACAGGTATAAGTTCCAGGTTCATTTTCCGGCTGGGAGCATTCCATGAGCCCCAGAAATAAATGAGATGCGGTTTGCCCGAAAGCGATGATAGCCTTATGGTATTCCCTGTTGCATCCGGGAGCCTGAGGTCAGGTTCCGGGCTTCCCGGCAATAATTTTTTGCTCAACTGGTCGGCCTCGGTGAGCTTGTTCCTGAAATCCTCTATGGTCTTATGGAAATCTTTTACTCTCGAGTTGTCAGTGTATACTGACGAAAGCACGCTGTCGGCAATGTGGAAAAGTTTCAGATCGGTGCCGGGCGATACAACCAGGTTCGGACCGAAACGCCGGTTCATCACCAGCAGTGATACAAGTTTTGAGGCATTGTCGTTGACGAATTTTCGCACATATTCCTGCTGGTTATTAAATATGACATAATATACCGAGTCGAGTTTTTTCCTGATCTCCTGGAAATCAGGCAGTGACTGGCTCGCCATAAATACACCGCTCAGCGAGTCCACCTTTGCCTGGTTATTATTCGTATAAACCAGGAAGTCATGATAAAGACTACTGCCTTCCGAGCCGCTAACGGTGTAGCTATGGGCAAGGCTGTCGGCTTTCCCCGCAACTTCGATGGATTCGCCCGGCTCAGCGGCGAGTGTGATGAAGTTTTTACCATCAAGCCGTAACAGGTAAAAGCCGGCTTCTTCAGGTTTGAACCTGAGTTTGAAAGTGCCGTCACTGCCTGTTTTAACCGAATCAATCACGCTGGCGCTGTCAGGATACATTTCAAAAAGGACTATGGTCTTATCCGCAGCGCCTTTAAATGAACCTTTTATGCTTATGCTGCTGCCTCCATTTTTACCGCAGCCGCTAAGAACTATGATTACTGAAAGCAGGAATACCGGGATAACTGTTTTGAAAATTTGCATTACATTTTACAATTTGGTTTCAAAGGTCGCAAATTATGTCCAATCTGGTTCAATTGAAACAGTTAAACGTAAAAACCGGTTCATTATTGATTACTTTTTCTTCATTTTATTAGTAGAATCAGAATATCTTTGTTGTAGCGACTGCGATTTTTCAGCTATGAGGATTTTACAAGTAATTATGTTGTTATTGTTGCTGCTGCCGGGCATCCGTGCTGAAGCCCAGGTAACCATGCTGCTTGAAAGACCGGGCACGATTAAATATTATATGTACCAGAAGGACGACCGCATTTCAATCATGTATAAAAAAGGGAGTGAAGGATTTCGTGATGCAGGTACAATAACGGCTATTGACGATTCAACTGTTCAGATCAACAATCTTAACCGCTATAAATTCAGGGATATAACGAGTGTTTATCGCCCGAGGTTTTTTCCCCGCCTTATTTCAAGGACAGCCTTTGTTTTTGGAACCGGTTACCTTGCTCTTACGGTTGCCAACCAGGCGATTAACAGGAGTTCTCCCCTGGTTGATGAGAAAACGCTGCTCATTAGTGGCTTATCAGTTGCAGCAGCAGGGATTGCAGTTTTTTTTGAATACAGGAAATTTGAGATGGGCGAGAACTGGCGCCTGCGTACAATTGATCTGAGTATTATCAGGCCAGGTATGCAGAAGTAGCTTTTTACTTAAGAGTTTGAAGTATTTATAGAATAAACTAATAAATTTGTAAAAAGATGACAGGATTCGAAATTCACCCTGCCAGGGGGAATTCAACGATTCGAATCAAGAAAACAATTAGTTTTTAGAAAGTTAATTATAATTTGAAATTATGAAAAGAATTATTGTATTCCTAATTATAGTGATTGGAATCTCCGGTTGTAAATCAAATATGGTTGAAGAAGAGAATAATATCCAAATTGAGGATTTCTTTAATAAAATTAATAATCAAAAATATTCAGAGGCGATCGAACACTTCCTTTCACTTAATGAGAACATTAACTTTAAGGATTCTGCGACTTTAGATTTACTTAATAAGTTTGATCTCATGAATTCTGTATCTGGAAAATATATTGATAAAAAATTGATACTTAAACGAAATGTTACAGATAATATTTTTATCTATAGCTATTTGGTGATTTATGAAAAGAATTTTTACCGTTTTATTTTTGTGTTCTATAATAATGGTGAGAGATCCTTACCATATAAATTTTTATTTGATGATTCAATGGATCTTGAACTAGAGGAATCTTTAAAGTTGTATTACAATACCAATATTTGATTAGTATTATCGAAAACCATCGTTTCAGGATGGTACGAAATGTAACTCATGCCAGTTGTGCAATCGATCTAATTTTAAATTTCACTAACGATGAATTCAACTCTGAAATATATTTTTTGTGTTATATCAATATTAATGGTAATGGCTTCAAAAGCTCAATTCCAAGAGTATAAATCGATTACTTTAGACGATAGTGCTGTTTATGCCCACATTCAGGATAGTGAGATTAGTGTTATTCTGGATCGAGTGTTTCCCAATGTTGAGTATGAATTCCATTATAGAAGAGATATAATTCCCAGTACCCGAAACTTTGTTTTAAAATATGATAATCACATTTATTCTTTAGATCGAATCAACAGTTTGTTACTTGTTATTAAGTATTCTGAAGATTCAATCAGGGATATTAGTAATGAGGATATAATTAAGGCATTTGTTTATTTGTCAATATTTGGGGCAGTGCCTGACCCATATCGAAAACATGAATTCAATATAGACATAACGCATGTCAAAAAAGAGTATAGTGGCGAATTGCTGGATGAATACAAGAGGATTGGCTTTAATGATTTGAACCTAAATTATCATTGTTTGGCAACCTGGGTGGATTTTAAAAACCCTGAGTTGTTGAATAAGTGGGATATGGACTTTAATATAGAAGGGAATGAGTTTATTTCTATGGTCGGTACTGTAGTTTATGAGAATATGACCGATAGACATTCCAATTTCTTTTATGTTTTTGAACATTCTGCTGTTAGGGAGAAATATCAACCTACAGGAAGAGATTATGATATTAAATATCTGCGGGAAGAGAGATTAAAAAGAAGACAGAAATAATTTAATGGATATTTTAGACTTGTATATTTAGTCAATGACCATATCGCACGAAATATTAGCCTTGCGTACATGCTAAGTGGTCATATTGCATGAAATTATGGCCTTGCGTACGTGCTAAGTGGTCATATTGCACGAAATTATAGCCTTGCGTACGTGCTAAGTGGTCATATTGCACGAAATTATAGCCATGCGTACGTGCTAAGTGGTCATATTGCATGAAATTATAGCCATGCGTACGTGCTAAGTGGTCATATCGCATGAAATATTAGCCTTGCGTACATGCTCATTAAGCATATTTCCCGAATTATATACTCATCGCACCTAAACATGATTTATTATTTATCCGAAAATGTATAACCTATGGTTGCAGGAGGATAATATTCCGGTGAGATATGTATATCCACGAATACGGATCGTTTTCCTGCCGCAATGATAAATCCCCGGGAATGGATAATTATATTCCGGTTTCTGTCTCGAGTTTCATATGAATATTAGAAATCTTCTGGGAGTAGTTAGAATGTTTCTGGGAGTAGTGATCAAGTTTCTGGGAGTAGTGATCAAGTTTCTGGGAGCAGTGAAAAGTTACTGGGAGCAGTTCGGAAGTTTCTGGGAGAAGCGGAAATCTTCTGGGAGTAGTTGGAATGTTTCTGGGAGTAGTGATCAAGTTTCTGGGAGTAGTGATCAAGTTTCTGGAGCAGTGAGCAAGTTTCTGGGAGTAGTGGTCAAGTTTCTGGAGGAAGTGGAAATCTTCCGGGAGTAATGGTCAAGTTTCTGGAGGAAACGGAAATCTTCTGGGAGTAATGGTCAAGTTTCTGGGGAAGCGGAAATCTTCTGGGTGTAGTTGGTAAGTTTCTGGGAATACTGATCAAGTTTTAAAAGTAAATCGAATATTTCTCGGAACATCGGAAATCTTCCGGGAGCTGAAATAGGTTTCTTCAGTAGATGTTGAAGTTCTGGGATTTGTGGAAGTATTCAGGGAGTAGTGGAAATCTTCTTGAAGCAGAAGTGTCCAAAATTGTGGTTAGGTTTTCGAGAGAATATTATTAATAATGGTGAGTAGATGATTGGGCAGTATCTTGAATAATAGCTGGTTAACAGTAATTTTATTTGAGGATGAAATGGATTTCAAATTTCTACCGACGAGATACCATTTCGAAGAATATGTGAAATGTCGAATATCAAAAGCTTTGACATTAAAATCAGCAGATATTATTTGCTCAGTCATGTATAGTTTTACAGTTTATTTTGAGAGTTCATTTTTATAATTAGTTTATAAAAAATATTCTTATTTGGAAATGTAATAAAAATCTCCCATCTTTGCATATATGGAATTTAAAATACTGAAAAACAAATACTTTATATCAGAATAATATTCCTAATAACTATTCCAGATGGGAGTTATCGATCTAAATGTCAGATTGACCAAAGAATGGGGTCAGTATAATGATTTTCTCAAATCAAGTGACAGTCTAATATTCATTGATCCTGATACTTTTATTGGAGACGATTTGCCTTCATCAATACATCTTACAGTAGGCAAAAGATGTTTCCATCTGAAAGATAATGTATATTATGATATTCCTATTGATGGGATTCAGGTTAAACCTTTTACGACAATATTAGTTGAAACAGAACAAAAACTTGGACTGCCATTCAATATTTTTGGATTAGTTACTGGTAAAGGTAATTTGATATTCAAAGGAGCATTTGTTTCATCTGCAAAAATTGATCCCGGATTCCAAGGGAAATTGCGCATTGCCCTTTTTAATGGTTCTGATAATATGTTAATCATTAAGAATGGCGACCCACTTTGTTCCTGTGTATTCTTAAATATGGATACAAGTATGAGGACACCTTTTAAGAATTATGAGGAAAAATTCGAAAAGGCAAATTATTGGCACACTAAAATACAATCATTTAAGTTATGGGTTATAAAAAATAAAGATGTAATCATGTTCTTAACTTCGCTTATAGCGATTCTAATTTCTATTGTAGCAATCGTGTTAAGTAAAAATTTTGTTCTTTACAAATCGAAATAGTATGCTAGTAGTAGGTGATAATTTAAAGAGTTTAATCAAACAATATTCAATAATTGAAAATCCAGATTCTGGATTTGACGAAACATCAATTTCGCTTACTCTCGATACAAAAATTATTAAAATAATTCCGCCTCAAGAGGAGAATGTTATAACCTATGGTGAAAAAATACCAGATGAATGGATAATCGAAAAGAAAATCAAACTCGATGAAGGACTTACGCTTGAACCCCATGAAGCTATCCTTGGTTGTTCAAATGAACAAGTCAATATGCCACTTGGTTATTTTGGATTTTTGCAAACTAAAGGCTCACTTGCCAGATTATTTATCTCAATTCATTGCTGTGATTCACAGATTGAGCCAGGTTTTTGTGGAAAAATAACTTACGAGATTTGTAATAATTCTAATTTAAGAATCAAATTACTTCCCAGACAAAAAGTCGCAGATCTCTTTATCTTTAAGACGACCACTAGAAATAGACCATATAATGGAAGGTATAATAAGGCGGATAAACCAACAGTTCAATTACCGGAAAAATAAAGATAATGCAAGAATGCTCTGTAGGCATCACAAGGTAACTGACATAGAATTCTATTGTCTGAGAATTAGTAAGGATAAATATTAACAACATTTCCCTTTGATTTTTCAATTGGTTGATTGAATTTGGTTTTGGCACTAAAAACCATAAGGAATTCAATCACCCATAGTAGTATGAGGTCAGTTATGTTCATTATCCAATCTCAATGTATCAGTCATTGTTCTCGCTACACTCAAAGTTCTTTATATGCAAATGCATTGAGTGAATATTCCAGTACATTGGGGAGATTGTGTTAATATTGACTGGGTATATATGGATCTGTATAATAGCGAAGTTTTAAATATTGATCCAACGTGTCTGTAGATTGTTCATAATAATCTGTGCTAAAATCCATAGACTCAAACTGTTTGTATGACCTTAGATTATAGATTCTGCCATAGATAGAGTAGAGATGTTCTTTTGCTTCAATGCAATTAGATATTAGCATCCTTATACCTAAAGCTCTATTTTCTTTTGTGTTTTCAATAAGAAGTTCATCAGCATATTGATTTACGTTGTCAATAATGGCACTTGTTTCCATAAAAAAGCTGATAATAGGAGTTCGACTACTTATATTATGGTATTTATTAATATAGGCGTTATTTAACCTAGTAGAAATGAACAAATTTGTATCACCAAACGATCTAATTCTACTTTCTTCAAGACTAAACTTGAGTTTTCGAAGATTGTCAGCTACTTCATTTTGCATATGGAAAAAAATATTTTCTCTTTCTTGTTCAATTGCTTTTTCCTGTTCATGAAGAGTTTTTACAGCAGTTTCCATTATTGTACTTTTAATCGAGTCGCTTTTAATATTATTCAATTTAGATATTTCTATTAAATACGCAATAGTTGAACTGTCTTTAATACTTTGATTCTTTAATTGATCTATCAATCTATATGAGACACCAAGCAACTTCGCTTTTGCAATAGTATCTTGAATATATTTCTTTTCACTATCGGTTGAATTATAAAAACTTATAAAAGCATTACCGAAGTTTACAATTAAAGCTAAAAACAAAGTAATAAAACCACCCTTTGAAATTTTCTTAATTTCTTTCTGAACCCATAATAATGAAAGCTTGTTTCGATCATTACTTTTCATTTTGCCTTCAAAAATCAAGGTGAATGCAACAATAAAAGTTGATAAAAGACTTAGTAAAATGGTGATCGTGTTAATCATACAAAGAGAATTTAATGTAAATAAATCAGTCAATAGCAGCTAAATAAACTAACCTTGGTCAAGTGATAAAGATCCTGATTCTTCCTCAGCCAGCTCCCGAACCCCACACTCCCTCTTCATCATTCCCCTTCCTCATCCGCTGGTTCCTGTAAGGTAGGCGGGGTTATTCATCATTCATCATTCCCTTATCCGCCCCACGTCTCTCTGTCGAGGCTGCGGTAATGGATGGCTTCGGCCAGGTGTTCGGTTTTAATATCGGGGCTCTCGGCAAGATCAGCAATGGTGCGGGCAACTTTCAGAATGCGGTCATAGGCCCGTGCCGAAAGGCTGAGCTTGTCCATCGCATTCTTCAGCAATGCTTGTCCTTCTTCGGTGATATGGCATATCTGCCTCAGTTGTTTGCTCGACATCTGCGCATTGCAGTACACGCCTTTTGATTCTTTAAAACGTTCTTCCTGTATCATACGGGCGCTCACTACGCGTCCGCGCACAGCCTCGCTCTTCTCCGATGTCCTGTGACTGCTCAGTTCCCTGAATGGCACCGGTACAACCTCAACATGAATATCAATTCGATCAAGCAGCGGGCCCGAGATCTTATTAAGATATTTCTGCACCACTCCCGGGCCGCATACACAGTCTTTTTCTGGATGGTTGTAATAGCCGCAGGGGCAGGGGTTCATACTGGCAACAAGCATAAAGCTTGCCGGGTAAGTGACGGATGTTTTGGCACGCGAAATGGTAACAACCCTGTCTTCGAGCGGTTGGCGCAATACTTCCAGCACGGTGCGTTTGAACTCGGGCAATTCGTCGAGGAAGAGGACGCCGTTGTGCGCGAGAGATATTTCGCCAGGCTGCGGATTGCCTCCGCCACCAACCAAAGCCACGTCAGAAATCGTATGATGAGGGCTGCGGAACGGCCTCACAGAGATGAGCGATGCATTCTTGCCCATTTTACCGGCTACTGAGTGTATCTTGGTGGTTTCGAGCGCTTCATGAAGGTTGAGCGGAGGCAAGATGGAAGGAATGCGCTTAGCGAGCATTGTTTTCCCGGCGCCGGGAGGGCCGATCAGTATCACGTTGTGTCCGCCGGCAGCGGCAATCTCCAGAGAACGCTTGATGTTTTCCTGCCCTTTTACATCGGCAAAGTCGAATTCGTATTCGTTGAGATGGGTATAGAATTCTTCGCGGGTGTCGACAACAGTAGGCTCACATTTAAAACTGCCCTCGAAAAAACCGATCACATCGCTCAGGTTTTCCATGCCGTAGACTTCAAGGTCGTTGACGATGGCTGCTTCACGTGCGTTGGTTACAGGCAGTATAAACCCCTTGAAACCTTTGCTGCGGGCTTCGATGGCTATAGGCAATGCTCCGGTGATGGGTTGCAGACCGCCGTCGAGCGAAAGCTCGCCCATGATCATGTATTTATCGAGGTCTTCAACAAGCAACTGCTCACTGGCAGCCATTATGCCGATGGCAATGGTAAGGTCATACGACGAGCCTTCCTTGCGAATGTCGGCCGGAGCCATGTTGATGGTGATCTTTTTGCGCGGGAACTTGTACCCGATATTAACCAGTGCCGCTTCAATGCGCTGGTGGCTTTCCTTCACGGCATTATCCGGCAGCCCGACCATCGCAAACTGTATTCCCTGGTCAACATTCACTTCAACGGTGATAGTAGTGGCATTGATGCCATGAGTGGCGCAACCGTAGGTTTTAACAAGCATATATATTTTTTCAGAACGATGATAATGTAATCACCTTAAGATGAAACCATTTAATTTTGAACCCGAACAAAATTGATTTTTCCCGGTTTATTAGTCACAACAAATATAATGAAATGCTAAGCAATCAGCATCATAAGGAAAAGGAAGTAAAATCACCATGCAGGAATGTATGCACCCTCGACCACAACGGCCGGTGTGTTGGCTGTTACCGCAACATCGAGGAGATTGCCAACTGGAGCACATACAGCGACGAGCATAAACGCAGGATAATTACCATGCTGCCCCTGCGGATGCAACTCCCAGAATTCTTTGATTGACGAATACTATCCGAAATTTCTTTGATTTACCTGCCGGGCTTATATTCCGAAGCCTCGAGTATTTTTTGAGACCCGGTTGCTTCCATGATCTGTTTGAGTGAAAGTTTACGGTTGTTATCCGCGTAAGCTCTCACAATCTGCCAGCCAACCCATGCTCCGATTCGGCCTGGTGATTCCTGTGCAAAACCTGATGTAAACGGACCATCAGCAAGTAGCTTAGACGCTGCAGCAGGCTCTGTATTGAAAAGTAACTGGTTGCCGATCAGGAATTTCCAGATATTCTCCTCGTTGGCTCTGCACCATTCGAGTTGCTCAGCCGAGTAACCAATCTTGATATGATCAGCCATACCCGGAAACATGGCATCGAGGAAATAAAGCACTTTGCCCGCATTGATCATCTGGTTGAGCAGCGTCTGGTCGTCGCTCTCGGTCATAATAAGAGTCGTCGCGACCGCTTCCATGCATTCAGGCAGGAGGTGGGTGCGTGTCATGCGGGAAATTTTATATTCAGGAATTCCGCCTTCACGATAAATTACCTGGTCATTTCCAAGGAACATATCGAGGCCAATGGCCATGGCTGAGTCGGTAAATAGAACCGGCATTTCGATGTTAAGTCCTGAAATATAAGAATATACAACCGGCTGCGGCATGCCGGGGAAATAGGAGCGGTAACGGGCGATCACATCACTCAAATCATTTTTCAGGGTACTGAGATCGGAATATTTCTTTTGCTCAAGAGTGTATAACTTCCTGATGTTAGGGTCGGTGATAAACTGCTGCAGGTTCATCAGGTTGATGGTGTCGCTCCAGTCAGGGCCCAGGAAAAAGTAATATTTTCCGGCTATCTGGCTGAGTTCTCCTCTAAGGTTAGCGGGATCTACTGAAAATAAAGCGCTGTCGTACCTAAGGATTTTTACGGGCTCGGGTTTTACGCTGGTTTCAGGTTGTGGTATATACAATCCTTTTTCCTGATGACAGGCAGTGAGAAAAAGGATTGCAAGGATCAGGAGAACAGGGATGCGTTTCATTCAGCAGTTGCTTGATCGATCAGGTTGTTGATTAATAGCCCGGTATTAAAAGGAATCACAGAAGTTTAATACCCAGACTGACGTTTACAAGGTTGTTGCGGATATTCAGATTTTCTTCTCCGGCGTATAAGTTGCTGAATCCCATCTCATAGCGTACATCGAAGGTGAGAAACCACAGATCGACACCACAACCAACCTGCAGCGACAGCAGCATCTTGCGGATGTCGTCGGTGGAACGGATTGGCCAGGAACCGAGAAGATCAAGTGGTTTCACATATTTTTCCGATACATAGGAAAATGTTGGGCCGGCCATCAGCCTGAAATTAAATGATTTATCCTGAATGGGTGTTACGCCGACAAGCACCGGTATGGTGATACTTTTCAGTTCAATTTCCTGCCTTCGGCTTTCGCCTTTAAATACGTCGTCCAGGATTCCGCCTTTTACGATATAGTTCACTTCGGGTTGAATGTAAGTTTTGTTTCCTATACGGAAGAAGCCGCCGAACTGGAAAGCACCGTTAGGGTCGGAAGTGATGGAATCGAGGTTGGTGGTGAGCCTGTTGGAATTATAACCGGCTTTGGGACCAATCGAAAAGCCCGGTATCTGGGCTGTTACACTTGAAAATGCAGCACCCAGGATTATGATTGCAATGAGGTATCTTTTCATGGTTTAAGTGGGTTGGCCGAATAATAACGCAAATTTAGTATTCGTGGTATATGCTTTGCAATTTCAGCTTTTTATCCTTCATAAATCAATCCGTTTTTGAACCTTATTTTTTTTCAGGGTGATTTTTTCATTGTTTTGAACGATATTTGCGGTATATTTCATCAAAATTTGGAAACCATGAACAGAAAACTCGTTTTATTATCGATGATCCTCATCCTTGGCGTATCTGCCAATGCTCAATACAAGAAATTCAACTTCGGTCTGAAAGCCGCGCCGCAGGTAGGCTGGATGAAAACCAATGCCGATACTTATTCATCGGATGGCGCCCGCCTTGGCTTCGGGTGGGGGTTTGTAACGGAGGTGAATTTCACTGAAAACCATTCATTTGGCACCGGTTTCAATGTTCTTTTCAATGGCGGAAAACTCAAATATCCGGATATCGTTAACACAAACACCGGTTCGATGAGCCGCATTTATAAACTCAAATCCATTGAGATTCCGCTGACGCTGAAAATGCGCACCAATCCTATCAGCGGCATCAAGTATTTTGGCCAGATAGGTTTTGGGACTTCATTCCTGCTGAATGCCAAAGGCAATGATGAGTTTACCTACAACAGCACCGTTGAATCCGACGAAGGCAACCTGAGCAATGTTGCATTCCTGAGGGAGTCGCTGATCATTGGACTCGGCGGCGAATACACGCTTGATGCCGGCACCACGCTCGGGCTGGGATTGCAGTTTAACAACGGTTTCACTGATATTCTTACGGGCAAAAACGCTGTGGATACAAGCATTAAGGAAAAAGCATTTACCAACTTCATCGAGCTGAATGCTTTCGTGCTGTTTTAACCGCTGAAATAATTCATTGTGAAAAGCCCGGAAATAGCGCCGGGCTTTTTACTTTTACACCTGATTTAACTTATTGAAATATGCGTATTGCCCTGGCGCAACTCAATTATGTGATAGGCGATTTCGACAGCAACGTTTCGAAGATCATCGAATCAATAGCAAAAAGCCGCGAAATGGGTGCTGATCTTGCCGTGTTTGCCGAGTTATCGCTCTGCGGATATCCACCCCGCGATTTTCTTGAATTCGACGATTTCATTTTACGCTGTGAGCAGGCGGTTGAGAAAATAGCTGCCCAATGTAATGGGATTGCTGCCATTATCGGTGCACCTGCCCGCAACCCTGACCTCAAAGGGAAGAACCTTTTCAATGCCGCCTGGCTGCTTGCCGATGGCCAGGTACTGGGTACAGCCAATAAAACCCTGCTGCCCAACTACGACATCTTCGACGAATATCGCTATTTTGAGCCAAACAGGCAGTTCAATGTGCTGGAATTCAAAGGGGTGAGAATTGCCCTGACTATCTGTGAAGACATCTGGAACATTGGACCCGATCCACTCTACGTGGCAACTCCGATGGATGAACTGATAAAACAACACCCCGACCTCATCGTCAATATCGCCGCTTCACCCTTTAATTACGATCAGGAAAAGGAAAGGGGAGAGGTGCTCAGGACCAATGCCCGCCATTACGGGCTGCCACTGGTTTATGTAAACCATGAAGGTGCCCAGACCGAACTACTCTTCGATGGTTTGTCGAGGGTGCTGAATGCAGAAGGAAATGCAGTTGTGAAACTGCAGCCATTCGAAGAAGATATTCAATGTGTTGATTTTGAGGTTAATTCAGGTAAGCTGGTACCTTATGGAAAGGGTGCCGAAGGTTTAACAGATAATTCGAAAATCGCTCTGATACATGATGCCCTTGTGATGGGTATCAGCGACTATTTCCGCAAAATGGGCTTCAAAAAGGCTATTCTTGGACTTTCCGGCGGGATTGACTCAGCCGTGACGCTGGTACTTGCTGCCCGGGCTTTGGGTTCGGAAAATGTGCTGGCTGTGCTTTTGCCATCGGAGTTCTCATCTCAGCATTCGGTGGACGATGCTCAGCAACTTGCCGAAAACCTTGGAGTTAAATACGAACTGATCGGAATAAAAGAAGGTTATAACAGCATACTGGATACATTAAAACCGCAATTCGGCGATTTGCCATTCAATGTGACTGAGGAGAACATTCAGGCACGGGTGAGGGCAGTTATTCTTATGGCACTGGCTAATAAATTCGGCTATATACTGCTTAATACCTCCAATAAAAGTGAGGCGGCTGTCGGATATGGAACGCTTTACGGCGATATGTGCGGCGGTATTTCAGTGCTGGGTGATGTTTACAAAACCCAGGTATATGAGCTCGCCGAATACATCAATGCAGTATCTGAAGTGATACCGCTTAACAGCATAGTAAAACCGCCTTCAGCTGAGTTGCGCCCGGGTCAAAAGGACAGCGATTCGCTGCCTGATTACGCCATTCTGGATCAGATCCTTTATGAATATATTGAGAAGCGGATAGGGCCTTCTGAAATCATTGCTATGGGTTTTGACGAAGCCATTGTGAAAAGGGTGCTTAAAATGGTTAATACCAACGAATGGAAGAGGCATCAAACACCACCTATTCTCAGGATTTCACCCAAGGCATTCGGCAGCGGTAGAAGGATGCCGATTGTAGGGAGGTATTTGTCATAATAAAAACAGCCCCCATTTCAGGAGGCTGTTAAGGACGTTATCAGTCAGGCAGATTAAAGGTTCACAGCTTCAACCGACTGAATTTCGGGCAGAGCGCGTTTTACAGCTTCTTCCACACCGTTTTTAAGTGTCATCCGGCTGAAAGGGCACGAACCGCATGAGCCCTGGAGTTCAACGTTCACAATATTTTCTTCTGTAAGTTCCAGAAATTTAATGTCGCCGCCGTCGGCCTGCAGGTATGGCCTGATTTGGTCAATAACGTTTTTTACTTTGCTTTCGAGTTCTGCATTCATCGTTGGGAATGTTAGGGTTTATTGTAGCGGATATTATTTTTAAGACTTTATCTCAACCACCTTGGTGGCATCCATCGTTGCATTGCGGATAGCAACCTGTTGAGCNGACTGTTCGGCCAGTTTGCGGAAAGCAATTGCCACCGGTGACGAATCGTCCATGGCAATCGGGCTTCCATTATCTCCTGATTCGCAAATGCCCTGAACAATGGGAATCTGCCCGAGCAGCGGAATTCCGATCTCTTCGGCGTATCTTTTGCCGCCTTCTTTCCCGAAAATGTAATACTTGTTTTCCGGCAGTTCTTCGGGTGTGAACCAGGCCATGTTTTCTATAATGCCGAGTACCGGCACCTTGATACTGTCGGTGGCAAACATGCCGTAAGCTTTGCGGGCATCGGCAAGAGCTACCTCCTGNGGTGTCGTCACAATGGCAGCGCCGGTAACGGGAACACTCTGTACCAGTGTAAGATGAATATCACCCGTTCCGGGAGGCATGTCAATCACGAGGTAGTCGAGTTCACCCCAATTGCTGCCGGTGAGCAGCTGGCTCAGGTAGTTCGAAGCCATAGGTCCGCGCCACACAAGCGCTTTTGAAGGATCGACAAAGAAACCTATTGAAAGCAGCTTGATGCCGTATTTTTCGATCGGTGTTATTACAGCCTGACCATTCTGTTCGACTACTTCCGGGCGTGCATCCATCAGGTCAAACATCAGGGGCACGGAAGGGCCGTAAATATCGGCATCCAGCAGGCCGACCTTAGCGCCAAGCCTTGCCAGCGAAACAGCCAGGTTAGCAGCAACCGTCGATTTCCCGACACCGCCCTTGCCTGAAACTACAGCGATGATGTTCTTAACACCTTTAAGCTGGCTATCGTCGGGTTTGCGATGTGATGTGGTACGCGAGGTAAGTTCAACGTTTACTTCGGCATAGGGGTCAATCCGTGACTGTATGGCCTGTATACAGTCTTTTTTCATTTTATCCTTCAGCGGACAGGCGGGAGTAGTGAGGACAAGCTTAAAATCAATGCGGTTATCCTCAATCCTGATGTCCTCAATCATCCCCAGGGTAACAACATCTTTGTGTAAATCGGGATCCTGGACATTTCGTAATGCATTCAGAACCTGATCTTTAGTAATTTCCATTCCTTGATTTATTATTTTTATTTAGACAGCGTAAAGATAGATATTATCCCGATACGAAATTAAAAACGAGACTATAAAATATCCTCATCATATTTGTAACTTGTATCGCTTTTAAGATTATAATTCACTGAGAATGAAAAAGGTTAAGCCTTGTACAATAAAGTTGGGGATTCTCATATCATTGCTGATTACCGGTATTTCCTGCACCCGTCATTTGGCTAAATCAGTTGAAGACAATCATCAGGGAAGCAATTACTATAGTGAAACTCCATACACAAATTCTTCTGCTGACCTTGAGAAGATCACCCATTCGGTGAAAAAGGTTAACTGCTATGCAACTTACCGCACGTATGTATTTGGTGAAAATTCGACTGTAACACTAAAAGATCTTTCAGGAGAGAATCTGTTGGAAAAATCAATGGCCAGGGTCGATAATAACGAATCGGTGAGCGGAACCGCACTGGCGATCTATTATGATGGTGAAAGAATAGCGCTTCTCACCTGTGCCCATGTGGCTGTTTTTCCTGATACGCTGATAAACTGGTCGGAGCACAGTGACCTGCAGTCGAACCGTTATATCCATAGTATTTCTTTCAAACTCAGGCAGCAGTTATATATCAGGGATATTCCCGCTGGTGGCCCGATACAGGTGCTGGCAAGCAACATAAAAGACGATATCGCCCTGCTGGGCCGCACATTGCAACAACCCGCAACGGTAACAGATGTTTTCGGTTATCCTGCCGGTCATTCCGATAAACTTGAATTCGGCAATTTTGTGTACCTCGTCGGATACCCTGTGGGACAATTAATGGTTACCAGCGGATTGGTTAGTCTGCCCTCCGATCCGAAAGCAAATTTTCTGACAGATGCCCCTTTCAATGAAGGATTTAGCGGAGGTATTGTACTGGCTGTTAGAAGTGATGCCCCGGAACTGGAGTTGGTTGGATTAGGGAGGTCAGTTTCAGCGCGCACAAGTTACTCCCTGAAGCCGGAAAAGCAGATTCATGAATACACTTACAATCCATCAGTGCCTTATTCCGGGAACATTTATGTGAATGAAGAAAAAGAAATGAATTACGGTATCACATTCGTTGTACCAGTGAACAGGCTGAGGCAGTTTTATAATGAAAACAGGCAGCTGGTTACAGGTCAGGGTTACAACCTGGACAAATTCTTTGGCTCAGGCGAATAAACCTGTTGAGATCAGAGAATCAGCTCTTTGGCTGGATCCCAGAATATTTTGTCAAAATCGACAATTTGGTCGTCAATTATTTTTATTCCTTCATTTTCTAGTAATTGTTTCATGAGATCGCTACCTCCGAAATGGTGTTTGCCTGTGAGCAGGCCTGTTCGGTTCACCACCCTGTGAGCGGGTATTGACATTAAACTATTATGCGATGCATTCATCGCCCAACCGACCATTCGTGCTGATCTGCCTGTACCAAGATATCTGGCTATGGCACCATATGAAGTTACTCTTCCAGGCGGGATTTGAACCACAACTTCATACACCCTTTGAAAAAATGAGTCGTCCTGCATCACTCATTAGTATGTGAATCAAACGATACTGAAGCACAAGTACTTAATTTTCTTTCCCTGCGTCAGCCACATCTGTTCATAGAAGGTTTGAACAGCTACTACATCACGGGTTGCATCACTGATTTTTTCAGTATAAAGGTCATTAGTGGAATAAATCAGGGTATGACCACCAGTGCGGATAACATCAAGAGTGTAGTCATAAACAAGATCGCTGTCGGTTTTCAGATGAATCACGCCACCGTCTTTTAATATCCGGCGGTATCTTTCGATAAACTGCGGCGAAGTGAAACGCTTTCGGGTGCGTGGACTGTTAGGATGCGGCTCGGGGAAAGTGATCCAGATTTCATCAACCTCACCTGGTGAAAATACCGAGGGAATGCTTTCAATTTGCATCCTCACAAAGGCCACATTAGGAATGGTTTGTTCTGCGGTTGTTTTTGCCCCACGCCACATGCGCGCGCCTTTTTTGTCGAGGCCGATGAAATTCTTTTCAGGATATCTGCAAGCCAGCCCCACAGTATATTCACCTTTGCCGCAACCGAGTTCAATGATGAGCGGGTTCTCGTTTTTGAAATACTCAGCGCGCCATTTACCGCGAAGCTCAAAACCTGCCTGTATATCGTCCCACATTAATTGGAACATGTGCGGGAATGTGGCATTCTCTGCAAAACGTTCTAATTTTCGTTTAGCCAAGGCTGAAAATTGAGGATTAGTGAATTATATCCGCGATTTTGCGGCTTTATATATCCAGGCTGCAGGATGCCCGTTTGATTTTATTTCCTGAAGCGCATTGAAAGCTTCCTGTTTGTCATCAAATGATCGGATGCTGACAACAAAAAGTCCCCTGCGGTTGGTGTCAGCAATGAAAGCCGGGTACCCTTCAGTCTGCAGTTTAGCAACCAGCCGGTTTGCATTGCCAATTTCGCGAAAAGCGCCGGCAACAATATGATATACAGAGTTACCTGAAACTACTGAAGGAGTGTTTTCTTCGGGCGCTGGCTGAGTAATGGTTATGTTCTGGGCATGCATTTCGGCGTACGAAATAACTCCTGGCATCACGCAAGATGCATTCTCCCCAAGAACTTCGGCCGGTGATGTTATTTTTATTTCCTGCTGAGGCGCTGCTGTCCGTGTTGCAGGTATCACAGCCGTTTTACCGGGTGTGGAATTTGACCAGGCAAGCAGCCCCGACTGATTATTGATAAAGTTGCCAATTGGAGGCGTATTCATTGAGCCCCAGATAGTAAAACCGATCAGAGGCAATAAAATTGCAGCCCACTTCAGTGTTGCCGGTACAAGATGCCGGATGTTATGTTTTACCTTTTTGGCTGAAGTAATTACCTCGTAATCTTCTTCCTCATGGCTTTCGATCGCAGGGCTTTCGAAGACCGGTAATCCAAATGAACCGTCGAAATAGTTTGCTTCAATGTCGGGTTCAAAAGTAAGATTGCCGGCTATGTTAATGCTGAGCTTTCCGATTTGGTCAATGGCAATTTCACCGCCATTTCTCAATAATTGCATTGAGTTCTGCGACCATTCATTGATCCTGTAAAGGGCTTCTGTGTATGATATATTGTATTTCCCGGCTATATGGTTTGCCAGGATTCCATCATTATTGGAAAGGACAGCATTGAAAGCTACCAGCTTGCGAGGTGGTGAAAAGCGATGGATTGATTCGTCGATACGCGCCGGGGCGAATGATGTAATAAATCCTCCGAGCCCGGGTACAATCACACATTCGTGTCCTGGCAGAAGTTCGCTGATGGCTGGCCCTATCATTGTCATGATTCTTATTGAACCGGCGAATTTAAGAAGTGAATGCCGTAATTTCTACAGGATGTTAGTAAGTTTTAATAAATCTTCAGGGGTGTCAACGGCAACTGTCTCAATATCAGTCACAGCGGTAATAATCGAAAAANNACCATTTTCAATCCAGCGAAGCTGTTCCAGTGATTCGGCTTTCTCAAGTGGTGATGCTGTGAGGTTGACGACAAGTTCAAGCACCTGACTTCTAAAGGCATAGATTCCGATATGCTTATAATATGTATGATGTTTAAGCCATTCTTCCTTTTCAACGCTCCTTAAAAATGGTATTGGCTGACGGCTGAAATACATTGCATTGCCATTTCTGTTCACCACAACTTTAACAACATTGGGGTTAAACAGTTCAGCGTTATCATCTACAGGTTTGATGAGTGTAGAAATTTCTGCTTTTGGGTCCCTGAAACAATTAACAACTTTTTCAATCTGCTCAGGGGCTATAAAAGGTTCGTCACCCTGGATGTTCACTACAACATCAAACGCACAGGAGTCATCTTCATTTTTCAGAATCCGTAGGACTTCACCGGTACGTTCAGTGCCTGAGCTGTGTTTATCGGAAGTCAAATACGCTTTTCCACCGAATGACTTCACATGGTTATATATACGGTCGTCATCGGTAGCAACGGCTACTTCGTTAAGTAAATTGCATCGGCTGCATTGCTCGTAAACCCTTTGTATCATGCTCTTGCCGCCAATCATTGCCAGAGGCTTACCCGGAAAACGGGTAGAAGCAAATCGGGCCGGAATAACACCCAGAACTTTCATTTATAAGTTACAGATTAATAGGCTCTTGCAAAGATAACACGCTGTTTCGAAGGTTTCCCGGAATAAATGCATGAACCTTCTTCAAACTTGTTGTCGAGAGGTATCAGGCGGATAGTAGCCTTTGTTTCTTCTTTTATCTTCTGCTCGGTTTCAGGAGTCCCGTCCCAGTGTGCTGAAATGAAACCGCCTTTAGTGTCGAGTAATTTGTTGAACTCTTCCCAGGTATTGGCCTGGAAAGTATTATCTTCCCTGAATGCAAGGGCTTTCTGGTAAAGATTTGACTGAATGTTCTCGAGCAAATGCTCAATTTTGGTTTCAAGGTCTGTGATCTGGTAGACTGATTTTTCAAGGGTGTCGCGACGGGCAACTTCTACGGTGCCGTTTTCGAGGTCGCGGGGGCCGATGGCGATGCGAACAGGAATACCTTTAAACTCGTGTTCATTAAATTTCCACCCGGGTTTGAAAGTATCGCGGTCGTCATATTTCACGCTGATGCCTTTCGACCGGAGAGCCGTCATTATTTGTTGTGCCTTTTCAGAAATTGCAACCAGTTGTTCATCTGTCTTGTAAATGGGTACAATCACAACCTGGGTTGGTGCAAGGCGCGGAGGAATCACCAGTCCGTGATCATCGGAATGGGACATGATCAATGCACCCATGAGCCTTGTTGATACACCCCATGAAGTTGCCCATACATATTCCAGCTTATTTTCCTTGTTAAGGAACTGAACATCAAATGCTTTAGCAAAATTCTGACCAAGAAAATGGGATGTGCCTGCTTGCAGCGCCTTGCCGTCCTGCATCAGAGCTTCGATGCAATATGTCTCAACAGCTCCGGCAAACCTTTCATTGGGTGATTTATATCCTTTCAAAACTGGAATTGCCATCCATTTCTCGGCAAATTCAGCATAGATATTGAGGATTTTCTCGGTTTCGGCAATAGCTTCTTCACGGGTTGCATGGGCAGTATGTCCTTCCTGCCAGAGGAACTCAGCCGTGCGCAGAAACAGACGGGTACGCATCTCCCACCTAACAACATTTGCCCACTGGTTTACGAGAATGGGCAGGTCACGGTATGATTGGATCCAGGAACGGTAGGTGTCCCAGATGATCGTTTCAGAAGTAGGGCGAACGATGTATTCTTCTTCAAGTTTGGCTTCAGGATCAACAATAACGCCGTTGCCATCCGGTGAATTCTTAAGTCTGTAATGGGTAACAACTGCGCATTCCTTTGCAAAACCTTCAACATGGCTGGCTTCGCGGCTGAAGAATGATTTTGGGATGAAAAGAGGGAAATATGCATTAACATGCCCGCTCTCTTTAAACATTTTATCAAGTTGTGCCTGCATTTTTTCCCAAATGGCATAACCATTGGGGCGTATTACCATACAGCCGCGCACAGCTGAATTATCGGCTAGTTCGGCTTTGATTACCAGGTCGTTATACCACTGTGAATAGTTCTCTTCTCTCGATGTTAATTCTTTTGCCATAATGATTGAAAATGGTACAATTTTTGCAATATTTTTGATGTCGAAGTACGTGCAAAATTACAAAAAATAATCGCTAAAGCCCGATATTTCGATGATCAACACGAAACTGGTCCATAACAATAAGGAGACTATATCATGAAAAACTACATTGCTTTGGTTGCTGCAAGCCTCATCATGCTCACAGGTTGTACCACACAATACCAGGCAAGGAACTATGATGATGTTTACTATTCATCTAAGAGCAAGCCCATGGAAATAAGGACAGTGGTTGAACCTCAGCAGGCAGCAGTAGCTGATAATGCCCAGGTTGTCGAACCTGTTCAACAGGCTGAACCACAGGAATCAGCTTCTTCCGGTAATGAGTCATATACCGAGCCGGTTTACAGCGATACCGAGCAGTATACCTCACCTGAAGGTGATACTTACATCACCAACAATTATTTTACCGACGATTATTATGACTATGCTTATGCAGCAAGGCTAAGGCGTTTTCATAACAACTGTTACTACAATAGCTATTACTCCGACTGGTATACCAATATGTACTGGTACGATTATAACCCTTACAACTGGGGAACAAGCATCTACCTTGGATATAATTTCTGGTTTCCTTCCTATTATTATTATCCTTCTTATTATCGCTACGGCTGGTACGACTGGTCCTATCCTTATTATGGCTGGTATGATCCTTATCCGTTCGGAAACTGGGGTGGTGGTTTTTATTCAGGTTATAACTACGGATACTGGAATGGTTTCTATGACGGATACTGGTACGGAAGCTTTAACCACTATTATAACAGCCATGACTACAACTCTTTCTATTACGGCCACAGGGACAATGTAGGTGGTTCGGGATCGCTTGCCCGCAACAGCCACTACCGCACTTTTGGCGAGCGTTATGAAGCATCAAATACTGCCGACCGCAGCCGTAGTACAGTTGAAACCAGGCGTGGTGGCGGCGGAGATGCAGGTGGTACCATCAACAGCCGCAACAGCAGTGGCGGCAACCGTGATATTACCGTACAGCCTTCGGGTAGCACCCGCACTCCGACCAATGTAAGCAATACATCAAGGAACAGCGGCACCGAAAACGGTTCGACCGTTACAGGCGAACGGCAGCCACGAAATGCTGAAATTCAGCGCAACACCGGTTCAACCACAGAACCGGTATCACGCAATCCGCAGTACCGCTATGTAAATCCAGGTACAACTGAACAAAACCGCCAGGCTCCGCAGGCAAATGCTATTGATGGTAACGGCAACAATACCCAGCAACCTGAGATTGTGAAGCAGCGTCAGGAGCGTTACGCAAACCCGTCTGCACGTGCATCTACCCCTTCAGGATCGCAGGGTGTTCAACGCAGCGGGAATATACAGCCTTACAGTCCTCCGGCTTACTCCAAGCCAAGATCATCGCAGGAATATACCACTCCCAAATACCGTAACCCCGGCGAGACAGAGGTAACTCCTTCGCAGCGAAATACCCAGGCTGCTCCTGATCAGCAAAACCGCAACTATACCCAGCCAACACGTCCGAATTACACTCCGCAGCAACAGCCGGAACCAAGGCAGAATAAAGCTTACCAGGCTCCTGCCCGCCGCGACGACAGCTATTCGGCACCTTCGCGCAATAATACTTCAGCACCTTCACGCAGCAACAGCACCTACTCGGCACCATCACGCAGCAGTGGCAGCAGCAGCGGAGGCAGCTATTCGGCCCCTTCACGGTCAAGCAACAGCGGCGGAGGCAGTTATTCAGCACCTTCGCGCTCAAGTTCGGGATCTGGGAGCAGCGGCAGCAGTTCTTCAGGATCATCGCGCAGCAGCGGGTCCTCATCTTCCGGTTCATCAAGTTCAGGCCACAGAAGATAACCAGCTAATTATACACAATTCAGGCCAGCAAAAGCCTTTAAAACAATGCGCTGGTTCTGGGAGTATGTATCTGCACTACTGAATAATATAATAAATGAAACGAAAATGAAGAAGATATATTTGATCATAATTCTTGCAGCAACCACACTGACAGGAATGTCACAAAACGAAAATGATGCATTACGATACTCCAGGCTTTCGTATAGCGGAACGGCGCGCTTTATTGGACTGGGAAGTGCATTCGGGNCATTGGGAGCTGACTTTTCAACTCTTAGCCAGAACCCGGCTGGTATAGGACTGTACCGGAAATCAGAATTTTCGATCACACCGCAGCTAAACACTTTTTCGACCGATGCAGAGTTTTTTGGCCAGACCAATACTGATAGCAAGTATAGTTTAAACCTGNGGAGTGCCGGTATGGTGATGAACCTGAATACCGGAGGTAAAAGCGAATCTGGCTTTCTTAAATTCGTGAATTTCGGTTTTGGGATGAACCGTATTGAGAACTTCAATAACCGGATGATACTTGGAGGTTTTAATAACCAGAGCTCGTTGCTAACTCAATACATGTACCAGGCCAATAATAACGGCAATACCCTTTCGGCAAGCGAACTTGATGAGTACAGCAGTTTGCTGGCATATAATACTGACCTTCTGGTGTACGATTCAGCTGCCAACGAATACTGGGTTGATGCTCCCAACGGAGGCTTAATGCAGAAGAAAGTAAGCGAAACCTGGGGAACTATCAATGAAATGGTGCTGAGTGCCGGTGCAAATTTTGGCGACAAGCTTTACCTGGGAGCAACCGTAGGGTTTCCTTATATACGCTATGAAGAAGATAGCCGCCTGACCGAAACAGATTCAGAAGGCAATATTGAGTACTTCAAATCATTTACCAAGCGAGATCATCTTGAGACANAGGGTTCAGGTGTAAACCTGAAATTGGGAATGATATACCGCCCGGTTGATTTCCTTCGACTAGGTTTTGCAGTGCACACCCCGACCAATTATAACGATATGACAGACGAATGGTATTCAACAATAACTTCGGAATTTGATAATGGCCTTTCTTATACTGAAACTTCAGAAACCGGACGTTTTAATTACAAGATTAATACGCCATTAAAGCTGATAGGGAGCATGGCTTTTATCATCGGGCAGAGCGGACTCATAAGTGCCGATTATGAATATCTTGATTATTCAACAGCTAGACTGCGCAGTGGCTCTTATGACTTTTTCGATGAGAACGATATCATCCGTACAAATCTTGCACCAGCCCATAATGTGAGGCTGGGTGCTGAGTGGAATTACCAGGTAGTTAGCCTTCGCGGGGGATTCGGTTTATNNTACGGATCACCATATGTAAGCGGCCTGAATACAAACGATGGCTCGAAGAAAACCCTTTCGTNNGCGGGTATTGGCATTCATGAGAGGGGATATTTTGTCGACATGGCATACGTTCNNCACTCCTGGATGAGTGATGATTACTACCTTTATGATGCTTCCCTTGTGCCGGCAGCAACTACTACAATCAATAAGAATATTTTTCAGTTANCTCTGGGTTTCAGATATTAATTTGGTGTTAGTTGAGAAAAGTCCTGTTGACTGCAAAGCCGGCAGGGGCTTTTTATTTGCCTTCAAGGCGGTTTATTCCTGCTTTGGCTTTGTGGGTTATACTGAAATGATATTCCTCAAATGACATGGTNGAGACATTTTCGTAATAATACCGTGCTTGTTTTAAANNATCATTTTTTTGCTCATAGNNTATCATTCCCAGGTGGAGGCTGGCATTGGCAGCANNATAATACTGAGGCATTGAATTACCAAGGTTTAATGTTGATTTATAGCTGACTATTGCCGGCTCTTCTTTTCCCCATTCGTCATAAATGCGCCCTTTCCTATACAGTGCATTCCACTATTTCTTTTTGGGTGAATTAATACATGTTGTTTCAAACTGCTGGATCTCCGCCATCGCTCTTTCGTAGTAACCTCCGTCGAACAGCAGTCGGGCTTTCAGCAGGTGAATATTCTGAACAGTATTGAGCTTTGAATTCCGCATGGCTTCGCGATCGTTANNTTCAACCTGTTCATTGCCGCGCAGCCCTATCCTGTCTAAATACAAGCGGTACTTTGAGGCATTGCCGTTAATGAGGTAATACCAGGCAATGTGTTCGTACGCTGACTTCAGGTAATTAAGGCCTTTAAAGTTAGCGACATAACTTAGTAACGGCACATTGGCGTCTTTGTCGAGGCGGTTGAGTTTTGCAACACCGAGCATGTACTCCAGGTAATAGAACGGGAAATAACCATTGCCCTGTTTTCTGTATCTGAGCAAGGTAATGGCTTTATCGTTTTGTCCGGATTTCATGTAAATGTGNGCAAGAGCATAAGTCATTAAAGGACTGATGCTGACCCATTGCTGAAACAGCGGTTTAGATGTTTCTTCAATAAATCGACTTACCTGGTTTTTATCACCCGAAAGGTTAATCGTGGCAAAAGCAAGCAGGAAGGCGCTTTCGGGAATACAAATNCCATATTCCCTGCTGTTGGCTGATTTGGTGCAAGCTTCGTTCAGTTCATTAATCCCCTGGCTTATAGTTCCCCGGAATTTCAGCGTTCTGGCTGCCCAGCGGTAATTGTCGGGTACGGTGCCTATCAAAGCATGAAGCAAACCCAGGCATGTCTTGTTTGGAATAAAGTCAGGGTAGCGTTGATTGTTTTCTTCCAGCAGTTTGTACGCCTGGTTAAGTTCGACTCCTGCAGTTAAATAATCGCGGAATTTTATCCGGACAAAACCGCATTGCAGGTAAATAACCGCCTGGCTGTAGCGATACCAGGGAGAAGTTGCATCACCATAAACCAGTTTCTCGAGCCTTTGATTCCGTNNTGTTGTTTTTAAACGGTTGTAATCCTGCTCCTCCTCGGTTATCATCGCTTTGAGGAAGTCAATATAATTTTCGAGCAGGTAAGGTTGTGTATTGGCTGGCTTAAGTTTTTTTTCTTCATCCAGCAGAGCCTGAGCATCATCAAAACGCAGGCAGAGGATATAGTCGTGTGCTTTTGCACATCGCTCTGAATACCCGGTTGCAGGCTTGCCCTGATACGAAAACAGCAGGATGAACGAAACCAGGAATAAAAATCGCTTTTGCATAAAGCGAAAATAAAAAAAAGAGGGTCATAAAGACCCTCCTTAAAATAACTTGTGATAAAGATCAGATTTTTACGGTGCTGGCCAGTTCTTTATCTACCAGGATACGTCCGCAATATTCGCACACGATGATTTTACGGTGCATGCGGATATCGAGCTGGCGCTGGGGAGGGATAGCACTGAAGCAGCCACCGCAGGCGTCGCGCTCAACGGTAACTACAGCCAGTCCGTTACGTGCGTTTTTCCTGATACGTTTGTATGCAAGCAGCAGACGGTCTTCGATAAATTTCTGCTGTGACTCCGATTTACGCATGAGCTCTTTTTCTTCCAGCTCTGTTTCGGTAACAATGTCGGCAAGTTCACTGCGTTTCAGTTCGAGGTCGTTGCGCCTTTCCTGTAAAATGTTCTGCGCATGTTCAATCTCGACAGTATATTTTTCGTGCTGCATCGAGAACTCACGGATACGTTTTTCAGCTAGCTGAATTTCAAGTGACTGAAATTCAATTTCTTTTGTAAGTGCATCGTACTCACGATTGTTGCGCACATTGTTTTGTTGTTCTTCGTACCGTTTTATCAGGTTCTGGCTTTCCTTGATGGCAATCTGCTTGTCAGCAATTTGTTTTTCAAGTGATTGGATTTCCTGGATATGGTTATCGATACGGGTTTCGAGGCCGGCGATCTCATCTTCGAGGTCTTCCACTTCGAGNGGAAGTTCACCCCTGATAATGCGGATACGGTCTATCTGTGAATCGATTTGCTGGAGGCTGTGCAGCGCAACCAGTTTTTTCTCGACAGAAATCTCAGTTTCATCCTGATCGGCTGTAACAGCATGATTTTCAACCGCGACATTATCATTCAATGAAATATCAGGAGTTTTTACGGTTTCATCAGCTGATGATTCCCCTGGTTTAGCAATTGATTTTGCCATAGTAATATAATGGGTGTTATATGTTTATTTACAAGTAGTTAACGGGATTTGTCAGGGTCCCGGAAATAAAGTGTGCAAAGGTAGGAAATTTTTTCTTTAACAGGGTGCATATCAGTTCTTTTGTAAACTGTTCACTTTCATAGTGACCGATATCGGCAAGAATCATCCTGCCGGCAGGAACAAAAAAGTCATGGTATTTGATGTCACCGGTGAGAAATATGTCGGCACCTGCCGCCTCAGCATCCCTGATCAGGAAACTTCCGGCGCCACCACATACAGCCACTTTTTTTATTTTCATTGAAGGTAAAGCTGTATGTCTGATGCAACCAATTCCTAGAACCGATTTAGCTTTTAAAAGAAACTCACGGGCACCGGTTTCTTCGTTGAGTTCGCCGATCATGCCTGCTCCGGCTCCCGTGTATGCGTTATCAAGATTGTAGATGTCGTAGGCAACTTCTTCATAAGGGTGAGCGCTGAGCAAGGCCTTTATCACAGCCGATTGCAGGTAAGCAGGAAAAATGGTTTCGATGCGTATCTCATTTTCAAAATGCAGTTCGCCGGTTTTGCCAACAAATGGATTAGCGCTCTCGCCGGCACGGAAAGTTCCCTGGCCTGCTGCATTGAAACTGCAACTGTCGTAATTGCTAATTTGCCCTGCACCTGCCATGAAAATCGCTTCCCTCACCTTATCAGCATGTTTTACCGGGCAAAAAGTGACCAGTTTCTGCAGCATATCTTTCATTGGTTTGAGAATCTGCATGCCAGTGATATCCAGTTTATCGCACAGTGCTTTGTTGACCCCTTCAGGAACATTGTCGAGATTGGTATGTGAAGCATATATAGCGATACCGTTCCTTATGGCTTCCATAATAATTCTTCCGGTCGTGTCGGATGCCGTAACCCTTTTCAGGTTGCCGAAAATGGCAGGGTGATGAGCGATAATCAGGTCGCAGCCTTTTGCAGCAGCTTCAGCAACAACCTCTTCCGTGACATCAAGTGTCACCAGGGCAGCACTTATCATCGTGTTTTCGTCTCCTACAAGCAATCCTGAGTTATCGTATGATTCCTGCAGCGGGAGTGGAGCGATTTCTTCAAACAGTTTTTTTATGTCTTTAAGACTAACCTGCATATTCCTGAATTTATTGGCTTACTCAAATGGAGAGAAGTTAACAGTTTTGGCAAATATACCATACAATACCCCAAAATTCAATTATTTTGTATTTTTATAACATGGAATTGCTCAGGATTTTTTTGTTTCCGCTGGCAGCTCTTTACGGAGTTGTCATGCGCATCAGGAACAAGTTCTTCGACTGGGGCCTGAAAAAGCAGGTTGCTTTCGATCGCCCCGTGATTTCGGTTGGGAACCTGTGTGCCGGTGGCAGCGGCAAAACTCCCATGACTGAATACCTTATACGGTTGCTCGACAACCGATACAAACTGGCCACACTCAGCAGGGGTTATAAGAGAAAGAGTAAGGGGTTTGTAGTTGCTGATGATAAGAGTACGGTATCAACAATTGGTGATGAGCCATTGCAGTTTGCCCGGAAATTTCCCGATGTTGTTGTGGCTGTTGATGAGAACCGCAGGCGGGGTATTCGAAATCTATTGGGCATGAAAGAGGCACCGGCAGTAATTCTGCTTGACGATGCTTTTCAGCACAGGCAGGTGAAACCTGGCTTGTCGATACTGCTTACCGATTACTTTACAACCTATATCCACGACCAGATGCTTCCATTGGGAATGCTCCGTGAGCCTGTTACCGGCGCTAAAAGAGCCCAGGCTATCGTGGTGACGAAATCCCCGCGTATTTTCTCACCAATCCTCCGCCGTCAAATCACCCAAGAACTGAACCCGGCACCCTACCAGCAACTTTTTTTCTCTTATGTAAAATATGTTGGCCTGGAGCCTCTGTTTCCGGGCATACCTGCATATCCAGTTCAAAAGCGCAAACCATCAGCCATTTTCATGATGACCGGTATCGCGAATCCTTCGCCCATGGAGGAGTATCTGCGCTCAATGAGCGACGAACTGATCATGATGACTTTCCCCGATCATCATGACTTCAGCCTTCAGGAACTTGCAGGCATCAGGCAGCGTTTTACTGATTATCATTCAAGGGAGAAGATCATCGTCACGACCGAAAAAGACGCCATGCGGTTGCAGAATAGCAAAGCAGAAGACATATTAAAGGGACTCCCTCTTTATTACCTGCTCATTGAGCATGAATTTCATAAGGAAGACAAAGAGAAATTCGATAAAATGGTGATGGATTTTCTGTCAGGATTCAATCTGTCAACCAAGAAATCATCCGAATCAGAAAATGATCCCGGCAATGCCGAATGAGGCATAAATGATGCTGGCAATCCCGTTGAGAGTAAAAAAAGCCACATTCACACGGCGGAGGTCATCGGTTTTAACAATCAGATGCTGGTAAAGCAATAAACCTGAAAAAGCAGCATATCCAATCCAGTAAAATATATCGTAGTTGCCCTTCAATCCAAGCAGGAGTAATAATGCAGCCGTTATAACATGAAGGACCGAAGAGAGCATTAAAGCCCTTTTCCTGCCAAGCTGTACCGGAATCGAGCGAAGTTGGTTTTCCCGGTCGAAATCGTCGTCCTGCAAAGCGTAGATTATATCAAAGCCTGAAACCCAGCAGAGCACTGCAGCCGAAAGTAAAACAGGAAGCCAGTCGAAACGGCCTGTAACTGCGAGAAACGCCCCGGTTGGAGCAAGGGCCAGTCCGAGTCCGAGTACGAAATGCGAGAGGTAGGTAAACCGTTTTGTCAGGCTGTAACCCAGGATAACCATCAGCGCAACAGGTGAAAGGTAAAAACACAATCGGTTGATAAACCAGGTGGTAGCTATAAAAAACAAACCATTGAGCAGCGAAAAGGTAAGCGCTGAACCGGGCCTGATGATCTCAGCCGGTATTTCACGAATGGCTGTCCGCGGGTTCTTCTTGTCAAATTCCCTGTCAGCCCAGCGGTTGAAACTCATGGCGGCATTGCGGGCAAAAAACATGCACAATATTACAAGGAACAGCAACAGCCAGTTGAGATTGCTATCGGGGCTGCCCAAAGCCATAAAAAACCCGAATAATGCAAACGGAAGGGCAAAAATGGTGTGGGCAAATTTCACCATCGAAAGATAGTTGCCTATTTTTGTAATAAACTGTTGTGTAGTCATCCTGCAATTGTTCGGGGCAAAAATAACGAACAGCTTGAATGATTGTTTATAAAAAGACTAAAATTCCAGGAGTAATATTCCCATGGTTCATAAAATCAGGCAGATTTTAAAATATTTTCAATATTTGTTCACGGCAAAAACCAAATACGGAATTCATTCACCTTTTGTTTATAGCCTTGTAACAGAAGTGTTTGAAGACGATAAGGTGTCGGCTGAGTGTCAGAAAATCAGGGCATTGCGAAAGCAGCTGTGTCAAAGCAGACGCCTGCTTGAGGTTACTGATTTCGGATCGGGAAAAGGAAGCCGGCCATATACACTTCATCTAAAAACCGTTGGGCAGATTGCAGCCCGATCAACGGTAGATCCTGCTTCAGGAGAATTGCTGCATCGGCTGGTTGCCCGGTTTAAACCTGCAAACATCCTTGAGCTTGGTACTTCCTTGGGTATAAGCACCATGTACCTTGCCACAGCAGCGCCACGAGCCAAAATTTTTACCATCGAAGGCTGCAGTACCACCTCCGAAGTTGCAAGGGAGAATTTTGCTGGACTCAATATTCAGAACATTGAAATGTTGACAGGCCGTTTCGAAGATGTTCTTCCTTCATTAATGCAGCAAACCGAAACGGTTGACTTTGCATACATTGACGGACATCACGAATACGAACCGACAAAAAAATATGTTGAGATGATCTTGCGAAAAGTCAGTTCAAATTCGGTGGTAGTAATCGATGATATTCACTGGTCAGCCGGGATGGAAAGGGCCTGGAAGGAAATTTGCGAAATCCCGCAGGTAAAGGTTTCGGTAGACGTGTTCCGTTTCGGGCTGTTGTTTTTCCGCGAAGGGCTTACAAAGCAGCATTTCGTGATAAAGTACAGGAATCAGTCAGAACCGAAGTTTCAGAAATAGTATAAAAGCAGATTTCGTTCGTAAATTCGGACTATATTTGTAGAAAGTAAAAATTTGTCAATTATGGACGGTGAAGTTATTCGCCTTGTAGATATTACCCGCGATTATAAAGTTGGTACTGAAGTAGTTAAGGCTCTTCGCTCAGTATCACTGGAAATCAGGAGGAATGAATTTGTTGCCCTGATGGGACCTTCGGGTTCAGGAAAGTCAACCCTCATGAACCTGCTTGGATGTCTTGATACACCGACGAGCGGCCAATATTTTCTCAACGGGAAAGATGTCAGCAAACTTAACGATCTTGAACTGGCCGAAATCAGGAACAAAGAAATTGGTTTCGTGTTTCAGACTTTTAACCTGTTGCCCAGGCTGACGGCACTTGACAATGTGGCGCTTCCGCAAATTTATGCAGGCATCACCAAGGTCAAACGGCTGGAGCGCGCACAGGCTGTGATTGAAAATGTCGGCCTCACCGACCGCGGCCACCATAAGCCCAACGAACTTTCGGGCGGGCAAAGGCAACGCGTTGCCATAGCACGTGCATTGGTAAATCATCCCAGTATAATATTGGCCGACGAACCTACCGGGAATCTTGATTCGGTGACCAGTCATGAAATTATGGGTTTGCTTGAACAAATTCATGAAGAAGGCAATACTATAGTTTTGGTAACCCATGAAGAGGATATCGCCCGCCATGCCCACCGTATTATCAGGTTGATGGACGGTCAGGTTTCGGACGATTATGTGAATCCAAACATATACAGCTCCAGGAAGAAAGAAGTAGCTGTCTGAAGCAGTATTCCCTGACAGGCTCTGTGAATCTTTTCATGGATAAAAATTATAAAATATATACCAAAACCGGTGATAAAGGAGAAACCTCGCTCATCGGGGGAAAGCGTGTGCCGAAATACCACAGCCGTATCGAAGCTTATGGCACAATCGACGAGTTAAATTCATTTATCGGCCACCTGCGCGACCAACTTAATGACGAAAAACTAAGGGAGGTTCTGCTCGAAATCCAGGACAGGTTGTTTACCGCTGAATCAATTCTTGCTACTGAACCGAAAACAGAGGTTGCACGAAAACTACCGAAGCTTTTTGAAGAGGATGTTCTTCACCTGGAAAGCGAAATTGACCGGATGAACGAATCACTGCAGCCACTATCATCATTCCTGCTACCGGGCGGACACCCGCTGGTTTCACTCAGCCACGTCTGCCGAACTATTTGCCGCCGTGCTGAACGGATTTGCATCCGCCTGGCTACTGAAACCGCCGTGGATGATATCGTGATCCGATACTTAAACCGGCTTTCCGACTACCTTTTTGTCCTGGCACGATATGTCGCCTTTTTATACAATGTGCCTGATTTGCCTTGGAAGGCGAGGGTGTAGGTGAGTTTCAGGTTTCAAGTTTGAAGTTTAAAGTTTTGTCGTAAGCCTGAAGTTATCATACTAATAATGCCTTAGTTCAACACAGACCTGATTGTTTCGCTCAGAAATATCAAAATCAAAGTCTTCATACTTTGGTCTTTTCAATCCTGAGTGCCGGTAATTTGAAAACCCGAAACCTTCGGCCGGCAGCAACAGCCGGTAATCCATCTTCCCGTTATTGTTCTCATCATCAAGCAAAGCAATACCATACTGTCCGGCAGGTAACTCCTTCACGATGACGGTAATTTTCCCGTCTTTCACCTCTTCTTTTGATACTGCCAGCTTGCGGTATGGTTTATCGGTTTCAAATTGCCGGCTGTTGGTGTAGATAGCGATGCAAAGCNNATTGCCTTTGCCATTCCTGATTCCCGAGATATGAATGGTGAGCGACTGTGCATACAAGACTGTGACGAATAGCAAGCATCCAATAACCAGCAAAGCTCTTTTCATAAGTGCTATTGCCCCAGAGTGGTTGCCGAAAATGCCGATTCCTTCAGTGCAGAACCTGCCTGATATCTGTTGATCACAATTTCCGATTTGCGGCTGCTCTGAACGTTCTGCATGCTGAGGCGGAAAGCAAAATATTTTCCATCAGGCTGTTTACGGTAATCACCGAAGGTTTCGATCTTGAGCAGCTTGTCAGCATGGTCGTAGAACTCAATTTTCCACGTGAGGTAGGTGCTTTTTTCAATCCAGGCAACCTTTCGGCTATAGCCGTTGGCATCTTCCACCCCCGCATTGATGCATTTCGACTCCAGTTTCCAGCAATCTTTTCCATCAATCTTCTCGCTGCCTTTCAGCGTATAGGTAAAATCGCTCATGGTTGGTTTGCTCATATCGCATTGCTGAACTCTGATCCCATGAAGCTTTTTCCTTTTTCGGTAGCTACGATGCGCCGTGTTTTGCGAAGCGAAGGCATATAGATCCACATATCGTCGTCCTTGTTTTCATAGTCGTAAATGAGTATTGTTGTGCCTTTAACCTCAGGTGGCGAAAGGAATTTGAACAGTGTTTTGGTCGTCCCGCTGAATTTTGCCATGGCATTGCTCACTTCGCGCACCCGCACGTTGCCCTTGTTGTCATAAATTTTAAGTGTGGAAGTCATTTCCATGGAGCCGGGGTGATGGCATCCGAAGCTTTGTCGGCTATGGTGCGGGCATCCTGCGCCCTGAGGCATGTGACAGCCAGGATGGTCACTACTGACGAAAGAATAGTTTTTGATTTCATAGTCCGTTGATCTGATTAAAGTTCTTTATGGGTGAATTTTCCAGGAATGAAGGTTTTACAATGAAACAGNNGATGGCAGGGATTAGTNNTATCAGGGCGCAAAGCAGGCAGAGTATCAGGGAGAAAATGATGAGGAAAACCNNGAAAGATTTCAGGATAGTGATGCCCGAAAAGAACAACACAGCGAAGCCTACCATCACCGAAAATGCGTTTNNGATAGCGATGCCGCGACCTGTATTTTTTAGTGTTTTGCGAACCGCTTCGGCATATTCCTGGCCATCCGAAAGCTCTGTTTTCAACCGCCAGAAAAGATGTATTGTATAATCTACTCCAATCCCGATGGCAACCGACGACAACAGCGAAGTGGCGATATCAAGTTCAAACCCCAGCCATCCCATTAGCCCGAAAGTGCACACCACGCTGAAAACCAAGGGAATTGATCCCATCATTCCCGCTTTCCGGCGAACGGAATATCCACACAATAACAGGATAATTGCTGCGAAAGCAAAAATGNNAAGGGAGTAGTTCTGCCCTTTAACCAGCGACCTTGCCATTTGTTTTTCAACCAGGCAATGTCCGGCTTTGAGTTTGCAGAATTTCGAGGCGTTCATCAGGCTGTCGATCNNGTGCTGTTCAACCTTATTGAAATCTTTAATGGTTTCTGCCCTGAACTGCACATTTAAAATTNNTGCCTTTGTGTAATCGAAATCAACAAGCCGCTCAAAATCAGCTGGGTCACCGCTGAGGTTGTAGAATTCAATGTATTGAGCCACCGCGTTGCGTGTATCNGGTATACGGTCATACAGCGGGTCACCAGGGTCGTTCATGGCGCGGCTGATGGTCTTTATTACGNNGGTGGCAATGGATGTTTACGGCTGGCCAACCTCAGGTAGTTTTTTCAGTTCAGTGGAAAAANNCCGTTCCATGTCGTTGAGCAACGCTGGATCTTTGATATCGCCTTCGAAAAGCAGGGAAATGACCTTGGTGCCGCCGAGANNATGCCGGTTAGCAATGTCAGTAGCAATACGCAAAGGATGAGAAGCCGGCATAATTTTCTCGTTGTTGAAACTTACATTCAACCTGTAAATCCCTGCCCCTGTCAGCAGGAAAAACCCCAAGNNGAAAACTGCCACAACCATCTTTGGATTTTTCGTGGTAGCATCTCCGGCCCAAACCAGGAACTTATCGACCNNAGCCGTATGTTTGGGCACCAGGAAACTCTTTTGCGGTTTACCTTTTTTTAAGCAGGCGACATCACGGCCCGGCACATAGTACAAACTCAGCAGCAGAGCAAAANNCGTTATTCCGGCGGCGCTTACAATGCCCATTTGTTTGGCCGGCAACATGATATGGGTAGTCNNCATGCCAAAGTATTCCGACAATGTGGTGAGGGCAGTCAGCAGGATAGGATTGCGGAGGTAATACATGGCCTCATAAGANATGATAGTCATGTTGCGATGAACATAGCGGGCATTCAGCTCCTGGTAGCGGGTCACGATGTGCACGCCGTAATTGTTGGCGATGGCAATCATCAAGATAGTANNAAGCACTGCTATAATGCTCAGGTCATAACCCAAAAGCGGCATCAGCCCCATGGAAAGCACTATAGACATCAACACAACGGAGAGCGGTACCAGCACACCTTTTATTTCACGGAAAGAAAATAGNAGAAAACCGATCATGATCAAAATACCGAGCGGCATCAGCAGGGCAAGGTCGCGAATGGCTTTCTTCTGAATTTCATCACGCAGGTAGGGCATACCGTTGAAATAGACCTTTTCGGAGCCGGGNATTTCCTTTAGCAGTAAATTGAGCGTTTTGAAGAGTTCATCATCCGAATATCCCGGTTTCGGATTGAACATATATAGCGAATACTTGAAATCATCAGAAACTACCAGTTTGTATGCCAGGGGATTATCGCGTATTTCTTTCCTTAGTGCCGCTCTTTCTGCATCACTTTCCGGAATGTGCTTTACGACGGGGTCAACGATCATGGTACCTTCTCCGACCGTATGTTTTTTAGTGGTAAACAGCGAAAACACATCTTTAAACTTTTTCCGAATGTTGNNCAGCGCGGAAGTGAGTGACTCAATCCGGCTGAGCGTTGCTCCTTTCAGAACATCGTCAGTTTCGAAGAACATGATGATGGGATCGGTGGTGCCGAANGTGCTCTCCAGTGTGTCGAGGTTTACTTTTTGAGGAATGTCATCCGGAAGATAAGCGTTAAGATCTGTATTGATTTTTGAATTNTTCAAAGGCACAGCCATAAGCAGCGTGATGAATGCAGCGGCAGCAATAATATACCAACGGTGGCGGATGGGAAAGATGTCGTTAGGCATGGGGAGTTTGAAGGGTTTGAGGAGTTTGAAGGGTTTTAAGAGTTTGAAGAGTTTGCCTGCCGCGCTAATGCCTGCAGGGGGCTGGCAGGTTTGAAAGGTTTGAAAAGTTCTGATTCCGGATTGAATCCAGTTTTCTATTTCTTTATTCCAGCTTCCCTTAGTGACTCTGCGTGAACTCAGTGACTAAGTGGTTCTTATTTCCTGATTCCTGGTTCCAGTTTCAAAATGACGCTGTAAGCCCGATAAATGCACCGTTTAATACTTTGCCTGCTTTTTCAAACACTGACATATCGGGGCCTTTAATGATGCTTGCGCCAAGGTTNGCAGTGAGTATATCGGTAATATTCCACCTGAGGCTGGGGCGGATCAGGTACTCCTTTGAGGTAATGTTATAATAGCCGGAGACTTCAGCGTTGAGCACATCATGGGCAAAAAGCCTGCTAACTGAGAGAAAAACTGCCNNATGATTGGTTTCTTCCTGCTGGTAGAAGATTTTACGGTTGAAANNAAGTTCTGTCTCATAATTGATCCTGCTGATGGCATATTGCATCTGGGCAAGTGGATTGAGTAGATCGGTCAGGACTGGCTCGCTGATGGGTTGGAAGTCGAAGGTGTACTTTCCGATATACTGGAAGATCGTTGTAAATCCCGAGATAGTCCGTTCTATGCCAAATACGTACGCCAGGTCGGGATTTGGTATCTGCTGGTTTTCAAGATAGTCTGTCGTGAGATTTAGGGCAACTTCTCCCCTGAATATCCATTGCGAAACCGTNATAGCAAAATCAGCGCCGATGGTGTTTTTCTTATAAACTGCCGGGTTGTAAATCACATAAGGCGAGGGCTGAAAGAGTATAGTATCGGCCTTGAAACCGTAAAAAGGGTCGTAACCGTGAAAATATGAAACAGAGAATCCTGCTGCCGGAAGTTCAACATTGAGCCTTGCTGCCATTGTAGCATTTTTGACTTTAGCATTGGGGCCAGTNGTTTGCGTAAAGCTGCAATTTTCGCCCATATCAAACAGGTCGTAGCGGTACACGGAAGGTTTGAATACCGGTATCACTATGGCTTCCAGTTCTGCCTGGTCGCTCAGCCTGATNCGTTGCCTAAGCATAAAGTTGCCGAGTTTCTGGTCATCAGGTTCCGGGGTGAGGTAGAAATAGTCGTTCGGTGTAATATTGTGNGTAGGGTTAAATCCATCGGTGCGACCCCAGCTTACTACCTGGTTTCCAAGGTATACCGAAAACCTGTTCCCGATATAACCTGCGTAAGCTTCCTTCAGCTCTGTTTCTGACTTTCTTTCACCAAAAAAAATGCCTTCGCGGAAGCGTGCATCCGCGTATAGGAATGTGCTCCCNCGGGAAATCTTTGTTTTCAGGGCAAATTCGCCTGAAAGGTTTGAATAGTCAGTCGTTTGNGAACCGCCGTAAGCTGTGCCTCTTACATACCCGTTGAGATCAAATGTCCTGGCAGTCGCCGGCTGTGCAAATACTGTCGGACAGCGAGCTTACGTATAATCCCTGCGCCGGTGCCTTCAGGATAAAAAGTAAAACGAATACCGGAATTGTTATCCGCCTCTTCATATTGGAGTTTGTCAGGTTAAAAACCCTGCAACATACCGGTTGGGATTAATGATGAGTCCGGATTTAAATATGCGGAGTAGATGTTGAAGTTCGGATAATGAATAATTAAAATCGGACATCGATTTTCATATTTCGTAAAGAGAAGTATAGTTTTTACCTACCATTTTTTATATTTGATGTCTTGTTCAGTATTTCTGTTTACTATGAGAAAATTTTCCATCTGCCTGACAATCATTATATTGATATCTGTGAATTTAATGGCGCAGTCAGACTTCAGGCCCGGTTACATTATAAAAAACAATGGCGACACACTGTCCGGACTTATTGATTATATAAGGAACCGCGAATGC
>JADLKF010000006.1 GCA_015657475.1 Lentimicrobiaceae bacterium | reverse complement strand
AAAAATCATGGAGAGGAAAAAGTCAGGTATATTCCACTTCAGGCAAAGACGGGCGATAAAGCCATATTCCTGCAAAAGGGAGCTATCGAAATCGTTTACAACGACGAAAAATACTTCATCGTCCCCCAGCACTCAATTCTTTTGTTAGAACGCGATGAGGCGCTGTTTGAATAATGAAAAGATCAATACAGATGGCTGATAGCAGATGCCAGATGGTTGATGATTGAAGATTGTGCGAAAGCCGGATTATTGTCGTCTCATCCCCATTTTATCACCTGTTAATTGGCAGTTGACAACCTGCCAGCCCGGCACTGGCGTAGAAATTTCGCGTCGCTTTTTTTTTATGAGGTTTAAGTTATTGGATATGAAAAACGCACCAATCTCCCCAGGTAAATACAGGTAAAGGGTCGTGACAGAAAGTGGCAACTGACAGGTGTCATGTTTATATGCTGACAATTGAGTCTGAAATGGAATAATGTGACACTGAACCGCGTGCGATTGCTTCTGAAGGCATGACATGACAGTCTGAAGGCAGAACAATAGACGCTGAACCTGACGCAATGGCAGTTGAAGGGGCGACAACGACTTCTGAAAGGCTGACAATTGACTCTGAAGTGCTTACAAAGCCTTCTGAAGTGCTTACAAAGCCTTCTGAAGTGTTTTTCAAAGCCTGCAGAAAGGTTGCAGCACCCGAAATTTAAGGAGGAAACCCTGGCAGCAAACAACAACAGGGTAAAGATTTCAAACAACTATGCTGCTGAAAAAGATTTACCAGCTTGTGGCTATGGCAAGCGAAAGCTACCCTGAGTTTTTGGATATTTTGTTGGTTGATAACTCCTGTAAATGAGTGATGAAAGGTGCTGGAAATCTATCTGCATTAGTTTTAATAAATATGGTAATAATAGTATCGCCGGCAAAACGATATAAGCAAAAAGTTCATATATTAGTGGGTAAATAGAAAGATTGAGTTGCGGATATAACGCTTATTGGAGATATATACGAAATATTGCGCTTATCCACTCGTTGCCAGCAACCATAATATGAGCGACTATAAAGACATAATCAAACAACTTAAATCGTTAGACTTAACATCGTATCCATACAACGATATAAGAAGGTTATTTCAAAAGTTGGGGAAATTCGGTGCTGTTCAAATGCAACTTCATCCTGGAAAAATATTAATTCGGGCAAGAACAAACGAACCTGGACAAAGATTTACATCACGAAGTGAACTTTCTTATAAACCAGAAAATCTTAATACGAAATACCAGAGAGCAAGTACTCCAAACCTTACAATGTTTTACGGTGGAACAATCCCCGATGATATAAAAACTGATGAACTTGACAACGCCAGAATAATTTCATCCTTAGAGGCTTCAAATTTTATACGAGACAAAAATATAGAAGGTGAACAGACAATAACTTTTAGTAAGTGGGTTGTAACTAAAGATATCAATTTGTTTGCCATGTGCTATCATAAAGATTTTACCGAAATAAATTCTCATACAAAAGAACTGTATGATGCATACATCGCATGGACACAAGGACTTCCGTTTGATCTTCTCAACAAATCAATAGCAATAACAACATTTTTAGCAAGTGAATTTGCCAAAAAGGAAATCCGTGGTGATTTTGATTACATGATTTCCGCAATATTTTCACAAATATCAATTGAGAAAGGATTGGCAGGAATTTATTATCCTAGTGTTAGGACTGATGGTATGGGTTACAATGTAGCAATTGCACCTAAATTTGTTGACACGTCTTTAAAACTTATCGCAGCAGGCGAATGTAAAATGTACAAANAGGGTGATTATACAATTGTTGACAACGAAAATGNNATTTGCACCATTGATGATGACACAATCCCATTTACAATGCAGCTAGTATCTCCAGAATATCATGTTGGCCGGGATAAAGTGATGGAAAAATTAAACAAGCCTAAATAATGTATTGTTATGATTAACAGCAATTAATGTCAACTATAGCAGATAGTAATAATCCCACACAAACTGATAAAACAAATGGATAGAGCTGAAAAACCAACAACAGATTAAGCAATTAATAAAAATCGATAAAATGGGACTATTTGATTTCTTAAAACCAAAATCTAGTAAATCCGAAGAAATGCTTGCTCGAATGAGAGCAAAATTATTCCCAAAAGGGGAAAAAGATATTAATGCAGTGACTGATGCTGTTTTACTCATTTTTAACAATATTACATCCCGCGATGAAGCACAAAACATAGCATTAAAATCAGTCTTTATTAGCAATTGGGAAACACCATTTGAATTACAGCATTTAAAGCAACATCTCTCTGGATATCCCTCGCATCGTTTCACAGACCAACAAGTGCAGGAGTTTTATATTTATCTAGGAATTTTAAGAATAGCAACAGAATTGATGCGTAAAACACCATCAGAAGTAGTTCATGACGGAAATGATTGGAAAGTTTTAGATTAAACTATGGGTGTTTTTGATTTTTTTAAGAAGAAAAGGCCAATTGAGCTATCTTTTGATTGGACAAAGCTCATGCCCAAGGAGCTAGTAGACTGGCATTTTTCTGAAATAAATGGAAATCCACAAGCATGTAAATTAGATTTTATTCCCGAAGGATATGGTGAGTTTGGCTTAGAAAAAACAAATCCAATACCAGCATTTGGCATACCTTCAAAAACAGCATATTTAAATAGTCTTAGGACTATCAATGGTGACATTGTTGCTTATAGAAGAACTGGTAGCTTTGAAGTAGAAAATATCATAAAACCCGTGGATGAGTATGAAATATTCAATCTGCAAGGTGAAACGATTGGATATCTTTATTTTTCTGCTTACCACTGGGCTACATCCACAAAATCACCATTAGGATTTTATTTATATGGTTATGCAAAGAAGACCGCCNAATTTTATACCTCTCCACTTGTTGCATTTAATCAGAAATCAGCATATGCTGATTTCAAAGAGAAATTAAAGAAAGAAGAAGCAATAAAGTATCAGGAGCAGAAAAATAAATCAGGAACCTTCAAAGTTGACTGGGAAAAATATAAAGCAATTTTGAATAAAAATAACATTTATACGCTTTACCACTTCACTGACAGAGCCAATCTANAATCAATTAAGAAACATGGAGCCTTGTATTCGTGGCATCATTGCGTTTCAAATAATATTGACATTCCTGTTCCTGGCGGCAATCAATTATCAAGAGACCTTGACACAAGAAAAGGTTTGCAAGATTATGTGAGAGTAAGTTTTTCAAGAAGTCATCCTATGATGTTTATTGAGCCAATAAGGGACAGAAACAATGTGATTTTAGAAATTGACACCGAAGTGATTTATTGGCAAGGAACACAATATGCTAATAAAAACGCAACAAGAAATGATGCGAATGTTGGTTCAACTTTATATGACTTCAACCAATTAAGATTTAATCTTTTTAAACTTCCAAATCATTTTGGTTTGTCAGAAACCGACAAACCTTATTTTCAAGGTGAAATTCTGGTGCCAAACAAAATACCAGCGAAATTTATTAGAAATTTGAACGACATAATTTCACAAAATGATTTTCATTGAGAATAAAGAAAAAGTACAAAAAACTTTGGCTAAGCTTTATCCAAGTGCCGAAGTTATTGATGTAACATCAAAGGGCAAAGCACCTTTTGTTCGGTTAAGTCCTTTCTATCCTCATGGGAATATTCCAGTTCCTTTTTCTATCAACATATTTGCGTATTCAGTTGAAGGCATTTGGCAAGGTTTAAAAGTTTTTGAGCAAGCCGATATTGATACATCAAAGTTTGAAGTTCAAAATATGAAAGGAATAAAACGGACAGTTAGAAAATACGGTAAAATACTTGGACACAGAAAGGGAGTACGAGGTACAGAATTACTCGATTATCAATCTGCACGAAAGCTAATTTACTTGCCAGCCTACACTTGGTTATTGGAGAATAAAACAAAGATCGAAATTCAACTAATAATTAAGATTGCGCTCAAACAAGATATAGTTTTGCTAGATTTTGAAATAAACTCTGAAATTGAAAATATTAAGAAACCTCTTTCTCATGCATCGCTCATAAAAAATTTTATAGATAATATATATCCTTCCTTAAGAGTCAAGAGATTTTCTGAACCAGTACCACCAAAAACTAAAAACAAAGAGGCAAATATTATAAAGAAGGTGACTAAATCAAAGTCTCAGAAAAATAAGTTTATAAATAATAATGATAAAGATAAAACTCAATTAATTCTAGATTTATAAAATGATTGAAATAATTTTTAAACTGCAAAACTTAATAAGAATACCTGGCTGCTGGTAACACTGCCTAAGCGATTATGGCTTTACCGACAGCACTTGGCCAACAACACAAAGCCACATCGCCTAGGCAGAGAACGTTAGGTGCAAGGCTGAAAATGCAAAATGCAGAAAATATGACTAATAAAACAGAAATATTTAATGAAATTGATGACTTGATTAAAAAAGTTGACAACTACAGAAATGAACCACTATTCAGCAAAGAAAAAACGAATAGAGAAAAAAAGACCGTTTCTCCACTACTTGACGATAATCTGATTTTGAGAAATTTATCTCACTTAATTGCTTACAGTCAAAATGCAAATTCTAAACTTGTTGAAAAATTACTGATGTCAGGCGATTTTGACAAAGTTTTTGGAAACTTCAATATAGACTATGTTGCAAAACTTAATCCTTGTGATGTTGCAGATGAACATTGGGCAAAAATAAAAGGAATCAGACAACAAACAAAGATATTTCATATCGTAACCTTGGCCAGAAAGATTAAACAAAGTGGTTCTTTCGCCACAATTCTAAATGAAATAAATATTCCGAAGACAATTAAAACTGAAAACGATATTAAAAACTTCTGGATTGGTTTTAATGTGCTTTTGTCTGAATTAAAAAGCAAAAAAATCCCGTTCTTTCAATCAACAACTTCATTGCTTCATTTTCTATTAGATATCGGTTATGACTGCGTGAAGCCTGATTTAGTTGTTATGAAAGTTGCAAAGAAACTTAAAATTGTAGACGAAGAAACCGGAGACAAGAACTTCAGACAAACCGTTAAATTCGTACAGGAATATTCAATTGACAGAAAAGTAAGACCTTCTGTTATAGATTTATATTTTCTCATAGACGAGGGACAGATGGGGGCAAGAAAATTTGTGCGAAAAGAATTTTATGAGTAACGAAATTTATGAAACAAAAAGCCCAGCCCCTAATAAATAAGGCTTCGTGTGGTCGAGGTACGAGACCCAACCCCGATTAATCGGGGCAGGCAATGAAGCTCCCGCTTACAGCGGGACAAGCTATGCTGCACTGCCGGCCCCGCCTTTGCAGGGGAATCCCGCAAAGCCTTTTTCTTTGTATGCTTCCCTTTTTATTGGACTATTAGAAATTAGAGGAGCAATGGGCTCTGCCTTACATATAAACAACAAAGCCCCTCGTTAATAAGGGGCTTTGATATATATTTATCATTGAAGTTCTATGCTTCTTTAAATACCGATATCCTGGAAGTGATCAGATAATAGGCACCGAAAAGGATACCATTGTAAAACAAGTCGCCCATTACGCCATTCCACAGGAAAGGCAGCCCGGCGGTATATGAAGCTGTAAGCCCGGCGGTGGTATGTGGGTAAGGAACCAGTCCAGAGTACCACACGGCAAAGTTGGTGACGAGGAAAAAGAGGAGGGAAGATGCCAGTGAAGCAAGCACCACTCCGTGAACTGAAACCAATCGTCTGAGCACAAAACCCATAGCCACGATAATGGCAAAACTGGCATACACAGCAACCATAGTACTGTGGAAACCGAGAAACAGGTCACTGATAAGCAGAGCTGAAAACGGTAAGATCAAGGCCAGTTCTTTGCGCTTGATATAGGTTCCACCAAACAGAGCAATGGCTGCAATAGGGGTAAAATTAGGCCAGTGCGGGATAAGGCGCATCATTGCACCCATAAGTATCAGTGAAACAATCAGGTAAAAACGTGTAGTAAATATTTTATTTCCCATTGCTGAATTTAATTGTGATTCAGCAAAAATAGTAAAAAACCTTCGCATCCGTAACGAATAATATTTTATCATGAGGTAGACGCTTTTTCTTTTCACCTCATCCGCCTCCGGCACCTTCTCCCCGCCAAGGCGGGACAGGCTCCTGAGGAGAAGGACTATCGCCGGAAACCTTACTACTCAGCTTTCCGCTCTCCATTACACTTTCTCCGTCCTCGTTACATACCTGTCAACAACCCTCTCCTTGAGGAGAGGGCAGGGTGAGGTGTTCTTTTCGCGGTTGATTCTTTACATCACTTCATCCGTCTTCAGAGGAAATCACCTCATCCGCCTCCGGCACCTTCTCCCCGCCAAGGCGGGACAGGCTCCTGAGCAGAAGGACTATCGCCGGAAACCTTACTACTCAGCTTTCCGCTCTCCATTACACTTTCTCCGTCCTCGTTACATACCCGTCAACAACCCTCTCCTTGAGGAGAGGGCAGGGTGAGGTGTTCTTTTCGCGGTTTATTCTTTACATCAGTTCATCCGTCTTCAGAGGAAATCACCTCATCCGCCTCCGGCACCTTCTCCTCAAGGAGAAGGGCTGTTATCAACACAATTTTGTTGAAATGGACGATAATAAATTGCTCCTAACCGGAAATTTGTAAATCTAACTCTCATATTTATGTTAATGGTCTGTATAACAAAATCGTTTCAGGGTACTTTAAATTTCGGGACAAATAAAGAAATTTTCGAAAACGCTAAAGAATTACGGAGGAACCAGACCGATGCTGAGAAGGCTCTTTAGGAAGTATTGCGCTTACGCAAGTATGGAGGACTGCAAATTAGGCGGCAGCATCCTGTGAAGGATTTTATTCTCGATTTTTATTGTCATGAGTATTTATTGTGAATTGAAGTTGATGGTGAAGTACATAATGATGACATAGCGAGGGAATATGACCTGAACCGTACTGCAGAGCTTGAATCCCTTGGAATAACCATCATTAGGTTCAAAAATGAAGAAGTACTTAATAATATTTCGATAGTAAAACCAGAGATGCTAATTAAATTAGAAGGGTTATTCAATAAAAGAGCGAAAGACTAAGTTTTGTGTGAAATAGTCAAACATCACCAATTCCCATTAGCAAGCCATACCCCTCAACAACCCTATCCATGAGGAGAGGGCAGGGTGAGGTGCAGTCATAATGTCGTCTGTGTTACAAAGTATTGTTACACAAAGGAACGCTTAGGAGGCCCCAAAAACACAAAGAGCGACTTTTGAGACAACCAGTACATCGGATACATAAAAGCTGTCTCTTAGCGCCTTAGCGGTTTGGTGTGAAAACTAACAGTGTACCCCATTTGCAGCTTAGCGGATTAGCGTGAAACACAAAGAAACTCCCGCAGATAATCGCAGATAGCCTTCAGCGTAAATCAGCATGATCAGCGGGTAAAATCCTTTGCATCTCTGCGACTTGCCAGGAAAACTAATTATATCTTTACTTTTGTATCGATTTAAGAATCAAACTTCATGAAACGCTTCAAAGGCATTCAGCTACCTGTTTTGTTCATCACAATTTCGGTTGCACTCTCATCATGCAATGATATGAAAAGTAAAGCCGACCTTATTATTTACAATGCCAGTATATATACTATTGATAGTTCATTTTCGGTAGTTTCTGCTGTTGCAGTTAAAGATGGCAGGATTCTTGACCTGGGCACAAATGATCAAATTCTAAGCCGCTACGGAGCGAAAGTCCAGATCAATGCAAGTCAGCACTTTGTTTATCCCGGATTTATCGATGCCCATTCACACTTTTATGGTCTGGCTTTTGAGCAGCGTTATGCCGATCTCACAGGTGCAAGATCATTTGATGATGTACTGAAAATATTAAAATCATGGCGAAAAGAACATCCTTCTGACTGGCTCCTTGGCAGGGGGTGGGATCAAAACAAATGGCCGGGACAAAAGTTTCCTGATAACACCTTGCTGGACAAAACGTTCCCGGGAGTTCCGGTAGTACTAACCCGTATTGATGGCCATGCTGTATTGGCAAGTTCCGAAGCCATCGAAAAAGCTGCCCTGAAAAACATACCTGCCGGCGAAGCGCTTTTCAATGGTGAGCGGTTTACAGGCATCTTCCTTGAAGGTACTGCTGACAAGATCAGAAATTCTGTTCCGCCGCTTGCCGAAACAGAAACCGAAAAATTGTTGATTGAAGCAGCTCAAAAATGTTTTGAAGCCGGACTCACCGGTGTAACAGATGCCGGCCTTGACCTGAAAGATATAATCCGTCTTGAAAAACTTCAGCAACAGAAGAAACTGAACCTCAGGCTAAATGTGATGCTTAACCCTACAGAAGAAAACTTCAAAGCTTTTGTTGAAAAAGGTATTCACAAAACTCCCTGGATAACGGTGAGGTCGATAAAGCTTTATGCCGACGGCGCGCTGGGCTCTCGGGGTGCCTGCCTCAAGCAACCTTATTCTGACGACCCTGCTAACAAAGGGCTGTTGGTAACAACACCTTCGTTCATGCAGAAAGTCTGCGTGATGGCCTATAATGCAGGTTACCAGGTCAATACTCACGCTATCGGCGACTCAGCCGTTGGATTTGTACTCCGATCATATGCTGCTGTGCTCCAAGGTGCCAACGACAGGCGCTGGCGCATTGAGCATTCTCAAGTGGTTGACCCTGATGATATTCATTTATACGGCAAATACAACATTATCCCATCTGTTCAGGGAACACACGCCACCTCTGATATGGTATGGGCGAAGTTAAGGCTGGGTAGAAGGGTTACCAATGCATACGCTTACAAAAACTTGCTCCTTCAAAACGGCTGGCTTCCCAACGGGACAGATTTCCCCATCGAGAGTATTGAGCCTCTTAAAACATTCTACGCCAGCGTGGTGAGAAAAGATGCTGACGGTAATCCTGAGGATGGATTCCAGGTTGAGAATGCCCTGACGCGTAAAGAAGCGCTGAAAAGCATTACTATCTGGGCAGCCAGGGCAGCATTTGAAGAAGATGAGAAAGGATCGATTGAGAAAGGTAAATTCGGGGACTTTGTGATCCTTGATAAAGATATAATGAATGTGTCGGAGAAAGAATTGTTGAATACCAAGGTGCTCTGCACAATTCTTGATGGCAAAGTTGTCTTTGATGCGACAAAATACAGGCAAAAGTAGCGGCTAATATCGCAGGCTGCTCTCTTTCACGATCTCTATAAATTCACTGAAAATCATAGCTGTAGCTCCCCACATAAAGCGCCCGTGAACATCAAATCCCGGAGCTGTTATTGTCGTATTACCTAAGCTCAATTTCCTTTCTATAACAGCTTTCGGTGAGATCAAATCGCTAAGTTTAACAATCAGCAGCTCCTTAACCTCCTTAATATCAGTATTAAATTGTGGTTTAATATCTGATACGGCCACAAATGGATGAACCAGGAAGTTACTCCGNGGAATGTATAAATCGGTCAGTTTACCACTAAATGATAAGCTATCAGTTCTAAGACCAATTTCTTCAAATGTCTCACGCAATGCTGTGGAAAAGTCCGAAATATCATCCTTCTCCTTTCTTCCACCCGGAAGGCTTATTTGGCCAGAATGTGCCCCATTGTATTCATTGCGCAGGATAACAGGTATAAATACACTATTTTTATCAGGGTACAAAACCAGTAGCACGCTGCTTTCAACGGGTTTGTGATGTGCTATATCATCTTCATTCTCAGCTAACCTGTGAAGCGGTGCCAACTTGTATTGGGCTGCTTTCCCGGGTAGATGACCTAAAAACCGTTTGTTAAGCTGTTGTTTAAAGCTATCCCAGTCAGCAAAATGATTCCTCAAATTATCGTCTTCAATTACCATTAACCAATTGGTACGTTTTTTGTTATTTTTATATAACCGTCGACTGATAAAAATAGTTTATCGGATCGTAAGATGTACGAAATGGTTCAGAAATACTTTAATTTTGTCATACTTGCCACATTACCATGACAAAGAATAAACCGCTTTTTGACGAAACAACTAATACCGGCGAAGGTATGGGAAGTGAGATCGTTTTATTCAACGACGACTTCAATACTTTTGAATACGTTATCAATACGCTGGTTGAGGTTTGCGGCCATGAACCTGAACAGGCTGAACAGGCTGCGTTAATAACGCACTACAAAGGGAAATGCGGTGTCAAAACCGGTAAACACGAAGAACTGCTTCCTATTTGCTCGGAACTTAAGCGCCGAAACCTGACTGCCGAACTAAAATAGTGAGAAACACATTAATTGTATACAATATGAAAAAGTCTGTTATTTATGTATTAGCAGCAATTCTTTTATCAACGACAATAATGTCGTGTCAGAAAGTTCCAATCACCGGCCGCAAACAGTTAAAATTGCTGCCTTCAAGCTACATCAACAGCATGGGAAATGAGAACTATGCTACATTTCTAAAGGAGAATCCTGCAGTTGCGCCTCCAACGATTCAATCGGCAGCTGTCACCACTGTAGGTGAAAGAGTGAGTGCGGCAGTGGTAAAATACATGAATGACAACGGCATGGCAAAGCGTATCGAAGGATACACCTGGGAATTCAACACGGTTGACAGCAAGGATGTGAATGCCTGGTGTATGCCTGGAGGAAAAGTTGTTGTGTACACCGGTCTGCTTCCAATTACCAAAGATGATGCAGGTCTGGCCGTTGTAATGGGACACGAGATTGCGCATGCCATTGCAGAGCATGGAAACGAACGTATGAGTCAGCAATTGGCGATTGAAGCTGCCGGCATTGGACTGGAACTTTACATGCAACAAAAGCCGGAGCAAACACGCAATATTTTTCTTTCAGCATTTGGGGTAGGTTCACAGTTAGGAATACTGGCTTATTCGAGGCAGCATGAACTGGAAGCTGATAAACTCGGGCTTATATTTATGGCTATGGCAGGTTACGACCCTCAAAGGGCATTATCGTTCTGGAAAGAAATGGCTGCTGCAGGAAATGGAAGTGTTCCTGAATTTCTAAGCACCCATCCAAGCGATGAACACAGGATAGCTGAAATCACCAAATTTCTTCCCGAGGCCCAAAAATATTACGTAGCAGGCGGACAGCAAACAATACCGCAAAAGACTGTACAACCTTCAGGAACAACCACACCGGCCAATTCAACCAAAACCACCACCAACAAATCCGCTACAACCACTCCATCGAATTCAAATACAAAAAAAACCACTGGCACTGTGATAATAAAGCCGGGCAAGTAATTCGCAACAATACACATCGCGAAGGAACGCCCGGCAACAACCGGGCGTTTTTCTTCATTTAAAAATGATTCTGCCACTTGAAAAATAAAACTACAGGTGATATTCCCGTGAACAGGAAATTGCTTATACGTCAATATTACCGTCGGCTTTATCCATCGATAATAAACATGCCCGGCGATGCGAATAAAATGTTTATCAGAAAAGCATTCTGTTTCCTGGCTGCATCGTTGGAAAATGAGAGCGACGAAACTTTTACCAACACTGTATCCCATTCATGCTCCGTCGCCGTGACCTTAAGCAAGGAGATGGAGATGCCCGTTTCTTGCGTGTTGGCTTCATTGCTGCAGGATTGTGTAAAAAATGATCAGCAAATAGCTGAGGCTGGCCGTCTTTTCGCTCCTGATATTGCAGGGCTTATCACTCAAATAAACAGGATCGCCGGGCTGCACACTGAGCGGATATCAATCCAGGCTGAGAACTTTATACAACTGGTGCTGGCCATTACCAATGATATCAGGGTAATCCTCATCCGCCTCGCTGACAGGCTGGTGCTCATGCGAAATATTGACAAGTACCCCGTTGATGAGCAACGTAAGATATCGATGGAAACCATCAACCTTTATATTCCACTGGCGCACAGGCTCGGCTTATACAAAATCAAGGCGGAACTTGAGGAGCTTTCGATGCGGCATGCCTATCCCGAAATTTACAGGAGCATAGCTAATAAAATTGAACAATCGAAAGAATCGCAGTCCAAATACATTGCCGAGTTCATCAGGCCTATTGAGAAGGAATTGCAGAAAAGTCAGCTCAAATATTATATCAAATCAAGAACAAAATCAATTCCATCGATATGGAATAAGATGAAGACACAGAACATTGAATTTGAGCAGGTGTACGACTTTTTTGCCATACGTATAATCACTGATAGCGAACCGCCCACTGAAAAGCACGATTGCTGGGAAGTATATTCAATCGTCACAAACATTTATAAACCAAATGCATCGAGGATGCGCGACTGGATATCATCACCCAAGAGTAGTGGCTACGAGTCGTTGCATGCCACTGTGGCAGGTCCAGGTAACAAGTGGGTAGAAGTACAGATCAGGTCAAAAAGGATGGATGAAGATGCGGAAAAAGGGCAGGCGGCACACTGGAAATACAAATCAGATGCACACAGTGAAAATGAAGCTGACCTGAGGTTGCGCAATATTCGGTCGATACTTGAAAATTTTACTCTCATCGATAACGACCCGGAAACCGAAACCCAAATTCAGCCTTTCGAAAAACACGTTTATATCTTCACTCCCCAGGGAGACCTAAAGAAGCTGCATACCGGTGCCACATTACTCGATTTTGCTTTTGAAGTTCATACGGATGTAGGCCACCATTGTACCGGCGGTAAGGTAAACAAGACATTTGTTCCGCTCAAACACGTACTTAAAACAGGCGATCAGGTGGAAGTGATCACTGCAAAAAATCAGCACCCGACAAAAGACTGGCTGAATATTGCTACCTCCTCAAAAGCACTATCGAAAATCAAGCGTCACCTCAAAGAAGAAGAGTTTCAGCAGGCAAATATTGGCCGTGATATACTCTCAAGAAAACTCAACCAGCTAAAGGTTAGCAATATAGACGAAGCTATCCATAAGTTGGTAACACATTTTAAAGCGTCCAACTCTCTGGACCTTTTTCATGATATTGCTACAGAACGTATTGATATTCAAAAAATCAAAGATGTTCTTTTCACAGCAGCCAAACCTGAAGAACCAAAAATCACAGAAAAGCCGCCGGAGAAGAAGATCAAAAAGCCCGTAGCTTCACATTCTCAGGCTTTGGTTATCATCAATAATGAAACACCCATGAGTGACGTGAGGCTGGCCCGATGCTGCCATCCGGTGCTGGGAGATGAGATATTTGGTTTTGTGACCGTATCCGAAGGAATAAAAATCCACCGGAAAGATTGCACCAATGCCCATGAAATGCACACGCGCTATCTGTATCGAGTAGTTGATGCGCGCTGGACCGATAATGCTGAGTTAAGCAATTTCCTTGCAACCATCAAAGTAACCGGAAACGACAGAGTAGGAATTCTCAGCTCCATTACTTCGGTTCTATCGGATGAACTAAATGCCAACACAAGATCGATCAATATAGAAAGCAGAAATGGCAAGTTCGAAGGGCTAATCACCATCAACGTTTCGGGCAAAAACCATCTTGAAATGATCATAGCCAGGCTAATGAAGGTCAAAGATGTTAATCGGGTAAGCAGAATAAACTAATGCTAATCAATGTTTTAAACTTCTCTGAAGCCCTTTGTGTAATAATTAGTCTAATTATATGGCATTCTAATGTATTTCGACCATGGATTCGAAACCTAAGTTAAGGCCATCGAATTCCTGCAATAACCTGTCCGGGTTTAATTGCTTTCTGATCACATTCTGATAGAATAATTTTACTTTTCAGTAAAAATGGAGATTTTTCAGACTGCGAGAAATGAAAATATCCCTGGCTTGGAGATAATAAGAATCTTGTTGTTCACTCTCTAAAGGCGCAATGAGGAGTAATGTCAACCCAAACCGCTGGAATACAGGTATATGAAGTTTGAAAGTTATTAACAATTGTTAATAACTCAAGTTAACACAATGTTCGGTTCTTTACCTAAAAATCCTTGACCTGAACCTCGGTTTCGTTGTACTTTTAATTCACCGGACACGATCATGGAGACCGGCCGCAAACCGGAAGAAAGAAGTTCCGAGAGGAACAACCGACAACCGGCAAACTGCAAAACCAGGAACAGAAATTCCGCAAGGAACAACGGAAAAGGCAATGCAGGAGGCCAGAGCGAAAAAACAGGTACGCAAGTACAGGTAAGATTGCAGGTGAACGGAAGCACTTACGGGTGCAGACAATCACCGCTCCATATCCGGAAGATCGACTCAGCGGCAGAAAGTATAGCTTTGCAAGAAGTGATCACAGAAAACCGCAACTGCCAGCCTGAAGAACCTTAACAGGAGAAACAGGGGAATCAGCAAAAGAGTCGGGCAACAAATCGCACATGCGCTTGTTGCTTTGAACACGGCACTTCCTTCGGGAAAAGACCGGTTGAAGATCTTCCGACCGCTGAGGACAACCTCGGAGGTAAAACTGCCAGGTTTCGCAAGGAACCCGGAAAGATGCCCCGGCGATAAGCAAACAGGCAATATCCGCGAGGATAGCCCTGAAAGCAAGTCAAAGGTTGTTGATGTAAGCCGCAAGATGCAAATCATACGGGTTACGTCAGATGAACAAAGGCGAAAGCCTTTCGTCAATCCCTCGCAATCGGCGTTCGGTCCGCTATAGCAACTACGGTTGCTGTAACCGGAGGTGGGGAACCTTTCAGAATGGGAGGTTCTCCATCTTTTTTTATAGGATATTGTCAAATAATTAAATACAAGCGGACTCTTATGTTAACTTCTTTACGCATAAATCTGCTGATCCATATTGCTAATGGCATTTAAATAACTGTACATTTGCAGGTTTTAATATCACTGCTAACAATAACATGGCGACGAAAAAATATGCTGTAATTGGCATTGGTCAGTTTGGAAAGGCAATAGCTAAAGTACTGTCTTCCAAAGGATTTGAGGTAATGGCCATCGATAATAATTCTGAAGTCATCGATTCAATCGGAGAAGATGTAGCGTATGCCGTAGCGCTTGACGCCACTGATAAAAAAGCCTTACAATCACAGAATATCGCTGAATTTGATGCTGTTGTGGTCGCAATAGGGTCTGATTTTGAAAAAAGGCTGCTCTGCTCATCCGTCCTGCTTGACCTGCAGGTAAAACGTATCATTACCAGGGCCAATGGAGAGGCACAGCGCATCATTCTTCAAAAAATGGGCATTACTGAAATACTATCGCCTGAAGAGGAGGTTGGAGTTATTGTAGCTGAGAGGCTATCGAATCCAAGCATCGTCAGCTATCTGCAACTCCCGGATGATTACCGTATTGCTGAAATTATCTCGCCCAAGAATTGCATCAATAAGACCTTTGGTGAGATCGATCTCCGTGATAAATATAAATTGAGCCTCATTACTCTTAAGAAAGAGATTCGCTCAATCAAAGGAGGTAAAGAATTGTCGGAACACCATATTATGGGGGTTCCTGATTCGAAACAGATACTTGAAGCAACTGACAGGCTGCTTATTTTTGGACACATAAAAGATATTGACCGTTTCCTTCAGATCAATACCTAATATTCCAGGTTCGCTATGTCATCAACCAGAGTCGATAGGGTCCGGGAATATATCAATATCCGTTTGTACAGGCATAAAGCCTATGTTATAGGCACAATGCAGGTTCTCAGTGTGTTTGTAGCACTGATTGCTGTTTCATCCATTATTTATTATTATGGCTACCCCAAGACGGCCAGGAGCTATCAGCTCAATTACTGGATCATGGAAGGTAGCTTCATTTTTTATTTTGTAAAGTTCATGGTGAAGATCTTTTACGATTTCCACCCGATAGATTTTATAAAGAATAACCTGTTTGAAGCGCTTATTATGCTGAGCCTGCTACTTGACGGGCTTGGGTTACTGCTCTTCAGGGAGCATATTGTTATACTCTTATTCAACCTAATAGGTCTGCCCAAACTTTCGGAATACTTCATCGTATTTATTCAGTTGTACTTTTTCGTTATTGTCGCTGTGGAAGTGGGAAAAGCCAGCGAACATTTGTCAAAGATCAGGGTAGGTCCGTCAGCGATGCTTGCATTATCATTTATTGTGCTTATACTCAGCGGTGCCGGATTGCTCTTCCTGCCTGAAATGACATTTAAAGGAATTTCTTTCCTGGATGCCCTTTTTACTTCGACCAGCGCATGCTGTGTTACAGGGTTGACTGTTGTTGATACGGCTACCTGTTTTACCATTAAAGGACAGATAATTATCATGTTGCTTATCCAACTGGGTGGTATTAACATTATATCTTTTGCCGCATTTTTCGCCACTTTCTCTAAAAGTTCAGCGGGACTAAGATATCAGTCGTTGATGAAAGAAGTGGTAGCTACAAACCAGTTGAGTGATACGCGTTCGATGTTGAGGAGAATCATCTTCTACAGTTTGCTTATCGAACTCATAGGTGCACTATTAATATTCATCAATTGGCCGTCAGAATTGACATTCGGTGGAGGGGGAGGGAAGCTGTTCTTTTCGCTTTTCCATTCAGTCTCAGCATACAATAATGCCGGTTTTGCTCTATTCACTGATAGTCTGTATGATGTTGGCGTGAGGCATGCTTATAATATCCAGCTCATTATCGCCACACTCATATTCCTGGGAGGCATTGGGATTATGGTGCTTGAGGATATATTCAGCTTTTCACGAATACGTGAGCGTACCCGGCTGAAATGGAAAAAGCTGGCTATACATTCCAAAGTAGCTCTATATACATCGTTTGCTCTTATTCTGCTTGGCGCTGTTGTGTTTTATCTCATTGAGCGAAACAACACCATTAAAGACTATGACTACTATGGCGCTATTGTTACTTCTATCTTTCAATCGGTTACATGCCGAACAGCAGGTTTCAATTCGGTGGATTTTTCTCACTTGGGCCAACCGGTGCTTATGTTTATGATCTTCCTGATGTTTATCGGGGCTTCACCTGCATCGACCGGAGGCGGTATAAAAACAACCACATTTGCAACAATTGTTGCTTCAGCCTATGCAACTATCAGAGGGAAGAAAAATGTAGAGATGCTCAAGCATACCGTATCATTCGAATTGATTGACAAATCATATTCAATCGCGCTGTTCTCAGTTTCTCTGATCTTTATATCCACGTTTTTTCTTTCAATCACCGATAGCAATCATCCTTTTCTGAATCTGATTTTCGAAGAAGTATCGGCATTCGCGACCGTTGGCCTGTCGACGGGAATTACGCCGTTTCTCTCAGGTGCAGGCAAACTCATCCTGATCGTCACTATGTATGTTGGCAGAATCGGGACGCTCACCCTGGCGCTTGCATTGTTGCGGAAAGTAAGCTATTCAAACTACAAATATTCACAGATATCTCTTTTGGTTGGTTGATTATCAATCAGATAGAATAAAAAAAAGAAGCCGTAATGGCTTCTTTTTTTATGGCTGTTTTTTAATTAATAAATCGATCTTATTGCTGCTAAGATGAACAACGGGGCTAAAATACAATGATTTGGTTCGATTCCTGGTTTTTATTTGTTAAAAGATGTTAATGAGCATGTATTGAGCCAAATTAATCATCTCTGTCACGGTCGTTATCCTGTTCCTTCTCTTCTTCGTTGCCTGATTCTTCAGTCTCCTTCATATCAACTGATTCGGCAAAGAAATCCTCATCATCTTTATCTGATTTCTGATCAATTTTTACAGGCACCTTGATCAGATAGCTTATTTCATCAGTATCCAGAGTGATCGCATGAAAATATGAATCACCGGCACCCTTTACCTTAATCATATGATTCACCCATCCCAAAGGGTACTTTTTAAGAATAGCTTCTTTTAAATCGGCTGTCAGATTCTGGTAACTAACAATTAGTTTCTTCTTCGCAGGCTGATTACTCATATTTCATTCAATTTTCGGGGCAATTATACAAAAGTATTTTTGAAAACAATAAGGTTTTTTGTTAATTCATTCTAAATAAATCGAGAATTTATGATAATCTTTCCAGAATCAGTGCTGTACGGTTTGGAAGATAGACTTTAATCTTGTAACAAGAGAACAGCGGGTCAAATACTGCATTGTGAATGGTCGTTTCGTCAATACGGCCGTGACCGCCATGTTGTAAGCTGTCGCTGTTGAGCAGAATGGCGTATGACCCCGGTTCAGGAACGGTAAATTCATAATCCGGGATTGAATTCAAAGTGTGAAAATTGAAGAGAAACAGCAATCCGCCACGTTCATAAATAATGCATTTGTTGAGTTCATCCATGTTCAGCTGGCGGGCATAACCGGCTGACATAATCTTATGATTCCTGATAATCCCGATCATTTCGCGATCAAAGTCAGCCAGAAAATGGTATTTCAGCGACTCATCATCAACCAGCGACCATTGACGCCTGGCATATTTATAACTCCAGTTGTTGCCAAGTCTCGGGAAATCAATCCATTCAGGATGGCCAAACTCATTTCCCATAAAATTTAACCAGGCCTGCCCACCAAGTGAAATCGAAAACAGCCTGATCATCTTATGCAACGCCATGCCCCGGTCAATGATCATGTTATTATCATCAACCCGCATACTGAAATACATTTCTTTATCCATCAATCTGAACGCCAATGTTTTATCACCCACCAACGCCTGGTCGTGCGATTCGCAATAGGCTACAGTTCTTACAAATGGAAGCCTGTCATTGAGCGTGTTCCACATTTCATATATATTCCAGTCTTCATCCTTTGTATCTTTCAGATACTTGATCCAGAAGTCGGGGATACCCATTCCAAGCCGGTAGGTGAAGCCAATTCCGCCATCAGCAATCGGAGCTGTAAGGCCAGGCATCCCGGTTACATCCTCAGCTATAGATACTGCGCCAGGCTTGACCTTCTTAATAAGATAGTTTGCCAACTGCAGGTACNNCCTCACGGCATCCCATTCAACGCCCTGGTTAAAATACTTATCGGGGCTGTCGATTGTTTCGTTTCCATGATGAAAGTAGAGCATTGAACCAACACCATCAAACCTGAATCCATCAAAATGAAATTCCTGAAGCCAGTATTTTACATTTGATAGCAGGAAGCGAAGCACTTCGGTCTTTCCATAGTCAAAAAGCTTTGAATCCCAGTCAGGGTGCTCACCCCTGGGNCCGGCATGGAAATACTGCGTTTCGGTGCCGTCGAACTGGTTAAGCCCTTCGTTTATATTTTTTACAGTATGCGAATGCACAATGTCCATTATCACAGCAATTCCCATACTGTGTGCAGCTTTGATAAGCGTTTTAAGCTCTTCGGGTGTGCCAAACCTGGATGATGGTGCAAAAAAGTTCGCGACATGGTAGCCGAATGATCCGTAATAAGGATGTTCCTGTATTGCCATGAGCTGAACTGCATTGTAACCTGCTTTTTTTATTCGCGGCAAAACGTTCTGAGTAAATTCATCGTATGTGCCGATTCCTTCCTTTTCCTGGGCCATTCCTACATGCGCCTCATAGATAAAGAGGTCGCGGGTCATATCTGTTTTAAAATTATCCCCNGCCCAATCGAATCGCTTTGGAAACCAGATTTGTCCAGTATAATCTTTGGTCTGCTCATCCTGCACAACTCTTCTAATATAAGCAGGAATGCGCTTCTGCAAACCCAGGTCGCTCATAACAACTACCTTGATAAAGCTACCATGCTTCAGCCGGTCTTTATAAATATCAAAATCAAGAAATATTTCCCAAACACCAAAATCTAAACGCCACAAGGGATGTGAAGTTTCGTGCCAGTGATTAAAGTCGCCAGTCAGGTAGAGTTGGCGTGCGCCGGGAGCCCATTCGCGATAAACAAAGCGATTATTCTTTTTATCGATGTGAAAGCCAAAATATTCATATCCTGAAGCAAATTTCGCCAAAATGCCAAAATCAGTTTCAATGGATTTCAACCTGTCTTCGAAATACTCAATTCTGTTTATAACATCCTGTGTGTTAGGTGTTAGCCAAGGATCAGCTTTAACTAATCGGGGAATTTGTGAAGGTCGTTTGGCCATTATTCAACGGTTAAAATACAATCCTAAGAAAAAATATCAGATTAAAGATACAATTTATCATCAAGGTATGATGATTGACCCTACAATTTCTATAAAGACATGTTAATTTATTTTCAGAAAAGGGGAGGAGCTAGTTAGCAGCGTCCATTTTCCTGAAAGATATATAGATATTTGTTTGCCACAGAGAAGTATCCTTCTCCAGTGACGGGTCAGTTGCGTACTCTTCTGCAACCGGTTTCACCAGTATGAGTTTATTAATCGCAGCATATTTCTCCACATCTCGGTATGCCTGAAATATTCCATTGTAGGCTCCCATATATTTTATGCATAAAACATGACGTTGCGGGATTTGTTGTAATTTGAAAGTTGTATCGCTCAGGCGCGTCATGTCAGAAACCTTTATACAAGCCTCATAATCTATAAGTTCCGGAGTTACCTCATAATATAAAATAAATGGCTCCCCTGTGACTTTCAGATTCTTTTGCTTTATTATGTTAAATAATTCTTTGTATTTCGAGGTGAGTTTTGCATTGATCGAACGACTATTACAAGTATCACGAAACGAGATAGTGACACAGGCAGGCAGATCTGTTTCAAAAATGTTGAATTTTGGGTGGGTGTCAGGTCGCAAGGCAATGAAATTTTGAAGGTTCATCAGGCTTTTATCAAAATCGTTTCCTGCAAATCTGTTTAGAAACAAGCCAAGATAACGATTCACCGGATTATTGCCCAAATCACTGCTCATTGTCATTGTCACCAGTGTTTCGTTTCCTGATTTTGTAAATAAAAACTTTCCCAAAGCATTTCCATGATCACCAAAATTCAAACTAAAAATCACTGAATCATAGGGATAGCTATTAATGATTGAAATTTGGCCGCCGCCAATTTTATCGCTCTGACTTGTCCATGCAAATGATGCTTTGGAACCTTCCTCAGGGCCTGAATATTTAATATTTACCTGGCCATTGAGATGGCTCCATGGTGACCAGTTTTCCCAGTTTTTGATGACATTAATTTGATCAAAAACCTGATCAGTCGAGCCATGAACGAGCATGGACCTTGTAACCAATGCTGTCCGGGGTAATAAATACCCAATACCGAAAGCTGAGACTATAATTATGAGAATTATTAAAAGTATTGACTTCAAAGTTCTCATAGTAATTTTTCAATAAAAGTAATTCAAAATGTCAAAACAGTAATAATTCAACATTAAATGGATGTTTCATATTTCCTATAATCTATATTATGTTAAATATAGTTTTTATAGATAAAGGCCCTACCGGGCCTTTATCGTCAAATTATTGATTCAGTTTATCGTTTACAACCTTAAGTTTATCATACATAGCCAGCCTTGTATAGACTTCTTTTAGAGAAAGTAACGTATCTCTGTCGCCTGTTTTAATTTGTTCAGCTTTTTCAAGGTATGGCAATGCTTTATTCAAAAATTCTTTTCCCTGTCCTTCGAGTACTTCATAACGTGTATCTCCAAGCGGCAGCCTGTTAGCTTCATTGATCAGATCACCACCTTTATTGAAATATACGGCACCCAGGTTAAAGAGTGCATCGAAATACTCAGGATCCAGTTCAATGGTTTCTTCATATGCTTTCACGGCATCATCAAAATAGGTTTTACGGTCAGCTGCTGGCAATGTAGTATCATTTTTAAGCATATCATAAGTAACGCCAACAGCAAATGCAATCGATTTATTTTCAGGATCTTTCTCTTTTGCAACTGACAAACTCTGTAAAGCTTTTTGATGTTGTTTGGTCTTAATATAAAAATTAGCCATTGTAATAATCAGATCAAAATTTCCCGGGAAAACATTCATTCCATCCTGTAATACTTTCTCGCTTTTATCGTATATTCCTTTTTCTAGATAGAGATTCGCAAGCGAGGTATATATACTGGGCTCCTTCATCTGAAGCTGGATAAGCTTTTCGTATGTATTGATAGCATTATCATAATCCGGCAATTTTTCATAACACAGCGCAGTTCCGTAGATAGCCAGGGTATCAGTGCTGTGGTTCTCCTCACCTATTTTCACCGCATCATTAAAATTCTTAAGAGCATCAACAAAATTATTTTCTTTGAAGAAATCAGCGCCAGCGTTGAAGAACTGCCCGCCAAGCTGAAGCATTCTGATCATAAGATCAGTTTTAAACTCACCCTTAACATCGAGTTCCATGGCTTTTTTCATTTCGTTATAGGATGTTTCCAGCGCATTCGGAGCGATTGATTTCAGATCGGGCTTGTTATGGATATCTAAATAAATTGCCCCGCAGTAATAGTGAACCTTAGCATCGGTAGCAGCTTCAGGATAGGCAATTGCTTTGTCAATATATTCTTTTGCCTTGGTCAGGTCACCTTTCTGCCAGTAATTGTAAGCAGAAGTACGGTCTTTCTTTAATTGTGCAAAAGTCATACCGGTCACTAGAACTAAGGCCAGCAGAAGAATGGATCTTTTCATTTTTAATATGGTGTTTAAGGGTTTTAGTTGCGATTTACTTTTTTTACTTGTTGCGTATTCGGCAAAGGTACGTAGTTTGAGTTAGTTATGCATTATATTTGATTAGATTTCATTCTTTTCGCTGATGTCCTCATTGTCGGTTTCAGCAACTTCTGAGCTGTCGTCAGCCTCCTGCTGATCGTCATCCTGTTCATCAATTTCAGCATCATCATAAACTTCAACTTTTGCTACTGCAGCTATTGAGTCACTGTCCTTCAGATTTATCAGCCTTACCCCCTGTGTGGCTCTTCCCATTATCCTGAGGTCACCAATAGCCATGCGGATAATAATTCCGGAACGGTTGATAATCATCAGGTCATCGCTGTCAGTAACATCCTTGATTGCAATCAGTTTACCGGTTTTATCGGTGATATTTATTGTTTTAACACCTTTTCCTCCTCTGTTTGTAACCCGGTAATCTTCGAGTGACGACCGTTTACCATATCCATTCTCTGAAACAACCAGGATGTTTGCATTCTCATTATCAACACATATCATGCCAATTACTTCATCGGTTTTACCGGCGAGTCGTATACCCCTTACTCCCGTAGCATTCCGGCCCATTGGCCTCACAGTGGTTTCGTTGAAACGAATCGCCCTTCCCGACTTCAGTGCCATTAAAATTTCACTCTTGCCATCGGTAAGCCTTGCTTCAAGCAGGCAATCACCTTCTGCAATATTTATAGCATTGATCCCGTTGGCACGCGGCCGTGAGTATGCTTCGAGCGAGGTCTTTTTAATTGTTCCCTGCTTGGTGCAGAGTATGATGAAGTTGTTATTTACATATTCCTCGTCTTTGAGGTCTTTAAGGTTAATTACTGCCCTCACCTTGTCATCAGGTTCAATGTTCAGAATATTCTGAATAGCTCTTCCTTTTGAGGCTTTACCACCTTCGGGGATCTCAAAGGCCCTGAGCCAGAAGCATTTACCCTTTTCGGTGAAGAATAGTAAATAATTGTGTGCTGTAGCTATATAAAGGTGCTCAAGAAAATCCTCATCCCTTATATCAGACCCCCTGGCCCCTCTCCCACCCCTGTTCTGTCGCCTGTATTCAGCCAGCATGGTTCGTTTTATATAGCCCATGTGCGAGATTGTAATCACAACACTTTCATCGGCAATGGTATCTTCAATCCTGAAATCCTTGGCTGTATATTCCACCCTTGTACGTGGCTCGTCACCATATTTTTCCTTTATTTCAAGAAGTTCGTCCTTGATGATCTGCATTCTCAGTGATTCGTCAGCCAGTATATCTTTCAGGTGCTGAATAAGTTTCAGCAGCTCTGCATATTCTTCTTTAATTTTATCACGTTCAAGGCCTGTGAGCCGTTGCAAACGCATATCAAGTATAGCCTTTGCCTGAATCTCTGTCAGACCGAAACGTTCCATCAATCCGTTCTTAGCATCCTCGGGAGTAACTGATGCCCTGATAAGAGCTATAACTTCGTCGAGATGGTCGAGAGCAATGAGTAACCCTTCCAGTATGTGAGCTCTTTTTTCGGCTTCGCGAAGTTCGAATTGAGTGCGACGGATAACAACTTCATGGCGATGATCAACAAACCTTGCGATAAGTTGCTTAAGATTCAGCTGCAGCGGCCGACCTTTTACAAGAGCGATATTATTGACCGAAAATGTAGTTTGAAGCGGGGTATACTGGTAAAGTTTATTGAGAACGATGTTTGTAATAGCATCGCGTTTGAGTTCATAGACAATACGCAATCCATTCCTGTCGCTTTCGTCACGTATATCTGAAATACCTTCGATTTTCTTTTCATTTACAAGGTCAGCTGTTTTTTTAATCATTTCAGCTTTGTTGACCTGGTAAGGGATTGAAGTAGCCACTATGCTTTCACGGCCTTTATCATCAGTTTCGGTTGTTGTTTCACCTCGTATAACCAGTCGTCCGCGACCGGTTTCAAAAGCATCCCGAACACCGTCATAACCATAAATCACTCCACCTGTAGGGAAATCAGGAGCTTTAATGAACTCCATTAATCCTTCTATCGAAATTTCATGATCATCAATGTAAGCAATCGTTCCATCAATTACCTGGCTGAGATTGTGCGGAGCGATATTGGTTGCCATACCAACGGCGATACCTGAAGAACCGTTGATCAACAAATTAGGCACTTTAGATGGAAGTACAGTAGGTTCTTCGAGTGAATCGTCGAAATTTAATCTGAAGTCAACCGTATCTTTATCAATGTCAGCTAACAATTCTTCAGCAAGTTTCTTAAGCCTTGCTTCTGTATACCTCATAGCTGCAGGGCTGTCACCATCAATTGAACCGAAGTTTCCCTGTCCGTCAATAAGCGGATAACGCAGCGACCAGTCTTGTGCCATTCGAACCATGGCGTCATAAACCGATGAATCTCCATGAGGATGGTATTTACCAAGCACTTCTCCTACGATACGGGCCGATTTTTTGTACGGCCTGTTTGATAATACTCCCAGATCAAGCATTCCAAACAATACCCTGCGATGAACAGGTTTCAAGCCATCACGAACATCGGGCAATGCACGCGACACAATGACTGACATTGAATAATCAATGTAAGCCGACTTCATTTGGTTTTCTATATTAACCTGAACAATTTTCTCACCTTCTTCGTTGTAATCCATATTGTAATAATCAGATTATTAATCACTTATGTTCTTATGAACAATTGTACGAAGGTAATCATTTAAATGATATGAGTTGCCTGTCTTTACCATGCTTTTATGCCATATTACTAACATTTTCGTGTTAAAAAGACTATGGCATATTAATTGATCACTTAGGTAAATGAGACTAATTTTGAAGCTGTAAACATATCTGCCTGTTTTAGTGTTAATTTTGAATGAGAAATGAGAAATCATGGCTTTTCAGGCGGTAAGTAATAAGGAATAATGAATGGAAGCTAAATTTTCACAAAGGGTAAAAGACGTACTGTCATTCAGCCGGGAAGCCGCGGTGATGCTGGGAAATGATTATATAGGGGTTGAACACCTCTTCCTTGGCATTCTCCGCGAAGGCGAAGGTCTGGCTATTAAGATACTGAACTACATGAATGTCGACCTTGCCGAGGTGAGGAAAAGTATCGAAACAACAATCGTTAACAGGTCGAAAAAAATTGAACTTGATGATTTGAAAAATCTTCCTCTTGCAAAACAAGCAGAAAGAGCACTCAAATTGACCTATCTCGAAGCAAAGCTGTTCAACAGTGAACTAATAGGTACTGAACATCTGTTGTTGGCAATACTGAAAGATGAAGACAATATAGTTACAAGGTCATTGCTAAAGTACGGTATTGATTATGAACTTGTTAAAGAAGAGGTAAAATCATATCTTGTTTCACGGGATGAAGATATCATCCGTGAGCAGGACAAATCGCAGAAGAGTGATACCGGCGAATTCAGGGATGAATTGCCAGGTGGTGCACAGGATGAAGATTCTGACGAAGGTTCGCCATTCGGCACCGGCAAAAAAGTTGCTGACAGCAAATCAAAAACACCTGTCCTTGACAACTTTGGCCGTGACCTTACCCGTGCTGCTGAAGAGAATCGCCTTGACCCCATCGTAGGGAGAGAGAAGGAGCTTGAACGCATCTCTCAGATTCTCAGTCGCCGGAAAAAGAATAACCCTATCCTTATCGGCGAGCCCGGTGTTGGTAAATCAGCGATAGCTGAAGGGCTGGCGCTTCGTATCACTCAAAGAAAAGTGTCGCGTGCGCTGTTTAACAAAAGGGTCTTTACACTTGACCTCGCATCACTAGTTGCCGGCACCAAATACCGTGGACAATTTGAGGAACGCATGAAAGCGGTTCTCAATGAGCTTGAGAAGAACCGCGATATCATTCTTTTCATTGACGAAATACACACAATTGTCGGTGCTGGAAATGCTTCCGGCTCACTGGATGCTTCCAATATGTTTAAACCCGCCCTTGCCCGTGGTGAAATTCAATGTATTGGAGCTACAACACTTGATGAATACAGGCAGTATATTGAGAAAGATGGTGCCCTCGAACGCCGTTTCCAGAAAGTGCTTGTTGATCCTACCAGCAGCGAGGAAACTATAGAGATTCTTAACCAGATCAAAGAAAAATACGAAGATCATCACCTGGTAAAGTACACTGATGAAGCAATTGATGCATGCGTTGCTTTGACCAATCGTTACGTAACTGACCGCTGCCTTCCTGACAAAGCCATTGATGCACTTGATGAAGCTGGTGCCAGGGTACACATTTCCAATATGCATGTGCCTGTTGAGATTGTGAACATTGAAGCGCAGATTGAAGAGGTAAAACAACGAAAAATGAAGGCCATTAAGGCACAGAAATTTGAAGAAGCTGCTAACTACAGGGATTCCGAACGCCGTTTGCAGAATGAATTGGAAATAGCAAAACGCAGGTGGGAGGATGAATCAAAGATTAACCGCGAAACAGTTACAGCTGAGAATGTTGCTGAAGTAGTTGCCATGATGACTGGGGTTCCTGTGCAGCGCATCGCGCAGAATGAAAGTGACCGGCTGTTGAATATGGAAAAAGAACTGGGAGGTTCGGTGATTGGACAAGACGAAGCAATTAAAAAAGTCGTCAAGGCTATACGTCGCAACCGTGCCGGACTTAAGGATCCAAATAAACCTATCGGAACCTTCATTTTTCTTGGCCCCACCGGTGTCGGAAAAACACACCTAGCAAAAGTTCTGGCGAAATACCTTTTTGATTCAGAAGACACTCTCGTAAGAATTGACATGAGCGAATACATGGAGAAATTTGCTGTGTCGAGGCTTGTTGGGGCGCCTCCTGGCTATGTTGGTTATGAAGAAGGCGGTCAACTGACTGAAAAAGTTCGTCGCCGGCCATATTCAATCGTACTTCTCGATGAGATTGAAAAAGCGCACCCTGACATTTTCCACATCCTGTTGCAGGTGCTTGACGACGGTGTACTGACTGACAGCCTCGGGCGTAAGGTCGATTTCAAGAATACAATAGTGATCATGACATCAAACATCGGGTCAAGGCAATTGAAAGATTTCGGTTCAGGAGTAGGTTTCTCTACTACGGCAAAACAATCACAATGGTCGAGCCAGGCGCAGGGTGTGATAGAAAATGCCTTGAAGAAAACATTTGCTCCGGAATTTCTAAACAGAATCGACGATATTGTGATATTTGAGTCGCTAGGACGGGATGATATTCATAAGATTATCGACATCGAACTCAGGTATCTTTTTGACCGGATCCGCAAAATGGGATACCAGCCCCAGGTAACTGAAGCAGCAAAGGATTTTATACTCGACCGCGGCTGGGACGAACAATTTGGTGCCCGCCCGCTTAAACGGGCCATCCAGAAATATATTGAAGATACTCTTGCTGAAGAAATTATTAAATCAACCCTTAAAGAAGGTGATACTATACTGGTTGATTATGAAAAAGATGCCAGCGAATTATCCATCAAAGTGCTGCCTTCGGCAAAGATTGAGATTCCACCTGTAGCCGGTGAATCAGTGACAGGGTAAAAAATGACCTTCTGAAAACATAAACAGCCTGGCTATCTACCAGGCTGTTTCATTTTTATATCGGTAATCAGAACTTATATTCGTTATCAGCAATCAGTTTGTCAGCAATACGACGACGAGCTTCTTTAATATTTATCGGAGCAACTCTTGTCAATTTCTCAATAGCAGCAGAAAGTTGCGGCAACTGTTCCTGTGCGGCAAAAGAATTAACCGCATCAAGCCCTGACTTCCTCACAAGGTCAGCCGAATCGTAAACATAAACATCCAGAATATCCCTGTATACGCTGTTAACACCTCTCATTGATTCCAGTTTGGCGACCCTTAAAGCCATTGATTCGGCAATATATATCTGCATCATAATGTCAGAGATGTTGTTCAGAACCTCCTGTTCATGAACAAGCTTTTTGCCAAACTGTTTCGATGCTCCATCGATCGCGAGCAGGGCTACTTTCTTGAAATTGTTTATATAGTAAGCTTTCTCATCGAAATATGACAGATTTCCGGCATCGTTTGCCGCGAGGTTGCCAAGTTCAGCCACCAACTTTTCAGCTTCGCCAAAGAGGTCAAAATCGCCTTTCATGGCACGTTTCATGGCTGTATCAACAATCAGGAGGCGGTTGATTTCATTGGTGCCTTCGAAAATCCTATTGATACGTGAATCGCGATATCCGCGTTCAACTGCCATTTCGGCAGAGTATCCCATTCCCCCATGGATTTGAACAGCTTCATCAGCAACAAAATCAAGCATCTCTGAGCCATATACCTTTAGCAGGGCTGCTTCAACTGCATAGTGACTGATCGCTTCTATGGTCGCCCTGCCTTTATCCATGCCGGTTGCTTTCACCTCTCTGATCAACTGATCGATATCATAACTCACACGGTATGTGGCGGATTCATGACCGAAAGTTCTGATAACCTGTTCGGCAAGTTTATGCTTGATAGAGCCAAAAGATGAAATAAGCACACAGAATTGTTTGCGTTCATTGGCATATTTCACTGAGTCGGTTATAGCCTTTTTAGCTGCGCCAATAACATTGGCACCAAGTTTCAGCCGCCCCATGTGCAATATGCTCAGCGCTATGCGAAATCCCTCACCCCTCGCACCTATCAGGTTTTCGGCAGGAACTTTCACATCGTTGTAGAAAATCTGGGCAGTTGACGATCCTTTAATACCCATTTTCTTCTCATCAGGTGCTATGACCACTCCAGGCCAAGTACTTTCAACAATAAAGGCACTTAATACACGGTCATTCTCAATTTTTGCAAAAACAACCTGTGTATCGGCAAATCCAGCGTTAGTAATCCACATTTTCTGGCCATTCAGTATGTAATGAGTGCCATCAGCCGATGGCACGGCATTGGTTTTACCTGAATTTGCATCACTTCCTGCACCTGGTTCTGTAAGACAGTATGAACCGAGCAATTCCCCGGTTGCGAGCCTCGAAACATATTTCTGACGCTGCTCTTCGTTGCCATAATACATGATCGGCAATGTCCCAATGCCACAATGAGCCATGAAAGCTACAGAAAAAGAGTATCCAGCTCCTATGGTTTCAGCAGTAAGCATCTGCGTTACAAACGATTGTCCAAAGCCATTATACTCTTCAGGCAACGAAATACCCATCAACCCCAGTTCGCCTGATTTCTTCAAAATCTCTTTCATCAATTCGCGGTCCTGTTTATCGAGCTTATCGAGATTGGGATATACCTCGGTATTCAGGAAATCGCGGCAGGTCTGGGCGATCATCAGCTGTTCTTCATCATATTCTTCCGGAATGAAAACGTCCTCCGGTCTGACAGTATCAACGAGAAACTCACCGCTTTTCAATACTTTTTTGTCCATGTGTTTGGTTTTATCTTTAGTCTGTTGTTTTGAATGTCTAGTAAATGCGGGCCGAAAAGTACGAAATTTCACTGAATCACAAACGGCAAAGCCAACCTACTGATAAAGCGACTGATCACACCACTTAAAAAAGAAATAACCGACTGAAAAACAATCGGTTATTCTCTGGTTAACTGGTTAATGGAAATATATCAAAGCTTAAAGTCGTTCACATCTTTTGGGTGAAAGTGGTTAATAAAACTAACAGCAGCAACGTTTTCGGCTCTTCCCTTGCGGATGAAAATGTCAGCCGAAGATGCATATTTTTCATCGCGGGTAGCATCATACAACAACAAATAACCGATTATGATATTTCCTGCCATCTCAACCAGTCTGCGTGCGTGAAAGTCATAATACTCCTGATCGTTGTATTCATTAACCTTCTCAACCGTTTTGGCAAACTGGTCGGTCATTTTTTCAAGTTGTTTTTTCAGGTATTCATGCTCAGGCTTTACCTGCATCAGATTTTTTTCCTTCATAAAAGCAAGGTAACCGCCATTCCCAACATAACGGATTGCAGCTACAACCTGTAACTGGGATGTTCCTTCGTAAATTGTAGTAATACGCGCATCCCGGTATATCCTTTCAACCGGAAAATCCTTCATATAGCCCGTTCCACCAAACACTTGTATTGAATCATAGGCAACCTGGTTGCAACCTTCACTTGAGTATAGTTTGAGCATAGGAGTAAGCATGTCGGCATATTTCTGATATACCTTTGCCTCCTGACGTTCCTCGTTTTCAAGTTTACGCTCCCTCGCACAATGATTATATGCTTTGTAAAGATCTACATAGCGGGCTGTTTCGTAAAGCAGGGTGCGCATGGCATCCACTTTCACTTTCATATTCGTAAGCATCTCAAATACAGCAGGGTACTTAATGATCACTTTACCAAACTGTTCTCGTTCCCTGGCATATTTCAGTGCTTCACGGTATGCAGCTTCAGCAATACCAACTGACTGGGAACCAACACCCAACCGTGCTGAATTCATCAGTGACATCACATACTTTATCAAGCCCAATTTAGTGTCACCAATTAGCTTGGCAGGAGCATTCCGGAATACAAGTTCGCAGGTTGGAGAGCCTTTGATCCCGAGTTTGTTTTCGATGCGACGAACTGTGACAGCCTTATCGTTTCTGTCGTAAACGAACAACGAAAGTCCGCGGGCATCGCTGGTGCCTTCTTCCGAACGTGCAAGAACCAGTGAAATATCAGCATCGCCATTGGTGATAAATCTCTTCACCCCATCAAGAATCCAGCGATGTTTGTGCTGATCATAAGTAGCTTTAAGCTGAACGGCCTGTAGGTCACTGCCGGCATCGGGTTCAGTGAGATCCATCGCCGCTGTGGCCCCTTTGTGAAAACGCGGCAGAAACTCAGCTTTGATTTCATCAGAAGCAAATTCATTGATAGTTTCGGCACAATCCTGAAGCCCNCAGATATTGGAAAACCCGGCATCAGCTCTTGAAACGATTTCGGCAGACATGACGTATGGGACAATTGAAAAATTCAGCCCGTCATATTCGCGTGGAAGTGCTATCCCAACCAATCCAGCTTTTACAAAAGCATTGTAGTTTTCTTGGGTGCCCCGGGCATATTTCACTTCATTATCAATAAGTTGTGGACCTTCTTTGTCAACTGATTCGGCGTTTGGAGCAATGATTTCACCACTGATCTCGCCAACAATTTCCATCACTTTGTCGTAATTGTCAATGGCATCTTCGTAATCAAGAGGTGCGAAATCGTATTTTTCTTTCTGGGTATAATTTGCCTCTTTCAGTCTCACGATTTTCTCCATCAAAGGATGCGTGAGATGGAATTTGAGGGCGGGATTATCTGAATAGAAATTTTCCATGGATGCGATGTATTACTTTGAGTTCTTCTTGTAGAATTTGATCATTTTCGGAATGATGTCCGAAACGGAACCAACTATCGTGTAATCAGCAATTTGATTGATGGGAGCATTGACATCGGTGTTGATCGAAATAATCTGTGCCGACTGGTCCATTCCGGCCCTGTGCTGCACTGCGCCTGAAATTCCGCAGGCAATATAAAGTTTGGGACGAACAGTGACTCCTGTTTGTCCGATCTGGCGTTCGTGCTCAACAAATCCGGCATCTACAGCAGCTCTTGAAGCACCTACCTCAGCTCCAAGAACTTCAGCCAACTGGAAAAGCAAGTCAAAATTTTCCTTAGAGCCAACACCATATCCACCAGCAATGATCACCTGCGAGTTCTTAATATCGATCTTGCTTTTTTCAATATGCCTTTCAATAATTGTAACTGCATAATCATCATCCCTGAGGATGGAATCAGCATCCACTTTTTTGAGCTTTCCTTTGTATTTGGCTGAATAAACCTCCTTTTTCATGACACCCTCGCGCACGGTTGCCATCTGCGGGCGGGTATCAGGATTGATGATTGTGGCAATGATATTACCTCCGAAAGCAGGCCTGATCTGGTAAAGAAGATTTTTATAATGAGTCTGGGTACGGTTTTCAACGTGATCACCAATCTCAAGTGCCGTGCAATCTGCGGTTAAGCCACAACGCAGTGCGGATGCAACCCGTGGAGCAATGTCACGCCCGATACTTGTAGCCCCAAATAGTACGATTTCAGGCTTTTCTTTCCTGAAAAGATCGAGCAGAATGCTGCTGTGAGGCAAGGTAGTGTATGGAAACAAACGCTCATCATCAGCGTAATGGATGATGTCAACACCATACGGATAAAGCTGGTTTTCAAGGGATTTTATTTTATAACCAAGAATCACAGCTTCAAGTTTAACCTGAAGTTCATCTGCCAGTTTGCGTCCTTTCGACAATAACTCAAGGCTCACATCAGCAATGGTTGCCTCGTCAGTTACTTCACAATAAACAAATATGTTATTCATTTTCTCTGATCTGTTATTTAACCAATAATGTGAGTTTCGATGAGTGTCTGCATCAGCTTTTCGATTTCCTTGTCTGAGGTTCCAAGTACCTTGGATTCTTTATGCTGAAACACAACGTTTTCGATCTTCTTAACCTTAGTTGGTGAACCAGACAAACCAAGCCAGTCATTATCTGCCTTAAGATCGTCTGCGGTCCATTCTTCGATCAACAGATAGGGTCGTTCGTTGTATAACTCAGTATAATCCTTGGTTTCATTTTGCAATTCTGTAACAGTGCGGGCGTGCTTGTATTTCATCAATAGTTTTGCAATTCTCTGCCTGCAAACCGGCGCCGAACCGTGAACTGTAATTGCAGCCGGCAAGGTGGCATTCACAATTTCTACTCCCCTTTCGAGCCTGCGTTTTACAATGATTTTCTTTGCATCGCACGACAGGATTTCTTCGGCATATGTAATTTGCGGGATTCCGAGTTTCTCAGCTGTTTGAGGTCCAACCTGTGCTGTGTCACCGTCAATGGCTTGTCGGCCGGCAAATACGAGGTGAAATGGAGCCAGTTTTTTAACAGCCAATGACAGAGCATAAGATGTAGCCAGCGTATCGGACCCGGCAAATTTTCGGTCAGTGATAAGATAGCCCTTATCGGCACCGCGATATAGGGCTTCACGTATAATCTCCGCTGCTCGGTATGGCCCCATAGTCAGAACTATGACTTCGGTTCCGGGCCTTCTGTCTTTTATACGCAAAGCCTGTTCGAGGGCGTGCAGATCTTCGGGATTGAAAATAGCCGGTAGTGCCGCCCTGTTCACGGTACCATCAGCCTTCATGGCGTCTTTACCGACATTACGGGTATCAGGTACTTGCTTGGCAAGAACAATTATTCTAAAATGCATATGATTGGTTTTAATCTGTTTAGAAATTCAAATTGACTTTTGACTGCTCAGATTGGCCGCAAATTTAGCAGATTAGTTGTAAGCACAGGCAAATCAAAGCAATAAATATGCACTTATGCACATATTTTATTGTGTATTATAGAATTAGGAAAAAACTCAGAGATTTAAGGAGAGTGAGATCAGTTCTGCTATATCAAGATTCTTTACTGACTCTTCTTTGTTGGCGTATTTGATACCGTCAGTCATCATTGTCATGCAAAACGGGCAGGCTGTCGCAATCACACTGGCGCCTGTAGCCAATGCTTCTTTTGTGCGTTCGATAAAAACCTCGCCAGTACCTTTCTCGGCTTCCTTGAACATTTGCGCACCACCTGCGCCACAGCACAGAGCAAAACTTTTGTTTCTGGGCATTTCTAAATTTTTGTCAGACAATTTTGCAAGAATATGACGTGGCGTTTCATAAATTCCATTTGCCCGGCCGAGGTAGCAGGGATCATGATAAGTGATGGTTTCCTTCAACTTGTTATCTATAACCAGTTTTCCATTATTTATTTGATCCTCAATAAATTGAAGATAGTTAATTGCAGTAAAAGTTGCACCCAGATCAGGGTATTCGTTCTTAAATGTATTGTAACAATGAGGACAAACCGTGATAACCTTTGTCACTTCATACATTCTGAATGTCTCAAGAACCGTGAATGCCTGCATCTGAAACAGCATCTCATTTCCGGCACGCCGGGCAGGGTCTCCTGTGCAGGTTTCTTCTTTGCCGAGAACTGCAAAATCAACTTTCAGATAGGTAAGAATTTTTGCAAATTCCCTGACAACTTTCTTATAACGGTCATCAAAAGCACCTGCACAGCCAACCCATAAAAGATATTCAGGTTTCTCACCGCGGGCAAAAAGATCAGCCATTACAGGGATTTCAACTTTTACTTTTTCCATTGCTGTTCTTTCTTCAGTGGTTAATTTACATTCATTNTCGAGATTTGTTGCCCAGTTAAGGCGATCTTCGGGCGAATATTGCCAGGGTGCACCATTGTTCTCAATGTTATTAAAGACCGTTTTCAGTTCACCCGGAGCTGACCCTTCTTCCATTACCAGGTATCGCCTCAGATCAACAATGAGTGTCGGATGGTTAATATTTATCGGACATTCCATTGCACAGGCGTTACAGGTTGTGCAAGCCCATATTTCCTCTTCCGTTATATAATCACGGATCAGGGAGCGTGAATCGTCAAAAGCCCTGTTCTTAAGTAATTCAGGTCCCTTTTCCTTCATTCTTGCCCTCACATCCATTAATATCTTCCTGGGTGACAGTTTTTTACCTGTGATATTGGCGGGACAAACCGAAGTGCATCGCCCGCATTCGGTGCAGGATAACGAATCAAAATAATTTTTCCAGCTTATATCTTCGGCATCTTTAATTCCGAAACGTTCAACAGGAGCATCAGCAGGAACTGCTGAATATGCAGTTTCAGGATTGAGCATCAACTTGACTTCGGTTGTGATATTCTCCATATTGGGTAATTTCCCGAGCGGATCAAGGCGCGAAAGAAAGACATTCGGTACCGACATAAAAACATGGAAATGCTTGGAATACGGTAACATGTTGGCGAAGATAAATATGAGCAGAATATGACTCCACCAGAATATCTCGTACCAGGTTTGAATTGTAGTGAGCTGGCATCCCATAAAGAACGATGACAAATAATTACCAATTGGGTATACACCTTCGACAATTTCACCAGGCAAAAGCCTCGAAGCAACATATGATGCATTCATACCCAGCAGCGAAATCATCAGTAACAGTATCATAGTCAGTGCGATGTTAGCATCTAGGTGCGATTTCTTCTTCATCTCGATACCTTCGAATCGCCTGATGTGCAAGAAAAGTCGCCTGAAAAGAAATACCGTGATTGAGACTGCAACCAGTAACGCAAATATGTCTCCCGAAGCCATGATAAGATCATGAAGCCATCCCAGAACAGCTAACGACTTTTCGGTACCAAACAGCCCGTCGATCACCATCTCTATACTTCCGAAGAGAATCACGCAGAAACCCCAGAAAACCAAGGCATGAAACAGCCCTATAACCGGGCGGCGAAAGATTTTCGTCTGGCCGAAGGCTACTTCCATCATGATTCCAAAACGCTTTCCAAAATCCTTTACTGGGAAGGCTTTTCGTGTTAGTTTGAAGAATCCTATTATCCGCCTGATGGTATAAGCAAAAATCAGCAGAGTAATAATAAGAGTAATTGCGAAAACGATTTGTTTGGCCATATCGAATGGTTACTTATTCAACAACTTGTTATTGAACTAAATACAATAAAGTTATGAGATGATTCTATCTCCTTCTGCAAAATGAAATAGTAATTGCAAGGAGCTATTTTGCTTTCATCTCTTTTACAGCTTCAACGAGTTTGGGAAGTACTTTGGATGCATCCCCGACAATGCCATATTGGGCAGCACTAAAAATGGGCGCATCTTTATCAGTATTCACTGCAACAATATACTTCGATGAACTCACACCGGCGAGATGCTGGGTAGCGCCTGAAATACCTATAGCGAAATACAGATTTGGGGCAATGATCTTTCCAGTCTGACCGGTATGTTCTTCATGAGGCCTCCAGCCCTCGTCCGAAACCGGTCGCGAACAGGCTGTTGCGGCACCAAGCAATTCGGCAAACTCCACCAATGGAGCCCAGTTGTCAGGTGATTTCATACCTCGCCCGCCCGAAACTACTACATCGGCATCGGTGAGCAATATTTTACCGGTTTGTTTCTGAACATCCTTTACAACGGTTTTCACAACTCCTTCACCAAGATCTGCATTGAAATTTTCGATCAAAGTGCTGCTCCCGTTTTCCTTTATTTCAAATGAATTCTGGGCTAGTGTAAGAATTTTGACCGGAGTTTTGATCAGCAGGTTAGCAAATGCATTGCCCGAATAAGCACGCTTCTGAACAACAAATGGTGTGATGCTAAGTGGCAGATGATTTACCCCTGAGCCTATACCTGCTTTAAGCCTCACCGAAAGGCGCGGGGCAAGAGCTTTACCCGTGTTATTATTTGAAAGAATGACTACCTCAGCATTTTCCTTTTCAGCCACCTGTGCTATCACTGAGGTATATGCCTGGTTGTCAAGGAAATTAAGTTTGTCGTTAGTAACGGAAACAACTTTGGTGGCGCCAAATTTGCCAAGTTTTTCAAGTTCGGCATTTTCAACATTCCCAATAGAAAGCGCAACCACATTGGAATTGCTCATTTCAGCCACAATACTGGCATAAGAAACCATTTCGAATGTAGCTTTTTTGAATTTTCCATCCCAATTTTCTACAAAAACAAGAACTGACATATTGTTAAGTTGTTTGATTTGTGATTAAAGAACTTTGGCTTCATTTTGCAGCAATGCAATCAGTTGGCCGGCATTTTCGGCATCCACAAATTTGCAGGCAGCACGCGGTTTAGGCATTTCATAACCCATTACCTCAGTATAAGCTTCTATGGCTGCTGGCTCCACAACAGCGATCGGCTTTGTGCGAGCCATCATTATACCACGCATAGCAGCAATCCTGGGTTCTTTGGCTATACCTTTCTGCACAACTGCTACAAAAGGTGCAGGTACTTGTACATTTTCTTTCCCGCCATCAATCTCACGGGTCAAAACAAAGGTGCCATTCTCTATCGAGAGTGATGAAACAGCAGATACCGAAGGTATTCCAAGCAGCTCAGCAAGCATCCCTCCTACTGTCGAACCATTGTGATCACTTGATTCGATTCCGCACATAATGATGTCATATGGGTTTTGCTTAATTACTTCCGCTAACTGAGAAGCTACAAAATATGCATCTGAGGCTTCGGCATTCACCCGGATGGCATCGTCAGCACCAATCGCGAGCGCTTTACGGATTACGGGTTCTGCCGCAACACTTCCAACATGTGCCACAGTCACTTTCTCAATTCCGTTAGATGCAACATCCTTGAGTTCAAGTGCGCGGGTAAGAGAGAGTTCATCCCATGGATTTATAACCCATTGAATGCCAGTTGTATCAAGCTTTCTATTATCATCAATAAATCTGACTTTCGTGGTAGTGTCAGGCACATTGCTGATGCAAACTAATACTTTCATTGATCAGGATTTTATAATTTGTTTTTGATTATTCCAGGCAAGAAAAATTCTGTAATTCAGCAGGTAATTTTTTACCGCGGCAAAGATAAAATAAACTCCCAAAAGGGATGCTTTTTCACATTTCGAACTTGTCAGCAATTATGGGCCTAGCTGATCTTTTGCATCAATTTGGACAAATAAAGAATTATAAACATCTATATATCTGTTATTTATTCTAATTAAATAGAATCTGTATAAACATGAGCCGAAAAGCAATTTCTATGAAGAATCAAATATTGTCTAATTTTAGCCTTTCAGAGCTTACCTATGAAACACTCCGACGACAATCATCATAAATCAAGGAAATTTTTAAAAATGCCCGTTTACCCGGGTGGTAAAGATTCGTTTCGTGCATTTGTTGCTGAAAACCTCAGGTATCCTGAGGCTGCCCTTCAAAATAATATTCAGGGTACAGTCTATCTTGAATATACGGTTGATAATATTGGTACAATAGACAATATTGTGGTTACCAGAGGTATAGGATATGGCTGTGACGAAGAAGCTGTACGCTTGGTAAAACTCATTACATACCCATCGGTAAGGAACCGTGGAGTGAAAATGAAAGTAACCATGAAAACAAGGATTGCCTTCACCTTACCTGCAAAACAAGAAGAGCAAAAGAAAATGACAGCAGAGATTAAAATCAGCTATTCAAAACCTGAGGAAGCAAAAGAGCAGAAAGAAACCAGTAAGCTAAAGCCAACATACGGTTATACAATCACGATCAGCCAAGGTTCCTGATACTATTTGTGAACAAGTTATAGTTTGAAATCAGGTTCTTCTTCAGGAGATTTGCCATTACATTCCTTGCAATCAAGGCTGCGGTTGTACATCTGCATAGCCCGATAACTCATACCCATACTGCTGAAACCTCCATCGTTGTATAGATTTTGCATAGTGACCTTTTTCGTGAGATCGCTAAATAGAGTTATGCAGTAATCGGCGCACTCCTCGGCAGTAGCATTTCCAAGAGGAGCCATTCTTTCGGTAAAGTCCATCAATCCGTTGATACCTTTAACACCGCTACCGGCAGTGGTCAAAGTAGGTGACTGTGAAATAGTATTGATGCGGATATGGCTCTTCCTGCCATAAATGTAACCGAAACTGCGAGCGATGCTTTCGAGCGCTGCTTTGGCATCAGCCATGTCATTATACTCAAACAAGGTGCGTTGTGCGGCGATATACGACAATGCCACAACCGATCCCCATTCGTTTAAAGCATCGAATTTATTTGCTGTCTGCAATACTTTGTGAAACGAAATGGCCGAGATATCCATCGTTTTAAGGTAATAATCATAATTGATCTGGTCATAAGGAATCTTTTTCCTGACATTAGGTGACATGCCGATTGAGTGGAGGATGAAGTCAATTTTACCACCAAAATGCTCCATGGTTTTCTGAAAAAGGTTTTCAAGGTCAGGAATGCTGGTGGCATCGGCAGGAATAACATGTGCATTACATTTCTCTGCCAGGATGTGCGTATCACCCATCCTGAGCGCCATCGGCGTATTTGTCAATACAAATTCCGCGCCTTCTTCATGGGCTCTTTCGGCTGTTTTCCAAGCGATTGACAATTCATTTAACGCACCGAATATGATCCCTTTCTTACCTTTGAGTAAGTTGTAAGCCATAATATTTAGTTTTCAGGGTTTGTAAAATTTGATTTCATTAACAATCAGGACGAAATTTAGTTCCTGATAAGTTCTCTTGCCGCAGCTTTTGAGGTTTCTGTAATCGTGTCATCGCTGAGCATACGGGCAATTTCATTAATTCTTTCTTCCTTCGAAAGTCTTCTCAGACTCGAAAATGTGTTCTTATCACCTTCTTCCTTGTATGCAAGGTAATGAAGGTTGCTTTTCCCCGCAATCTGAGGCAGATGTGTAATGGCTATAACCTGCATGGTTCCTGCCATTTTACTGAGAATACTCCCAATACGACCGGCAATTTCGCCTGATACACCGCTGTCAATTTCGTCGAACAATATGGTAGGTAAAATACTCCTGCTCAGAACCAATGATTTCACAGCCAACATAAGTCTTGAAAGTTCACCTCCAGAGGCAACTTTCTGCAATTCACGGGGTTCTCCACCCTTGTTGGCTGAAAACATAAACATTACTTTGTCGATTCCTGTCCTGGTAAAATCAACGGAATACTGGTGATTAATAGTAAAAGCTGCAGATGGCATTCCAAGGTCAGCCAGTTTTTTCAACATTTCGCCTTCAATATAGGGAATGACATTTTTCCTGCTTTCCGAAAGAAGTGAGCCTGTGGTTTCAAGTTGACTCTTAAGTTCACTTTGGGCTGATTCAAGTTCTTCAATTTTTGACTGCAGTGATTCTATACTTCCAAGACTTTGCTCCAGCTCATCTTTAAGAACTAATAACTCATTCTCTGTCTGTTTCTTATGCTTTCTCAACAGGTGATTTAATAAATCTATCCTGGCTGTGAGTTGTTCTATCCTCTCCTGATTAAAAATAATCTTGTCAGCATAAGCTGCTGTTTCGGCATAGATATCCTTCAGATCAATATGGATCGATTCAATTCGCTCGGAAACTGCTGACAATGAAGCGCCTAAATGCACTGCCTGATCAATTGCCTGCCTAATTGATGCGATTTCACCAATCAGGTTAGGCTCGTTTTCGTTTAAGATATTCAACACTGAAAACAAACGCGACCTGATTTCTTCAGAATTTGTGAGTAATGTGAACTCCAGTTCCGCTTCTTCAAGTTCACCTTCCTTTAGTTCTGCTGAGTGTAACTCATCAAAAAGGAATTGTTGATAATCCCTGTCAGCATTAGCTTTTTCATGGCGTAACCTGATTTGCACCAGCTCGTTTTTGGTTTTTAAAAACTTTTCGAACAAGCGAGTGTAGTTACTAAGCAATTCAGGCTTAGCGACATACGAATCGACAAGCGACAACTGGAATGCGGCCTCGTTTAATTCGAGCGTTTGGTTTTGCGAGTGAATGTCAACCAGTTTATCGCCCAATTGTTTCAGGACGGTCAGGTTTACCGGAGTGTCATTCACAAAAGCCCTTGATTTCCCCTGGGTGTTNATTTCACGCCTTATGGTCGTTTTTGAGTCGTAATCAAGGTCATTTTCGGTAAAAATTGTTTCCAGGTTATAATTCTCAATCCTGAATACACCTTCAACAATACACTTTCTCTCCTTATCATGCAGTACCATCGTGTCGGCACGCTGTCCAAGGATTAACCCCAGCGCTCCAACAAGTATTGATTTACCAGCGCCAGTTTCACCGGTAATTACCGAGAATCCATCTTCGAAATCAATTTCGAGATGATCGATAAGTATAAAATTATCAACTGAGAGATGTAAAAGCATTCAGTAACGGAATTGCCGGAAGCTAAAATACAAAATAAGTAGAACCGAAAGCTTATTTGCCGCCAACACCAGAACCGGAAGATGACGATAAAATCTGTTGGTATTTGCCGCTATTCGAAGGGTCAATTTCCTTAAGAATATTCACAGCCCTGGTTTTGTCCATGGGTGCTGCCTGCGAATAAATATTTATGAGTTCGTCACGTTTGGCTTCGGTCATGAGTTGAAGAATGAAGAGGCCTGGCTTTTCGCGATATGCACGTTGGAAATTTTCAAGGCAATCAGTAACAGCTGACCTTCCCATATCAATATTATCAGACATGACATCCAAACCCAGGCGGTGATATTGATATATTCCTTCGCGAAGTGGAGAATATGCACCATTCATAAGGTTTTCAACCAGCCAGAACCTGTTCTTCATACTTTCAAAGGCTTTCCAGCCTTTTTCCTGGGCATTCTGGGCTGAATTTACAATAGCTTTTGCTTTTTCATAATATGGAGTACCGCCCATCAATGAGTAAGAATCAGCATCAAGTCCAAGGAAAACATATACATAGTATGCGAGAACTGATGTAAGGTTTGATGTGAAAGCATCATCGGAATATATCAGCGGCTCATATTCCACGTACTTGAAATCTATGTCATTATCCACATAGTTGAGCAGATTCGTGTTATACGAAGTTTTATATACCGGCCGCTGCAATACGAGATTAAGTCTGCCTTTAAACTGGTCGGATGTTACGCGCGAAGTAATGGTAAACATCATTGAACATTCAATGCGTTCCTCCGGCTTATAAACATAATTGGTCCATTTACGGTTGTTAACAAACTCATAAATAGCTGATTGCAATGTCTGGAACACCTTACGTTCCGATCCTTCCACATTCGGAGCATTCACCGAAACCTGGCAAATAAATTCCTGGGCTTTCATGATCATCGGGAGAACAATGGCGAGCACCAGCAGAATTTTTCGTTTCATAAGCTCCGGGTTTAATGTTTATTGTTTATTGTTTATTGTTTATTGTTTATTGTTATTACTGAGGAAATGTTCCGAAATGTAGTCAATAATATCGGATGCAACGTCCTTCTTGGGTTTCAGTTCGTAGTGCCTTGCCGTTCCATTTTTATTTAATATAGCCACCTTGTTAGTCTGATGACCAAATCCGGCACCTTTATCCTGCAATGAATTAAGAACGATACAATCGAGGTTTTTGGTATGCAACTTCTTCCTGGCATTATTCATTTCATCGTCGCTTTCAAGGGCAAAGCCTACCAGAATCTGGCCGGTTTTTTTTAGTTTTCCGCATTCAGCAAGGATATCCTGGGTGGCTTTCAGCTCAATTGCCAGTGTTTCACTTATCCCCTTTTTTATCTTCTTATCTAAAACATTTACTGGGGTAAAGTCTGCCACAGCAGCGGCCATTATGGCAATATCAGCTTTCCTGAAAGCTTTTACAGCCTCTTCGAACATCTCGGAGGCAGTATTGATGCTGACAACCTCAATATACGGATGAACCGGCAACTCCTTTACGGGACCTGAAATAAGGGTAACTTTTGCACCACGTGATGCCGCTTCGATGGCAATGCTGCATCCCATTAATCCGGAGGAATGATTGCTTATAAAACGCACCGGGTCAAGCGGTTCAATAGTAGGCCCGCTTGTAATAAGTATTTTCTTCCCTTTCAGGCTTGCTGATTTACTAAAATAGTCTGAGATGATCCTGAAAATATTCTCAGGTTCTTCAAGCCTGCCAAATCCGTGCAGTCCGCTTGCCAGTTCACCTTCTGACGGTGATATCAGAATATTGCCAAAAGATTGAAGAGTCCTGATATTGGCTTGCGTTGACGGATGATTAAACATGTCCACATCCATTGCCGGGGCAAAAAATACGGGACAACGTGCTGCCAGATAAACAGCAGATAGCAGGTTATCAGTGATACCCGTTGCCAATTTAGCCATCGTATTTGCTGAAAGCGGGGCCATAATTATAATATCGGCCCAGCTCCCAAGTTCAATATGGCTTGTCCATGAGCCATCAGCCTCATTAAAAGGCTTAATATAAACTGGTGATTGCGACAGCGTTGAGAGAGTCAAAGGTGTAACAAAGTCACAGGCGGAGGGAGTCATCACTACTTTTACTTGCGCTCCGTTGCGAATAAAGAGTCGCAAAAGCAAAGGTATTTTGTATGCAGCTATACTCCCTGTGATACCAATCAGAACTTTTTTCCCTTGCAGCATAATGCTTGTTTTAAACCATAAAGCCAGGCAGTGCCTGGCAATCAGTGTCATAGGAGCATCTGATTCAGGCAGATAGCCTGAAATGCATCAATTATTCAGCTTTCAGATCCTTCGATGGGTTACGGAAGTAAATCTGATTGTTCAGAAATTCGTTAGTGGAAATGAGTGTAGGCTTAGGGAGATGTTCATAAAACTTGGCCAGCTCAATCTGCTCACGGTTTTCGAATACTTCTTCAAGATTATCCGTAGGTGTTGCAAATTCATCGATCTTGTTATCAAGTTCTTCCTTGATCTCAAGTGCAATTTGATTAGCTCTTTTCGCGAGAACTGCCACTGTTTCGTAAATGTTCTCAGTGGGAGCATTTAAGTCGCTCATTTTCCTTGTAATGGTCGTAGTTTCTATTTTCAGCTTTTTGTAATCCATATATGTACTGATCGAATTAATTACAGTTTACATCAATTTTAGAATGTTCTTCTCAATGCTTTTTGCATCAGAAAAATATTTGCCTTCAGGATATTCGTTCATGAAGGACCTGGAGGATTCAAGTGCGTCAGTTAAACGCTCTTTCTTTTTAGAATCAATACTATTGATTGCATAATCATACTTTGCCATCAGTATCTGGTACATGATGTTTTCCTTGTTTTGTGAATCAGGAAAATCTTTAAGAACATTGTTAAATGTAACAATAGCCGCTTTATAGTCAGCCATTTTATAATACATGGTGGCGATATCATATGCTTTTTTCTCAAGTTTACCCCTGAGTTCATCGATTAGTTTGTTGCATTCTTCAACACGCTCGCTCTGCGGGTGCTGATTGATGAAAAGCTGCAGGGCGGCGATTGCATCATTTGTACTTGTTGGATCAAGACTGGATCGAGGTGAATCAAGATAACTGCAGTATGCACTCATATAGGCACATTCTTCAGCAAACTTGCTTGCCGGGTAGCTTGTAGAGAAAGATTTGAACTGATATCCTCCCATGATGTAGTCTTTCTGCTTATAGTAGCAATAAGCATTCAGATAGGATATCTTTTCAGCCTTTTCAGTTCCCCTGAAAAAAGTATAGATTTGCTCAAACAGTTGCTGAGCTTTATAATATTCTCCTTTCTCATAAAAACTGACAGCCTTCTCATATTTGAGGTCGTTATCAGAACTTTTAAGTAATTTCTGGTATTTACTGCAGGAAGGCAGGAGAATAGCAAAAATGAGTAAGGAGAATAGGATGTTCTTTTTGATCATGCTGCAAAAATACATATTTTTCACGTTCAATGAAACGCACTAATGCAAGCATATATTACGTGAAGAAATTTGTTAAAAATTATCGTTCGAACCATTAAATATTTAATGAATTTCAGCAAATAGCTGAATCACAATATATTCCGGCATCCTGTCAGTCAGCCGTTTATTGATAACATGAAATAAAGCTTTAGCTTTGCAATGAAAATTTATATCGAAACACTTTAAAAAAAGTATTACTGTGGATATTTTCGAAAAGCGCGTTAAAAATCTTGGCCCTTTGGGTCAATATGGAAAAGATGCTGACGGTTACTTTATGTTCCCGAAACTCGAAGGTGAGATAGGTAACCGCATGATCTTCAGAGGTAAAGAACGTCTTGTATGGAGCCTTAATAACTATCTTGGCCTTGCTAACCATCCGGAAGTAAGGAAAGCTGATGCTGAAGCTGCAGCTAAGTGGGGGCTCGCCTACCCTATGGGTGCCCGCATGATGAGCGGCCAGACCGACTATCACGAACAACTGGAACGCGAACTTGCTGCTTTCGTGGGCAAAGAATCTGCTTACCTGTTTAATTTCGGATACCAAGGCATGGTTTCAGTTATCGACAGTATGGTCGACAGGAACGATGTAATCGTCTACGACTCAGAAGCTCATGCCTGCATTCTGGACGGTATGAGGCTCCATATCGGTAAACGGTTCGTTTATCCGCACAACAATATGGAAAACTTGCGCAAAGGCCTTGAACGTGCCACCCGGCTCACTGAACAAACAGGCGGGGGAATACTTGTCATAACTGAAGGGGTCTATGGAATGTCAGGTGATCTCGGTAAGATAAAGGACATAGTAGAACTTAAAAAGGAATTTAACTTCAGGCTTCTTATCGATGATGCTCACGGTTTTGGAACCATGGGCCCCAATGGGCACGGTACCGATGAACATTTTGGCGTTCAGAACGGAGTTGATATGTACTTCGGCACATTTGCCAAAGCAATGGCTGGAATAGGAGGTTTCATCGCTTCAAATGCTCCTATTATTGATTACCTGAAACATAACATGCGGTCACAGATTTTTGCAAAATCATTACCAATGCCCATGGTTATAGGTGCTTTGAAGCGGCTGGAACTTGTCCGCGCTCAACCCCAGTTGCGCGAAAACCTTTGGAAAGTGGTAAATGCCATGCAAAACGGGCTTAAAAATGAAGGATTTAACATTGGCAATACCGAATCACCAGTTACCCCCGTATTCCTGAATGGTGGTGCGGAAGAAGCATCACAAATCATTTTTGACCTGAGAGAAAGGTTTAATATTTTCTGCTCTATAGTGACTTATCCGGTTGTTCCTAAAGGTGTTATCCTTATACGCTTGATTCCCACCGCAGTTCATACCCTTGAAGATGTGAACTACACAATAGATTCGTTCCGCGAGATCAGGAAAAACCTCGAAACAGGAAAATATTCCTCCCAATCAATCGCCGATTTTCAAAAGTTTAATAATCAATCATATGATAAAAAGTACCCGGTTTTACCGGGTATTTTTTTATCCACGTACTTGAGATAGTTATGATTTTATAGCTTTGTACAAAGCAACCAGGATGAGAACAGGCATAAACGAACAAATACGCATAACCATTAATTCTACTGCGTATTATCTTATCTCATATTTCATTATTGCTTTTCTATTCCAGCTGACTGAATCACTAATTGGCAGATTGCTGTTTGATATTCCTTCCGTTTTCGACAGAAATTCAGCCGATTACCTAATTAAACCAGAATCATGGAGTTTTGATTCGGTAAAGGTAATCTTCTCATCAGGTATATTGTTATCACTGATATTTGGAGTACTATGCCTGATCGTATACCTCGAAGCGCTTGAACTTGACGGGTTATTGAGAATGTTCTTTTTGTGGGGATTTGTGCACAGTATGAATTTATTCCTGGGTTCGATAATGCTTGGAGCAGTTATTTTCGAAGGTTTTGGATATGTACTTGCCTGGATGTACCTGCAGGATACTGCCAAAATGATCATCCTGTTTATCAGCCTTTTTATGATGCTGGCAACAGGTTCGTTGATGACAAAACCATTCCTTTACTCCGCTAACACATACTATAATTCGTTGTCGTCAGAAAAGCGTCCAGCGTTTAGAAAGTACCAGTTTTTCCTGCCATATATCCTGGGAACATTGATACTTGTGCTGCTGCGATTTCCCTTGTCGTTGTATGAGTTGCTGCTGTTGCTTACCNCAATCCTCATTATCCTTCCGCTGTGGTGGGGAATTAGCAAATTCCCGCCTTACTTTTTCGAGGAACACAATAAATCTATCAATATTCACTGGCGCCCGGTCATAACCGCCCTGCTTCTGATCCTGCTTTACCGTGTGGTCATGGGGTTTGGGATACGAATCGGATAGCCGGTAAAGGAAATCAAACCAACCTATAAAAATCAACAAGATGAAAAAATCAGCACTTCTAATTACCATTCTTTCGCTGCTCGTGGTATCATGCCAGAACTGGAAGGACAAACCTGTTCAGAATAATGTACTAACCGAACAGGAAACCAAAGACGGATGGCAACTTTTATTTGACGGTAAATCGCTGGATGGCTGGAAAGGGTACAATCACGACAGCTGCGGTGAGCGCTGGACTGTGAAGGATGGCGAACTCTTCTGCCAGGGCGAAGGCGGAGGTATGGGTTACGATATTGTTACCAAAAAGAAATTTTCTGATTTTGAACTTACTTTGGACTGGAAGATTTCACCCCAGGGAAACAGTGGAATCTTTTATCATGTGGTTGAGGACACTGCATTCGACAATCCCTATGAAACCAGCCCTGAGTACCAGCTTATTGACGATCTTGGCTGGCCTGAAAAGCTTGAGGAATGGCAGAAAACGGGTGCTGATTATGCTATGCACCTTGCTGATACTACCGTAAAGAAACTGAACCCTGTTGGTGAATGGAACACCTCAAAGATCATTTTCAATAAAGGGCATGTGGAACACTGGCTAAATGGCGCCAAACTCCTTGAATTCACTGCCTGGGATGATGACTGGAACAGGTTGCGCATGGAAGGAAAGTGGAAAGACTACCCGGCTTACGGCCAATCAAAAGAAGGCGCTATCGGACTTCAGAATCATGGCAGCCCCATATGGTTCAGAAACATCAAAATCAGGCCACTATAACAATAAGGCAGGCTGAATTTAAGACACTTGTTTATTTGTTAGTGTTAATGAACTGAAGATGAATGGTGACCCAAGGCTCTATAATATTCTTAACGAGTTAAATATTACTTTCCAATACCATGAGCATCCTCCTGCCCCTACCATTGAGGAAGCCATGAAATACTGGAAAAATATTGAAGCCACTCACTGTAAGAATATTTTCCTGAGGAACCATAAAGGAAACAAGCATTACCTGGTAGTACTTGATCACAGGCATCCCTTGGGTATTCATGAACTCGAAAAACGCCTCAAACAGGGGAAACTTACTTTTGCCTCTGAACAGCGAATGATGAAATTCCTGGGAGTGATGCCAGGATCAGTTTCACCATACTGCTTGATCAATGATGCAGAAAATCATGTTCATGTTTTTTTTGATAAGCATCTGAAGGAAAGTCATTTACTCAGTTTCCACCCCTGCCTCAACACTGCTTCAATCATTGTAAGCGGAACAGATTTCTGGCGATTTATGGAGTGGACCAGAAATTCTTTTGAATTTGTCGATCTGTATTAATGACTTGATAACCCCTTGGTTCCGAAATATTAAATGAAATAAACCACCCTAACTATGATACGTAATACTTTGTTAGTTGTCATGATAGCGACCGGATCGCTTTTATTTGCTCAGAAGCAAACAAAAGTCCAGATTGTAAATGACGGAAAACCACTGGTAAGCATCCTCATTTCACCAAAAGCTTCACCGGCTGATAGAACTGCCGCGTTGATGCTGCAGGATTACATTGGGAAAATTTCGGGCTGCCGTCTCAATATATCCGAAAAGGTAAACCCGCCGGCAAGTTTTATTGCAATCTGGGAAGCAGAAGAAAAGACAAAACAAAAAGAATCTCTTATCAACGACGGTTACATCATCTCAACGAGTAACCAGAATGTTTTTATAGAAAGTGGCGGAGGCAAAGGGTCAATCTATGGAGTTGTGGAATTGCTCGAACGATACCTGGGTTGCCGTATGTATGCTCCCGGTGTTGAGGTAATTCCACACAGCTCTTCAGTAAGTATTCCTCCTATGTACCGTGTTGATAACCCCAGGAATAATTTCAGGGTTGTACACGGAAACTTTGAAAAGGACACACTATACCGCGACTGGCAAAGGTTAAACTCAATTGATGAAATGTTTGCCAAAGGCTATTATGTACATACATTCAACAAGTTAGTACCTTGGGAAACCTACTTCAATAACCACCCGGAGTATTATTCGTTTATGAATGGAAAACGTATCAAAGATCAGTTATGCCTTACCAATGATGAAGTATATAAAATCGTGGTTGAAAAACTCAGGGCTGACATGGCACTTCAACCTGATAAGAAAGTTTGGTCGGTAAGCCAGAACGATAACTTTTCATACTGCCATTGCGATAAATGTATGAAAATCATCAATGAAGAAGCATCTCCGGCAGGTCCGATTATCCGGTTTGTTAACAGACTGGCTGCTGAGTTTCCTGACAAAGTAATCTCAACCCTCGCCTACCAGTTTTCGCGGCAAGCACCAAAAGTCACAAAACCAATGCCCAATGTTCAGATCATGCTCTGTACGATCGAACTTAACCGCAGCAAACCAATGGAGCAGGATTCGACAAGCCGGTCATTTGTTAAAGATATCGCTGACTGGGGTAAAATCGCTTCCAATATTTACCTCTGGGATTACACTGTGAACTTTTCACACTCCACAACACCTTTTCCTAATCTTCATGTTTTGCAACCTAACCTGCAATTTCTAACCAATAATGGCGCGCATCAGCATTTCCAGCAATCAAATACAGGCACAGGCCATGAAATGTCAGAGTTGAAAAATTACCTGATTGCCAGGCTGCTATGGAATCCCAATATTAACGCTGATTCTGTCATCCAGGAATTTGTGAACGGTTACTTTGCCGAAGCTGCTCCATACATCCAGGAGTATATCAACAGACTTACCGCTGAAATAAAGAGCACAGGTGAATGGCTCGATATATACGGGCACCCGGTTTCCCACGCCAATACTTTCCTTTCGGCGTCAAATATGGCCATGTATAACGAGTTGTTCAATAAAGCTGAAAATGCAGTAAGTACCAACCCCAATATATTGAAACGGGTGAAGGTTTATCGGCTGCCAATTCAGTACGCAGCCATCGAAATCGGTAAAAATGATATGTTTGGCCCAAGGGGATTTTATACTGAGTCGAATGGCACATTCGAGCTGCGGCCTGAAATGAATCAATTAGTTGAAGATTTCTACATGGCTTGTAAGGAAAACAGTGTCAGCCCTTTAAACGAATCAGGACTTAAGCCTGAGGAATACTACAATGCCACAAAAAGATTTATTGATGTTCAGGTTGAGGGCAATCTTGCTTTCCGGAAAAGCGTAACAGCACAGCCATTGCCTGCTTCTAAATATGGTGCAGGTGATCTTGCTATGCTAACTAATGGTGTAAAAGGAGCCAATGATTATAAAGCTCATTGGTTGGGTTGGGAAGCAAAAGATTTTACACTTACTCTTGATCTTGGGTCAGAGTGTGATGCCAAAGACATTTCTATCAGTACACTGTATGATCCCAAGAGCTGGATTCTTCATCCAATGTCAGTCACATGCCTGGTTTCAACAGATGGGAAGAAATACCAGGAGATTGGGAAACTGGTAGTTACAGGAGATCAGAGAAGCGAAGAAGTCACCAGGGATTTTCATTTTAACAATCGCGCCGGGAAAATCCGTTTCGTAAAATTCAATGTTGCCGGAACAAAGACGTTACCAGCCTGGCATCCTTCGGCAGGCGGCGATTCATGGGTGTTTGTGGATGAGATTGTTGTCAGGTAAGTTGCGGAATTGAGAAAGTCATGCCTTCTTCAGCGAGGTATGACTCCTCAAACACGGCTTTTGCTTCATTCAACAAAGGCGTCAGTTCATCATACCTCGCTGAAAAGTGACCAATAATAAGCCTTTTAACCCTGGCATTTAAGGCGATTTTTGCTGCCTGTGCAGCCGTGCTGTGAAATTTATCAGTAGCATTGACCTCCCTGTCGTTCATAAAGGTTGCCTCATGATAAAGCAGATCAGCATTCTCAATAGTCTGAATGGCAGGCTCATAATATGCAGTATCAGAACAATAGGCATAACTTCTGGGAGCAGGCGGGTTAAATGTTAATTCTGTGTTTTTATAGGTAGTTCCGTCTTCGTCTGTATAATTTTCACCTTTCCTGATCCTTTCATAAGCCCAGGCCGGGATCTTAATTTCGAGGGCTTTCTCTTTGTTCACTTTCCGCAAACCTTGCTTTTCGCGAAAAAGAAACCCTGTAGTGGGAATGCGGTGATTCAAAGGAAATGAAATTATCTCGAGGTAATTATTCTCGAATATCCTTTCTGGTTTTTCACATCGCGTTGCATGAAAAATAAGCGGATAGACCAGTGTAGTTTGTGACACTCTGAGTTGCAGATTGATTACCTCTTCCAGTTCCGGGGGACCGTAAACGTGTAATTCATGATCTCGTCCCAGAAGATGCATGGAAGAAATCAGCCCGATAAGACCATAAAAATGATCACCATGCAAATGACTGATAAATATGTGATTAATCCTCTGGAAATGAATCTTCATCTTCCGGAGTGTAACCTGAGTGCCTTCGCCGCAATCAATCATGAACAACTTGTCGCGGTGGTTAACCAGTTGTGATGTCGGATTGCGTTCGCTGGTAGGTGTGGCTGAACTGCTTCCAAGTATGGTGACGGAGAATCTGATCATATCCTTACAAATATCGCAAACTAGTTAGTACTTTCATTCAATTTCATGAAACAAAAAAACCGGATTGTTGCCAACCCGGTTTTGTATTTATCAAAAGAATCGGATTATTTCTTCTCTCCTTCTTTCTTTTCGAGACTTGCCTTAAGGTTTGCAAGCGCGTCGAGGTCGCCAAGAGTGGTCTTTTCAAGATTGTCCTTGATTTTCTTTACGGCGCGTTTGGTACTCATCTCGGCACTTTCCTTTTCATTATCTTCTTTCACCTTTTCAGCCTGTTTAACATCCTGGTGAATTCGTGAATGCGAAAGGATGATCTTCTTGTTTTCTTTCGAAAACTCAATAACCTTGAAATCAAGGGTATCGTCGATCTTTGCCTGCGAGCCGTCTTCTTTCTGGATATGACGCGAAGGAGCAAATCCTTCAACACCGTAAGGCAGCGAAACCACTACGCCTTTTTCGGCATTGCTGACAACTGTTCCTTTGTGTACCGATCCTACCGTGAAAATGCTTTCGAATACATCCCAGGGATTTTCTTCAAGCTGCTTGTGACCGAGGCTCAGGCGGCGGTTTTCAACGTCGACATCAAGAACAATAACATCGATCTTTTCTCCAACCTTGGTAAATTCAGCCGGATGCTTGATCTTCTTGCTCCATGAGAGGTCGCTGATATGAATAAGACCGTCAACTCCTTCTTCAAGTTCAACAAAAATACCGAAGTTGGTAAAGTTGCGAACGGTAGCTGTATGTTTCGAGCCAACCGGGTATTTCTTGAGGATATCAGTCCAGGGATCCGGAATGAGTTGTTTAACACCAAGTGACATTTTACGTTCTTCGCGGTCAAGGGTAAGAACAACAGCTTCGATCTCGTCACCAACCTTGAGAAAGTCCTGAGCAGTGCGAAGGTGCTGACTCCATGACATTTCTGACACATGAATCAATCCTTCAACACCGGCAGCTATTTCAACGAATGCGCCATAATCGGCAATTACTACTACGCGGCCTTTAACTTTGTCTCCAACCTTGAGATCAGCACTGAGCGAATCCCATGGGTGCGCTGATAATTGTTTGAGACCCAAAGCAATACGCTTCTTATTTTCATCAAAATCGAGGATAACTACTTTGAGTTTTTGATCGAGCTGAACAAATTCTTCAGGATGATTAATGCGTCCCCATGAAAGGTCGGTTATGTGGATGAGACCGTCAACACCACCCAGGTCGATAAATACGCCATATGAAGTGATGTTTTTAACAGTTCCTTCAAGTACCTGCCCTTTTTCAAGTTTACTGATGATTTCAGTTTTCTGAGCTTCAAGTTCATCTTCGATGAGTGCCTTGTGCGAAACAACCACGTTTTTGTATTCCTGATTGATCTTCACAATCTTGAATTCCATCACCTTTTCAACAAACTGGTCGTAATCGCGGATAGGTTTCACATCGATCTGTGAACCCGGGAGGAAAGCCTCAATTCCGAAAATATCGACAATAAGACCGCCTTTGGTGCGGCATTTAACGAATCCATTGATGATTTCGCCCTTTTCGTAAGCTTCGTTTACACGTTCCCATGAACGCAAAATGCGTGCTTTTTTGTGCGACAATTGTAATTGTCCGCCCATATCTTCCTGGTTCTCAACATATACCTCAATAGTATCGCCTACTTTCAGGTCAGGGTTATAACGAACTTCAGAAACAGGAATTACGCCATCCGATTTGAAACCGATATTGACCACTACTTCACGGTTTGTCAGGCCAACTACAAGGCCATCAACCACTTCGTGGTCACCAATTGAACTCATGGTTTTATCATAAATGGCTTCGAGGCGCGAACGTTCTGATGCCGGATATGCTTCGTGTTTTTTACCGATTGAATTCCAGTCGAATTCAACGGGTGCTTCCGGTTTGGGTTCTACAACTGCAGTTTTTGGAGCTTCAACAGGTTTTGACACTTCTGCAGCAACTTCTGCTACAACAGGAGTTTCAACAGTTTCAACTACTTCCGCAGTTGCTTCCGCGATGGATTCAGTTGTTTCGGCAACAGCTTCAACACTTTCATTCACAGTGTTTTCAATCTCGCCTTCGTTCTTCAGTTCGTCGTTGACGTTAACGTCATTATTCATAAAAAAAGGTAGTAATTAATGTGGCTCTCCGGATAGCCGGTTTAACATGTAGTTGTTTTACAAACAGATATGAAGTAATTATTTTCCGGAATATAAGTACAGCCTACCTGTAAATTGGGGTGCAAAGGTAGTAATTTATTTTAAAACAATTAGTTGTCAGTTAAAGATATTGGTTCTGAATATTCTGCCGAATATTCAACCTTTTACCGCCCAATTTCGTTAATATTTGCTACTTTCGAAGCTATGGAACCAATCAGAATTACAGCAGTAAGTTACTACAACACTTTGCCCTTTATATACGGGATCAATCTCTCAGGGCTACTCACCGATTACAAATTAAGCCTGGATGTACCATCGGAATGTGCGCGGAAATTAATAACCCATGAAGCAGATATAGGGTTGATACCGGTTGGAGCATTACCGCTCATACCTGATTATCATATCGTCAGCAAATACTGCATCGGTGCGGCAGGAGATGTTCAATCAGTAATTTTGCTCACCGATACTGAACTGCATTCGCTCAAAAGAATCTTTCTGGATACTGACAGCCGAACCTCCGTGAATTTGGTGAAAGTTCTGGCGCGAGAACTATGGAACATTGATGTTGAATGGATTCCATCGGGAAATCTCGATATTAAACTTAACTTCGGTGAAGCCATTGTTGCGATCGGCGACAAAACATTCTTGCTCCGCGACCACTATAAATACTGTTTTGATCTGGCAGGTGAATGGATAAATTTAACCGGACTACCTTTTGTATTTGCCGTTTGGATATCAGTTAAAGAATTACCTGATCACTTTCTTGATGCTTTTGAGTCGGCATTGAAATGGGGCGTTGAACACAAACAGGAATCGATAAACCTTGCAGCCAACCTTATAATCAGCGAACATGAATTGCACAATTATCTTGAAAATGCAATTGATTACCCGCTTGATGAGGCAAAACTTAAAGGAATGGAATTGTTTCTTTTTAAATTGAAAGGAATAACGGGGTAACGGACAGATTTCCAGGTTCCAAGTTCCGGGTGCCAAAGGCTGAATTCTACAACTGACAAAAACCTCAATCCCGACAGCTATCAGGACTATCGGGATCAGTATTTAAACAACTATTTCTTTGTCCTGTAACCCTGCTGTTTGGCCATGTCTTCAAGCCGTTGCTGGAACGAAGATTTCTTGACTGGTTTCGCTTTATTTTCCTGGATACGCGCATGGAGTTTTGCTTCGTCAACAAACCTTCTTATCAGCCACATTTGTGCAAATGTGAAAAGGTTAGCCAGCAGGTAGTAATAACTTAAGCCGGCTGAATAGTTGTTGAAGAATCCCAGGAACATCACAGGCATGAGGTACATCATCGTTTTCATGCCCGGCATCTGGTTGGTCGATCCCATCATATCATTGTTGATCTTCGTATAAATGATGGTGGAGATGGTCATGAGCAATGTAAACAAACTAACGTGATCACCGTAGAACGGTATATTGAAAGGCAGGTTATAAATACTGTCGTAGCTCGAGAGGTCATGCGCCCATAGAAACGACTGCTGACGCAATTCAATGGATGCCGGAAAAAAGCGGAACATCGCAATCAGTATCGGGAATTGCAGGAGCATAGGCACGCAGCCTGACATCGGGTTCACACCGGCTTTCTTATAGAGCGCCATGGTAGCCTGCTGCTTTTTCATGGCATCTTCCTGCTTGGGATACTTGGCACTAATTTCGTCAACTTCAGGTTTAAGCACACGCATCTTAGCCGACGACATATAGGTTTTATATGCAATAGGTAAGAGTACTATCTTCAACATGATAGTCATAATGAGAATGATCAGGCCATAGTTGAGCCCGTATTTCTCTAGCCAGTTGAAGATCAGCACCACTACATATTTATTGAACCATGCAATTGGCCTGAAACTCCATCCAAGAGGAATCTGCCTTTCCAGGTTCAGGTCATACTTTTTTAGCGTTCTGAATTTATTGGGCCCAAAATAGAATTTCAAATCATACTGCTGGTCCTTTGTAGGGTCATAGGAAAGCAGATAATTTGATTTCATGGACTTCAGCTTTCTGTCGCTGTTCTCTTTAAAGGATACTGTTTCTATATCTGCGCTGCTGAAAGCGTCGCCGGCGATGAATGAAGCAGAGAAAAACTGTGTTTTGTATGAAACCCATTTCACTGCCGAGGTTATTCTTTCCTGCGAATCCTTTGTTTCCTTCAGATTGTCAACTTCACCGGTATTATCCATATAGTATATGGTCGCCTGGCTAAGCTCAGTTTTAAAGCTTTTTTCCTGCCTCAGCATGTCGGTGCTCCAGGCAATGGCAATGTCGCGTGTATTACGGGCAATGGTGTTCCCTAAACCAACCAGGCGGACCTGGTATCCTACCATGTAATCATTCTTCTTTAAAGTATAGACATACTCAATATATTTACTACCGGTACCGGTGCTGTCAGATCCCGGGTAGATTCTCAGAGCAAACTGTACTGAATCTTTTCCGGCAATGCTTACTGAATCACCAAGATTTGCTGATTCAGGAGAAGGCACAAAATAGAGGTTTCCTGTGTTGATACTCTTAAGATCCTCTGTATTAAACTCCAGGTCAAAACGGTTTGAGTCTCCTTCAAATAGAACCAGCGGTAGCGTATCATATGTTTGGTAGTTCTTTAATTCAGCTGACCAAACCCTTCCTCCCCTGGCCGAAATCTTTAATCTTAATACTTCATTTTCAAGCGTATAGAATTTTTCTGATCCATTGGCCACATTGGCAAATGATCCATAAACTTCTGTTGCAACAGGCGTTTGTTTCAGCGTATCTGCCGGTTTAGCCGGAACGTCGGTCTTTTTAAGTGTATCTTCGACCAGTTTTTGAGTGGCTCTTGCTATTGAATCTAGCCGTTCAGCCCTTGCAACTGAATCAGCCTGAAGTTTTGCTTTCCTGACGTCTTCCTTTGACGGTGACATCCATATGCTATAGCCGATTACCAGCGCAAATATGATTACCAGCCCGATGATATTATTTCTACTCATGAATTGAATTTCCGTTTACTTAATAAGGGCGCAAAGATACAGGAATTTATCTTCAGGGAAGGTACAGCACTCCCCGAAATGAAAGCATTAATTGTGAAGGCCGTAAAACTATTTGATCTCGGTTTTATGATATAATCCGGCGGCCTGAACGAAGTTCACAAATAACGGATGAGGAGATGCCACAGTGCTGCGGTATTCAGGATGGAACTGAACTCCGATAAACCATGGATGATCTTTTAACTCAATCATTTCAACCAGATTATCCTGCATGTTGATTCCAACAGTCATCATTCCGGCATTATTATATTCGTCCAGATACTTATTATTGAATTCAAACCTGTGCCGGTGCCGTTCTTTTATGTCGCTGACCCCGTAAACCTCGAACGATTTGGTTCCCTGCTTGATAGTGCAAGGGTAACTACCCAGCCTCATGGTTCCACCCTTGTTGCTTATCTTCTTCTGTTCCTCCATAATGTCGATCACCGGATAAGGGGTAGCCGGGTTCATCTCGGTGGAGTGTGCATCTCCCAATTTGAGCACATTACGGCCAAATTCAATCACTGCACATTGCATTCCAAGACATATGCCAAGGAATGGAATTTTATTTTCCCTGGCATACTTAATGGCCATTATTTTGCCTTCAATCCCCCGCTCTCCAAACCCTGGTGCAACCAGAATTCCATCAAGGTCTTTCAGAAAATGTTTTACAGTTCCACTGTTGATACTTTCAGAGTGAATCATCTTTACCTTCACTTTCAGTTGGTTGGCGGCTCCGGCATGAATAAACGCTTCACTGATTGATTTATAAGCATCTTTGAGCTCAACATATTTACCCACCAGGCCAATCTGAACCTCGGCCAACGGATGTTTCAACCTGAAAAGGAACTCTTCCCACTTTGCCAGATCTGGTTCCTTGCGAATAGGTACCTGCATTTTTTCAAGTACAACCTGATCGAGTTTTTCATCACGCATCAGCAGAGGTACATCATAGATTGTTTCAACGTCAATTGATTCAATAACTGCAGACGGATTAACATTGCAGAACAACGCAATCTTGTTGCGCAATGACTGCGTAAGATGTTTCTCGGTGCGGCATACTATAATGTCAGGCTGCACTCCTGATTCGAGCAAAGTCTTTACTGAATGTTGTGTTGGCTTTGTTTTTAATTCACCGGACGCAGCCAGGTAAGGAACAAGGGTGAGGTGTATAACAACACACCGGTTACCCATTTCCCATTTCATCTGGCGAACCGCTTCTATATATGGCAGTGATTCAATATCACCTACTGTCCCTCCTATTTCAGTAATAACAAAGTCGTATTTCCCGCTGAGTCCCAGCGTTTGAATCCGTGACTTGATCTCATCTGTGATGTGAGGAATAACCTGCACTGTTTCACCCAGGTAATCGCCGCGTCGTTCCTTGTCAATAACTGCCTGATAGATACGCCCGGTAGTGACGTTGTTAGCCTGTGAAGTAGGAACATTGGTAAAACGTTCATAGTGTCCAAGGTCAAGGTCTGTTTCAGCACCATCATCCGTTACATAACACTCACCATGTTCATAAGGATTTAATGTTCCCGGATCGATGTTTATATATGGATCAAGTTTCTGTATTGTAACACTGAATCCTCTGGCAATTAATAATTTAGCCAGTGATGACGAGATAATTCCCTTTCCCAGTGAAGAGGCTACGCCTCCTGTTGTAAAAATGTATTTAGGTTCAGCCATTTCTTGCTGATTTTAAGTTTTAGTAATTATTATGTTCTTTATCAAGGAAATGCAAATCTCCTTCACTGCAGCAGCCATTACTCCGGCTTCTCATCATTTTCATGTTTCTCTTTCCATGGAAGTTTGAACCCACCAGCTTTCTTCAGCAGGTAATACCCGAATGAAAGAGAAATGAATAAAAAACCGATAGCTGCGATTTTTAATTCAGACAGTGAACCTGAATCCATGACGACCACTTTTCTGGCCAGGGCTATTATGGCAGCCAGTACAACAATCTCAGCATGAACAACATCTTCTTTAAGATAGGCTTTGATCGTTTCCAGCAATTCAAGGCCGATAAGCACAACCATTACCATACCGAAAAGNCCGATCAACTGGTCGTTGCTGAAATAGAGAAATTGCGCACCCTGAATTATTTTGAAGAAGTTGTAGGCAAGATCAATAATAGAGAAGGTGATAATGAGGCTGGTGAATATCATGAGTACCACCACGGTAGCTACCTCAAAATTCTTGATCAGTTTCATGAAACTAAATTTACCGCAGGGGCAAAATTACAAATACGCATCTGGATTAGAAAGGAAAATAATCGTTTGCTGCTAAAATAATTCCTGAAAGCAGTTTTGAACTTATCTCAACAAAAAACCAGATTCTTCAAAAGAATCTGGTTGTTATGTGAATAATGCCATGAAATTAACCAAACCGATCAGTGAATCGGTTAATAATATTAGGCAACGCGTACTTCTTTATTCTCCATAAACTCAGCTGGAACAAGTTCTGATACAACTGAGATGATCTGTTCTTTTGATATTGGCTTGGATAAGAACCTATCCATGCCCGCTTCGTAACATCTGCCACGGGTGATCTCATCGGTGAATGCAGTGACGGCTATGACCGGTGTTGTCCTGTCAAACATTCTGATACAAGCAGTTGCCTCAATACCATCCATGCCAGGCATATCAATATCCATCAATATTATGTCAAATGCTCCTGAGCGGCAGGCATCAACAGCTCCAAATCCATCGCTGACAATGGTGTATCTCCAGTTGAAACGTTTCATAAAGAGGGCCATTAGTTGCTGATTCAGATGGTTGTCTTCGGCAATTAGTACATTCATAACCTACGAGTTTGAAATAGTTTTATTTGCTCCGGGTGGAGCGTGGTAATAGTTAATCCAGAAAACAGAAATAGGTAATACGTTATTAACAATTTTTTTGTAATTGTTAATAGACTGATTTATAACATTATATAAATATTTCATAAAATATTCTTTCGGTTATTTACGAAAAAAACCACCCTGCGGTGGTTTTTTTTCAACAAAGAAATCAACATTTACTGGCCAAGGTAAGACTTAAGCAACTTACTTCTCGAATTGTGTTTGAGTCGCCTGATTGCTTTTTCCTTAATTTGCCGCACGCGTTCGCGAGTGAGGTCAAACCTGGCTCCTATTTCCTCCAGGGTAAGGCCATGGGGNACACCAATACCGTAGTATAGATTGATGACATCACGCTCCTTGTCAGAAAGTGTCGAAAGAGAACGCTGAATTTCCTGTGCCAGCGATTCACGCATGAGTCCTGCATCAGTGAACGGAGCATCTTCATCGACAAATACATCAATGAACTTTGTCTCTTCATCTTCGGCCAGAGGCGCGTCCATAGAGATATACTTGGTGGATATCTTCAGGGCGGCGTCTATTTTGTATTCAGGAATTTCAAGAGCTGCAGCAATTTCGTCAGCAGAAGGTGTACGTTCGAATTTCTGTTCGAGGCGCGAAGTCTCTTTTTTAATCTTATTCAAAGAGCCAACCTGGTTTAACGGCAACCGTACGATTCGCGACTGTTCAGCCAGTGCCTGAAGTATGCTTTGCCTTATCCACCAAACAGCATAGGAGATGAACTTAAAACCTCTGGTTTCGTCAAAACGTTGGGCAGCCTTAATAAGCCCTAAGTTTCCTTCATTAATAAGGTCAGGGAGGCTTAATCCCTGGTTTTGATATTGTTTAGCCACCGAAACCACAAACCTCAGGTTTGCCCTGCAAAGCTTATCAAGAGCTCGCTGGTCTCCTGATTTGATCTTGCGGGCGAGTTCAACCTCTTCCTCAGCTGAAATAAGTTCTTCCTTGCCAATATCCTGCAAATACTTATCCAGCGAAGCGGTTTCCCGGTTTGTTATGGATTTCGATATTTTTAACTGTCTCATGTATTACTTCATTATGGAGATTTCCTAAAAACCTAACTCATTCACATTCATCTCCTTAATCTAACGCTAAATTACGAAAGTATTACCCGGAATCCTATATTTATCTTGTCTAAATATTAACAAACATATGATTCCGGTTAATTATCAGAGTCCGAATCCGTAGTATGCACGGGTACGGTTTGGATAGATTCCCTCGATGAGGATGCCACCTCTTTTATTTTCAATTGCATTTTCAATGTCTTTGGCAGTTCTCACCGGCTTATTATCGATCTCAGTGATGATATAACCCTCTTTAATTCCTGCTTCTTTCAGAATACCTTCACCCAGATCAGTAACCTGTACACCACCTGAAATTCCAAGTTTATTTCTCATTTCGGCAGATACTGGCGTAAAAGATGCACCAAGCCTGGCTATGTTATCCTGGTCTTCTTTTGTTATAACAGATGTAGTACCTCCTTTGTTCTTTAGTGTCACCATATAATCCTTCTCGGTACCATTTCGTAATACCGAAATTTTGGCTTTATCACCCGGACGGTATTGCCCGACTTGTTCAAGGAGTTCGGAAGTGCTGTTAACTTTTACACCGTCAATGGCGGTAATAACATCTCCCTTGTTAATTCCTGCTTCTTTTGCGGAACTGTTATCAGTGACATCTGAAATATAAACACCGCGAAGCTCTTTAATATTGTTCTCACCGGCAAATTTGCTGTCAATATCGCGAATACTAACACCGAGGAAAGCCCGCTGTACCTGGCCAAATTCAATAAGATCGGCGACCACCTTTTTGGCAATATTGACCGGAATAGCAAATGAATAACCAGCATAATAACCTGTACCTGAAGCAATTGCAGCATTTATTCCCACAAGTTCACCACGGGTGTTTACAAGAGCTCCGCCACTGTTGCCCCGGTTCACTGCGGCATCAGTCTGAATATAAGACTCAATTGCCGATCCGTCAGGAGTACCTAATATATTAATATTCCTGGCTTTGGCACTTACAATGCCTGCAGTTACAGTTGATGTAAGATTGAACGGATTACCTACAGCCAGAACCCACTCACCTATTTTCAATTCGTCAGAATTACCATAGACGATATAAGGAAGGTTTTTTTCATCAATTCTTACAACTGCAATATCAGTAGAAGGATCAGTACCGATTATCTGTGCATCAAATTCCCTTTTATCGTTCAGCACCACTGAAACCTTAGATGCGTCCTGTACCACGTGATTATTTGTCACAATATATCCGTCAGGCGAGATAATTACTCCTGACCCGGAACCTTCGAGTGGTTGCGGAGTGCCTGACCGGCGATTGTTGAAGAAATCATTCAAGTCGAAGAAGTTGTCATAATACATGTTTTTACGCTCATATTCGGTCTTGATATGAACTACTGCATGTACCGACATATTTGCCGCAGTAGTNGTGAAATCAGGCAATATGGCATCGCTCCCTGCCATACTGGCATAAGTGACGGGAATCGGCGGCTGTGGGACGCCCTGGAGATTATTTGACTTTTTCTGAAGCAGAGCGAACGAACCCAGTGAAATAAAACCTCCCAGAATTGCTACCAAAAGATAGCCTGCATACTTTTTCATTGCTTTGAGTTTTGTTTGGTTATTCAATTAATTAATGATCAAGTTTTTTGATTGCTTATCAGTTTCTCTGATTGCAATTGTTAACGCAATATTAGTACCATTAGTTTGGCCTGTCATGTTAATAATTGTTAAGACTAAATAGCATTCAACAGCCTGCTAATTCTGCTTTCGAAAGCATTTTTGCGTTGCCTGCTGACAGGCTTGATTTGAAGCATATGTTTTTAGTACTTTTGTCAGTGTCGAAACTTTTTAAAGATACTTCTCTGCTAAAGGATACATGACCTTAAATTTTATTAAATACCACGGCACGGGAAACGATTTCATCGTGGTTGATGACAGATCGTCGGTATTCCATCCTGACCCTACGCTCATAACCAGGCTTTGTGATCGCCGATTCGGAGTTGGTTCTGACGGTTTGCTCATACTCAGAAACCATGTAGGTGTGGACTTTGAAATGGTTTATTTTAATCCGGATGGTAGCCCTGCTACATTTTGCGGCAATGGCTCAAGATGCCTTGTTGCATTTGCAGCGGAACTTGGTATTGGTGGCAAAGAGTTCAATTTCATAGCCGCTGACGGACTGCACAAAGCATCAGCTAACCGCATTTCGGATAACACTGTAATCGTGAAAGTAAGCATGATCGATCCGATCATATACAGTTGTAACGATAATTATACATTCCTGAATTCAGGCACATACCATGTGGTAAAATTTGTTGATGATCCGGATTCGGTAAATATTATGGCGGATGCCCCGGCTATAAGGTATGACAAGCAATTTGAACCTGCTGGAACCAATGTTAATTATGCGTTATTTCGGGGTGATGAAATATATGTAAGGACATACGAAAAAGGAGTCGAAGCAGAAACATTATCCTGCGGTACTGGTGTTACGGCCACGGCTATTGCAGCCTCGTTGCACACCGGCGCCAACAGCTTCAATATCAGGACTAAAGGAGGAAGACTGAAAGTCAGCTTTGACAGAGTCAATGAAAAGTTCTCTAACGTGCAGCTCGAAGGCCCTGCCGTGNAAAGTATTTTCAGGAATTTTCAACCTGTAAAAAAAATGGATGACGCTACTATCTCTGTTCGGGCACTGGAACCTACTGATATCGACCTTTTGTACAAATGGGAAAATGATCCTGACGTTTGGCATGCAGGAAATACAATTGCCCCTTATTCAAGATTTGTTCTGGAGCAGTATCTGGTAAATTCTCATGAGGATATTTTCTCCACAAAACAATTACGGCTGATGATTGAATATAACGATGGGAAAAGTGAGCCGCTGGCAGTAGGGAGTATCGACCTTTTTGATTTTGAACCTTTGCACCGGCGCATTGGCATTGGAATACTCATTGCCAGGGAACACAGGCAGAAAGGATTTGCGAAACAAGCGCTGAATCTCGTTTTGGAATACTGCTACAACACCCTTAACATTCACCAGGTATTCTGCAATATCGAGGCCGATAATCATGACAGCATAAAACTTTTTACAAATCTTGGTTTCGTTGAATGCGGATGTAAAAAGCAATGGCTCTGGCGTAATCATGAATGGATTAATGAAAACATTTATCAGCATTTTAATAACCACAAATAACCTGTTAACTTACCGATAAAGAAACCCGAAGTTTATGGCCGATTATTACGCTTCACTCCGTAGAAAGGAAAGGCAAAAAGCCCGTAACCGGAGGATCATCTCCTGGTTTGTAATTATTCTTCTCATAGCAGGAGGATCTGTCGTATACCTGGGTTACCGATCGGTATATAAGTCAAATGTTTGGCTAAACGGTCAGAAAGAAACTTCTCTTGTAATTCCTACGGGCACCAATTGGNAGGGTTTGAAACAAATCCTTTACAAGAACGGAATGATAATTCACCGTGAATCGTTCGAATGGCTGGCAAAATTCATGAAATACCCTGACCACATAAAAGCTGGTTATTATATTATTAAAGACGGGATGAATAACAGGCAGCTAATTACTAAACTGAGGGCCGGACAACAGGATCCTGTTAAACTCATCTTCAACAATATAAGAACCAAGGAAGACCTTGCCGGAAGAATAGGTGAACAACTTGAGTTTGATTCATTACAGCTTATCACACTAATTAATGACACATCTGTCATCGGAAAGTGGGGATTCACAACTTTCACTGTGCTTACAATGTTTATTCCCAATACTTACGAGGTATACTGGAATATTACGCCTGCAAAGTTCCTCGACAAAATGCATTCAGAATATGAAAAGTTCTGGAATATTGACCGTCAGCAGAAATGTAAAGCGATCGGAATGACTCGCTTACAGGTCATGACCCTTGCGTCGATCGTTGAAAAAGAAACGAACATGAATGATGAAAAACCCGATGTAGCAGGTGTTTACATGAATCGCCTCAAACAGGGATGGTTGTTGCAGGCTGACCCGACCCTGGTTTTCGCACTCGGCGATTTTACAATAAAGAGGGTACTTAATGTTTACAAGAAAATAGATTCACCATACAATACTTATCTCTATTTTGGCTTACCACCCGGCCCGATTTGCATGCCCTCCATATCATCGATTGACGCAGTACTTAACTACAGGCAGCATAATTATATGTTCTTCTGCGCAAGGGAAGATTTTTCAGGCTATCATAACTTTGCTGTAACCCAGCAGCAGCACAATCTGAACGCTGCACGTTATCAGCAAGCTCTTGATCAGCAAGGAATTATGAAATAATTGGCATAATATGACAGTTGGCAGGATTACATTCAGTTTTTCGGCTTTGCTGATTCTCCTGCTGACTATTAATAGTGTTATTTGCCCTGCCCAGTCAACTGACAGTGTCGACAGAAAAAAGCTTTCCTTCGTAATTATTGGGGGATCAGCTCTTTATGCAACCAGCATGACCGCTCTTTATACCACATGGTACAAAGATTACCCGCAATCTTCATTTCATCTTTTTAACGATAGCAAGGAATGGCTGCAGGTCGACAAAGCCGGTCATGGAACAACTGCTTATTATGTTAGTTATCTTGGTTACCGGACGCTTAAATACACCGGCCTGAATGAAAAAAAATCAGTTTTGTTGGGCACTCTTGCGTCCTGGACTTTTTTGACAACAATTGAAGTATTTGACGGCTTTTCCAAGCACTGGGGAGCATCTGCCACCGACCTGGCAGCCAACACCTTAGGCTGCAGTTTATTTGCTAGTCAGCAGCTTATCTGGCATGAACAGCGTGTTTCGCTTAAGTGGTCATATCACCAAACCGGTTTTCCTGACTATCGCCCTGATTTGCTTGGGGGTAACTTTGCTGAAAAGATGCTTAAAGATTATAACGGTCAAACCTATTGGTTATCATTCAACGTGAAATCTTATATGCATGACGAATCCAAGTTTCCGGCATGGCTCAATTTATCGTTTGGATATGGTGCCGAAGGAATGACTGGTGCCTTGAAAAACTCCTTGACATACCAGGGATATGAAATCCCGGTATTTGATCGTTACCGGCAATTTTATTTCGGCCCCGATATTGATCTGACCCGGATCAGGACCCGATCAGTAATCCTTAATGCGGCATTTAAAACCTTTGGTTTCATACGATTGCCATTGCCAGCCCTTGAGTTCGGCAGTAAAGGCATTAAATTTCATCCCTTCTGTTTTTGATTTTTATACTTTTACAGAAATCTATTTGCAAAATGTCAAATATTCGTATCTTCTTTGCTCTAAGCGCGTTGATATTTCTTATCTCATGTAAATCTTCGCATGAAAGGTCAGTGGCTTACATAAAGGAAGGAAATGAAATGGAAAGAAATTCTGAATTTTCAAAGGCACACGACCTGTATCAAAAGGCCATTAATGCAGAACCTTCAAACGCTGTAGCCTGGTTTTACCTGGGCAACGCAAAGCGAAATATGGGTATGACTAAGGAGTCAATAGCCGATTATGATAAAGCCATTCAACTTGACAGCTTGTTTGCCGATGCATATGCAAACCGTGGTGATGCTAAATTTTCACTAAAAGACCGTGATGGGTCATGCAAAGACTACCTCAAAGCTGAATCTTTGGGAAAAGAAAACCTGGATGAAAAGACCAAGTGGTGTAAGTAGCTGATTGATAATTCAGTGATCAGGTATTGAACTGCCGGTTATGTTCGGCCAGCATTCGATCCAGTTCGGATGAGATACTGAAAATATAAGCACGCTGTGCATCTGAAAGTCTTGTTGAACTGCGTGCCCACGAAACAATTTTCTCAGTCTGATAATAAACCGGGGTATCACAGGACCAAAGGAATTGCTGAACCTCGGCCATCACCGGCGCCTGTGCAGGCATTCTGCCCCTGAACACGCAGGCAGCAACCCTGTGTAGAAACCGCAGCAATGTGGTGGTTTCCTTAGCCGCTGTCGCCTGAACCATCTCAGCCACAACATGGTTGAACTCATCTTCCTGGTTAGCAATAATACATAACTCCAGACGAGTAATAAATTCAACTGTAGATAATTCTCTTTCTTTTTTGGGCAGGTAATCTGGCGACTGCGGTTTGCTGTACTCAGGTTCTGGCCCACTGAAAACAGAAGAAACAGGTTGCTGAGGCTGCTCGTATTTGGGTGTAACTTCAGAGTCACTGCTTCCACCCGACTTTTGAATTCCCGAAAGACTCTTAACCCGCTGAAGCTCTATCATCAGGCCATGCACTTCGTCTCTCAGGCGGTGATTTTCACGAAAGAAATAGAACGGGACAAATACCGAAACTGCTATTGCCAACAACCCGGCTAATCCCGCAATCAGAAAAAGCAACAAATTGGAAATTCCAGAATCTTTCCTGACAGGGGCGGCATTGATATTTACGGCCTTTTTTTCTTCAGCAGGCAGAGATATCTTTTTCTGTGAGAGGCTATCAATTTGTTGCTGGAGCGCGCTGATTTCCAGGCTCATCATACTTATGACCGAATCCTGCACATTTTGCTTATCCTCAAGTATCTGTATCCACTGGTGAATCTGCGAAGGCGGGGCTGCCTGCAAAAAGGTGCTGTTCCCAAAACTGAGAATAAGAATAAGTAAAATGCATGCTCTGCAGAATGGCAGTTTCATGGCTGAATGATAGTATTGGGCTGTAAATCTACACATTAAAACGAATATGCAGTATATCTCCGTCGCCAACCACGTAATTTTTTCCTTCGACAAATAGTTTTCCGTTTTCACGGCATGCATGTTCGGATTTATATGACATAAAATCGCTGTATTTCATCACTTCGGCACGGATAAATCCACGTTCAAGATCGCTGTGGATAACTCCTGCGGCCTGTGGTGCGGTCATACCCTTGTGAATTGTCCATGCTCTCACTTCTTTAGGTCCTGCTGTAAAGAAAGATTGCAGGTTCAGCAATCTGTAAGCAGCCTGAACAACTTTATTAACACCTGGTTGTGTTAATCCGGCGTCTTCAAGAAAGGCTTTGCGATCATCAGCATTATCGAGTTCGGCTATTTCTGCTTCAAGTTCAGCAGCCAGGTAAAGCACCTCGGCATTTTCATCTTTCACAGAATTTCTGAATTCTTCGACATACTTATTGCCTGATACAGCTGAAGTGTCATCAACATTGCAGACATATATTACCGGCTTATCAGTGATAAGGCTCAATTCAGCAATATGTCTGTGGTCTTCTTCATGAACAGGAGCTGTTCGTGCCGGCTTGAAATCTTCAAGGTGTTTTTTATAAATCTGCAAGACATCCATCACTCTCTTTGCGTCTTTTTCACCCACTTTCACCAGTTTATCTGTTCGCTGTATCTTGCGTTCAATAAGGTTCAGATCACGGATACAGAGTTCAAGATCGACAATCTCTTTGTCACGAACCGGGTTCACTGAACCTTCGATATGAGGAACCGTATCACTGTCGAAACAGCGGATAACATGAATCAACGCATCGGTTTGCTGTATATCTGCCAGGAAACGGCTTGCACCGCTGTCGGCTTGTCCCGAACCTTTGGTAAGTCCCGGTATGTCAACTAGATCAACCGTAGCATGAACTACACGGGCCGAATGTATCAGGTTATCAATCTCATACAGGCGGTCATCAGGGACATCTATCTGTCCGATATTGGCTTTTTGCAATCCGGGTTGGTTCTGAACTTTAGTATTGGCTACACAATTAAACAATGTTGTCTTACCTGTATTTGACAACCCGATGATGCCGCACTTTAATCCCATATTAAATCTGTCTGTATTTGTCAAGCAAAGATAACGCAAATACCCGAGGTTTCAATACCGGCAGATAATTGCATTACGCTGCAGTTCTGGTTATGCAATCAATTGAGCAGCCTGATCTTGTATTTCTCTTCTATAAACCTGAAGTACCAGTATAGTTTGCGGTTCACTTCAATGCCGTAATCCGTATGGTAATCATAATCAAGGTGGTTTTCGATAATATTCCTATACTTGCCGCGGATAAAGTAATCATTCCAATTCATAACAGCCGTGCGGTTATACATTCGGTACACGTTGTTATCGCGATCCATGGCATTTGAAAATCGGGTGAGGTACCAATGGTCAAACTCAGGGTCAAGAATTATTACACCATACTCAGTACTGTCGGTGTTGACCACTTCTTTTAGGCTCTGGGTACCGGTAGTTTTCTGTTGTGTTGAACATGAGGCAACCAGCAAACCAAAAACAATGAAAGTCAGGAATGTTTTCATGACGCCAAAATTTTAAACATTGAAAACGCCGCAATTAATGTACCAAGGTGAATATTTCAGAAGATTACTTTAAGGATTTCTCTGGGTATTGAAACAGAGGAATTATAATGAAGGATTTAGTCGTTTAAAAATTACCGCCAGAAGTTACTTTGTTGGAACTTTGCCGGAGAAATTAAAATACAACCTGAATGAAGCTCAGCAATTATGAACGACTTGTCCGGCTTGCCGATGAGGTTTTCGCCGTAAAAAATGACCCTTCACAACTCAATGTGGATCAGGATGTTATAAAACGTTTGCTACAAATAGATCCCTCCACTGTTTCGGAATATGACGATGGTAACGGTCCTGTGGCCTGGGTCCTTGTCGTACCTACAACTGCTGAAATAATGAATCGTTTTATTGACGGGGAAATATCAGAGAAAGAGTTGTACGATCTGACACCGGTAGGTATCAGTTACGATGCCATCTACCTGTGTTCCGCACTGGTACTTGAGGAATACCGGCGAAAAGGTATTACCAAGCAATTGGCATTGCATGCAATCCAAAAAATACAATCTGTTCACCCTATTAAGGCGCTTTTTGTCTGGCCTTTTACCAGTGAAGGCAATCTTGCTGCCGATACAATCGCGAAACTGTCAAATTTGCCGCTCTACAAAAGAAATGCATCAAAATAATGATAATCTAATCAACAAAAAGTTTACTTTCGCCCGCTTCGCAAAGAAGAACTCCTGCCGGATTTGATCGGATAATAATCTAAGTTGTTATTAATCTCCAAATTAAAGATGCAACAGCAAGAATTCAAAGTTTACAAATACCGCTGGCTCCTGCTTACAGTTTACATGCTTATAGTTGCGATGAATCAGTGGTTATGGATCACATTTGCTCCGATTACTAAAGAATCGGCTCATTATTACCAGGTCACTGACCTTCAAATCGGGTTGTTATCGATGAGTTTCATGATTGTATTTATACTGGCCTCAATACCAGCATCCTGGATAATCGATAAATTCGGTATTCGCATCGGCGTTGGAACCGGTGCATTACTCACCGGTGTTTTCGGCCTAACCAGGGGTTTTGCCGGTGATGATTATAACTTCCTGTTAATCTCCCAAATAGGTATCGCTGTAGGTCAGCCATTCTTGCTTAATGCTATCACCAAACTGGCTGCGCGCTGGTTCCCGATTGCAGAAAGAGCTACGGCTTCAGGTTTGGGTACTCTCTCTATGTATATCGGTATATTAGCCGGAATGATAGCTACTCCGTACCTTGTCATCGGTTACGGGATCGCTTCTATGCTTTATATCCTTGGTGTTTCATCGGCAGTTGTAGCAGTTATTTTCCTTATAATTGCCCGTGAAAATCCTCCTACACCACCTTGCCCTGCTGGTATGGAAGAACGTGCTCTTGTAACTGAAGGATTCCGTCAGATTTTCAGAACCAGGGATTTTTACTGGCTCATGCTTATTTTTTTTATTGGGCTTGGTGTTTTCAACAGTGTTACAACATGGATCGAAAACATACTGATTCCCAGGGGATTTACTGCTGAGCAGGCTGGTATAACAGGCGGAAGCATGATTGCCGGTGGCATTTTGGGAGCGCTCATCCTGCCGCCTCTCTCTGACCGTTTTAAGAAGAGGACACCCTTCATAATCATTGCGCTTGCCGGTGCATCCGTCGGTTTGGTTGGGCTCACATTTTCGACAAACTATTCCATCCTGTTGATATCCAGTATCTTATTAGGATTTTTCCTACTAAGTTCAGGGCCAATTGGTTTTCAGTACGGAGCTGAGATTACTTACCCGGCTTCAGAAGGCGCATCAAACGGACTGCTCCTGCAAATGGGACAGATTTCGGGAATTGCGATGATCTTTGGGATGGATTATTTCAAATCACCTCTGACCGGATCGATGCAAGTTCCGCTATTGTTTCTCATTGCGGTTATGTTTATCAGCCTTATTCTTTCGTTCAAGCTGAAGGAATCAAAACTACTGATCAGTCAGAATGCGGCAAAAAATACTGGAGTAAATAAATAAAGCACTTGTTTTCAAGCCTTACGGATATGAGACAACCTGCCAGAAGAAGTATAAAACCGGTTTTGTTGATTATCACAACCTGCCTCATATCGATTTTACAGGTTAACGGCCAGCAATCTGTTATGTTTGAGGGAAAAAATGAGCAGCCTGATTATGTAAAATCTATCCTGCAGAAAGATGGACAGCGTAGAAGCGCCTGGTGGTGGGGATGGCTTGGAGGGTACAGTGCTGCAACCGCCGGGCAGTTAATTGCAGGCATCTCGTCAAACAAGTTATCGTTCAGGCAGGATATGTACCTCGGGGCGGCAACCACGCTGGTTGGTGCAGCTGGTCAGTTCTTCTCCCCTGTTTCGCCTCCATTTCAACCAGCCGGTACGCAAATATATTCACCAGGTGGCTCCCCTGGTCAGAATGAACAGTTAGCCAATGCCGAAGAAATGCTGAAGGAATATGCCCGTCTTGAAACGGAAGGAAGATCATGGAAAATGCATGCCCTTTCAGGAGCTGTGAACCTAAGCAGCGGATTGATCACTTGGCTGGGTTTCAAGCGCACCTGGAAAGACGGGGTGTTGAATTTTGCATTTAATACAGCCATCACCGAAGCCCAAATATGGAGCCAGCCAATGCTGGCACACAGGACTTATACAAGCTATATGATTAATAATCAGAAAAGTTCAGGATCGCTGGATAATAAAAAAAGCGCAATCAATTTTAGTGTGAAGGCTTCGCCGAATTGTTTTTCGCTCTGTTTATCATTCTGAACCGGCAATATCTTTATTAAAAGTAAGATAGAGTCCAAGGTTTCATCCCCATGTCGTGTCCAATTCACAAGAATATTCTATCAGTCTGAAATTCCATCTGTTTTGGTTGATTTTTATTCATACTCTAATGGGTGTTTGTAATTAATATTTGATACTTTTGCTCACCTTGAAGAAAGCTGGAAACAAACTAACCATTTGTACCCGATAACAGAGAAATTAACCAATAACCTATCAACCAGACAATTATGGCTAAAGCTGTTAACATGCCCGGATTCGATGTTGATCTCCGTCAATATGGAATCAATGACGTAAATGAGATTTACTACAATCTGTCTTATGATGAACTTTACAGGCACGAAACCGACCCAAAGCTCGATGGATTTGAACGCGGAATGCTCACCACGCTCGATGCAATCAATGTCGACACCGGCGTATTCACAGGACGTTCACCCAAGGACAAGTACATTGTGCGCGACAGCACCAGCGAAGAAACCGTCTGGTGGTCGACCATCGGGAAAAATGATAACAAACCAATAACCCAGGATATCTGGCAGCATCTCCATAAAATTGTTGTCAGCCAGTTTGCCGGTAAGAGGTTGTATGTAATGGATGCATATTGCGGCGCCAATGAAGACACACGCTTGAATGTCAGGTTTATAGTTGAAGTAGCCTGGCAGGCCCATTTTGTTAAAAATATGTTTATCAGGCCTACAGAGGATGAGCTTCGCAATTTCAAGCCTGATTTTGTTGTATTGAACGGATCCAAAGCCATAAATCCTGATTGGAAGGAACAAGGCCTGAATTCAGAGAATTTCGTGGTCTTCAATCTGACAGAACGAATGGCATTCATTGGAGGATCCTGGTATGGTGGAGAAATGAAAAAAGGAATATTCTCGATGATGAACTATTTTCTGCCATTGAAAGGGATTGCCTCCATGCATTGCTCCGCTAATATGGGCGACAATGGTGATGTGGCTATTTTCTTCGGACTCTCCGGCACAGGGAAAACCACTCTTTCTGCCGATCCGAAACGGAAACTCATCGGTGATGATGAACACGGATGGGATGATGCGGGGGTATTCAACTTTGAAGGCGGCTGTTATGCCAAATGCATCAACCTGAGCGAGGAAAATGAACCAGATATTTACCGGGCTATTCGCAGGGATGCTTTGCTTGAAAATGTTGTGATAAAGGACGGCGGCTCGCCTGATTTTGCCGATGCATCCAAAACCGAAAATACACGTGTCTCCTACCCTATCTATCATATCGATAATATTGTAAAGCCTGTTTCGAAAGGAGGTCACGCTACAAAGGTAATTTTCCTCACAGCTGATGCTTTCGGCGTGTTACCACCTGTAGCAAAACTTACTGCTGACCAGACAAAATACCACTTTTTATCAGGTTTTACAGCTAAACTTGCTGGAACTGAGCGTGGTGTAACAACACCTCAACCTACTTTCTCAGCATGTTTTGGCAATGCTTTCCTCACCCTTCATCCAACCAAGTATGCTATAGAACTGGTGAAAAGGATGGAAAAAGTGAATGCAAAAGCCTATCTCGTTAACACAGGATGGAACGGAACAGGTAAAAGGATTTCAATCAAGGATACAAGAGCAATCATTGATGCCATTCTCGATGGCTCCATCGACCAGGCTACTACCCACACGCTGCCTTATTTCAATCTTGAAATTCCATACGAACTTAACGGTGTGAATACCAATGTACTGGATCCAAGAAACACATACGCAACCCCTGCAGAATGGAATGAGAAAGCTGCTGACCTGGCCAAACGGTTTATCGATAATTTCGCTAAATACACTGACAATGATGAAGGGAAAAGACTTGTAGCAGCCGGCCCTTCCATCTAATAACTCATACATGACTGATCTCTGGCTCCAGTAGGGTCATTCTGGCTAAAATTTCAACAAAAGGGACAGAGAATTTTTCAAAAGCCGTTAAAATCAGACAGTGATCAATCATACCGGTCATTGTCTGATTTAAATTAAAACCTGCCCGAAGCCCGGAAGAAGCTCAATGACAAAAGGAAACCAACAACCTGTTTTACAATCATTTAAAAAATTGAATTCAATAAAATAAATAACCAATCAGCCATTTTTTTCAATTAAAAGCGAAAAAATTCAAAGTTGTTGGAATCGAATCATTTATTGCTATCTTTGCCTCGTTTAATTAATTACAATACCATGTCAACCGGAAAAGTTAAATTTTTCAATCAACAAAAAGGCTTCGGTTTTATCGTAGATGATGAAACCGGCGCAGATGTTTTCGTTCACGTAACCGGTGTTACCGATCGCATCAATGACAACGACAAAGTCTCCTTCGATATCGTGGAAGACCGTCGTGGAAAAAAGGCTATCAATGTCAAACTTATATAAGTATTACATTGCAGTACCTTAAAAGGCTTCCTCCGGGAAGCTTTTTTTGTGCCTGCCATCGAAAAAGCTATTTTTACCCGCAAAACAATACTGATGAACATTCTACAGGTCGAACATCTTTCGAAAAGTTACGGTGAGAAAGTCCTTTTCCATGATATCAGCCTGGGAATAAGCAAAGGCCAGAAAGTGGCTATGATCGCAAGGAACGGCACCGGGAAAACCACGCTGATGAACATCATTGCCGGTATTGATGCAGCAGATTCGGGCAAAGTCACGATACGACGCGATACCCGTATTGCCTACCTTCGTCAGAACCCCAGCTTCGATCCATCAAAAACTGTTCTGGATATTCTGTTTACCGGTGACAACGAGTTCATGAATGCGATTCATTACTATGAAGAATCGCTTGAAAAATTCAGGCATGAACACAATGCTGCCAACCAACGCAGCCTCGATCAGTCAATTTCGAGGATGGATGCCCTGCAAGCATGGGATTATGAAACACGGGTACGTGAAATCCTTGGGCGGTTCGGTATCAACGATTTATCAAAACCTGCCAGCGATCACTCCGGCGGTCAAATTAAGAAAATAGCGCTTGCCGGTGCGCTTATTGGTTCTCCCGACTTGTTATTGCTCGATGAGCCTACCAATCACCTTGATTTCGAGATGATTGAATGGCTCGAAGACTACCTTTCACGCGAATCGCTCACTCTTTTACTGATCACACACGACAGGTACTTTCTTGATAATGTGTGCGATACGATTGTTGAACTTGAGAATGATGCACTATGGCAATTTAAAGGCAACTACTCCTACTATCTCGAAAAAAAAGCCGAACGGCAAGTTGCCGATGAATTATCGCTTGAAAAAAGCACAAACCTCTACCGCACCGAACTGGAATGGATACGCCGTATGCCTAAAGCGCGCGGCACTAAAAGCAAAGCACGCATAGATGCTTTTGACGACCTGAAGGAGAAAGTCAGCAGGAAAACCACTGAAAAACAGATCAAATTTGATGTCAGCGCGAGACCACTGGGAGGAAAAATCATCGAGGTGAACAATGTCTGCAAGAAATTTGGTGACGATACCATCATTGATGACTTTTCGTACATTTTTAAAAGAGGGGAAAAAATTGGTGTGGTGGGCCTAAACGGCGCCGGAAAATCGACATTGCTGAATATTATCAGCGGATATTTACGGCCTGACAAAGGGAACATCGTCACCGGCCAGACTGTGGTGATGGGTTATTACACGCAGGAAGGTTTACAACCCGTTGAAGACAAACGCGTTATAGATATCGTAAAGGATGTTGCTGAAGAGATATCTATGAAAAAGGGCAGCCTATCGGCAGCTCAGTTTTTGTATCATTTCAACTTTTCCTATGCTGTTCAACACGCATACTTCAGTGCTTTGAGCGGAGGTGAAAAAAGGCGGCTTTATTTACTTCTGCAACTGATGCGGAATCCCAACTTCTTAATCCTTGATGAGCCTACCAACGACCTCGATATTTTCACATTACAGGTGCTTGAGGATTTTCTTGCTGAATTTCCGGGGTGCCTGCTGGTCGTTTCGCATGACCGCTTCCTGCTCGATAAACTCTGTGATCATGTCTTTGTTTTTGAAGGAAAAGGTAAAATCAAAGATTTCTACGGCAACTATACTGCTTATTATCAGCACCGCATGCGCGAAATGAAGCAGCAGCAAATGGCAAGAGCGCGAACATATGAGCCTGAAGTACGTCAGGAGAAAGAAAAGAAATCCGGTAACAAACCGACATACAGGCAAAAACAGGAATTTGAAAAACTCGAGTCGGAAATAAGTGCTCTCGAAACTGAAAAAGCCTGTGTACTCTCAACGCTGAATTCCGGTGAAACGGGGTCCGTAAGTCTCCATGAACTTTCGATCCGATATGGTGAACTGGAGCAGCTTATTGAAGAAAAAACAATGCGTTGGATGGAACTTGGTGAGATGATGGAGTCATAAAATAAAAAATGCCGGTTACGCCGGCATTTTATTTTCTTATCAGTCAGGATATCAACCCTGGGCAAGCATCACAGGCATAACCAGCATCAGAATATCTTCTTCTTTATTTTCATTGTTTACCGGGAGAATTATGCCGGCACGTGTCGGTCCTGCAAGGTTGAAACAGATTTCATCACTCTCAAGATTGGTGACCATATCAAGGACAAACTTCGAATTGAAGCCGATTTCCATATCTTCACCTTCATATGTACATGACAGTCGCTCGGTACCTTCATTTGAATAATCGATGTCCTCGGCAGTCATCTGCAATTCCTGTCCGCTAATCTTGAAACGTATCTGGTGAGTACTTTGATTGGCAAAGGGCGACAAGCGCTTTACCGAGTTGATAAAAATCTGCCGGTCAACTGTAAGTTTATTCTGGTTATCACGGGGGATAACAGCTTCATAAGCCGGATATCTTCCTTCGATAAGTCTGCAGTACAACTTGATATTCTGGAATGAGAATGCAGCATTGGTGACATTGTATTCCACTGCTACCGGAACATCTTCGGCAACCAGCAGATTCTTCAGTACGTTCAAAGGTTTGCGCGGAACGATGAAACTTGCTGACTCTTCAGCCTTTGCATCAGTGCGGCGATAGCGCACAAGCTTGTGGGCATCGGTTGCAACAAAGGTGAGATAATCGGGTGTGAATTCGAAGAAAACTCCTCCCATGGCCGGACGCAGTTCATCATTTCCGGTGGCAAAAACCGTCTTGTTAATCCCGGCAGCCAGCAAACTTGAAGGAATGTCCATTTTTGCCGTATCAGCCAGTTGCGGGAGTTTCGGGTAATCTTCGGCATTGTGGCCGGTAAGGTGATATTTACCATCGGTCGAAGTAATTTCGACAGCCTGGGTACCCAGGTCAATGCTGAAGGTTAGGGGTACATCGGGAAGGTATTTCAGGAAATCCAGAAGCAGTTTTGCCGGTATGGTGATATTCCCGGGATCTTCCAGCATACTGGGTTCAAGGGTAATTACCATAGTTGTTTCGAGGTCTGTGGCAGTGATGTTCAAAACCGTATCGGTGAGTTCAAACATGAAGTCATCGAGTATCGGCAGGGTATTGCTGCTGTTGAGTACACCACTAAGCGACTGAAGTCTCCGCAATAAGGTCTGGCTATTGATGATAAATTTCATAACCTTTTTATTTTCAATTAATTAGAATCCTCTTAGTTACACAGGTAAAAGTATGAATCTTAAACGAGAAATAAAACAGCTAGATGACGATTTTTCAACAGGTTAATGAACAAATGGTGATGAGTGCATAGTGCTTGGTGCTTGGTGCTTAGTGCTTAGTGCATAGTGCTTGGAGCAAAGGAGTTTCAGTTTCTTGTATTCTAACTCTTATTTCCAGTTTCCAGCTTTTTTACACTGAACTTGCCGAAGTGCCGGTTTCAGATTCTCACAGTCACTTTAATATTTGTTAATCAATATTTTACATCTATCATTTTTACATTCTTTTCTTCCACAATTTTAGCTTTTTCTCCTCTCCTTTCAACAACCTGCGGATGTTTTTATGATGCGTAACCGGAATAAAAACTGCGATCAGAACGGACAGAATAATGAGAGCCAGCGATTTTTCGTGGAAAAGGAAGATAGATAAAAACGGAAAAAGGAGTGCGCTTGTGATGGAAGCCAGCGATACAAATCCCGAAAGAGCGAAAACGACAATAAACCAGGCCAATATGATCCAAAAAGTTTGCGGAAACAACGCAATCACCACACCAACAAGGGTTGCAACTCCTTTTCCGCCTCTGAATCCCGTGAAAACAGGGAATACATGACCTATCACTGCCAAAACGCCCAGAACAATCTGGTAATGAACTAATTGATTACCTGAATAAATTCCTGAGGCAAACAATGGAGCAAGAGCCACCGCTCCCCATCCTTTCAGCGCATCAAGAAGCAAAACAATGATGCCCGCTTTAAGCCCCAGGATTCGGATCGTATTTGTTGCACCTGCATTGTGGCTTCCTTCGTTTCGGACATCCACACCATAAAAAGCCCGCCCTACCCAAACGGAAGCAGAAAACGAACCGATGAAGTATGCTATAATGGCGCCTGAAATAACCGGGAACAGATTAGTCATATTGATGTGTGATTGTAAGTATAAGAGTCAAAATGAGATGATTGCTGCGATCACTCTCCAAATGTTTGCTTCATTTTCCTGAGGAACGAGGCTTTCTTTTCGTTGTTAGAAACGATATATTGGTAGCTGCGTTGTCCGCCTCCCGATTTAATTGTCCGGTCTTTTTCACTCAATCCTACCAATTTGTCATTGAAATCCTTGTTCGACGAAATTGCCTGCATAATACCATTGGCATAACTGAAATAATACCAGTGCTTATCTTCCAGTTCGAAATAAAAGGTGAACTGATCCCCGGTGCGACGTTTGCCTATTTCAAGGTACGATTCCACATATTTATTGACCATTTCCTTGCCGATGCTCATGATCCCCACGGGTCCTTTCCCGACGAATGACCGAAGTTCAGGATTCCAGGCAAGTTTCATTTCGGCGAGCATCATCGTGTGATTGAGTTCTTCGGGAAATCTCCTGAATTGCCCGAAGGTGCTAAGTTCGGCAAGCTGTTTATCAGCCGTTATTGAATCCAAAAATTCATGTAACGGATAACTGTATGTTGTTGATGCTACATCAACACCTTTCAGATCAGTGAGTTTGAGATCGGTGGAAAAGACCTTCATTGCTTCCTCAGAGAAAAGAAAATCAAAAGCTGTTGTGATCGTGAAATTTGCCGAGTCAGGAATCATATAATAGGTGCCTTTGCCAGCCGATTTCATGGTAAGCCTTCCCATATCTCCAACCATATTTACCTTTCCATTGCCTTCAAGAGTGCATTGAGTGGTATTGAATGCCAGCATATTACCACGTTTTGAAGGATCAGCCAGCTTCTCTTCCGGTGCAATTTTGTATGATTGCCTGAGCGTATCAAACATGAGAAATCCGATTGCAGACATGATATCCTGGTCATTGATATTTTCAGGTTTCATAAAAAACGCCGGCAGCAGGCCCTGTTTGGTTGAAGAATAGAGAATTGATGTCCGCAGGTTGCCATCGCCCCTGTTCTCCATATCGTTACTTACCGGGATCATGATATTTTTCGGGTCGAGTCGTGCATTGAATTTTATCCATTCATGCGCCAGTGCTTCACAATCATGCACCAGGCTGAATGTACCCTGGAAACGGAGCATCTCCTCAGGCGCATTGAGTTCAATGTCGCCTTCGAAGCCGAAATGGCTGTTCAGGTTAAAATGATCAGTCTCACTCACTGACGCAGTTGCATACGTATGTTTCTGTGAATCGACGCCTATTGTGTTCATTTGCAATGTCTGAACCTCGCTGTCAATCGGTTTGTAATCATACAACCCTTTTCCGCCGTAATGAGTCTTTGAGCTGATCATAACATCGGCACCATAGAGTTCATGATACCGGGTATCTGTATTAGCCAGTATTGTGGTTCCTTTGAGCTCCTGCATCAGCCCGTTTTTACCTATGGTCACTTCTCCGTTAACCGGGAATATCGCCGCATCAGCCACCCTGATGATTCTTGCATCAAGAACTTTTAAAATATTGGTTGTGAGGTCATAGTTGGCACGCATGGCAAAAAATCCAAGAGAATCCTGCTGCGGGTCACTGGAGATGAAGCGGTTTTCCTTATCTGAGATTTTCAGGAGTTGCTCTTTGTTCATACGCTGGTAAGCTTCCTCTGTGAATGTCGTTTTAGCCTGCAACTGCAATATTTTTTTATCCATCATCCAATCGAATGCATCAACCAGACTGATGTATTTATTTACAGGAAATTCCATTTTCGATCCCTTGCCTGATGCCGAAAAATGGCCAAGGCGCGTATTAAAGTCAACGTCGCTTCGGTAAACTTTAACACTCAGGCTTTTNTCTTTGTGATCGGGAGTAAAAAGGGTAAAATCCGATATCTCAGAAGTAAAGGCATTTGTTTCGAAATTATAACTGTTTGAACTTACCAAAGCGTCTTCAAATGTCATATTGCCACTGCCTTTCAGTTCTGTGGGAGTGAGAGCCAGCGTTCCGCTCAGTTTCACTTTGTCATGGAAAAGGTTGATACTGTCGCCGGGCAGGTTGCTCACCATCATCACCTCTTTCCCCGGAACCCATTTCACTTTTGATTCATTGATGGCTACTTCAGGATAATCGGCAGCAGCTGAAGTTTCCTTCAGATTGAAGTTCTTAAGAGTAGCCGTAGTTGAATCAGGTGTGAACAGAAAGTCCTTTGAAACAGAGGTTGAGGCCAGGTAATTGAGTTTTCCTGACCCCCTCAGCCCGTTATTGCTCAGCTTGAGTGTGTCGCTGTATACACCGGATCCGGCATATACCGGTAATCCTTCGTCGGGCAGTTTCTTGATAAACCCAAGCGAATAATCTTTTTGCACTCTTAATGGCTCATTGATGATAGGGAATATATCGCCGGTATTGAGATGTCCTTCAAATTTCAGGTTTTCTGTCGGCAGGTGGTTAAGGCTGTCCATCACATACGGATCGACGCTGTAATAGAATTTATCCCGTTTATATACACCGCTGACCGTGCTCTTTTTGTCGAAATAAACATAGGAGATATCCTTGCTTTCAAAGATCGGGTAGTTTCTGAAAGACTTACTTCCCGATTTATTCGCCGGGTCATCAATCTGTAACTCACCGCTCATATCAGAAACCACATTCTTCACCCTGATGAGAGGACGATAACCGTTCAAATCAGGGTACCAGGCATAAACATACATAGCCATCGAGTCAATTTTCGGCATGTTCATGCGGAATTTGCTGTAATCAAAGGAGCATTCATTAGAGTAAAATTCAAAGAATCCGGCATGTACCCGGCCGGTAAAAATGAAATCGCGGTTCTTTTTCATCACTATTTTGCCATCGCGCGGAACCACATAAACATATTGTGAATCGCTGAGCATGACCTGTCTCACACCATACAGGGTAAGGTCAAGGTTCTTCAGGTCAAGAATGGCGTTGCTGCCTTTTTCAACAGTTGAATAAAACTGTATAATATCATAATCCTTGAAACCTCCCCTTGCTGCAAGAAACTCATTGAGCCTGGGTTTTACCTTTACAAAGCCATTGTCAATATCGTATATAATGAATCCTGCATTGGCCAGTTTGATCAGTTGCACCTTCACCTGCTCCTCAGGCATCTTGATATATTCGGCATACTCATCCACATAAAAGCGGTCGGTGCCGTGTTTCCTTACATAGGTTGAAACCAGGTTTGCCGGGTTCACATCGTCCATTCCCTGCATTCTGTCGTAGCGGAAGCGGGAAAAAAAATCAGCCGATTCAAACAGGGCATCCCCTTTGCTTCTGGGCCCNCGGATGGCTTCGAGGCTGAGTTTATCATCATCCATGTTCCAATAGATGGCTTCGGGAAACATGTCGACAAGGTGGTAGCTGTTGAAAAATGGGCTCTGCTGCAAGCCTTCTTCCATCCGGGTGAAGGCAAACTCATTGTTCGGTTTGTTGTATCGTACCTGCAAACCGGGATGATAAATTGAATCGCTCCCTATAAAAATGGTTGTATTGGCCCGGGTAGCAACAAATCTGTCAGGGCGGATTACAAACTCACTGGATTTCAGTTCAATAAAAGGGAGGTTATTGCGTTTAACATGAATCAGTGCCGCTGAATGATTTGTCCCTGACCCGAGTATCCTGGCACCTTCTATAGCAAATCCGCCTTCGTAATCGATATTTTTGAAGAGGTTCTGGATTATAAGGTCACCCGAAAATGCCGAGAATCTCGGATAAGTTGCCCTCTCCGGGTTGACATCGGTAATAACACGCTCCTCGAACCGGCCGGCCAATGCGTTTTTAAAATAACCTTTGTGAATAAAGGCCACTGTATCAGCTGAGTACGAAGTCGTTCGGAAGTTTATCCTGTATGTTGAAAGACTAACGGATACGCTGTCGTGACCAAAATTCACCCTGTCCCAGTATACCTTGCCTCCTGTTCCATACCATTGCTGGGTTATTGGAAAATAGAGCCCGCTTGTTTTGTTAATGTTTGAACTATCGCCGCGTACGACGCAAGATAAAGTGACCGAAGAAAAGCGGAATGCCGGTACCGTATCAAAAGTAAATTCAAACACAGCATCGCGGGCATACCATGCTTCTGTCTTGGTAAGCCAGAATGCCCTGTCACTCAACAGCAGGTTAGTTTGTGCAAGGTATGCAGCCAGTTTCTGAGCGCTGTTTTTCCCTTCGAGGCAATATTTCGTGCTGAAATAATGCGTATCAAAGGCTTTGGGGGGCATATTGCGCCTGACCATAAGGGAAATGCTCTTCAGGTAATCGATATAATGCGGCGCAACTTTAAGCTTCTGCTCAGCCATGGCAGTGCAGATAGTATGAACCTGCTTTTTCTGTGCCGGTGTGAGCAGATTAGAAGTCCAGTGGTAGGTGAAAGTGGAAAGTACATCCCTTGCCTCTTTGGCATCGTTATCGCCAACGTTTTTGAAAAATTCAGTGAGGTCGCTGATAAACTTTGATGTATCGGCTGAAAAAGGGCCTTCCGGTTCCTGCTGTGCATAACTGTTCCCCGCAAAAAGTATGAAGGCGGTCAAGCCTGCTAACCTTATCAGCTTCTTTATCATGTGTTTACTTCTTTTTAAAACAGGCAGCAACCCAGTTATTTTCAGTTCGGTGATCGACAGGTTCAAAACCAGACTTTTTGGCACATTCAGTTATCGATAACAGATCCTCTGTATAAAAACCACTTACCAGCATCAGACCATCACCAGGCACACATGCTGAATAAACGGGAATATCACGTAACAATATGTTCCTGTTTATGTTAGCCATGACAATATCAAAGCTCATACCCGGCAACAGACCGGCATCACCGAGTAAAACGCTGATGTCGCTGATGTTATTATTAGCCATGTTTTCTATAGAATTGTTGTAGGCCCATTCGTCGTTATCGATGGCAGTCACCGGGTTAGCGCCAAGTTTGCGTGCCAGTACAGCAAGTGAAGCCGTACCGCAGCCCATATCAAGGAAACTTTTACCGGTAAGGTCAATATCAAGAAGGTATCTAAGCATCAGCCTGGTAGTTTCATGGTGGGCTGTTCCGAATGACATCTTCGGTTCTATGATTATTTCGAGAGAAATATTATCAGGCTTCCGGTGAAAAGGTGCACGGATAATCAGCCTGTCGTCAATAATTACCGGGTCATACTCGCTTTCCCAAACTGCATTCCAGTTCCTGTCCCCTATCAGTTCGGTTTCGTATGAAGTATATAAACCTTTCAGACTCTCTTCTGAAAGGTTTTGAATACAATTTTCATCAAAATCGGTGGCCTGAATATACGCTTTGAGTACATCTCCTTCCTCAACAAAACTCTCAAAACCGATATCGCCGAGGAATGCCACAAGCATATCGGAGTCACCGCTCGTTTCAGCTAACCTGAAACGCAGTTCGTAATAGTCCATATTTCAGCGAATTAAGAAATATTCCTCTCAGTGAACCAATTATTTAAATGAATTTACAATGGTCACAAAATCAGCAGCTTTGAGTGAAGCGCCGCCTATCAACCCACCGTCGACATCAGCCTGTGAAAACAATTCTGCTGCATTTTTGGCATTGCAACTGCCTCCATACAGGATAGTGGTGTCAGCAGCCGTTTCATCTCCATATTTGGTTGCTATCAAACCGCGGATAAATGCATGCATTTCCTGAGCCTGGTCAGGGGTAGCCGTGACACCTGTGCCAATTGCCCAAACCGGTTCATAAGCAATAATGATTTTGCTGAAAGCCTCTTTATCAAGGTGGAACAAAGCTTCGCTTACCTGCCTGCGAACAACCTCAAAATGGTTCGATTTTTCGCGTTCAGCAAGTACTTCGCCACAGCAATAGATTGGAACCAGCTCATGCTTGAGTGCCAGGTCGATCTTGTTCTTGATAATGGCATCATTTTCGCCGTAATATGTCCGGCGCTCCGAATGTCCAAGTATTACATGGGTGATACCCATCGAACTGATCATGGCAGCTGAAATTTCGCCTGTGAATGCTCCTGATTCATGGTCATTTGCATTCTGAGCTCCTACAAAGAAATCGTTTTCAACGCCTATGTCACTGGCCATCTCAAGGTATGGTGAAGGAGGGCAAATGATAACATCGGCATCTCCTTTTCCCTGTTCATTTAACAGGTCAGCTATTTCGTACAGCAAATCTTCAGCTTCCTGAAAAGTTGTGTTCATTTTCCAGTTTCCGGCAACAATTTTACTTCTCATGGTTGATTATTTATTTTGATGATTATTATTAATGAATTGGATTTGAGTCATCTATGCATATTTAACCCTTGGATCAAGAAGGCCATAAACAATATCGACAAGTATGTTGATAATGACCAGGAACACGCTGATAAACAGCACTGCTCCNATCACCACGGGGAAATCAAATTTCTCAAGCGCATCCACTATCACAACACCGATACCTTTCCAGTCGAAGATGTACTCAATAAAAACCGCTCCTGCCAGCAGCGAGGCAAACCACCCCGAAACAGCCGTTACAACAGGGTTCATGGCATTTTTCAGCGCATGGCGCAATACTATCTTTGTCTCACTCAGGCCTTTGGCTCTCGCTGTCCTGATATAATCCTGCCCCATCACATCAAGCATTGAACTTCGTGTAAGTTCGGTGATGATTCCNAGCGGCCTGATGGCAAGAGTGAAAGCTGGAAGAATCAGGTTCTTCAGATCAATATATTCGCCGTTCCCGAAGTCATCAACGCTGTAAAGGCTGCCAAACATGCTCAGCCCGGTAAAATCGGCAAGCACAAAGGCGAATATCCATGCGACCAATATTGCTGCGAAAAACGATGGCAGCGACATCCCAAGCACCGAAAGGAATAGTGCGAGCCTGTCGAACCAGGTATCTTTGTGAAGTGCGCTGATAACGCCTATGAGCAGACCCGCCAGCGTTGCGAAAAGCATAGCAACCGAGGCTAGTATCATGGTTGGTATAAATGCTTCGGCAAGTATTCCTGAGACAGGCCTTTTGCTTTGGTAGGAGCGCCTTAAGTAAGGCTTCTTGAGCACCAGTTTGTGTGAATCACCCAAACTAATAAGTGTGAAAGCGGAAGAATATTTTACCGGATCAAGGTACCAGTAACTGCTGACATCCCTGCTGTTGTGAAAAGAGACCGGCGATACATCGTTCAGGAAACCAAGGTATTGCGTCATCAGTGGCCTGTCACGGCCCAGGTCCTTATTAATCGCATCCACCGAAGCCTGGTCGGCACGCTGTCCCAGCATCATCCTGGCCGGATCGCCCGGCAACGTATTGAAGAGAACGAAAATAAGCGTGATAACACCCAGCAACACCAGGAAACCGTAAAACAGCCTTTTCAGTATGTATTGCAGCATTGCAGAGTGTCCGGAATTTATGAAGGTTCTTTTTTCGTGAGAAATTGCTTTTTAAAACTGTCGTAATCGGGCATATCCCTCCAGTGCCATTTGTCGATCACCACACCGCCTTTAAGCAATAGCAATCCGGGATTCGACCTCACCATGGTTTTGAGGATAATATCATCTCCCTGGTAAAATTCAAGGCTAAGCTTGTTATCAGCCACAAACTTTGTGATAGTCTCAGGTTCCGAAGCCACCAGGGCAACCGATGCAACTCCATCAGCAGCCAGTGACTGACATAGCTTGTCGATTCGTTTAAAAGCAGCCACATCGGCTGTTTTAAGGTCATATGCATTTATAATTAACTGGTATTCCGGGTTCCTGATGATGGCATCTGTATAATATNNGTTCCCGAGCGAATCAGAAATCACCAGCGACTTGCCATAGTATGTATTCGGGTCCTCAACACGCTGTGAAACGAACTCCCATTGCGCCATCCACACACTATCGTTAAACGGGTAATTGGGTGAGAGGTATTCTTTTTGTTCACCCGTGGCCTTATTCTTATAAGTCAGGTAATATTTAACCGGGGCAGGATTTTCGGCATATAGCTTATGTCCTTTTTTCCACTCGGTGAAATCAATTGGTGGCAGATGGCGGTAGCAATGGGTAGAGAAAAAGGCAAAACCAAGCGCGAAGAAACCCGCTATGAGCCATTGCGTTAATGGCGGAACCGAATTCCTGAATTTTTTCCTGTATGCAAAGATGATGATCGCGAAGGTTATGAGCACCACATTCTTATAGAATGTCTGCCAGTTCGTAAGTATAATGGCATCGCCGAAACATCCGCAATCAGGCACAGGATTGGTGATGGCATCAACCAGGGTAAGACCGGTAAAAAAAATCATCATGAGCAGCAATACCCACGATGTGTATTTCATACGGAAATTGAACAGCAGCATAACACCTACGGTGAACTCGAGAGTACAGGCCATGATGGAGATCATGAGCGCCAGCGGCATGGCCCAGTTTGCATTGTAGGCAACAAAGTAATCCTCGATCTTGTAGGCAAAACCCAGCGGGTCAACGCCTTTGACGAATCCGGAAAAAAGAAAGACAAGTGCAGTGAGAATCCGGAAGATGTTGCAAGAATTTTCATGGCATTCAGGTAGTTATAACATTTTATTTTCCTTCGCTCATCTGTATGAGGGCAAACACCGAATAGTTTATGATATCGAGATAATTGGCATCAAGCCCTTCGCTGATCCTCGTCATCCCGTTATTATCCTCAATTTGCTTAACACGCAGAAGTTTTNNCATCAGAATGATATCCGCCAGTGAGCTTACCCTCATTTGTCTCCAGGCTTCATCGTAGTCATGATTTTTATCACTCATCAGCGACTTGGCCATTTCGGCATATTTATCGTATAGGTTACCGGCAAGGTCAGCATCCATGTGAGGTTCCTCAGCCGGGCCAAGCTCTAACTGGATGAGCGCCATGATAGAGTAGTTGATGATGCCCATGAATTCAGGAGCAATGCCTTCCCCTACCCTGCTTTCGCCTTTTTTCNNCTGCAGGCTGCGTATACGGCTGGCTTTGATGTATATCTGGTCGGTAAGCGACGATGGCCTCAGAATACGCCAGGCTGTCCCATAATCATGCATTTTATCCATAAAGATACTGCGGCATGAACCAATTACCCCGTCAAACTGTTCCGATGTTGCAGATGCCATAGAATCAATACCTTTGTGCTTGCCCATAATCACATGTAAATATGCTTGATTTGACCACTAAAAGTACGGCTTTTTCCGAATCCAAAACGTTACAATGCGGTGAGAAATTGCTAAGCTTAGCGCAACCGGCTGTTATGGGTATCCTTAACCTCACTCCTGACTCGTTTTATTNNGATGGCGGACGTTACAAAGGGCTTGAATCTTACGTCTCGGTTGCTGAGAAAATGATCGGCGAAGGAGCAGCCATTATCGACCTGGGAGCTGTATCCTCCAGGCCGGGAGCTGCTGATGTATCGCAAAGCGAAGAAAAACAGAGGCTTGTACCGGTGTTAAGGGAACTGGTTAAANGGTTTCCCGGTACAATATTTTCGGTAGACACCTACCGCTCGGAAATTGCAAAGCGGCTGTTGAAAATGNGCGCTTCTATCATCAACGATATTTCAGGAGGTGATATGGATGCCAATATGTTTGGGGTTATGTCCGGGCTGAATGCTGCCTACATATTCATGCACATGAAAGGCATACCTTCGACCATGCAGGTAAACCCTGTTTATGAGGATGTTACAAGAGAAGTTCATGACTATTTGTCGAAAAAGCTTTTTACTGCTCNNAAGGCAAGCGGGGTGCAGCATATTGCCGCTGATCCCGGGTTTGGCTTCGGAAAGACGATAAGGCACAATTACACCCTGCTCAATCACCTTCATAAATTCACAGATCTTGGTGTTCCCTTACTCGTAGGACTTTCACGCAAGTCGATGATATACAAGCTCCTTAACATTCTGCCTGATGAAGCGCTCAACGGCACGGCAGTCGTTCATACCATTGCCCTGTTGCAAGGAGCCGATATCCTGAGGGTTCATGATGTGAAGGAAGCGGTTGAAGCAATCCGCCTGGTACATGAATACAAGCAAGCCGGTAAGTAGTATATTTGCATCATTATCTCCTGATTATGTTACTTTTTCTTACAGTCCGCGCTCTCGATGTTATTGACGTTCTGCTTGTTGCCCTGCTATTGTACTCACTGTACAATCTGCTTAAAGGGACTGCAGCTGTGAATATCTTCCTGGGCATACTGGCGATTTTTGCTCTATGGCGGGTGGTTAAAGCCCTGCAAATGGATCTGCTGAGCGACCTGCTCGGCGCCTTTATCAGTGTAGGATTTATCGCTTTTATCGTGGTGTTTCAGCCGGAGATCAGGAAGTTTCTGCTGGCCATCGGTTCCCCCGGTTTCTTCAGCAGAGCCGGTAACCGTTTTCTTTTCTGGAAAATAAGGCTTGAAGATGAAAACCTGGCCGATGTTGATCCTGTGGTACAGGCCTGCCAGCATATGTCGATGACAAAAACCGGGGCTCTCATAGTGATTGCACGCAAAAACGACCTTACCGAATTTACTGAAACGGGAATCATTATTGATGCGGCCATCACCGACCAGCTGATAGAAAGTATTTTTTACAAGAACAACCCGCTGCACGACGGGGCCATGGTGATTTCTCTCAACAGGATTAAGGCGGTCAGATGCATACTGCCGGTTTCAGCAAGCTCTGACCTGCCGTCGGAACTGGGGCTCAGGCACCGCGCCGCACTGGGAATTGCTGAAAGGACCGATGCCATCTCGGTGATCGTGTCGGAACAAACAGGGAAGATTTCTTATTGCAAAGACGGCCAATTGTCAGTCGACATTAAGGCTGCCGGACTGAAGAGCCTGCTGATGAGCGACTTCAACCCTTCCTGAGAACTGAAAATCATTACACCCTCATATTTTTCACCGCAAAAGACGAGGAGAAGGCGCGAAATTCACTTATACAATCAGGGATTGCTGATCAATGAAGCGGTGGTGTACCCGCAGCCGGCTAATTCTTTTGTTGAGCGGCAGCTAAACTGTCGGCAGCTTTCTGTTCAATATCGTGTATGATCTCTTCTGCCGGTTTGCCCAGGTACTTCAGCGATAGTTCANNAGCATCGTCGGCCAACGGATGGCTGGGGTATTTATCAAGGAACTCCTTGTAAATCTTACCGGCATTATTGATATCGCCCAATGCATTTTCAAAAACAAATCCCTGCATAAACAGGCACTCGCCGGCACGCTTGTAGGCAGGATAATCCTGCTCAGCCTTCCTGAACAGTTCGAGCGACTTGTTGGCCTTGTTAAAACTCAGGCACAATCCTCCTGCCCTGAACAGGTATTCGGGAGTCATTGTATCTTTAGGAAACTTAGCGGCAAACTGCTCATAGGATGCAATCAATTCATTCACTTTGGCAGTATCGGCAGGTGACTGGGTTTTCATTTCCTGCTCCAGTTTTGTGATCTTTTCCGACATCTTTTCGGGAGAAGTACCGCATGAGGCAACCATCAGTAATAATCCTGCGGCGAAGATCGCGGTAAAAAGCTTTTTCATTCAGGTAGTATTTTGATTCTCAGGTTTATACTAAAACTTCTTTTTCGCGGGAAAAATCATCTTATACGACACTTCAATGTCTCCTTTACTAATGTCGTTGAGCTTGCGTTTCAGCATCATCTTGCGCAACGGGTGTATTTTATCGACGAAAAGTTTGCCTTCGAGGTGGTCATATTCATGCTGTATGATCCTGGCTATAATGCCGCCGTACCATTCGTCGTGTTCTACAAACTGCTCGTCACGGTAAATAATGTGTACCTGCTCTGGTCTGAGCACATCTTCATGCACATCGGGAATGCTAAGGCAACCTTCGTTAAATGCCCACTCCTCGCCTTTATCTTCGACAATGCGCGGGTTAATGAATGCTTTTTTNAAATCCTGCGTTTCGGGATGCTCTTTTGCATAAGGTGTCGCGTCAACCACAAAAATCCTGATCTGTTTGTTCACTTGCGGGGCGGCCAGTCCTACTCCGCTGGAGTAATACATGGTTTCCCACATGTTGGTGATCAGTTCGCCAAGTCCTTCGTAATCAGGTGTTATATCCTGCGACACCTTTCGCAGGTTTGGATGTCCGTATGCAACAATTGGTAATATCATTTCAGTAACAGTTTCTTTTTCAATATTTAACACGCGCTGTTGGCTAAAGTTCAGTTACAGCAGTGATATCTTTTCGAGGTATGTCTGCAGTATGATGGTGGCACTGACCATGTCCACCAGGCTTTTATCCTGCCGGTCCTTTTTCTTTGCCCCTGATTGCATGATCGCGCGGCTGGCTATTTTGCTGGTAAAGCGCTCGTCGACTCTTTCGACCGGTATGGCAGGGAATGTTTTTGCCAGCATTTTCACGAAAGGCTCGATAAATTCAGCCGATTGCGAAGGCAGCCCGTTCATTTGCAGCGACTCCCCNACCACCAGAACATCCACCTTTTCGCGGTGNGTGTAATCCTTCAGGTAGGCAATAAGTTCGCCCGAAGGAACGGTGCATAGCGGTGAGGCAATTATGCGCAGTTCATCCGTAACGGCAATGCCACTGCGCTTGCGTCCGTAATCGATGGCTAATACCCTTCCCATTCAGGCTGCAAAGGTATCCAGAATATTGATTCATGCGTAAATGTGGCGGAAAGGCTTAGTTGGGAAAAGAAATATTTTATTATGAGTCGCCCGGCATGTACCCTCTGGTTACACAGTAATAAATATATTGCCCAATAACCCAACCTCGTTAGATGACTTATCAGCATTGTTTACCGGGATAGTTTTCATAACTATGATAAAATAGTTCAGCCACAGAGATATTTCGTTGGTTGCGAAGTAACAGTTCAGCCATATTTCAGGTTAATCCTGACCAATGCAGGAAAGCAGCAGCACGCGCCGGTTGACGCGTGCCAGTTTATGTTCGGACTATATTGATTTGAAGTTGAGACTCTGCAGGCAGAAATGATCACAAAATGTATCCGGTGATTTCTCAAAACCGGACGCTAAGTCCTATGCCCGCACTGCCATTAGCATAATAACAAGGGGATAAACTGATGATATACGTGATATTTTTGTCCTGTACATAGAAATTGTGATACTTCGGAATGAATAAACCAATTAACCCTCCGACTACTGCTCCTCCGGCTGTAAAGCCTGCAACAATTGGGAACCAATTTACACCTGATGTTTCACCTGATGAATCCAGTGATTCATTTTCTGCTGAAAGAACGCCATACAGCGAACATAAACCCATAAATGCACCACCCACAGTGCAAACTCCCGGCTTTGGTTCCTGTCCTTATCTTAATGTAATTAATTGATGCGGTGGATAAACTCAATGAATTTGCACTGTTGCTACCCTCCGAGTAGCTTAGTGTCGTATCATTCATCAGTTTAAAATTGTTGGCCACTATCGGAACAAATGATTTCCTGAGGTAAATCTTACCTGTCGGATAAGTTTTGTTTGGTTCCAGATATAGTTTTTGCTTTTGTGATATTGCGGTATGACTTACCAAACATATCAGTATGACGGCAAGAAGCTTAAAAGTATTATTCATATTACGTATCTTGAAGTGTTAATAGAGATATTTACAGAACTGATTTTATTTCAATTGATTTCGATTTATCGAGATAGGCTTTCACCAAATCACTGAAAGAGCCGGTTAAGTCATTCTTCCCAAATAACATATCAGTCTTCTCTACATCACCACTGGTTGCAATACGATCTCCATTCTGATTGTAAATGATCAGATTATATCTAAAGTAGGTGTTTGTCGGCGAGACTATGTCGGTTTTAAATCCGGTCAAGACAAACTGAGGTACAGCTATGTATTTTACATTTAAATCACGGCATAAATTCGTGATCTTTTCTTTCAGCACTTTGGGGGTTGAGTTAAATGCCATTCCGCCAAATTGGACTCCGCTCTTAGTCTGTTCAATGATGAAATTAAAATCCTCGGATGAAATAAACACTTCAGGAAACTCCGAATCTTCTTTATGCAACCGGTCTGTCAATTCATACTTTTTTCTTAATTCCTGGTAATTTGGCAAATCGTGCAGTTCTTTTCCATAAAGCACTTTACATCCCAATTGGTTTTTCAGATTGAGTGCAATTGCATTGTGAAGTGAATCAACATAACCTGCCATGATGGTGTTGATCTCATCAGCCCTTTTTCTGAACTGACCGCGAGAGACTCCTGCAGGTCCATTAATACCGGTTTGTTGCACAAAATTTACTGTGGTCGATAATAACGCAAACTTCATCGGCAACTCCACTGCTCACATTAGTCAGGGGTTTATTAAATGTGCAACCCGAAAGAAGACATACCAGAAAAACCAATAGTACAGTTGGTTTAGCAAAGCTCAGATTCCGTTTCATGAATGATTGATTATTAGGAGTTATAGTTACAAGTAATTTTCTCATTATTTTTTCTGTCAATTCTGCTTACTTTTAAAGGAGGGTGGGCGACTTAATCCAGTTGTTATTCGATTGAATGATAATGCATTAATTTTGCCGAATAAGTCATTTATGCATCACTGAAACCTGTCGACGAAAAACTTGCTTCTTACTTTTATTCCTAAAACTTGTAACCAAATGACATGGCCACCATGTTGTTCCGGATATCACCATCTTCAGCACTCTCCGTAATGACTTTTATTCCCCGCTCAACTTTAATTTCGGTAAACCAGCCCTTGCTGCTGCAAATGCCTACTGATCCGAATATGCCCATATCGGAACTTGTCAGTCCCTGAATATCCGCTTCATCATATTGAGAATCTATCGGTTCCTCAGTGATCCTGAACTATTAAACCCCTTTTCTACAGTTCGCACTGAAACGCCTTGTTTAGCAGCGACCAGAATTCCAGGAGAAATACCTAAATTCAGGTAACAATTGTTTTTTGAAGTGATTTGGAAGTTTTCGCTGAGAATTGAACTGATACCGGGAACTCTATATACGACAGGTGAAGTATGGTTTCAACATACAAAACATTGGTAGTCATAGTATAAATATCCGTTTCACCATACAACTCCCGTTGAACTTCTCACCTTTTGGGTTATACTCCAGGCCTCCTCTCAGTGCAACAGAAGGTGTGAAATTGTATGTAAGGAAACAGCCGCCATTGAACAAAAGCTACGCGACGATTTCGTTACCGGAAAATCTTCACCGGCCATTTCTGTCAGAGCATCCGATAATGCCTGTTCCAACTTATCAACCCCGGACATGCTTGTCATGCTTGTACCGGCATAAAAACCGAACTCCGCTTTCTTTTGCGAAAAAAGACAGGTTGAAAACAGCAATAACAGCAATGTGGTGAGTAATTTTATTGATTTCATGTAATTCACTGAATTTGAAAATCAAATATTAACCTCAAAAGTATCAGTTACCCTACCCCCGGCAAGTCAAATCATACAAACACAGGCTTTCGTCCTACAGGGAAGTCCTTTTATCCAACAGACAAAAAAAATTCATATTCTCTATTCCCGGATTTTTTTGCCTTTTTCACCTCAAGTCAGCAGATTTATGATTTTTTTTCAGACTGCTTTATCGGAATCTTGCAGGAACAAATTGATTCAGGTATTTAAATAAAAGTTGCTGATTTTCTGCATGAACAATAAACTTCTATACCTTTATAACTTGATTCAGGGTCTTGCAGTAGCATTGTCGCAGCATAAAAAAACGGACCGGTAAGGAAGATTGATCATTGCAATGCAATTGTCCCGATATACGCAACATTTCGTTTTGTCTTAGACTTTATATTTTTTTGGTTTTGACTAATGTTTTTTTACTGAATCGGAATACTGAAGAAGCATGACTAAGCAGCAAAATACTTGACAACCCTGTTAGCCGCTTCATTAACTCTGTTTAATGCAGCCGGAATCTCATTGTATGCCCAGGAAACATATTATCACAGACTATATACTAAAGAAGAAAACGGCCTGTCGTATAACCTGATTGAAAACATTGTACGTGATCAATCCGGCTTACTGTGGCTTGCAACGGGGGACGGANTCAGTCGCTTCGACGGGTATGATTTCGTTAACTATTTTCACAAGCCTGATGATTCTGCTTCGTTTCCGTTGTTCAACATTGACAAAGTACTTGCCGACCGGACGAATACAATCTGGGTATTCTCCCAGAGGCAACCTGCATACAGATACAATAAATCTTACAACCGTTTTGAAAAATTCGGGGAAAACAAGCTTACCGACCTTACACTTGCGAATGATGGCAATGTCTGGATGTGTGTAAGCACAACCAAAGCGTTAAAATATAATCCGAACCTTAATAAACTCATTGAGTACAAGTTTGAGTGCGATTCTCAGTTTCCGGATATTTCGCCCTCATTCGGGCCAATGCTGGTTACCGACAATCATGATAATGTTTGGCTGTTTTTCCTTGAAGATGATTCCTATAGCGTATTTCAAGGAACCTATGCCCCGGATTCACGAATTATTTTTCACAGGCTGACCGGATTCAACATTGCGCGCTTCAAATCGAAAGAGTTGCATAACATATTTGTTATTAACGATATCTACATCGATAAGACCGGCCAAACCTGGTTTTTTACGCTATATGGCGTTTACAGGCTCAATACACTCAAAGAACGTCTTGAACCTGTTACCACAATACCTGACCTTTCGCTGTTTGAAGGCAAACCTTACTTCACCTGGGCCGAAGATGACAAAGGCATATTTATTATTGAAACCGCAACCTCCTCGTTATTCAATATCGAAACCGGAAAAGGCAACTATACTGAAGGATTATTTATAGATGCTGCCGGCACTGTATGGTGTGGCAATATAAACGACAGCCGGACTTCCGTCGGGCTGAACAAGTATGTGAAGAAATCCGGCTATTTTAACCATTACCTTACTTCCAAAAGCAGCAGCAATGAATTACAGATAGTGTTCCCAATAGCCGTCGACAAAAAGGGAAACCTGCTGGCCGGAACCCGGAATAAAGATGGTTTTTACAAAATAAGTCCTTCGGGCGAAGAGAAGAAGATACATCTTATCGGCAGAAAAAACAGCCCGAAACCTTGTCTGCCAAGGTGCCTTCTGTCGGATGATAAAGGAATATGGATTGGAACAACCGACAGCCAGATCGAGTTTTATGATAACGAAACGGGTAAAGTATCACTTGAATACACACACCCTGATGACGGGCTTGGAATCATAGGCATGTTCAGAATTCCTGTTTCCGGCAACCTGGTCATTTACAACAGCACTTACATCTACCTGTACAATCCGTCAACAAAGAAATTATTAACCGCAAACGAACAATATCAGCAAGGAAACTGCTTCAGCCTGATTCATGACGGGAAAGATGGTTACTGGCTGGGATCGTATTCAAACACAGTGCTGCACCTCGACAAAAACATGAAAACTGATGCCACATACAAAATCGGGGCCGATAATTCAATTGTTGATCAAATTTGTCTGGGTGATAATAACGACCTGTGGATAGCTTTTATGGGCAGCGGGCTTGGCCATTTGTACCCCGCGACCGGTAAATACGAGATATTTACCACAGCCGATGGCTTGCCCAACAATGTGATATACGCAATACTGAAAGACCGCACAGGGAACCTCTGGTTATCGACAAACGAAGGCATTTCCAGGTTTAACCCTGCTACAAGGTATTTCAGGAATTTCGATAAAACTGACGGCCTTATGATCACTGAGTTTGATGCAGGATCATATTATCAATCTCCTGACGGCCGGATGTTTTTCGGGGGCATAGGGGGATTCGTGGGGTTCTATCCGGATAAGGTCGATAATTCAGGAACTGATTCACAAACCTACCCTTTAATCATCACTGATTTTACAGTCTCAGGCGCACCGGTAGCATTTCAAAAAGCGGTCTATGAAATGGATACACTTGTTTTAAGAAAAGGTGACAACAACTTCCAGGCTTCTTTTACATGCCTTGATTACCGGTTCCCTCAAAAAATAAAATACCGGTACAGGCTCTCTGGCGCAGATAACGAATGGGTTGAAACCGATTACCGAAACCGCAGAATAAATTTCTCCAACCTGGCACCCGGAAATCATATACTCGAGATACAGGCAACCAATGAAAAAGGCGTTTGGACTAATAAGAGATCAGTAGTTATAAGCATTCCTCACCGGTTCTTTGAATTGTTATGGGTGAAGCTGACCCTGTTATTGCTTGCCCTGATAGCCGTGATTTTCATCATAAGCAGCTACATTAAGCAACTGCAGCTTAAATCACGGCAGGTTCAGAACGAACTGCGCATGGAGAGCCTTCGCGGACAAATGAATCCTCATTTTATTTTTAATTCGCTCAATTCGATTAACTATTTCATTTCAAAAAAAGACAAATTCTCGGCCAATCAGTACATTGCCGATTTTTCGCAATTAATACGATCAATCCTCAATAACACACTGAACGAATACATTCCGTTTGAGAAAGAAGTTGAGTCGATCAATGCATATCTCAAGCTGGAGCACCTGCGGTTTGGAGATAAATTCAACTATACTATAAACACCGAGAGGATCAATAATCCGGAGAGCATCATGATCTATCCCGGCATGATACAGCCTTTTATTGAAAACGCCATCTGGCATGGTGTGCGTGGTCTTCAGAACAGGGTCGGAACTGTCAGCATTGAATTTCTCAAAGAAGAAGACCATAAAATCCGGTGTATTATCACTGATGACGGCGTAGGGCGTAAGCTGGCGAATCTTAGTCAGCACTATGACCCTAACAGGAAGTCAAGAGGTATAGGAATTGTGATGGAAAGACTCAGAATTGCAAACACCATCTCTGACATTAATTACCGGCTGGACATCGAAGACCTATATCCTGGTATTAAGGAGACCGGGACTAAAGTAATAATAGAGATACCAACCCTATAGAAATTTAACTCATTTTGCACAATGCAAAGCAAAAAGATCAGGACCATTATCGCTGATGATGAAAGGCCGGCACGTGAAACACTTGCAAACTATCTTAAAGAATACTGCCCCTCCATGGAAATTGTTGCCGAATGCAATGATGTGGCAAGTGCATACGCCGAAATTGTACAGCATACTCCGNACCTTGTTTTTCTGGATATTGAGATGCCCAATGGCTCCGGTTTCGATTTGCTCCGAAAGTTCAGTAAAATTGATTTTACGGTGATATTTATCACAGCGTATTCGGAATATGCAGTTCAGGCGTTCCGGTTTTCCGCTGTCGATTATCTCATGAAACCATTGAAGATCAGCGAACTTATTGATGCTGTGGCGAAGGTTGAAAGAAACCTGTCGCTCTCAAATCCAGCTCCCGGGCTGGAAGCGCTGCTTCAAAACCTTAGCTCCTCCCCCAACAATGTGTTTAAAAACCTGGTAATTCCAAACCTGAAAGGCTTTAAAGTTGTGCAAACCGATGAAATCATTATGTGTGAGGCGGATGGGTATTGCACCAACTTTTATCTTTCTGACAAATCAAAGATTACCAGTTCGCACAACCTGAAGTTTTACGAAGAATGCCTCTCAGGCTCCGAATTCTTACGGGTACACAATTCGTACCTGATTAATAAACAACACGTAAAAGGATATTCCAGCTTTGGGGAGATACACCTGGCCAATGGGCTGAGCTGCCCGCTGGGAACTTCGCGAAAGCAATTGTTCCTCGAGCAGTTCAGGAATCATTCAAAATAATTCCAATTACCGGTTCAGGTCAAACCAGGTTATAGAGTGGCACGGATTATTCGGCTATGCCTCATGAGACCGCTTCGCTAAGTTACAAATCCGCGCCAGCATGGGGTGAATATCATTATATCAGTCCCCGAGAGTACGTTTACATTTCCCGCTTCTGCCCCCCATTCCTGAAGCATTACTGACCTTCACATAGGCTTCGGCGGCTGCAACATCTGCTTCATAGCCCCTGAAAGTTGCCATGATCTCATACTGCCTGTACCATTCTGAGGCTCCCTGGCATTTATGCTGCAGCACTGCTTCTTTTTTGATTTCCAGCACATTGGAAATATCTATGTAATCGGTCGGGTAAAAGAGAAGTGATTTTGTGTGCGGCTCATTGGCTGTTTCGTAGAAATACAACTGAAAATGAAGGCTTTTATCCATGAACACACGCCATGCAAGCACACTGCTCGCCTGGTGATCGGCATGTACATCAAGCATCCACGGGGCGACCACCACATCGGGATTTATCGAAACAAGGAGTTTCTTCAGTTTTTCGGTATTTGAAGTATCGGCAGCCAGCGAACCATCCATTCCGCCAAAATAGATCAACTCAGCGCCCAGAATCCTGGCGCCGTTTTCAGCTTCCAGCTTCCTGATCTTGTAAGCTTCCTCAACCGTTTTGCCGCTCAGACCCATCTCGCCCCCGGTCATGGTAATAATAACTACCCGTTCTCCTTTTGCGGTTGTATTGGCTATCAGTCCGCCGCACGACGATTCGGCATCGTCAGGATGCGGAGCAATTACTACCAGGGTGGCAGAAAGCCGTGTGGACAGAAGAAAGACAGATCCCAGGAGAAGCAGTTGAAAATATGTCTTCATATAAATGTAATTGGGTTCAAAACAGAGCTATAGTTTAACCGGCTGAAAATTAGGTATAAATTCAATGTACAAAAGCTTGCTGCTCGCAAAGCTCATTGCGTGATCGATCAGGAACAGTATTTATTTTTCCACTGGTTCATAATATCCAGTAAATCTGATAGTTTAAGCCCGTAATTGCACGGCAAGGCGCCATGACTGCCTGATAATGCCCTGGCAATAATTTTCCCTGTTTCCTGTCCCTGATAATCATCAACAAAGTCGAACATGACCGCTTTATTTTTACCTAAGTATCCGATTTTAAACAGTTTGATATCAGTCCATCTTGTCAGGTGGCTCCGAAACAGGCTCGTCATGATGAACCCTTCTTCCGTCAGAGTCAACTGTGTGGAGCCGGGAACTAACTGAACCAGGAAAACGATTAATCCTGATCCGAAAAACGTAACTATCAACCATCCCTTCAATGCTTCTTCTTTGCAAATTATGATTCCTCCAATGATAAAAACCAGGCATGTTGCTGCAAGAAGAATCGTCTTAGTGATTTTCGGCCTTAAAATCTGTTTCTCTGTTTTCATATGGTTAATTCACTTTCTTCCCTGCCCTGGCGCCAACCCTTTGTGAAGGGACTTGTGCATCGGAACACAAAGGCCTGATAATTATGACATTGTTAGCATCTGGTTTTACTTGTTCTTTTGAATCTTGTCATAATCGATCAATGCCAATTTGATGCTCGATATTACCAGGTCAGGTTCATCCGTCTGAACAAAATGGCTTGAGTTTGAACAATAAAAGAACTTCCCGTATTTCAGGGGATATAAAAGCTCTAACCATCGTTTCATCTGGATGTTACTATTGATTCTCCACATCTTTTCCCTGTCATATATTGTCGGTGGCTCAGCATTGGTAAAACCGCCTGCCATGATAAAATGTACCGGTACGTCAGGCAGAGGATTCCTGTCGCAGGCTTCAAAATCAGTTTGGGTCAGTTGCCTGGATATCTTTACCTCTTCCACATAATACCGGGGCATTTCAGTATACAGTTTCTCTATAAAATTATCATAGGGTTGTCCAAACAGAGAATCTATCTGATGTTGGGTGAGCCCGATTTCAAGATAAGGCAGGTTGCCCATCTCTCCTTTTTTTGTGAAATCAATAGGATCAATAAAAATAAGTCCCGCAATTTCATTGGGATAAGAGGAAGCAAAACTTCTGATGTAGGCTCCGCCAAAGGAATGTGATACCAATAAATAAGGCGGCTTTAGCCCTTTTTTAACAAGCATCTCTCTTAAATTATTCACAATATGCTCAGTTGTCGGTGGCAGGCTGTCATCTTCCGACTCTCCAATCCTTGGCCGGTTATAGGCAAAAACAGCATTTGTTTTTGAAACTTCATCAATTATAACTTTCCACCTGTCATAGGTGTCAGCCATTCCATTTTCAAATACGATTACAGGTTTATTCACCTGATTATTCGTCATACCAGCAGTATATACTTCAACCTTGTGATTATTTAAGGTAATAAAGTCTAAGCTGGCAAAAGCTTTGTCCTTATTTGTCTTAACGGCTTCAATAAGAGGCTTCCACCGGCTATGCGTATACAACGATCTTAAATCCGGGTCAGACTTTATATGACCGTAATTGGTGTAATTCATCACTGTTGCGAGGTAATTTAAATAGCTGAATGCGCTATCTGCAATATCTGCCAATGCATAAGAACATGCGGCATTATAACGGTGGTTCATGGTTATTTTGGCATCAGGCAGAATAAAAGCGTCAGAAAACGCAAATGCAGATTTCTTATATTCTTTTACCTGATAAAGCGAGTCAGCTTTTCTGATCAGGACATCAAACTTCTGATGGTTGCTCTGAGCAAATAAGGATGTTGAAGAAATCAAGAAGGTGAGTAAAAAAAATGTCTTTCTCATGTTTTTATTAATAGCAATAATTAAGGTTGAAATAAACCAGGCACTAATGTTTTCGGGCTTTGCGTTCGGACGGGTTTCGGAGCACAAAACTGTCAACCTGCACTGAACTTGAATAGAAGCACAAAACTCCAGGTTTGCACGTCACCCTGCCTGACGCAAAACCCGTGTTAGCGGTTCGTTGTTTTTTCACTCATTGTTTTCTAAAATGTCTGCCGTTGTTTTATTGCCAAGTTGTTCTGCTAAACCAACGAGCAGTCCTTCTTTCCCACGAATGTAACAGAGTTTATAAATGTTCTCATAGTTTACAACTTCTCCAACGATTTCAACGCCTTGTTTTGCAAGTCGTATTAATAATTCGTCAAGGTTGTCAACTCTGAACATAACACGAAGATAGCCAAGAGAGTTTACTGGAGCTGTCCTGTGGTCTGAAATAGTTTTAGGTGTTAGAAATTTTGAAAGTTCAAGTCGGCTGTGTCCGTCAGGCGTAACCATCATTGCCACTTCTACAGATTGATTTCCAAGTCCGGTTACTTGTCCTGCCCATTCGCCTTCTATCATTGCTCGTCCTTCAAGTGTCAGTCCTATTTCTGTAAAAAATGATATTGCATTGTCAAGGTTTTCTACAACTATGCCAACGTTATTCATTTCTATTAATTTGCTTTTCTTCATTTCGATTTAGTTATGTCGTTTGTTAATGTTTGAGGTGTCGTCCTACAATAACTGCCAACGTTTTGCAGCTACCCGAAGGACAGAATTTTTACCACTAAACTAAATTCGGAGCACTTAACTTTCAGCTTGCACAAAACTGTCTGCGGAGCACGAAACCCCGCCTTTTGGGTAGGTGCTGTTATGTGTGGTTTTTCTTTCTGTCGTCATTGTCGTTTTAGTTTTAAAATCAATCGCCCCGAAATATAAACGGCTGTCGAAATAATTAAAGCGAAAACAAAACCTGTTATAAAAGCAAAGTTTCTGCCTGTGTCGCTTGTTAATTTTCTCATTGCTTCATTTTGGTCTGGTGTTATTTCGTTTCCCCCAAACATTCCGTCTTTGTCAAGGTCGTAGCGATTTAAGTCCCATTGATAATAAATAGCATCAAATGTTGCACTACCAACTATTAATAAGTATAGAACTAAAAATACTGTCACACTTGTCCAAAATAATTTGTTTTTAGAAAACAGTCTTTTGCGATAAAACAATATTACCCCAAGTCCAACTAAACAAATAATTGTCGGTGTGGCTAAATGATATGGTATTGTTATTTCGTCCAATTTCGTTCTCTCTTTTTGTCTGCGTTCAGTCTGTCTATTTGTCCTTACTGGTTGTGTTTATAATCACACATAACGTTTCCAGGCTACACGCTGCCAGGCTTTTTATTTACTCAACTTCCAAGGAAGCACTGACTACGAATTTAGTAATTATTTTGCCAGAGTGCACAAGCTAAAAGCCTGGTAGAGTGTAGCCTGTGTTACCACCAGTGCTTATTGATGTCGTTTTCTTTTGATGAATATTCTTTTTTTTATGTCATTACTACTAATTACGAATTTATCATGCAAGATTTCACCAAAGTATTCTTTTTCTGCATAAAGTATTTGTTTATTCCAGTTTTTATTTTTCTTTGGACTTTTATATGGTGTTATAGCTTTCTTGTAAAAGTCGGATGGGAAAACTGTTAAAGTAAAGTAAATACTAGAGTCAGTAATTTTGAGGTTGTGCATATAAGATTTAAAAAAACCAGGCATATATCCTTCTCTTGCATTATCAAAATCATCACTTGTTCCATAATAAATTCCTAGGATTATACCATCCAATGTAAAAAGATTAATATAGTGGTTTTCAATTAAGTCTTCAGTATTATACTCATATACATATTCGTAAAGCCCAGTTATTGAATTGTGGATATTTTTCTCTTCGATGGAATCATTGTCATTTTGCCCATAGCAAATGAAGAAAAAAAACAAAAAACTGAAAAAAAATATATATTTCATTTAGATTAATGTTTTCTATGCATTGGTGGTAACGTTCCGCAGCTACCCGCTGCCAGGCTTTATTCAACCAGCTTCCCAAGTAGCACAGTATACGAATTTAGTAATAGTTTTAAAGAGAAGCACGAGCGAAAGCCTGGTAGTGGGTAGGTGCTGTTACCACACGTTTTTTTTCATTCAATTATTAGATTTAAAAAAGGTATTACAATTTTCTTTTTCTTAACGTCGTGAATGCCAATTTCTTCTTTCACAAAATCGGAAAATTTGACTCTCTTATTGTCAGATGTTTCAATTACTGTATAATGATAGAAGTTTGAGGGAATTGTATAATAATCAAATGGTTTTGGATACTTGCTTCCTTGAAATCGCTTCAATATTGTTATGTTATTAAACGGTATTTCTAGCTTTTCTGTTAAGTTGGTGTATGTCAAAATTCTATTTCCGTAATCAATTTCAACTTTAATATTCTTGTCATGCAAGTAAAAGTTCAAATGAAGAATTATCTGAAATATTATTGGAAGTCCGATCATGAACATGAAAATCAAAATCCCAATTAATAAGTCTGGAATAATGAGAAAACAAACAATAGTTGTCAAAACAGATTGAAGATAAAACCATTTTGATTGTTTTAGCGGTTCAATTGTTTTTCTAAGTTCGAGTTTATGTTCTGTCTTCATAAAATGTGTGGTAACGAGTTTATATCCGCAATCCTTCGCATATATCTCTAATAAGCGTTATATGCGAAACTCGTTATTACTTTATCAGTTTACTAATATATAAACAATCCTTATATCTCCATCAATATTCCACACAAAGTATCCGCCTGCTTCAGCATGTAACCTTTCATTCCCTGCCGGAGATGGCTGGCAGGTAGTACCTATGCTGTGAGGTACCTTATCAGGCCATTCTCACCTGGCAGATAACTACACGCAACAACTTCTCTTACTAATCCTCCCCTAAGAAGATTTTATCAAGTTTTAACCGGGTGTCAACCCCGCCAAATCGCTGAACAATTGCTGGTAAGCGGTATGCATTGAACTTTCCCGGAGGATAGAGCTCCCAGGATCGTCTGCAGCCAGGCGTTTTATCATCCTGAAACCATCGGCAGCAAGTGCAGGCCTTTCACACACCGCTTGCTCAAGCAATGCAGGCAGCATCTTTCTGAGTGTACCGGGAATCGTTACAACCCTGGCCGGTGGCAACTGTCCTACTACTTCCTGAATGCAGGAAACTGATTCCTCATGGCAGGATTTACTTTGCAGCACCGTCTTCTTAGCTGCTGACAGCTTCTGCCGGGATGCAGGTGCGGCAACTTTCAGCATTTCATCCTTTGCACGAGATACTTTTCTGCGTTTCCGGCTTCCGTCACCGCGCAGCACCACCCACGCCCTGTAATACTCAGGATATTTTCCGGCTATCACGAAAGCAAGAGTGTCGAATTGCTCATGCAGGAACTTGTTTGTAGTTGCAATGAGTGCAGCCATCTCACTACGCAACACTTTACGCCTTAGCAGCGCGGCGGCTTCCTCCTCCAGCACCCTGCCAAACTCAGCTACCTGGATGCTGAATGCCGGTAATACTACCGAATGAAAATTCTTGTCGGTGACAGAGGTTGATACACCCCGGAGCATCCTTGTCGTGTGCCTGGCATTATAGTAAAGCGTGCTGCATGACACCTTGCGCAACTGCGAACGGTAGGTTTTCATCACTGCAAGCATGGTTGCATCGCTGCGCAGATGCGCATCAAGGCAGCCGAGGTTTGTCATTTTTATCATTGCCTCGTTGAGTTCGCACTCGGCAACCTTCTTCCTGCTGTATACCAGGCACAGCGGTGAGGCAAGTTCGGAGATGATCTCCGACAGGCGTCCGGTACGCATTTCAAGTTCCGCTTTTACTTCAAGCATGGCTGATCTGCCTTCGAACACTTCGGGGTGGCTGTCCATAACCCGCAACAGCGAGTTGTAATGGTAAAGCCTGTTGAGATTCCTTTTCATATTTTCTAATTTTTACTGTTTATCATTTAAGTGTTAGGGATTGGTGAACAACTTTTGTTGCTGTCGTTTAATACAAGCTCGCAGCAATTGCCTTTAAAGATATATTGGGCGGTTGCAGAAGTAAAGGACAATTGAATTTGCGTTTTCCGGCCCCTGCCAGGGGTGTCGGCATCCGGCACAAAAGCGTCAGTATTGCAGGCGATTACAACACATTGCCGGCAGATTGCGTCCGATTGCCTGCCTGAACTGCCTCCCTGCATCACGATGCCGGTTGTTGCCGGAACTTGCCCGCCGAATATGCCGCTTTTAATACCGGTAACTCTGCCGGACGTACCTGAATTGATGCCGAAGGGACTTTTCATCGTGAAGTAAACGCGTGTTGCCTTATCGGTCTCATGTTTTCCCTTGTCGAAGACGCCGGCATCGTTGTCGGGGATATGTTTCACACTGAAGTAAACGCGTGTTGCCTTAAGAGGAACACTTCTGCCCTTGTCGAACACGCCGGTTATGCTGCAGGCTTCACTTTCACCCCTGAAGTAAACGCCGGTTGCGTTGCTGCAGTTGCTTCTCACGCTGAAGTAAACGCGTGTTGCGTTAACATAGATGCTTCTGCTATACAAAATTGTGTTGTACATGCACTCAATCGTACCTCTGCCGCTGAAGTAAACGCGTGTTGCGTTAACAGAAGCGTTACACAGCACGAAGAGACTGCGTGTTTCGTTAACAAAGATGTCGTGCAGGCACACAAAGAGGGTGTTGCACCAAAAAACCGGTGCGGCACAGCAGAAAATTGTGCCTGCTGCCGTATCAGCCCTGCTTGCGCAGTAAACAATGGGATCAACACCGGTGACAAAGGTGTCGCCGCAGGCAACAAAGGCCTCTGCATCCGGAATAATGACGGTTGCATAGCCGGCAGAAACTGCTGCATGATAAACAGCGGTGCTTTTAACGGATACGGTGTGACAGTTCATCAGGTTTTCCATGCTTAATTCAATACAGCCCTATATATAAAGACCCAAATTCATGACAAGCGGTAGTTTTAAGGGTAGTTTTCCGGTGACAGCAATACAACACCCCCTATTAATATTATCCCTAAGTGTGACAAAAGGTAATCCCCGGGGATGTTTCCGGGTAAAACACGACAGGACTAATGCCGGAACTGTGAAGGGTTTCGGATGATGTTATTGTTTCGGGTTGAAAGAAGGAAGATCTGGTACTAATACAACCCGGGGCTCATCCCGATCGCAACCGGAACAGTGGCGGCAAGGGAGCACGGATTATTCGGCTTTGCCTCATGAGACCGCTTCGCTAAGTTATAAATCCGCGCTGGCATGGTGGTCTTTTCCTGGTGTCGTCTAGATCTGCCTTTGATTTCCTGCTGCGCATCTGCAGCCAAGCAATCATTCAGGAAGTATCCGGGTAAATGACGAAAAATATTAGCCCGGAGAGTATCTACCGCTGATACCGGATGGAAACCAGGTACTTAAGATTAATATCCGGGTTACCCTCTTTCGTAATCGGAATGAAAATCTGCTTTTTATCATCGATTCCGCGAAGGATCTCATAGGCAATTTCGTGTGAACAGACTATAAATAATTCATCCTCAGGTATTTTAAAGCTCCCGCTCAGCACCCTGTAATCAAATAATCCTTTCATCTTCTGAATATACGTTCTTTTCAGCGCGTCACACAGTTGGTCCGTCGGGTCACCCTGACAATAAGTGAACAATGCACTCCGGTTGGCAGAATCCAGCAAACCGTGATTCCTGAAAAAAGCCCGGTCAGCCTCTGACAGCGTATCGTTTGCTGCCAGGCTAAAAAAAGACTTTGTGGGCGGAACACTGAAGGACTCATTAAAAATATTGTAGCTCCACGACATGGCAAACATGTCGTTTGACGGGGAATAGTCGGAGTTGGTTCCGCACTGAAAAGGATGGGGCGGGTAAACAATAAAGGCTATACCGGGCGGGCCCTTATCAGTATTGAATGTTTCATTGTATAAATCCCACCAGCAATCATCGATAATCCGCGACCAGAGGAAATGGAAAATCATATCCGGGTTTTTGCTGAACTTGAGCCTGAGCGCATCAATGATTGTGTCGATTGAGAATTGTTTGTCAGTCAGCCGTTCATGAATAATCGCTTCAAGTTCCGCTCTTTTCTTGTCGGCAATCACCGGAAACAGTACCTTAAAACCGTCGCCTTCTCTCGCAATGACCTGACCGGATATTAAATTCCCGAGCTTCAGGCCGAGGCCCTCAGGAAATTCCTTTAATAATTGGCTATAGGAATGCCCGTTAATGATTGAATTAATGATCTCCCTTGATTCGCGATCCTTATCAGGAATGGTTATGCCTTTGGGAATGTGATTCACCGGGCATCCGCTGAAATAGGTCTGGGCTGCCCAGTAATCGGGCTGCGCGAAAAGATTGCAGACCGAAAGGAGAAAAGCTAAACTGAGAAACCATTTCATGTTATTAGGGATAATCAGGTTGTGATTTAACGGTTTCGGGCTTTGCGTTCGGGCGGGTTTCGGAGCACAAAACTGTCAACCTGCACTGAACTTAAATAGAAGCACAATGCTCCAAGTTTGAACGTCACCCCGCCTGACGCAAAACCCGTGTTACCACCAGTTATTCTTATTTCGTCTTTGTCAGCCATGGTGTCAATGTTAATGAAATTAGTCCTGCGGAAATAGCTGTCACAATAACGTTTCCGTATTGTTTAAAGTCAAGTCCGCTTAGAAGTCTTACCGAAATAATTGTCAAAGTTAGCCCTGCTAAAATTGCCCAATATTTAAAATTTATGTTTTTGTTCTCAGTCTTGTTTGTCGGTAGTTTGTATATGGCAAAAGCAATTACAAGTCCACCAAGTAAAGTCGAAGAATGTTGCAGTATTTTTAAGATTGGAATTTGTCTGCCTAAAAAGTCAACCGAGTTTTGTAAAGCCGGAATTGTCTGAACGAAATAGCCATGGTCGTGAGTAAAACTGTCCCAAAAAATGTGTGAAGCTGCTCCAATCAAAATTGATATTGTCACTACTAACCAATTATTTTTGAAGTGTCTGTTCCAGTCAAACTGTTTAAATATAGAAAACCGTGATTTTAAAAATGTCGGCACGTTGTCAAATAGGCTGTCACGAACTATGTTGTGGAACAAAAAGGCAAGCAAAAGTCCAAGTGGCAAGTCGAACCAAAAAAGTCCGTCAATTGTATGGCTGTAATTGCTTTTAATTCTCATTCTTAAAAAATACTCAAAGTCAGGTGTCAAACTGCCGATTACAAGTCCAGTCAATGAAAACCATTGTCGAGGCAAAAACGTCAACGGTAAAACTATTGCTGGATGTGAAAATGTAAATGGCATTTTTTTCTGTCTATTCGTTTAGTTGTCTCGGTGTCGTCTTTTTATAATTGGTGGTAACGAGTGTATATCCGCAATCCTTCGCATATATCTCTAATAAGCGTGATATGCGAAACCCATAATTACTTTATCAACTCACTAATATATAAACAATCCTTATATCTGCACCAATATTCCACACAAATTATCCGTCAGCTCAATTACCAAACTTCTCATTCCCAATTCTTGTTTATTTCAAGAGCAAAGATATACTGCGGATGGTGAATTTACCTTGCAAACCAATACTAAACCAAGGCTGCACAATTAAAAGTGGAGGATGATGCTATTGATCCCAGTTGAGAGAAGGAAATGATTGATTATTCAGTTAGCACCGAACACACTCCGATTGCTACAGGAACTGCGGTGGCAAGGTAGCACGGATTATTCGGCTATGCCGTATGAAGCATCGCCGGATAATCCAATAACAATTAGCCAGGTAAAAATGGATTCCGAAAAATGAAAACCCGTTATTAGTTCAATTTGAATTTCACAAGCCTCAAAGGCACTTTCCCACCGTTTTTCCTGGTTGCTACGGCATAAATGTACCCTTTGCCAAAAGCAAATGCGGAAGGGATAAATGAAACCTCAAAATCAGCGGATACAAAGCTTGAAGTGCCGATTTCAGCGCCTGAATTATCATAAGCATAGGCTTTAAATTTATTTGTTTCGGCCTCCTTTGTGAACTCGAACACCAATATATTTCCATCCGAATCAATGATAAGGCTTGAGAAATAGGGCAGGTTTTTCGGATAATTGCTACGGTCCTTCATTTTCCAGAGCTGATCTTTAAACTGCCTGATGGTTGCTTGTTTCTCATCAGGACTCATTTTTTCATCCTTATTAACTTTAGCAGCAAACTCATCCGATTTCTTTACAAAAAGCTCATAATTTTCATTTATATCAGCATCGGTAATGGTTATAGGCTGTATGTTTAAAGTTATGGTTTTTACTTTAGCACCTGCAGGTGTATATTCGATAACAGTGCCATCGGCAGGCATGCCCAGCAACAAATTTCCTGTTTTTGAAGTTGCCAGTCGCGGAGTTGTTAAGGATGAGTGGGTGTATGGAGGCGCCAATACCATCATTCCTTTGCCCGGCATGTTGACTATTATTGCACTTTTATCCATATCTGCTTCAATTCTTGACCAGATTATTTTCTCCTGCCCTGTAATAAAATCCTTAACCGAAACTACTTCTTTATTGTTTTTTCCAGGCACAAAACCCAGAATGGCGATTTTTGAGCCTTTCAAAGCAACCATATCCAAAGGCATATAATCAACCTGCATTTTTTTTACAAAATTTCCTTCTGTGTCAAAAAACATCATTCTCCCCTGATTGTCATAAGTGCAAAGATATTTACCATCCAGAAGCCCGTATATGCTGAAGTGATAAGGGAACTGGCCCGGTTTGCTTCCTTTGCTGCCGAATTTTTTAACCAGGTTACCTTTATTGTCAAACTTCCATATTTCGTACAACGTCTTGTGGCACATGAAAACTGAACCATCGGGTGCAACAACAATTTCTTTGGATGATCCCGTGTTTTTGCCAAATTCTACTTTATCCGCATCAGCGAAAAGCTTCTGCCAGTCATTTGCAACGGCATAATCAGTGCTTTCTTCAAGCCTGATCTGGCCTTTTTTGTATAATGTATTCAAAGTCTGGGCTTTCACATTCTGAATGCCCAGGCAGAATACAATTGCGAGCATTGCACTAACAGTGCAAAAGTTTTTCGTTTTTACAAAATTGAGCTTCATTGATGTGTGATTTAGCAGGGTTTGATTCAAATATTGTCTTAATGGCATTTTCATTGCGTTACTATTCTGCCAGCGGAGATTCAATTACTTCGCCGGAAGCATTGGTAGTCACAACTATGATTTGCTTGTTGTTGACCATTTTATTGAGGTCGGTATTCCGTGTAATTTCAAAGGTGGCTTTGGTAGCGTCATTTAATTGCTGTTGCATAATTCTTTTATTGTACAGCCGGTTTCCAATCCCGATAAATAACAGGATGGATGCAGCAGCTGATGTAATCAGAATATATTTTTTCAGATTGCTTTTCTTCGGTTCAATTTTGAAAACCGGAATTTCCTGCTGAACGTCGAAGGAAGCATATTCATCCAGAAAGGCGAAAACCCGGGATTTGGATTCCAGCGCCTGGTTATACGTTTCCCTGCAAACCGAACACTCTTTCAGATGCTGATTCACTTCAAGTAACCTGTCACCGGTTAATTCGTGATCAAGGTACTCTTGTATTTCTGTTTCACTCAAACAGTTCATGGTATTGCTCATTTAAAATCAATTTCAATTTTTTAGTTGCCCTGGCAATAAGGGTACCGACTGATGTGTAGCCAATATTCAGTATTTCGGAAATTTCCCTGTACGAGAATCCTTTGTGATACAGCAGCAATAAGTTCCGTTCATCGGGTGGTAATTGCGATATACAGGTTTCAACTATTATGCGTCTTTCGGCTGAGTAAAAATCAATGGATGAATCGGTTGATACTTCAGCAAATGAACCAATCTCAACATTTTTCTCAATTCGCGACCGGCTGATTTTATATTCGGTACGTATGGAATTAAGCAAGACTTTGTACAACCAGGCTCTCGGGTTTTCGAACGTACTGCCGCTTTTCAACTGTTTGTAAAACGCAACGAAAACGTCCTGTAGCAGATCGGTAGCTTCGGAATGCAATTGATTTTGCTTCAATGCAAAAGCGTACAACTCATTGTAGTACTTCTGATAAATTGAGTCAAAATCCATAAGGATACAGCATGGTATATGTATTAAGACTAATAACCAGGCAATTTATGACAGATTGTGTAAAAATTCAGATACTATTTGAAATATAAAGGCCAATTTATACGCACACGGCGGCCATCAGTATCACCTGAAATAATTGAAACTCCATAAGAAAAAGGTGTTGCGGGATTTCCTTGCAATAAGCGGGAGCTTCATGCCGGGCTATCGCCGCACAGCCTGCCCCGCTTTCGCGGGGAAGCGTTATTTATTATAGCGCGTTTTTATTTTATCACTGATTCTCTGTTCAAATCTGAATATGGATAATAACCTTTTTCCTTAAGTTTTTCAATCAATTTACCGGTTCCATTTGCCATGGCATATTCCATTTCGTCTCTGAACACTTCTACAATCAATAANAGTCCATGTTTTTTATCACCAATTTTGAATTCTTTGCCATCAGGTCTATATTCATCGAAAATCAGACACAAATTTGGTTCTCCTTCATGAAGCGGCAACTCACATGTTTCAAGTGGTTCTAACTTAGCTTGAAAAGAGTAATTCCCAATCCCTGTAAATATTCCACAAATGTGTCTTTCAATCAGGTTAAATGGATTTGTCTCTGTTGTATCTTGAACATAATCAAGTTTTGTAAATGCAACCAACTCATATGTTCCAGTCCTATTTGGTATTGGCCCGGTTCCATCCGGTTTANNAATCAATTCCATTGTCGCAAATCCTGTACCTTTAATCCCATTTGGATAATAATACATATCAACAGCGCCACCAACTTCAAATGGAATTATTGCATGTCCAACAAGATTGTGTGATTTACCTAAGACATTTTCCAATCCTGCTGATTTTAATTCATAGTCTCTATCATATTCTTCCTGTGTAAATTCTTTTTTAATTTCCTTTTTCCCAAAGAGTTTTTTAAAGATATTCATATTATCATGTCCATTTTGATTTGAACAACTAATCGTTGTCAAAATAATTAATACTATGGTTAAAAATCTTGTCATCAGTGCGTTTTTTAAAATGCGCTATAATGTTTCGCAGCTATGCACTGGGCGGCAATAAAGAACTTCTGTCCTGTCACGCCTTCAACAAAGCTATGAAAAAACATCGTCCGTTCGCTTCCTTCTGTCGTGCCGACTTGTGCATAGATGCTGTTGCACTAAATCCCGCCCCGAAAAAGGGGCGGATAGTAGCATGTTTCATAATTTAAAGGTTCACCAAAACCATTTGAATTATGGAAACACTACCAAAATTAAGAAAAAAGAGTTTCACTATTGTAGAGCAAGCCATTCATCAGGTACATGGGTTTCGCAGCCTATATCAGGAGTTAGACGATAAAGTGCGGTTATCAGGACAATCGCCCAGTACACTCAGCAATTATGCCCGTAAACTGGCACAGTTAAGCCTTCATTTCGGTAAGTTACCACAACACATCAGTGAGAAAGAGTTGAACCGTTACCTGGCTCAATTAGCCAGGCAAAGCAAAACGCCATCGCTGAGCGATTTCAAGTTTGCGGTTTATGGATTACGTTATTGCTATCGTTNNTTGCTGGGGATGAATGAAAAAGCGGTAAAGCTGCCACAGATCAAGCATACGGGCAAGTTACCGGTGGTGCTCAACTACCAGGAGTGCAAGGCATTATTTTCAGCTCCGGAACTGTTAANNAAACACAGGGTTATTGCCGTCCCTGCATTATATTCGGCCGGTCTTGCGTGCGCTAATACCACACCCTAATACATATCACCCGTATCGATGATCCACATTCCCAGAGCAAATATAACAAAACCGCGTAATGGCCCTTGTCGCCCGCAACTAAGGTGCTAAATATTATTTATGCTTCCAACCGTAGAACCGTTAATAGGCAACACACCGGGCAGCCGCTGAGATGTACGGGTATCAATGGCATGGTAAGCGTTAAGACATGCAGCCTTCAAAAGCATAACACCCTTCATACTTTGCGTCACAGCATCCACCGCACTGCTTAGAATTACGGAATTAATACTCTCGATCAAAAAACGCCTGGACATACGCATCTAGACGACGCCGTCTATCTCATTAGCCAAAAGCCAAACCGGATAACCTGTTCACCCTCACAGTTTACGCAAAAATTATGGCCGCCTTGAACTGCAGAGCATAAGCCGCTTTGCAGAGTATGAGCAAAACATGCATCCAACATTAATCCAGAACGTCAATGAAAAATGTCGATACGCGCTGCACTCGAACTGGTGGCATGTGACCGTTCGAACATCGTTCATATACGCCAGTCAGGCTACAACTCCTGCCTCAACCGTTCATGCCCAAATGCCAGAAATACACGCGAAGCATGATAGAAGCCGCAAAACAGAGCATTGCTCCGCTTCCCTATTCCATTATATTTACGGTCCTGAATACTAATGAGCTGTTTCTGCATCATCCGCAAAGATGTATAACACTGCTGTCACAGTGTATGGAAACATGCACAGTTTCATTTCACAAAATGACATCCGACAGCATCGTATGCCATACTGGTCAGAACCTGAGCCTATCACCCGCATTTGCATTGATATCGCGCGAAACTATAAGGATAATGAAGCAAAATACATCGGCCAACGCAAATATTCTGTTCAGGTTGAAATCTTCTTTCATATTCCGCCCAAATTCATAAGGCTGCAGAAACGAACTCCACAAGATCAGCAATTCATCCGGAGTTAAACGCACCAATTGGCGGTTTACCCAAAGAGCACGTTTGCCGGCCTGCACAGTGATGAACCTGTACCTATACGCACAAGTGCCACAGCAATCACCGGGGAAAAGTTATAAAGCGCCAGCATTCCGTTGGGCTCGATTACCGGATAATCTGAAAAAAGGATGACCTGCAGGGGTGAATCCGAAAACGCTTCTCTCAGCATATTCAGCCACACCGTTGTGAGATCAGCATTACGGTATTGCGTTCCACCAGCGCCGCCGGAGTTGCGTACAAAACCTCCAAAGACTGCAGAAACCCCTGCTCAAAAGCCTAAGAAACATTGGAAGATCTGTGCCCGCGAACACTATAGGTTATGATCCTGACCTTGGCCCATGCTTTAAGGCTGATGTAACATTGAATGTTTTAAGCCGTAGCCGCCGCCACTGCAATTACATCACCAAAACCAACAACACAATAACCCAATGATCAAACTTCCTAAAGCCTTATTATATTGTCCATTACTGAATGAACATAAACCGAATGTTTATAAAATCAAACAATTATCACCAGTATCCAAATTCAGTATAAGCAAGTTAAAAACCAGCTCAGCAGACTGCCTTACAAAATCACTCAAAAGATTTAAACTCCATAAAAAAACAGCGTTGCGATTCCGGCCAAACACGCATCATGCGTTCTCGTACCTCGACCACACGAACCTTAATTCATTAGTTTTATTTTTATTTTCTTCTTTTTATTAAATTCCATTCATCATAATGGTGTTTTGAAGTATTATTAAAGCATTTTCACTTATAATTCTTATTCGTCCATTTATCATACGAAAATGTTTTATAATTACCTTTAATATTCATATAAAATCTGCCCCCAAGTGCCTGTATTGGTTTATCAATGGTAGAATCCTTATCGATCAAATACAATACGTTGTCATCTCCTTGATTTATTAAATGAAATTATACTTTCTTCTAATTTTCTTAACTTTTCCCATTTATTAAGAATGAATTCTTGATCTTTATTCCTGAAATTATACTATTCTAGATTAAAGAACAATCACAATCTCCCATAACTGTCTCCCATTTGTTCACCATCATATCTATAAACTGTAAATTGGACAGAAATTCAGAAGAATAAGTTTATCGAATCTCCACTTAAAATATACTAATCCTTTTCACCAGAACCACAAATTCATTATTGAGAATAAAAGTCAAATTATCTAATTTAAACGACTTATTTACTATCCCTCGTTAAATATTCAATTATCATAATGCTTCATCACATGGAAATAAAGTATATTTCACTAATCAGCTTTTTTGCTTAAACTAAAAGTCCAGAAAATTACTAAATGTCGACATAATATTAATTTTCATCTGTTTAAATTAAACCTAACAGTGTTATCCGCAAGCCTTCGCAATAAACTCTAAAGCGTAATATGCGAAACCTTTATAGCTTCTTTTCAACCTCTAAATACTAAACAATCCTTATATCCCATAACACCTTTTCCACACAAATTATCTGCCTGCATAGTCATCAACCTTCATTCCCAAAATTCATTGTATATCTTTGGATAAAATATACTCGATGTATTAAAACTTAAATCATATTACCGCCGGCTGACAGGTCATTGCTTAAGATACAACGATACAGCAGCAGTTTTCGCTGTGTGAAAGCTGGTAAGGTGCAACCTCGCTGCCTCTCCACCGCGATGCCTGCAGTAAACACTGGGGTGGAAAAAAGCCATATCTATTCCCCGCGGCAAATGAAACCCTCGAACCGCCCGCTGGAATTCACGAAAAATCCCCCTCAAGCAACAATACGAAAACTGGCATCCGTGTTTCCCCATGCCGTGGCCCCGATGTCCTAATATTCACCGGGCTTATCATATGCCTCGTATGTAAACATAGCGCAGGATAGTCCCGCACCATGTGATCACCTGAGCACGTGCAGTTTCCAGCATGGCTCGCATCGTGCACCTACCCGTTGTCGCATGTGGTGCTAACCGTGAGGCGTCCCCCTCATCATCGAAAAACTGCTTCCTTGCTCACGCTGCATCTGTAAGCGCCCGCATAGGCCCGAAGCCTTGCTGGCGCTTAAACTGTGATAACCGTTCACCCGCATCAATTCATGTGGCGCAGCGAAACCCATGAAACAAGGTGTGGTACCGCCACGTCAGTGGGATACCCGCTCCATCGAAAAATAACCTCCCCGCCGGAATACAAATGTCGCCTCGCCCTCATCATCGGCAAACGCAACCTTCCACCACCTGAAAACATCGCTCAAAACGATGCCCTCAGAATACAAGTTTGACTTCTATACTGATACCCATACCTTGCAACCTCCTCGTCATTACAACCGTCCTTCCCATGAGTAGATCGGTCCTGCCAACACCGTGATCGAAAAGCTGCACATCCATTTTCCGACGCACCATCATTCATGACGAAAAAGAAACGAATCGCTGTTTCCGGGCTCCCTACCGAACAAATTGCTTACCTGACAAGTCGAAGACACAAATACCGCAACCGTGCACCTGTTGA